>NZ_CP060720.1:2416666-3020833 GCF_014397115.1 Vagococcus carniphilus
TAAACTATCAATCCAATCAATATCCTTGATTAAAGCCAACATTTCATTAGCTAATAAATGACTAGTCTCACCTCCTAGTGAGAAGAATTTAGGAGGCTTCCCATCGTTTGCTGGAAGTACTATAATTTTTTTATTTTCATGATTAATCTCTTTAATTTTCCAAATTTTAGCACCCAATAGAATATTGCTATCTATCTCCAAAAATATATCTAGAGGTATTTCACCAATTTTTTTGACATCACTGAAAACACTATAGTTACTAGGCGTACTAAATTGAGAAAAGAAACGTCCCATAGTCAACAACGGTTCTGTAGCAACTCCAGTAATAAATTCTTCTCCAATCGACTCTATAAACTCTTCTTCTAAAAGATGAGTTACTATTTTTTTTATTTCCTCATCATTCAACCAGTTCCAATTTTTAAATTGCTGATTTAAATGAAACACAGTTTGTTTTTTTAATCCTGAATGCTCCAATAACATAGCTAATAACTGATGAGCAAATAAATCATAAGGCTTACTGGGACCATCTAATCTTTCTATTTCACTTCTTTCATACAAGGAAATCGCGGCTAATCCTTTTAATAAATCAAAAGGAGTCGTTGCAATGAAATGTAAAATACTTTTTTTCGTTTTTCGCCCACTTCTTCCCAACCGTTGACCTAAACTTGAAACTGAATAAGGTGCGTTATATTGTACAATACTATCAACTGCTCCAATATCAATCCCCATTTCCAAAGTCGATGTACAACAAATTGTAAATAATTGATTCTTAGCTGTTTTAGCAAAATTTTCAACATCTATTCTTGAATTTTTAGTTAATGATGAATGATGAGCAAAATAATTAACCGTTGAATTGTTCTTTTTTGCTTTTTTATTTAAATCAACTGATATAGATTCAACCAAACCTCGAGAATTTGGAAATATCAGCATACTTTCTTGCTGAGAATATTTATAAATTGCCTCAATACTTTTTTCTGATTTTCTTTGATCATTTTCAATAAAAAAATCTCTTGTTACTTCTAAATCATTTTTTGTCCGATCAATCAAAATATTAGTATCTTTATTATTTTTAAAATAGCTTTTGACTAATAAGCTATCTTCTGTATTTAGTGTTGCTGACATGCCAATATAGCGTGGCTCCTTCAGCATATATCTTTGGCATCTTTCAAGCATTGATTTTAGATGTAATCCTCGATTGCTATCTAAAAAACCATGAATTTCATCCACCAGAACCCATTCAACTCCCGCAAGTAAATATTGGGCTTCTTCTTTTCGTAAAGTTAGCATCGCTTCTATTGACTCAGGCGTTATCAAAAGAATTCCACTAGGTTTTTTTAATAATTTTCTCTTTTGTGCACTAGGAGCCTCACCGTGCCATCTTGTTACATTGATATTTAAATAATCACATAAATCAGACATTCGTTTAAATTGATCATTAATTAAAGCAATAAGAGGTGATATATATATGATTTTTATTCCTTTGTCAAAATCATTTACTTTATTAATCGCTGGTAAAAAAGCTGCTTCTGTTTTACCAGAAGCAGTCGGTGCACATAAAATTAAATTATTATCTGTTTTAGTCACTTGTTGAATAGCCGCTACTTGTATCTTAGTTAGCTCCTGCCATTTTTGATCGTAAATATACTCTTTGATTTCTCTTTTTAATAAACTAAAAGAATCCATCGCTAAATTACCTCAATTTCGTCGTCTAAGTTATCTTGATCTTTTTCAATAGGAAGTCTATCTTTACCAAATTTTTGTAAAATTAAAGAGGTATTATCCTCACTAGGATTTTGCCTTATCAAATCTAAAATTTCAATAAAATCTTTAATAACCGCTCTTGGAGTTAAAAATTCATCTGCTCCAGGACGATTTAACTGCTCCTCCATGTAAAGCTGAATTTCTGAATAAGAAAGGATAATTTCAGTTTGATAATGAATATTATAAATAGAAATTAAATATTCTAATAGAGTAAATATCTCTTCGTTAGTTAAAGGTTTTAAAGGTAATACTGTTCTATTAGTATTTATCAATTTAGAATCCATAGCTTTTTCATCACCAAGTCTTGTTTTTAAAGCTCCGTAGCTCGCTAAACCTCGATATTCATCGAAAACCGTTCGGCGTGTTGCACCAAAATTAATAAATAAATATTTCACTGTATTGGACTTACACTCATTATATATATTAAGAATCTTTTCATAATTTTTTTCCCTTGATTGCTTAACTGGTAATTTATAAAGATTAACTGCTTCATCAAAATTGATTACTAATCCAGCATATCCCAAACTCGCAAATAGTTCAGACAAATTTTTTAAAGCCTCATACCAGTTATCATCATTAATAATTTTACTAATTCCTAACTCTCTTTTGGACTCTGTTTTTGTTTCAATATCTCCTCTTATCCATCTTAAAGCTTTTAATTTTAATAATCTATCTTCTAAAACCAATCCCTCATAATATTTAACAATAGCTTGTCCTAATTCAAAAGATATTCCAACTGATGAAAATGAAGTTGTTACATCTAATATTTTATCAGTCATTTTTTTCTGATAGTCTACTGAAAAAATAGCTTGCGTTGAAACGTTTTCTTCGTTTGCAATAATACTTGCTAACTGATATAACCACTCTTCTAAAATGGTATTCAATGCGTTCCCATCTTGAGAAGTTTGCAACACAATGTTATCAACAATTTCACTATACAAAGCCTTTGCTTTACCATCAGAAGCATAAAATCTTCTAGTCGGTGTTAAATCTATAGTTGAGACAACAAAGTTTTTTTGAAGAGCTATAGATTCAATTGTCCTTAACATAAAACTTTTCCCACTACCAAAGTCCCCCACCCAAAAGCGAATATCACTATTACCACTTGAGACATTTTCTAAAATCCCCATTACTTCAGTTACTTCACTACTCCTACCAACTAATAAATGTCTAATTCCTCTAATTGGTACGACTCCTGCTTCTAAAGCACTAATAATATTGTTGGCTTCTTTTTTATTTACCTTACTTTTCATTCTCGATTACCTCCTTAGCAAACTCTACATAATATGAATCAATTATTACATAATCCTCTTCTATTAATAACATTTGATCACCTAATACTTCATAAAACTCCTGGTTAATTTCTTTTAAAAACATATTCAACATTACTCCATTGTTTTTGGCTAATAATTCTACTTCAGAGATGGATAATTTTTCACTTTTTGTTAATTGAGAAATGAGCTGAATTGCTTGTTTTGAATAGTCTGATTCATTTTTATCAGTTTTATTTTCTATTTGATTTGACTGAAGTAATTCTTTTGTTACAACAATTTCACTAAAATCTTCTGATTCGCCCAAAAATAGATCTAAACTATTAATAGTCTCAGTTAATTCTTTTTTTGAATTTTCAATTTGATTTCTATCTAAATTTACTTTTTTTCTCAATGGATTTTTTAGTTTAAGTAAATAAGATACTATTTCTAATGACAAAGGTTCTTTTAGTTTTACCTGCTCTTCAAATAGAATCAAATTATCAGGATAAATATACTCCTCAATTGCCTTCTTTAAACTCATTGTCATTTTCTCGTTTCTAGCTATCTCAAAACAAGAAATCAATTTTAAATCTGTATTATTAGTATTTTTTTGTAATAGTTTTAGTGCTTTTAAATAATCAGTTGCCTCTTGTTCTTTAATCAAAAGTTGACACCAGAAATCATCATTTTCATGTATAAGTATATATTCAGAAATAACATTAGCATTTTTAGCGCTCGAATTGTATAAATTAGTCAACAGCATCTCCTTAACTTTTTTAGTTCTGTTTTGCTTATACGAATTAAGAACCTGCGTTATATTCTCCCTTACAGTATTAGGAACAAACAAATCTACTAAGTGATGTGCTTCACTTACATTTAATCTGAGTGTATAACTTGTTTTGGGAAGACTGTTTCTAACTTCATTCTCAGATATCTTCATAAGTGCAGACATAAACTTATTTGTTCTTTCATTAAAGATGCGATCTTCTTTTTTTATTTTTTTAATACTTAATAATGACATTTTTCCCCAATTATCCAATTGTTCTGACTCAGCTAAAATAATTTTCCAAAGGTTGAGATATAATTTAATGATTTCCAATTTTACTTCTGGTAATTCCCATAATCTAGTTTCTCTAAAATATGTATTATTTAACAGATAAATATCTGAAGACAAAAAAGAGCATTTCTTTTGTAATTCTCCATCTTTATCCCACCAACATTGAGTAGAAGAAGACAAAACATTATTATCTTTTTCAAATTGACTATCTGGTTTAATTTTTGTTCCCAATACTGTCTGAGCTTGAAGCCCTACCAATTGAATCTTATCTTTCATCTTTTTACCTATTGCATCTTCTAACAGAGAATAAGAAAAAGTATTATCATAAAAATGTTTGATCGAATGGGCTACAGTTACATGACCTTCAGCAATACAGTAAAATGTATAAAGTAAATTATTATAAAAATTATTTTGTCCCCATTTATCACATACATCTAATAATGTTTGTTTATCTTTTTTTAACTCATTATCCGTAAAATTACATAAGGTAGCATAAAGTTTTAGTGTTTCATCTTTTATTTGTTTATTTTCCATGATTACACGTTCATAAGGTATTTCAAGAGAAGATATCCAATCAATTTCACTTTGTTGTTTAGTAGCAGAAGCAGGAACTATAATTCTTTGATCCTCTATGTCAGTGATATCAATTACGCTCTCTTTTTCACTTGGTAATTCTTCTACTTTTAATATTTTTTCACCTTCTTGAGTGACTCTTTTGATTGGTTCAGTCAATAATAAAGAGGTTTCATTTTCAACTATTCTTTTTTTATCTTGTTCCACATTAATACTCTCGTGAATAAGTTTTTGTTTTTTTATTTTCTTTTTATCATTTGAATCAGAAGTTTTAGTTCTTTTTTTTGAGTTCTTTTTCTTTAAATTCTTCCTATTAGATACGTTTTTTTTATTTGATTCTGAATAAATATTTCTTTTTAATTCAACTAAATACTCTTTACCAGCTGTAACTAAATAAATACACCCTTCTATAAATGAATATATTATCAACAACATATATATAAGAAAAATAAATGGATTTTGAGTGAAAATTATCAATAACAGTACACTAATAAAAATAATACCAGAAATCTTATTTTTTAAATAAAATTTTTGGTAACCTATCCAACCTAAAAAAATAGCCAACAAACCGGCTATCCATTTTTTTTTATTCATTTTCTCAAAATCATTACTTTTATATATGTATAAAAATTTTTTCAATTTACTTCACATCCATATAAATTAATAATTCCAACTCAATTATATCTCATAGTAATGTTTATTTGTAGCTTATTAACCATTTTAAGTTTTTTTCCATTAAAAAAAGATGAAAGAAAAATATACTCTTCTTTCATCTCTTACTTTTATTACAAATAATCTTTTGCTAAAAGTTCTTTTGCTTTATCAATATTTTTTTCATTCACTAAAATAACAGGACCTGTACAGCCCATACCACTTTCAGCATAGACTTTATTTTCCCAAAGAACTTCTAATGCATCATCTAAATCTAAAACATCAATACCAGAAATATCTTTTGTTACGATTTCTTTTTCTGGTTTGACAACTTCTTTTTCCGTAGATTTAGGTTTATTTTTTTGAGCTAAATTATCACAAATATCGCTTAATTTTGCCTTTTCAGCTTTAGCATATTCTTTGTGACTTACTTCTTTAACATCACCTTTTGCTAATTCATAAGCAAATTGAAGAGCATTCGCAATAACTGGTGCACCACTTGCTCGTGAAATGATACAGACATTTTGCGTGTTTTCTGCTCCAATTCCTGGACCATATCCATAACCGACAGCTTCGTAATTTCCACCTGTTTGGTAAGCTGAAAATAGTTTCATTAATAAGTTACCTGTTAAACTATCACAGACCATAACATCTGGTGTTCCCATTAGTAAGTCGTTACCACGCATAGTGATTGTACCGTCTGCACGTTGGCTTTTTGAAAAAGAAAATTCATAACCATTCTCTTTTAATTCTTTTAAAGCTCGCTCCACTGTATTAGCTCCGTCAATATTTAAAATACCAACAGTTGGATCATCATTACCACAAGATTTAGCGGCTACAATTCCATTGATTGTATTTTTCACCATCGCTTCAATTCGATTAGAACTAGTTGTTCCTGTTGTCGTCGCAATATACATTTCTTTACCTGTACTTGGTACCACAACTCGCCCAACTGTAGAAACACCAATTGGGAAGGAATAATGAAGAGTCACACATCCTTGGATAGTTCCATCTGCTAGTAATTCTTCCATTTTTTTATGATTATCTGCTTCACACTCTGTCACAACATGTTCAAAGTCTTCTGCCCAATCAACTTTAGTTCCAATTAAAACTACTTTAAAGTTTGCTTTATTTTTGATTAATTGAAGTGCTTCTTTCATCACATCTGATCCATGTTCACTTCCATCAATCGTTAATCCTATTTTGACGTTATCATAATAACGTTTAGATTCTAATACTTCAGCCATTTCAATGAGGCATTCACTCATCACTTGTTTTACTGAATTTGACATCTATATCACCTCTAATCTTCTGATATTTTTTTGGCAAAATGTCGTAATACTTCAGCCATTTCTGTTTTTACAGTTTCTTTGATTGAGTCATTACCATTGCCTTGACTGACTTCTCCAGTGTTTCTTTCTAAAATAATTGAAACACCATCAAATAAATTAGTCATACGTCCTAAGAATAAGGAGCCTTTACCAACAATCATGGCACGGTTTTTATCACCTGTCGTTAAATCTTCAATCCCAAAGCCTAGATAAGGAACGCCACTAGGAATATGACCTTGTGTTGGTGCCCAACCAGGAATAGATTTGGCATTAACAAATGTCATTAAATCTTTTTTCTCCATTTGTTTTTTAAGAACACCAATAGCTCCAATCATTTTCAGGTTAGCTAAAGGTACATCTCCAGCTCCAGCTGGTTTAGTAATGTCTGGGTTTTGCATTTCTACTGAATAAACATCAATATCATTAACTGTTAATCCAGCTTTTAATAGTGGATCAGCAATTAAAGCACTTGTAACAGCTTGAGGACTTGAACCGCTTGATACAGTATGACGTCCTACAAAATCTGTTCTTAAAATTGGATGAACACCGTCATTACTACTAATAAGCGCTGCAAATCCACCTAAGACATCTTCTAAAATTGGTAAATTTTTACCAACGTGAGATTTACCATTCATTCCTAATTTAGCTGTTGCTCCACCTGCTACTAAAACAACATTCTTATAAGTTTCAGCTTTAACTAAAGAAGCTGCTGAAATTAAAGCATGAGTAGGTGCCGCACAGAAACTTCTTAAATCGCTACCTGTTGCATTAACACAACCACACATTTCAGCGATAGCTTTCGCAAAGTTACCACCACCACGTTGATTCATATCACCACAAGCTTCTTCACTACATTCAATAACGTAGTCAACATCACTTGCATCAATACCTTTTTCAGCTAGTAAATGACGTAGTGCTAATACACCACTTGCTTTTACAACTAAGTTTTCTAACATCACATGAGCATTTAAATTCACATCAATCTCATGAGCACGCACCACACAACCTACTAATTGGCGATCATGATATAAGCCTTCTGCTTCATGTTCATCAACTTGCTCTTTGATCCAATCAAGTTCGACACCTTCATGAATTTTCTCAGCATCCTCTTTAAATAGTTTATGATTTGATAAAGCTGTTTTAACCTCTTTAGCAAATTCTGTTTCTAAATAAACTAATTCAAAGACATCACATAATTGAAGTAAACCAAAAAATTCCATTTGAGGCATAATTTCTCCCGTTTCACTGAAACGTTTGCCTTCAACTGGTTTATCTACCCAAGGTTGTTCAATTTCTTTTAATTCTTTGTAGTTTAAATTACCAATATAAGTTTGGTTTGGGGCATAATTAACAACTTCTTCATAGCTACGAATATTGTCATAAAGTGTTTTTAAATACTCACTATCAGGGTTAGTAATTTTTTCTGTTGTTTGCGTTGTGCCGTTATGCTCAATCATATCTGGTGTATGAACTAAAACATAACTACTTCCTTTTAATACTGGAAAGTCCATTTGGCAAGCTCCTTCCTTTTTAAAGAAAGAGGTTGAAAACTAAGTCATCAACCTCTTTAAAATTGTTTATTAATATTTTGAGTACTCTTTACGAATACTAGATACTTCTTCAATGATATCATCCACATCTAAAACCATTTCCATCATACCGATTTGCTCTTCATAAACTGCTTCATCGACATATTCTTTGAATTCTGGTTCTACTACATGGTATACAGCTAAACCTAGCTGTTGATTGGTTAATGGACCTGCGTATGTTGGATCTCCGTTAGTGACTGTTTCGGCAGCTAATCCTCCTGCTTCACCTTCTGCTGCTCCGATTAATACCACCACATTTTCTGCGCCGTATTTATCTGCTGCATCTTTCACTCGACGTTGATTCTCTAAGTCCATTGCACCTGCTGCCGTTCAGACAAAACATTCAGTTGAAGAAAATATTACTTCAGCTGACGTGCCTTCTAGACATGTTTCTATTGCTAAGCCTGGAATACCATCACGGTCTCCAATGACTACAATCTTTTTGTTATCTAACAATGTCATCTTGCTTCCTCCTTTATTTAGTTTAAAAATATCTCTAGATATATTTTTTAATTAATTCTTCTATTTTTTCTTTTGTACAATCATCTTTAGCTACTTCATCAACTTTTTCGCCATTATGATAAATTGAAATAACAGGTAATCCCATTATTTTATGTTGAATACAGAAACGACGAACCTTTTTTTGTGAGGTATTAAATTTAGTGAAGTATAAAGAATCACCATATTTTTCAGAAAGTTCAACAACTGCTGGCATAATAGCTAGACAGTTCTCACACGTTTCGCCCCACCAATCAACTAAAACTGGTTTGTCTTTTTTTAATACTTCTTCTTCAAAATTATCTACTGTTAATTCAATCATGATATTAGCTCCTTCTATGATTTAGTTAATTCTACATATTTTTGTGCTGAATGAGCAGCGGTAGCTCCGTCTCCAGCAGCTGTGATTACTTGACGTAATGTTTTTGGTCGAATATCTCCTGAAGCAAAAACACCTGGAAGAGATGTTGACATATCTTCTTTTGTTTTAATATAGCCCCAGTCGTCTAATTCCAGAACACCTTTATAAAGTTCAGTATTTGGAATGTAACCGATAAAGACAAAGATACCAAATGTTCCATCATCTTCATCTGCTAAGATTTCTGTTGTTTCGCCTGTTTCAGTATTTCTGATAACCATTGATTCAACTAAACCATCTCCACGAATCTCGTCAATCACTGTATTGAAAATATAATCAATTTTCGGATTTTTCTTCGCTTGCTCAATCGCAATTTCATCTGCTGTTAGATGCGGTAAGTTTTGAAGAATCGTTACTTTTCTGGCAAAGCTCGTAATAAATTCAGCTTCTTCAACCGCTGAGTTACCACCGCCAACCACGTAAACTTCTAAATCTTCAAAGAAAGCTCCATCACAAGTGGCGCAATAAGAAACACCTTTACCTTGTAAGTCTTTCTCACCTTCACAACCGATTGGTCTAGGTTGAGCACCATTGGCACAAATGACAGCATGACTATCATAAACAGTGCCATCTGAACAGATAACACGTTTAATCTTACCTTCTAACTCAATTGATTTCACATCTTTACTTAAATGGATTTCAGCGCCATATTTAGTCGCTTGATCAGCCATTCGTTTAACTAATGCTGGGCCTGAAGGATCTTTATCATCTTTTCCTTCAATGGCTCCAGGAAAGTTAGCAATTTCATGAGTTAAAGCTATTTGTCCACCAATTTTAGTTTTTTCTAAAACAACTGTTTTCAATCTTGCCCTGGCATTATATAAAGCAGCTGTTAAACCAGAAGGTCCACCGCCGATAATGACTACATCATAAATTTCTGACATAACATACTCTCCTTAAGACACTAATCGTCTCTTTATTCAAATACTGTTTGTTCTTCTACTGGTGTTTGTAAAGCAACTAAAGCTTTTTTAACTAATTTCATACGTAGTTTTTTCTCTTCTACTTCATCTAAACTTGGGTTACCAAGAGGATGAGGAATAGCAATCGTTGGAACAATTCTGTTAGCTCCAACTGTTAGAGAAATAGGAACTACAGTACACATATGAACAACTGGAATACCTGTTTTTTCAATCTCTTTAACCATCGTTGCACCGCAACGAGTACAGGTACCTCAGGTGGATGTTAGTATAACAGCATCTACACCATCTCTTACCAAATCTTTGGCAATTTCAGCAGCGTATTTTTTAGCGTTTGCTACAGAAGTTCCGTTTCCTACTGTTGTGTAGAAATAAGGATAAATTTCGCCAATTTCGCCAGCTTTTTCAAGTTCTCGTAACACATCAACTGGTAAAACTCTATCAGCATCTTGGTTAGCATAGACTGGGTCGTAGCCACCGTGAGCTGTTTCATAAGTAGCATCAGTTAAATTAGACACACTTGAGATGTCATATTTACCAAATTTAGAAGCACTACTTGATTCAATATGATCAGGGTTTCCTTTAGGTACAATACCACCTGAAGTAACCAAAGCGATTTTAGCTTTTTTAATGTCTTTAACAGGTTGTCCTGGTTCAACATTATCAAATTCTGGCATTGGGAATTCTGTTGTAAATTCTTTACCTGATAATTTGTTAACTAACATATCTACCGCACGATAAGAACCTTGATGTTCTGTTTGATAGTTTTTACGTCCTCTTACATAATAGTTATCTTCTGCAGGACTTACTTCTTCTTTGTTTAATAATTTAAGTGCTAATTTAGCAATACCTGGAACTGCTTTTCTCATTGTTGCTGCACTGTTTCCAACTGGTACAATGTAAGCATCTTTTTTATACATATCAGTTCCTGGATTTTCTTCATAAAGACCAGTTACAGCTGGAATATTTAATTCTTCCATAACACCTTTTGCAACTGCCCCACAAGCCATACCATATCTTCCGGCATTAAATCCTGGTCCTGCAATTACTAAATCTGGTTTATATGAAGCAATCATTTCCATTACTTCTTTTAAAGCTGAGTCTAGATTTTCGTTGAAGTAGCTGTCACCACAAATAACAGTTCCTACAATTTCTACATCCTCACCTAAAGCTCCTTTAAATGCTTGTCCAGGTCCTACGATTTCTGCTTTAGTCATTGGTTTGATATCTGCTTTTTCTTCTCCACCAATTCCTGCGTAGAACTGGTTAATATAATGAACGACTCTATATTTAGCCATGTTCTTCCTCCTTTATATCAATTGACGATTAATATTTTGAATACTCTTTACGAATACTAGATACTTCTTCAATGATGTCATCCACATCTAAAACCATTTCCATCATACCGATTTGCTCTTCATAAACTGCTTCATCGACATATTCTTTGAATTCTGGTTCTACTACATGGTATACAGCTAAACCTAGCTGTTGATTGGTTAATGGACCTGCGTATGTTGGATCTCCGTTAGTGACTGTTTCGGCAGCTAATCCTCCTGCTTCACCTTCTGCTGCTCCGATTAATACAACTACATTTTCTGCACCGTATTTATCTGCTGCATCTTTCACTCGACGTTGATTCTCTAAGTCCATTGCACCTGCTGCCGTTCAGACAAAACATTCAGTTGAAGAAAATATTACTTCAGCTGAGGTGCCTTCTAGACATGTTTCTATTGCTAAGCCTGGAATACCATCACGGTCTCCAATGACTACGATTTTTTTGTTATCTAACAATGTCATGTCATTGCCTCCTTCATCTTAAGTTTTTTATTTTTTTAGTATCCTTTTGCTGATGTCTTATTAAAGCCGATTTCATTTGTAGCACCTGTGATAGCTTGAAGTTCAACTTCAATACTACCATCTTCACGTAAACTACCATCAAATCCTCCAGCTATAACATCAACATAATCTAATTGACCAATTAATTTATCCATTGGTGGAAGAACAATAATTTCATTCGCATTTCCCCCTGTAACAACAGCATCTGCCAATGGATCAGCATCTGCTAATGATTGACTTGCGCCATCACGACCAGCGTACTCATCTGTTACAATAACTGTTTTAATATCTTTTTCTTCAATTTTTTTACAGTTCATAATTAAGTCAGTATCAGGGTTACCAAAACCTTCTTGAGTAATAATAACGCCATCTAAACCTAAGTATTCAGATAATTTAGCTGAAAAATCACTTGATCTAACTTTATCTGCTAGATAAACTGTTTCATTTGTAATAATAACGCCCATAAAGTTAATATCTTTACCGTGACGTGCGTATAAATCATGAATAACAGGGTTATTTAAATGATGATAAGTTGTGTTTTTATCACATGCTGATACACAGTTACCACTTAAAACTGCTCCATCCATTACTTCTGTTGGATAAAGGATTGTTGGAATAATATGTTTTGCATCTGCACCATATACATAAGTATCATGAAGCAATCCTTGTGTTTGTAACATATAAACATATCCTACTTTTGGTAAATCTGGATATTGTTCAATTTGTTTTAATAATGGAAGTGTTTCGTAAGTTGTCACTTCATCTGGTTCAACTGTTTCTCCCAGTTTTCCTAAATAGCTTGCTACTTTAAGGCCGGCAAATCGTGCTGCCTCTTCGTAAATATGTGGATCTAATCCTTCTGTTGGTTCAATGACTAAACAAATATTATTTAATTTTGAAAATGGTGTTTGTTCTGCTCCAGGACCAGACATATCGATAATACCTTCTTGGAATCCAACGATTTTACCAACCGTCATAACAGAACAGCCTTTTAAAACATGGGTTCTGCCTTCTCCAACAATGCCCATTTTTCCAATAACGCCTGGAAAAATTTCAGCTTTTGAATCAATCTTACATCTTGGTTCAATGACATCTTTAACTGGTGTAATTCTTGTTTTATCTCCTGGTTCTGCTATTTCAATCGTACAATTTCCAATACGATCATCTTCTAAAACCATATCAATAATCGCTTGTTCATTAATATAAAGCGTATGGTTTTCTATTTTTTCTTCATTACCTTTTATTACTTTATCAATCTTGATGTTTCCCAGTTCTAACTTCATTCTCTCACCTCTATAGTATTTATTTGTTTCAAACAGCTATTTAGAAATGACACACCCTTTCACTTTTTATTTTCAGCCATAATCATGGCGGATAAACTAATTAAGAAACATGCATGCGTACTAAAGTGTCTTTTATTAAATAGTAATCAACAAAAGCAAAATCTTCTAATACGCGTTCAGTCCAGTTTGGACGCATTTTATTTTTCATAAACTTTTGATAAACCTCTAGGGCCTGATCAATATAGTCCAAACTTTCGATATCAATTGCCTCACTCTTTTTGGTAGAGAGTACAATAGATTTATAGTACGTTTCATTTGGTTTAATACTTCCACTTAATGGATGTGTTAGAAGAACCATTTTTTCTTCAATGATTAATCTTTTAACCACTTCTAAAACTTCTCCGTACTCAATTTCTTCATACTGTACTGGAATACCTTCCACTTTTTCTCTTACCTTCGGATTATTGGTTATTAGTAACATAGACATTTCCTCCAAAAAAATAGTCAGACAAACAAACCAACTTATTGAGCATACTTATCCAGTAAAAATGCACAACAAGCCACCCTGTTTCTCTGACTGTTTTGATTATTAAATTGTTCCATTGAACAACCTTGTTCTTTTTCTAATTTGTGTCATGTAAAACGAATCATCATCATTCTCACCCTTTCTTTTGTAAGCGTTATCTGTTTATAAGTTCATAATATCACAATTAGATTTAATAACAATATTTATTAAAAATCTCTTTCCATTTTCTTAAACAAAAAACATAATATGGTTCTATTTATTAATTTCACAAAAGAAATTATACATATTATCCACTTTTAAACTAATCAAAAAGAAGAGTAACACCTGTGTTGACAAGGTTACTCTTCTTTAAAATTATGATAGTATTCAACTAATTAAGTATTTATTAATATGAAACTTATTTTAATCATTTAAAAATTGTTTCATCTCAGATACTATTTTTTTAGACTGAGTTCTGTGTAAATAGTGTCCTCCTTCTAATTCAAAAGAAGCACCTTTATTGGCATTTTTTACTTGTTTTAAATGAAGATCTCTCCACGTTGGAACAGTCTCAGCGTTTCCATGATCAATGAATAATAGTAAAGGAAGTGATTTAGGAAAAGTCATAGTTTTTACTTTTTCAAAACTATTATCTAATTCGATGCCTTCACTTCTCATGGATTGATTTCCTGTATTTTTAAGATTAAGCATTCGATATTGTTCGTTCTCTTCTTTTGTTAAATGAGGATACTCAAATAATTCTGGTCTCATTTTTGTAAATAATCTTAAGACTCCACTGTAACGTAAAAAATCGATTGTCTTAGTTGGATTGCCTGGCCAAGGTTGATTAGGAACACTCGTATCTATCCCCACAAATGCTTTGACTTCATTGGGATAAGTATTAACATAATTCATTCCATAAATACCTGAGATTGAGTGTCCCATTAGAATAAATGACTCTATTTTTAATTGCGCCAAGACATAATGAATTTCTTCTGTCACATTTTCTAATGTGCGCTCTCTTTTCGTTTGACTACTTAATCCGTAACCAAATGGTTCAATCGTTATCACTTGATAATCTGATTTCAACTCATTAATTAATGGTTTAAAATCAATCCCTGGGCTTGGTGTACCGTAACCAGGTAATAGCACAATTGTTTCTTTTCCTTTACCATCAATCCTAACATTCATTTTTCCATCGTACACATCTATTTTCTGACCATAATCTTTTATCTTTTTAGTTTCTTTTGACAAAGCTATTTGATTAACTGTAGCTGTCACAAGTAAGGCAACAACGATAATCCCTACTATAGCTAACACAATTCTAAGAAACCATTTACCTATTTTTTTTATTGTCATTTTTTCTCCTCTTCCACCCAAAACATTCTTTGGTATGTTTCACAATACTGAAAATTTGAAAAAAAGTCAACAAAAAAAGTTTGAAAGACAATATTTCTATTATCTCTCAAACTTTTACTTATTAATCTACAGTCAGCGTTTCTCCTACTGCCATCACTTGCCCAATGCCTTCAGGTAATAACGCCACAAACTCATTTGGGTTTTGTTTTATTACCGGAAACGTATTGTAATGAATTGGGACAACTTTTTTTGCTTGGATAGTTCGACTTGCTTTGGCTGCATCTTTTAATCCCATTGTAAAATTATCACCAATTGGTAAAAAGGCCACTTCTATCTCGAAATCCTCACTTAAAAGTGCCATATCACTAAAATAAGCTGTATCTCCTGCATGATAAATTGTCTTGCCTTCAATCTCTAAAACAAAACCAGCAGGCTCACCCATATAAAGCATCTCTTTACCTAATTCATAACCAGAACTATGTTGAGAAAAAACCATTTTTACTCGTCCAAATGGAAATTCAAAGGAGCCTCCAATGTTCATTGCGTGAGTTTTTTCAACACCATTTTTAGTTGCTAAATGAACTATTTCTGGTATTGCAATGATAGTTGCGTCATTTTTTTTAGCAATTGAAATCATGTCACCTATATGATCATTGTGCCCATGAGTAATCAATAAATAATCTGCTTTCACATCTCTAGCTTTCAAATCCGTTAATGAATTACCTGTAATAAAAGGGTCAAATAAAAGTCGAGTGCCATCATTTGTTATGACTGAAATAACCGAATGTCCATGATAAGTAATCTCCATTGCTAAAACCTCCACTTTCTATGAATTAATAAGTTACGCTATCTAAGAATAAAGCTTGAGCTGGAACTGTTTTACCAGCATCTCTTCTTACTTTTTGTTCAAAAATATCATCAATAACGGATACTTCTAATGTTCCATCACCAATTTCTAACAAGGTTCCCATAATAATACGAACCATATTATATAAGAAGCCGTTTCCAACAAATGTAAAATGCAACATCCCATTTTCTTCTTCAACCGTTATACTATCAATAGTTCTTGTTGTTGATTTCTTAGATTTTTTAAGTGAAGAGAAACCTAAAAAGTCATGAGTTCCTACTAATTTTTCACACGCTTCATTCAAGCGGTCTAAATCCAATTTTTCCACATAATGATAGCTATGATGATGATCAAATACAGAAGGTACACGATGATTCCAAACATAGTAGCTATATTGTTTTTCTTTTGCATTATATCTTGCATGGAATCTTTCCGGTACTTCCTCAATTTCCTTAATCACAATATCTTTAGGAAGATAGTAATTTAAATAGTCTTGCATTTCTAATAATGACATAGTTGATTCTGTTTTAAAGTTTGCTACTTGCCCTCTACTATGAGCACCTGCATCTGTTCGACCAGAACCAATAATCTCTACTTTTTCTTCCGTCATTTTTTCAATAGTCGTTTCAATTTTTCCTTGGATCGTTTTATCTGAATCACCAAGTCTTTGCCATCCTGAATAGCGGCGACCATCGTATTCAACCGTTAATTTAATATTTCTCATGTCTTTATATTCCCCTTTAGTTTTAAGTCCAGCATCCTAATCAATACCTTGTTAACTCATTGTAACAAAAAATGAGTCAAAAGGATTGTCTAAATTAATTGAGACCATTCAATTAGGAAAAATTTGTTGGATGCCTTCTTCAAAAGTGATTTTCTTTTTTAGAATCCATTGTTGCTTTTATCTTGCCTTAGCTAATGAATCTGTGTAATATTTGGCTACGCATCTTTAAAATATCTAATGTTTCCTGAAAAATTATTTTCATTTCTTCCTTATATTGCTAGTAATGTAAAAGACTCGTCTAATGTTAGTTAGTCGAGTTAAATAGTTGATTAGCATGAAAATTATTATTCTTATTTAGTTTATATCCTTTGAAGAAGATATATTAGTATTATAATTTACTAATAGGGAGGTGTTCTTGTGGATAAAAAAGATTGGTTAAATTCAGGATTTTATTTAGCACTTATTTTGATAATTAGTTTTTGTATGAACCTCACGTCAAATTTATTATATCAATTTGGGATAGCTCTTATTGGAGCAGTAATCGGAAACCAAGTTCACAAAGCATTTATAAAACCAAAACTTTAGTTAGTCCCTAAGAGAAAAGCCTTCAGATATTATTCTGAGGGCTTAAAAATCAATATAATTAACTTCGTTTTCACAATTTTTAATAACGTCTATCAAATCATATGTTTCTAAAAACACAGTACTAGTATTTACGTTAGGATGAACACCAATGATACTATTCCTAAAATATGAATCAATGAACACCTGGACATTACTATCTTTATTATTTATAACTCCTAAAGGGGTTACAGCTCCTTTTTCTAGCGATAAAAACTTATTTAAATCATTCTCAGAGCAAAAACTTAATGCTCTTGAAGTGATTAATTCTCTTAATTCTTTTAAATTGATATGTCTATCTTCCTTAACAACTATTAAGTAGTAATTTCTTTTTTTATCATCACGAATAAATAAATTTTTCGCAATTTTTTCAGAATTAGGCAGATTTAATGAATTCATTTCTTCAATTGTATAGATGGCAGGATGTTTAACCAATTCAAATTTAATACCTAATGCTTTTAACTTGTCTATTACATTATTCATATAAATTCTCCTCCCAAAAAATAATTGTGTTAATCAAACATTATAAATAATTGAAATAAAACAAACAAATTTTATCAATAATAGTAGGAATAACTGAGTTAAAAATATGATTCGTTTCTCCAAATTTCACCTCGACAATTATCAAATCCATTTTCTTAAAAAAACTTCTTTATTTTTTAAGCTTCAGTCAACTGGTGTTCATCGACTAAGCTCCCTATACCTTGTTGTCGATATTCATCATGTACTATGATATCTCATGTTGTAGCCCTATACCATATATATATCTAAAACCAATTAACCTATTATTTTCATTTCTTAACTACACTAGAAGTTACATCGTTCAAAAAGTAATGAATAGTCTGAACCCCTTCTATCCCAACTAATCCTTTATCTTAAACCTGAAACTCCTTCATCAAGGATGATACCGTTAATACTAATAGAAACATGACTTATAAACACACCTCGAAAAGTATTATTTTTTTCATTAACTATAAATTATTCAGGTAATTACTGGTTAACATAACTGATAATTATACTAAATTAATTTATCAGTGATATAATATATTATACGAGGAGTGATTATCATGGATAAAAAAATTATCAAAGGATTAGGATTTTTTTAATTTTAATAGCATGTATTATTCTTTTAAGTATGAATAATTTTATATTTCCAATAATAGAAGATGGATCAATAGACACTGGAGAATACTATTTAAGAATTTTTATTAACGCACTAAGGTTTATAGTATTAGCAATTATTTCAAGTTCTATAGGTATTAAATTGTTATTTAAAGACTAGGTTAACATTGTAAAATTTAACCCAAGAAATTGATACATCAAGAATTCAAACTGCTACTTTGTAAATTCTTATTTTATTTTCTTAGTGAATTTTTATCACTTTCAATTAATCAAACTACCTCACCGATCAAAATTTAGTTCTATCCGTTCAATCCATTGTCCACTCATCTTATCTAAAAAACTTAGAAACATCCTCTAACAATTCAATTTGTCAATCTTATTTTTGGTTTTGGCTACTTACTCCAGCATATGAATTTTATAATAATTCAATGCACAACTTAAATATCTTGTTCTGATTTACTTTAATTATAAAAAAATAAAACTAGTGATGAGTAATCAGCTTCTATGATTATTCACCACTAGTTTAACTCACAGTAATTAGTTTGCTTTTCAATTTCAATATAAGATGTTCTGTGTACACTAATCGTTTCAATTAGGAAAAAATTTGTTGAATCCCTTCTTCAAAAATAGTTTTCTTTTTTAGAAACCATAGTTGTTTCTATCTGCTTTAGCAAATACATTTCTGTAATATTTAGCTAATTCCTAGATCACCTGCTTTTAAAAGCTAGGTAATACTTTTTAGCTGTTTTTCTAAAAACAATAATTCCATAAACAAATACTCCAATACTTGCAATAATACTGGAGTAAAGAAGACTGGATAACCATGAATCTATATTGAAAAATTGTTTTAAACTTTGAGCAAAAATAAAACAGATAATTCCCATTACAAAACTTCCTATAAGCACTCTAGTAATATTTGAACGAACATAATATAACGGCATTATTCTATATTTAGTTGTTAATCTCTTATAGGCTAATACCGTTACTAAACCAAAAGAGATAACTGAAGCAATATTTGCTCCATAACCTTCTAAAAAGTAGATACAAGGTATTTGTAAAATTATCTTAGTAATAAGCCCAAAACCAAAGTATATTAAAGCCATTCGATGCTCTCCCAGTGATTGAATAATCGTAAACATTGCTGTAAATAATGAAAAGATTATCGCCGATAGAACTGCTATAACCAAATAATTTCCACCTTGTTTATCAGGTCCAAATATTAAGCGATAAGCTGGTTGAGATAAAATCATTAAACCAATGGACATAGGTAAGAGCATCATTAAAGTCATTCTTAAACTATCAGCAATCGCTCGTTCAAGTTCTTCTTGGTTTCGATTCCCAATTTCAGCAATTAAAGGTAACGATGCTCCACCAACTGACGCTGATAAAGCAATAATTAATGCAGTTAATTTATTTGGATTAGCTGAGGATTGACTAAACAAGAATTCGATTCCTTTTAATGTAAATCCTCCCTTTAGGATTAGAATTTCTTTTAACATTAATTGGTCGATTAACTGAGTTAATGTAATAGCAGAACCAATGATGACAAAAGGTATGGACTCCATAACGATTGAGCCAATTAATTGTTTCGTTGAGATTGGTAACTCAGGTAAACTACTTCTTAATTTTTCTTGATAAATCAACCGTCTTTTATAAACATAAATAATAAGGTATAGAAGAGCTAACATCCCTCCAATAAATGAAGCAAAAGTACTTAACTTAACAGCTTGAGCAATATTACCATGGTTGATTTGTAAAATAAAAAAGGTAAATCCTAAAATAAAAATAATGCGACCTAATTGCTCTAAAACTTGAGATAGACTAAAAGGTTTTAAATCGTTATTTCCTTGAAAAAAGCCTCTAAAAACACTTAAAATAGGAATAATTGCTAAAGATGGACAAAGTGAACGTATACATAAAATGGCATCTTCAATGTTACTAATGGGACTATTTTTTGCTAAAGTAGGAGCTAGTATATACATCATAATAGCAGAGATAATTCCAGTAACAGTCATTAGTAATCCACTAACTTTTAAGACTTTAAGACTGGTTCTAAAATTATTCTTTCCATTATATTCTGCCACTTGTTTTGCAATAGCACTTGGAAATCCAGCTGTTCCTAACGTTAAAAATAATGCATAAGGTACATAGGCAACATTATATAAAGCTTGAGCCTCTAATCCATTTTGCTGACTTCCCATCATAGCTAACCAAGGGATAATATAAATAATACCTAATATTTTTGAGAATAAGTTAGCGAATGATAGCCAGAAAGTACCGATAACTAATTTTCTTTTCATTTTTTTAAACTCCTTCTTAACTTTTTCACCTTATCAAAAGAAATCTAGATATTCAATGAATTAAAGAAAATTTTGGAAAGATTTAAAAAGATCAATTATTTTTGTTCTAAAACAGAAAATTCGCTCAGTTAAAGGTATTCTAGGTTCACATGTTTAGTGATTATACCAAGTTGAATATAAGGTATAATTATATTAATAAAGACTGATTTATTTAGGAGGTTTCACTTTGAGTAAGATCATTCATAATACGGACAAATATTTTTCATTTCATGATTCTCTGATTACTAAATGCTATTTTGAGAATGGAAAATTAAACTTTGAGTTTGAATATGTTTCTTGTTGGCTTAATAACCAAGATGTTCCAGCAGTTTATACAAGTGAAGGAAATCCTAAATTAATAATTGAGCTTGAATCTATGATTAGTTGGACTAATTGGGAAAAGCAAATAGATTATACAAAAAACTTTGAACTTCACCTTCAAGAAATAGTTGGAATTGAATTTTTGTCGTTTAAGCAATTTGATGATTTAGGAAAAATTATTTTAGTTGGTGAAGATGTGGAATTTACTTTTAAACAATTTGAGATTATCGTCATTCCTTCTAATTTATATTTTTATAGAAATCTATATAAAGATGAAATTCAAAAATTTCAATTAGAAGAAATGCCTAAGACCAATTTACAGGTAAATTGGTCTTAGGTATTTAACGAGCTAGTTAACATGATTACATATTATAATACGCAACTTTATGATATTATTCTTTCTGTATATGTCTCCATTTAACCTCCACTGGATAGGTTACACTTAGTTGAACAGAAAAGATAAGGTGTTTATACTTAATAAAAAACAGAGTAGGAGAACATCTAATGGCAACTAACAGAAAACCAAGACGTACTTTCAAAGAATCCTTTAAGAAACAAATGGTTGAACTGCACAGATCAGGAAAGCCAAGAAAAGATATTCTTAGAGAATATGATTTAACACCATCAACCTTCGATAAATGGGTGAAACAATACAACCAATCAGGTTCATTCAAAGAGAAAGACAACCTAACTCCTGAAGAAAAAGAATTACGTGAGTTACGCAAACTAAATAAAGAATTGATGATGGAAAATGATATTTTAAAGCAAGCGGCGCTGATATTCGGACGAAAGTAGAAGTTGTCAGAAAAAATAAAGATAAGTACAGTGTATCAGCGATGTGTCGGAAATTAGAAGTTTCTCGAGGTGCTTATTACTATGAAATTAAAAAGAAAGAATTAGAAGCTGTTGTAGAGAAAGCCATTATTGATTCCTTTACAAGCAGCAGAAATTCCTATGGATCAAGAAGAATTAAAGATGATCTGAAAGATCAAGGATTAATTGTTTCAAGAAGAAGAATCAGACGAGTTATGTTGAAATTTAATTTTGTGTCAAGTTATACTACGCTAAAATTTAAACCTTTAGCAGCCAGTAAAAATGAGCAAAAAATTGAAAATGTCTTGTCCCGAGAGTTTGATAGAAACGAACCGATGGAAGCATTAGTCACAGACTTAACTTATGTTAAAGTTGGCAATAAGTGGCACTATGTTTGTTTCATTATAGACTTGTTTAACCGAGAAATAGTTGGTTATTCAAGTGGCCCTAATAAATCAGTAGACCTTGTTTTACAAGCTTTAGCAACAATAAATAGTTCTCTAGAAAGTGTCCAATTCTTTCATACAGACCGAGGAAAGGAATTTGACAACCAAAGTATTGATGAATTATTGGATGCGTTTCAAATCAAACGTTCTTTATCTCGTCCTGGTTGTCCCTATGATAACGCAGTGGCAGAAGCAACCTATCGAGCGTTTAAGATTGAGTTTATTTACCAACAATCTTTTGATTCTTTGTTTGAACTACAATATGAGTTAATGGATTATGTCAATTGGTGGAATAAATTTAGAAAGCATGGAAAATTAGGTTATTTATCACCTTTAAATTATCGTTTGGACTGGAAAATGAAGCAAGCTGTTTAACAGGAAGTAAAATAACTATTGGAACAAAATAAAGACCTTATAATTTTTGTATAGAAAAGTGTTGCCAATTCACACTATTACTTCTAAGATAATTGTCAGAAAGAATACTGAACAAAATCCGATAAATACAGTAGATTCATTATTAGGATAACCAAAAATAAATGAAGATAAAAACATTAATAGACACAAAATTCCTAACACAAGACAATAAGTTCCTCTGACTTTATTAGAAAAAGTAATGTATTCCTTTTTATTTTTTCTAAATAAAATTGACACATCATTCCAAGGGGTATTAGGTGTAAACCTAGATAAACTTCCAAAGAGAAAAACTAAAGTAAAACCACCAAAAAGAAACCTCATTTTACTCACTCCTTTTGTTTAATTATAACATTTTACACGCGTTTTAATGATATGTTAGGTTATTGTACTAGAAGTTATACAAAGTTCCTACAAACGATTTGAGTCTAATTAGTACATTTTCATACAAATATTTCTAATTAATATTAATTATTCTTTACTTAAATATTGTTGAACTTCTTTAGGTTGCGTCAAGAATTATGTGTAAATGGAAAAAACCATTCTGTCGGTTAAGTTAAAACATTGATTCTAATGTATCTTGTATTTCTTTAAAACCTTTATGAATCCGACACAAAAATTTCTGATTATAGTTGTTGAATTGAGAAACTAAGAATCTCTCTAGAGATTCTTCATTAGGGAATTGTTCTTTTCTTTTTGTATATTTCTTTAATTGTTTGTTAAAACCTTCAATCAAGTTAGTTGAATAAATGGTTCTTCTGATTGATGGAGGAAAATTATAAAAGGTTAATATAGCAGGATTCATGAGTAATTTAACTACTCGTGGATACTGCTTTTTCCATTTATCTATCATAAAACTTATTTGATTCATAGCTTCTTCTTTTGAAGCTGCTTGATAAACCAATTTAAAATCATTACAGACTTCTTGTCGATCACTAACACGAACCTTATGAGCAATATTTCTAGAGATATGGACACAACATTGTTGAAATTGAGCATTTGGATAAATACTATGGATACTATCGTCAATGCCGCTTAAACCATCAGTTACGACTAATAAAACCTCTTCTAAACCACGGTCTTTTAGGTCTTGAAGTATTTCTTTCCAAACATACGAAGACTCAGTTGGAGCAATACTAAACCCAAGAACCTCTTTGGTCCCATCCAGTCGGATACCTATGACAATATATACAGCTTCTTTTGAGACAGTTTGTCTTTTTAAAGGAATGTGAGTAGCATCCATAAAAATGATTGAGTATTGGGATTCTAAGGACCTTTCTTTAAAAGCAACAACATCTTCAGATACTATTTGAGTGATATTGGAAATGGTTTGTGGTGTATAGTAATGACCATACATTTTTTCAATCAACTCAGAGATTTCAGACATAGTGATTCCTTTTTGAAATAATTGGATAATGGTGGTTTCTAAAGAGTCGTTACTTCTTTTATAAGCAGGCAACGTTTGTTGAGAAAACTCTCCATTTCTATCTCTAGGAATTGCCAAATTTAATTCTCCATACTCTGTTTTAAATGAACGAGAATAATTCCCATTTCGGGAATTACCTGAATTAAAACCAGTGCGATCATATTTCTCATAATCAAGAAAAGCCGTTAATTCAGCTTGTAGCAGTGTATTGATAGCTAATTCTAGATGACGACGGAATAAGTCATCCAAATCACCTTTATTGATTAGTGTTTCCATAATTTCTGTAGTAAAATTAGTCATGAGAAAGTCCTCCTATAAAATTTCGGTTGTGGTAACTTTAATTTTACAGAATGGACTTTCTTTTTATCTACCTAAAATTTCTATTTACACAAAATATTTTACGCTATCCTTCTTTAGGAATAGAATCCCAAGAAATAAATTCTAGTTCATAAACATAATCATCTTTATATTCTATTTTTCCAAAATTCTTTCCTTTAGGTGATTGACCACCTTGAAAAGTTAAAAAAACTTTATTAGTAGTTTTACTATCAATAACTTCTATATTCTTATAGGCATCAGGAATTTTGAGGCTATCAGTCACTTCATTATACTTTAGACCATTGTTATAAGTTACATCTTCAGGGAGGACAGCGTACCCTGTATTAATTGTTGCAAATGGATTATATCTGTAATATTTAACAGTGCTAGTTATAGCATAAATATAACCACTTAAAAGCAAGATAATTAGTATAAATAAAGGAACTAAAATTTTATATTTTTTCTTTTTCTTATAGTCCATATTTAATTCTTTTACCATTTTTGAATCACCTCTCAATAGTTTATCAAGAGAGATATCTAATAAATCAGAAATATTTACAAGTAACTCAATATCAGGATAGTTTCTTTGTTGCTCCCAATTAGAAACGGCAGTTCTTGAAATATTTAACTGTTTTGCTAAGTCTTCTTGGGTTAGTTTTAATTCAATTCTTCTTTTTTTTATTTCACTTCCAATGTTCACAGATAAACACCTCCCTTATATCTATAATTAAAAATGAGTCCTCTTATTTTAACAAGACAGTCGTTCTTAAATCAAAAAAATATGACAGTCAGAGATTCTGACATTATTGTAAACAAAAGGTTTTTAGTACGTTTTAGTAAGTTTTATAAATACTTAAAAATATTATACAGTTTACATAACTCGTGATTATACCAAGTTGTTTTTGTTTAAACTAAAGAGAGTCATATCATTATCTTCAGCAGGTTCATAACCAAAAAAAATAGTAGCATTATTTAAATTAGTCATGATAGATAAAATATTACTACAAATATCGGCTAATACTAAATCATTTAAAATGGTCATATCTTTTTCAGAAAAATTAATAGTCAAATTACCATCTAAATCATCAAAAGAAATAACTATGATGGCTTTACTTATTGTTGCTCCAATATAAATATCTTTTACTAAAATATTACCAGTATTTTGTTTATTAAAATATATTTCTAGGCTGTCAATGCTTTCAAATTTTACATCTTTATTATTAATATAAAAATGAGAACTAAGTACATTTTTTTCTTTAAAATTGATCCACTTTAATAAAACAGAAATCTCTTTAGGAGATATATTATTAAATATCAACTCATAACTTTCCATGAAAACCACTCCTTATACTTAATAATATCATACCAACAATTAGTTACTTAACCTCCTAGTTAACATAATTAAATGTGAAACCCAAAAATTAATAAATTAGAACTTCAAACTACTACTTTGTAAATTCTTATTGGTATACGTAAAGATAAAATAAGATTCCTATTAAACCAGGATTCTTATTTTATTTTCTTGGAGAATTTTTATCACTTTCAATTAATCAAACTACCTCACCGATCAAAATTTAGTTCTATCCGTTCAATCCATTGTCCACTCAACTTATCTAAAAAACTTAGAAACATCCTCTAACAATTCAATTTGTCAATCTTATTTTTAGTTTTGGCTACTTACTCCAGCATATGAATTTTATAATAATTCAATGCACAACTTAAATATCTTGTTCTGATTTACCTTAATTATAAAAATATAAAACTAGTGATGAAAAATCAGTTTCTAAGATTATTCACCACTAGTTTAACTCTTAATAGTTAGACTATTTTTCTACTTCAATATAAGATGTTTTGGGTACACTGACTCCCACTGAAGAAGCTTTAATATTAGGTATTTTTTCTAATTTTTTTAAATCACTATTTTGCCCAGTGACTAACACACCTAGAATAGGCAACTCTTTCATCTCTTTTTTTTGATTAATAAAGTTTTTAATTTCTTTATCTTCAAAAGGCTGATTCCATTCTTTTAAATTATCTATAAAATAGTCGAGAGCTTCATCCCCATCATCTTTTGAGTACTCAAAACCATAAACATCATTGCTTCTACCTTGAACTTCTTTTTCTTCTGTAGAAGAGAAAACATAAAGCCAACAAAGATTTACCCCCGAAGGAATATCTTTTTCAATTTCTTTGATTGTTTTAGGCGTTTCAAAAGATAAAGCCATCTCAGCTACCTCTTCTTTTTTTCCATCTACTTTTTTCAAGTCATTAGGTAGCTTTACTTCTTTATAGGTAATATCAGGATGATAAAATTCAGCTATTTTTTGTTTGGTTTGACGGTCATAAGAATAGCTGTTGACAGAAGAGCTATATTCTCCTGCTAGTAATTCATTATGATCAATTTGATAATTAAATAATGAATACTTTGCTCGAATGGTGCTCCAAGGAACTACGTATCCTGAGATATTCTTAGACCGATTAGAGACAACTTCTCCACCAGTTGCTGTTGAATTAGCTAATACTTGAGAATCTATTTGAATGTTTGGTTCTTTTACAGCATTACGAATCATCAACTCAGCATTTAACTGATCAGATTGTCGTTTAACAATTTTATTACTTACTAAATAAAGAGTTGGAATAGCGATTAGAATTGTTACTATCGTAATTAAAATAATCCGTATCATGTTTTTTCTTTTAGCTTGTTTTAAGGATTTTTCAAAATTAGGAACCATTTGAATCCTTCCTTTCTTTTAATATTGACTGTCTAGCTCTAGCTAGTTTTTGTTTGACTGAGTTAGGTTTGATAGATAATATATCAGCAATATCATCGTAGCTTAAATCATAATAGTATTTAAGAGTTAGAATCTCTTGATACTCTGGTTTAATTTTTTCAAATTCGCTCTCAATTTGATCCAAATGATCTACTTGCCGATAACCACCATGACTTGATTCGTCTTCCTTTATTTGATCAAAAAAATTACTAGAAACATAAACTGATTTAGTTTGCTTTCTCTTTTCATCAATATACTGGTTTAAAACAACTCGATAAAACCACGGCTTGATTTGTTCTGTTTTTAATTCCGGTAAAAAAGTCATCAGTTTGTAGTAAGATTCTTGAATCACATCTTCTGCTTCATGGTGTTTTGCCCCACGAGACAGTAATAACGTATAGGCTCTCTGACCTAGTTCAAGTAATAAATCATCTAGCCTATCTCCTTTCTTCACTTTTTATCCTCCTTTTTCTCTGTTACTATATAAACGTTTGAGCTGAGTGAAATGTATACAGTCATATTAAAAAAAGAC
This sequence comes from Vagococcus carniphilus, assembly GCF_014397115.1. NCBI lineage: Bacteria > Bacillati > Bacillota > Bacilli > Lactobacillales > Enterococcaceae > Vagococcus > Vagococcus carniphilus. Next base: position 2,444,392 of record NZ_CP060720.1, read on the forward strand.
CGCTCTTTTTTAGAGCAGCCTTTATCTTTAATTCTATGATTAATCTAAATCAACGTTATGATAGATACTTTGTACATCTTCAAGTTCATCTAAAACATCAATCATTTTTTCAAATGTTTCTAAATCTTCTCCTGTTAACTCAACATCGTTTTGAGGTAACATTTGAATTTCAGCAATTGAAAATTCAGTAATTCCTTTTTCTTTTAATGCTTCTTGAATTGTATGGAAATCAGCATGTTCACCGTAAACAATAATTTGGCCTTCTTCTTCAAAGACATCGCGAACATCAATTTCTTTATCCATTAAGTATTCTAAGATTTCATCAGCATCATTTCCAGCAAAACCAAAGATAGCTGTGTTATCAAACATGTAAGCAACAGCTCCTGAAACTCCCATGTTTCCTCCATTTTTACCAAATGCAGCACGTACATCAGCTGCTGTACGGTTCACGTTATTTGTTAATGTATCAACAATGACCATTGAACCATTTGGACCAAACCCTTCATATCTTAGTTCAGAATATGTTTCATCTCCTGAGCCTTTTGCTTTTTCAATCGCACGATCAATAATGTGTTTTGGTACATTATATGTTTTAGCACGCTCAATTACGAAACGTAATTTTTGATTAGAGTGCGGATCAGGATCACCTGATTTTGCTGCTGCATAGATTTCAATCCCAAATTTTGCATAAATTTTGCTGTTATTAGCGTCTTTTGCTGTTTTCTTCGCTACAATATTCGCCCATTTACGTCCCATAATCTCACTTCACTTTCTTCTATTCTTTTCATGTCTTTTAAAGACAAAAAATATCCTGTTCCATTATACTTGCAAAAACAGGATACTTAAAGAGTTTTTTAGATAATTTTAAAAATTATTTATTTACCATTGTTTTTCTTCATAATCTAAATCATCAAATAGACGAGCTTTTTCCTTTTTAGATAAATAACGCCATTGACCAATTGGTAGATTACCAAGCTCAATGTTCATGATTCTTAGACGTTGTAAACGAGTTACGTTATATCCTAGAGCTTCACACATACGTCGAATTTGACGGTTCAAACCTTGTTTTAAAATAATTTTAAACTCGTAATTTGTTATTTTTTCAATCTCACAAGGTAAGGTCTTTGTATCCAAAATGTGGACGCCTTCTGACATTTGTTTTATAAAGTCTGGTGTGATTGCTTTATCCACTGATACGATGTATTCTTTTTCATGCTCATTTTCAGAGCGTAGAATTTCATTAACAATATCACCATCATTCGTTAAAAGAATCAAACCTTCTGAATCTTTATCCAAACGGCCAATATGAAAAATACGACTAGGATAATTAACTAAGTCAACTATATTTCCTTTTACCTTTTTCTCAGTTGTGCTTGTGATACCAACTGGTTTATTTAAGGCAATATACACATTACTTCTCGGGGCTATATATAGTTGATTGCCATCAACACGTACATCATCTCCTGGTTCAACTTGTGTCCCAATCTTAGCTTTTTTACCGTTAACCGTTACTCGCCCTGCCTCGATTAGTTTATCAGCGCCTCTTCTTGACGCTTTACCTGATTCACTAATAAATTTATTTAAACGCATACGACACTTCCTTCTATTTAAAAATTCTCATTATCAGTATTCACTATACTGGAATCACTAATTAAATCAAGAAAATATTTATCCTTCTAAAAAAATGATTAATGAGTTGAGTAAAAATAGAACTTAGCTGTTTCTTGTTCAAAGCCAATTTTTTCATATAATTTTTGAGCTGAAACGTTATCCGCTCCTGTTTCAAGTAAAATTCCTTTACCGTCTGTTTCTTTTGAAAGGATAATTGCTTGTTCAATTAAAGCATTAGCAACTCCTTTTTGACGCGCTTTCTCAGAAACAAATAGGTCATTTAAAATCCACATTCTTTCCATGCTAACTGAAGAAAATGAAGGAAACAGTTGAGTAAACCCAACTGGACTATCATCTAAGTACGCTAAATAAATAATTGATTCTTCTTTTTTGATTCTTTCAGTCAAAAATTCTCGTGCTAAAAACTCATTTGATTCTTGTCCGTAAAACTGACGATATTGGTCAAACAAAACAACTAATTCTTCTAAATTTTCTAACGTTCCTTTTTTGATATTCATCTCAATTCTCCTCATTAAAGTTAAATTTTTAATTATTTCTTTTTCTTAAAAGCAATGTAAAAAAATAGCGCTGGAAAGAATATGGTTCCAAATAATTGACCCATTCCATATGGATCAGATAAATCAAATCCTGTCATCAAACTTTTTATAGCAAATATCAAGAACATAATCGCTAAAACAAATGCCCATTTTCTTTGTATAACTTTATTTTTCATTATAACTCTCCTTTTAATTAACAATATAATTATATTCTATCAATAAAATCAGTGTTTGAAACTCTTTTTTTACTCAATAGGTTAAAACCATTTTTTAAAACACTAAATAATTTTTAAGTATCTCATAAAAACATCTGTGATATAATGAATATGTCACTAATTTACTTAAAAAATGGTAGGAGGAAGAAAGTATGACTATTATCACATCTAATATGTATCTAGGAGCCGATAATCCGGGCATCAAAACTGGGATTGATGTCTTGAAAAATGAAAGCGTTTTACCTGATGGTACTCTTTTTACGAATCCTGTTACATCTCATGGTATTACACGAACCAAAAAGATGAAGTACTATTTTGAAATCTTGGATCATTTAAAAGAAATTCATCAGTCCTATATTGCACACTCGGAAAAAGGAGAGAAAAATATTCTAATTGGTGGTGATCATTCCATTGCTATTGCTAGTGGTGTTCATTCTTTAGAAAACTATGATAATTTAGGCGTTGTTTGGGTAGATGCTCATGCAGATATTAATACAAATGATATTACTAACAGTGGAAATGTTCACGGTATGTCTGTTGCGGCACTACTTGGTTTAGGTGATGACGGACTAGTGAACTTTGTCCCTCGAACTAAATATTTAAAACCTGAAAATGTTGTCTATATTGGGCTACGAGATGTTGAACCTGAAGAACAAGCTTTACTAGATAAACTTCGTATTAAGCACTACACAGCAGACGAAGTGATGTCATTAGGTATCGAAACAGTAATGAAAGAATCAATTGCTCATTTGAAAGCTCAAAAAGTTAAAAATCTACATCTTTCTTATGATTTAGATTCAGCCGACCCAACTTTAGTCCCTGGTGTTACAACTGACGTGCCAAACGGGCTTGATTTAAAACAAACACTTTATATTTTTAGACAACTTCATAAAGCCTTTAATGTGGTTGCTTTTGATTTGGTTGAATTCAATCCAGAAAAAGACGTTGATAACCAAACAGTAGATTTCATTAAACAAATTATGCCAGACGTTTTAAAATAAATCATAAACTCCGTGACGAACTTAGTTAAGTTCGTCACGATTTTTTGATTACGGATGATAGATAGGTGTTAACTCAAATAATAAAATACCATTACTACTGATTGTTGTGTCTAATTCAAATTTCTCCCCTACTTCCATATCAAATACTTTCATCTTTGGTTTTGTCGTTTCTGCTAAATAGTGATGAGCTTCAAAATCAAGAGGAACTCGACTATCGAAATCAGCATAACTAAAAAATAACGCGCCAGATTCACGATTTAACTCAAACTGTTTAATTTGAAAATAGTGAGAAGAAATCATCTCTGTTTCTAAGTGATACGCAATAGAAAGGCTTTCTAAAAAGTTAGCTTCCACACTTAAGTTAGGCAAGAAATAATTTGAATTCCATAAAACCAATTGATAATGACCTGCCATTTCTATTAACCAGTAATCACTCCCCATTGAAATAATAAAGCCATTTAACCGTTTGAAAAATTGTAATATATAGTACACAGGTCGACAGCCACTATAATTATGAAATAGTTCGAGTCCATCATAAGTCATCGGGGTTTCATCTAAGTATTTTTCATAAAGACCTGCATTAATCCAAAAACCACAGCAGTCAATGTGTTGATTCATCTTAAGTAACTCTTGAAGTATGATAGCGCCTCTAAAGAAATTGCCTCCAATAAATTGGTCCTGTCCTGTTAACGTATTCCATTCTAAGACCACAATTGGTAGTTCTAATTGCCACTCCATAAGCATTCTTTCTATTTTTAGCACTTTTCGGTAAGTATACTCTTGAAATTTCTCTACCTCAGTAATCTCATTTTCATATTCACTGTAGATTTGATTTGGCTCTGACAAGATAGAAACAAAATCACAAAAAGGTAATATCTTCTCTAAAAAGATACTTTTTTTCTCAGCAGTTGAAAAATTATAGTCTGGATAATCAATCGGTAAAGTCACACCCGTTTGAATAGTTGGCACAACTTGTGCTAACTCTTTTGATAAAAATTTAAACGAAGCTAAATCTTCCTTTAAATTAGGGGAATCAAAGGAATAATTAACTCGCCATTTTTTCAAATTATTTACTTCTAGTTTATTAATTAAATGTTGGATAAACGTGATATTCTCTTGCTTTTCTATCTCGCTCATCTCTTTAAAAGTCAACAGAGATTGATTGAAAAAAATACCGATTCCTTCCTTATTAAAATAGTTAAGCAAGCCATCAAATTTCCCAAACATAGAAAAGATAGGTAAATGTTGTCCATTATTAATTCTGTATGAACTAGATAGATCATCATACAAAGAATCAATTCCTATATAGTCAATTCCTATTTCTTGTTGAATTTTTTCGATTTCTTTAAACGTTCCATAATCCAGTAATTCATTAAGGGAACCCACATTAATCATTACTTTAGCATGAGCCATTTTCTTTTCTACTTGTCTTAACATCGTTACCTTTTTATGTTGGACCACGTTTGTTACTTTTGTTGACGTTTCATTTGAAAAATGAGTGTACTTATAAAGCGAATTTAAAATATCAAGTTGACTTAGTTCTTCAATATGACGAATTTTCTCGCTTGTTTCACTTTTTTCTTTTTCTCGTTTTCGTTTTTTACGGTAAGAGCCTGGTGATTCTCCGTAAACCTTCTTGAAGTGTTCTCGGTAAGTTTTACTACTACCAAATCCATTATGTAAGGCTATCTCATCCATGCTTAATCCTGAAAATAATAAATCGTTCATACTTCTAGATACGCGTAATTCGTTTAAATAAGTTGAAAAATAAGTTCCTGTGATTTCTTTAAATAACTTAGATAAAGCTGATGTTGTCATGAAAAATTCTTTTGCCACATCTTCTAGGGTAATCATATGAAAGTAATGATCATCTACGTAGTCTAAAACTTCTAAAATCAATTTATGTTGGATTTGTTGTTCTCCCAAATGGTCTTGTTTGAAATATTGAACTAACCATAAAATAATTTGATTTAAGGACATTGAAATGATTAAATCTTTGATTGGTTTCGTACTAAAATGTGTCAAAATCAATTCACAAATATGTCGTCTAATTTCTAAATACGTCTCTTGCTTTCCTATTTCCACTCCTTCAGAGTAACAAGTAAAGCGAGTTGAGAGAAATTGAGGATAGACTGATGTGAAAAAGGAATTGTCAATTTTTAAGACAAACCCAACCACTTGATCTAAGTCATCAGGCAACACCTCAACTCGGTCATTTATATTACCGACTAAAAAATTCCCCTTGCTCAGTTCAAAGGATTGATTATTTAATTTAACCGTCAATTCACCTTGAACAATAAAATAAATGGTTGTTTCAGATAAATACCGACACGTCACTAAAGTTTCATCAATAGCAGACAATGAATACGTTGTATTTTTCATTTAGAAGCTCCTTAAAATAAATTTCGTTCGAAAATAAGCACATAATTTATAGCAAAGAATAAAAAATCAACATATCTGCTTCTTTAAATAAATTATCGTATTTCTCCACAATATGGATGCGGTTACAATTATACATGTGAAATACATAATAATCAAAACTAATTAAGGATGGTATGTCATGAAAAAAGAAAAAATGTTTTATGGTTGGTGGGTCGTTCTTGGCTGTGTGCTTATTACGACAACAATGGTACCAAGTGTCATGTCAATGGCAAACAAATTTTTGATTCCGTTTACAACGGAGATGGGGGTTAGCCGGGGAGCTTTCACCTTTAGTAACACGATTTTACAAATCATTGGTATTTTCTTAGCACCATTTGTTACCAAAAAATTAGCTAAAGGAAATATTCGCCGTATGCAAAGTATCAGCATTATTGTTTTCGCTCTTGCTTACGCTTCTTACGGTCTGGTTCAAAATGTTTATCAACATTATGCTATTTCATTTGTGATTGGAATTAGTTATTTGAATGCTGCTATTATTCCCGTGAGTATTATTATTACAAATTGGTTCCAGAAAAAACGTGGTTTAGCAATGAGTATTGCCATGGCCGGTATCGGTGTTGGTGGATTCATCTTTAGCCCATTAGTAACTATGTGGTTATCTCATTATGGGTGGCGTACAACTTACTTTATCTTTGCTGCTATTATTTTAACAGTCTGCTTACCTGTCTCACTCTTTTTAATCAAAAAACAACCAAGTGACAAAGGTTTACAACCCTATGGAGCAGATGAAGTAGATGCTAATCAAACAAAAGCTGTTAAACAACAATTAACTATCTCAACAAAAGATTCATTTACAAAAAGCTTTTTCATTATTTTAATTATCGGTATGATCTGTAACGGTATTATCAACAGTGGTGCTCTTGGTCAATTCCCTCCTGCTTTGGAAGAATTGCACGGTCCAGCTATTTCAGCTTCTATTATTTCTCTTTATTCACTAATTGGTGTTGGTGGGAAATTACTTCTTGGATGGATTAACGATAAATTTGGTATTAAAGTAAGTATTCTCTTTGGCTGTACTGCCTTTGCTCTTGCTTTTGTCTGCATTCTATTTAGACAAAATATTATTTTTGCATATGCTATGGCTGTTGTTTTTGGGTTAGGAAATGCAATCGGTACAGTAATTCCTCCTCTTGTTACATCAGCTATTTATGGACCAGAACAATACGGAGATGTTTACGGTTATGTCAGCAGCGCTACTCAAATTGGATTATCTATTGGTTCATTAGCTGTTGCAGCAACTTTTGATATGACAGGTTCTTACTCATCTGCATGGATTGTCTTAGCAATTCTTTCAGTTGTCACTATGTACAGCTGGTTAACTGCTTATCGTAAATCTCGTCAATTTTCAGCAACACCGATTAACGAATAAAATACTATTGAAAGAAGGAATAAAACATGTCTCAAATGAAAGATCTTCAAGAAAAATTACAACAACGCTTAAAAGAAAGAGAACCGGAAATAATTGAATTAAGACGTTACATGCATCAACATCCTGAATTATCATTTAAAGAAGAGAAAACAGCTAAATTTATCGCTGATTATTATGAAGGAAAAGATTGCCTGATCAAAACAAATGTTGGAGATGGCTATGGTATTACTATTGATATTCAAGGTGGCTTACCTGGAGCTAATTTAGCCATTCGAGCTGACTTCGATGCTCTGCCAATTCAAGAAGATACACCATTCCCATTTGCTTCACAAAATCCTGGTGTGATGCATGCTTGCGGGCATGATGGTCATACTGCTTATATGATGGTCTTAGCCGATACATTAATTGAATTAAAAGACGAGTTGCCTGGTATGATTCGTGTTCTACATCAACCGGCAGAAGAAATTCCACCTGGTGGAGCTATTGGCATGATTGAAGCTGGTTGTCTTGATGGCATTGATCATGTTCTAGGAGCACATGTGATGACTAATATGACATTGGGCACAATTGGTTATCGTGAAGGGGCTATTCAAACTGGTCGTTCAACCTTCAAATTAAAACTTCAAGGAAAAGGTGGACACGGTGCTGCTCCTCATGAAGCAAATGATACGATTGTTGCTGCAGCTCACTTTATCACAGCTGTTCAAACGATTGTCAGTCGTCGCATTAAACCTGCTGACACGGTTACAGTAACTATCGGTTCATTTGACGGTGCTGGTATCCCAAACATCATTAAAGATTCCGTTTCTTTATCTGGTGATGTTCGTGTGATGTGTGAAAGCAACTTAGCCGTTGTAGAAGAGCAATTCAAACAAATTTTAGATGGTATTTGCCAAGCATTTGGATTAACCTATGACTTAGATTACTCAAGTGATTATCCTGTTTTAATGAATGATGCAGCATTAACTGAGATGACTGCTAAAGCGTTCCAAGAAGCAAACATTGAAAATGTAACGGACATCTTCCGCTGTGAACCACAAACACCTTCAGAAGATTTTGCTTATTATGCAAAAGTAAAACCAAGCTCATTCTTCTATATCGGTGCAACAAAAGAAGGCGAGGAAATGTTCCCTCACCATCATCCAAAATTCCAAATTGATGAAGAATGCTTGCTTATAGCTGCACGTGCTATGGGTAGTGCTGTACTTGAATATCAATTTAATGGTGTGAAATAATATTTAGCCTTTTCTGAGTTTTGATTTATTGAAACTTGGAAAAGGCTTTTTTATCGTTCAATATAAGATAAATATCGTTGTCTCTTCTATTTACTTAATATATAATTAAAATGAAAAACATTTAAAGGAGAGAGTGTATTGAAAAAATCATATTCCTTATTTTTAGCAGGTTTATTACTAGGTACAGGAGCAACAACTGTTTTTGCCACAGACTCAACTCAAACAAGTACTGACACAACAAAATCAGTTGCAGTAGAAACAAAAGAAAATATTAACAACAATCAAACAGAGCAATCAAAAGAAAATACTTTTATTCATGAACCTAATCCTAATCCAAGTGGCGAAGATAACATCATTGAAGAAGTTAAAGATCAAATAAAAGAAACAAAGAAAAAATTAGACAAGCTTTTATCTAAAAACTATATTACAAAAGAACAATATGACCAGCTATCTAAAAAACTTGAAACAGTTACTAATTTAGATGAATGGAATGTTGTAAATCAATTAATAAATGAGGCACGTACAGATTCAGGGTACAACAACGGAACTATGACGGAAGAACTTAATTCTGAAATTCAACGTACAAAAGAAAGATTACAAAACTTATTAACTAAAGGTAAATTAACTCAGGAAGAATACGATTCTTTTTTAGAGAATTTAAAAGAAGTTGAAAGTTTAGATGAATTGAATACGATTAAACAAGCGATTACTGATACATCTGGTGAACCTTACACAGACCCAGGCGTTATGATGGATGAACTCAAATCTGAAATCCAGCGTACAAAAGATTATTTAAAAGATTTACTAGATAAGGGGAAATTAAGTAAAGAAAAGTATGATAACTTTTTAAAAGAGCTTGAAACAGTTGCTAGTTTAGACGATTTGAATACAGTAAAACAAAATATTAGAAACTCAATTGATGAAACAACTACTTCAACAACTCAAGAATCAAGCAGTAGCGATAATAATAATAGTACTCAAAATAACAATAAACAACTAGCATCAGTTAATTCTAGCACTCAAAAAACATTGCCAAAAACAGGTGAAGAAAAAAATACTATTCTTTCTGCCTTTTTAGGAACAATCTTATTGAGTAGCTCTTTCTTAGTTGCCTTACTAAAAAAAGGAAAATAATCACCGTAATTCTATAAAAAAGCGAAAATCCATTTAGTTTTTAGGATTTTCGCTTTTTTTAATAGGAAACAGGATAATCATTCTGACTTTTTATTAATTGAAAGGTTTCATCTGATTCATAAATCACTCTTTCATTATCAAATTCACTTTTCATGATAAAAATTGTTCCGATGGGGAAATTTTTGACTGGTATATTATCATCTTTTAAAGTATCAAATAAAAATGACTCACCGTAAACATCTACTCTCACACAGAAAAAAGTATTTTCATCCACTTGTTTTGCAAACCATTCAAACCTTTCATTAAATGTCTTTTTCCTCAAATCTTCAAAATGAAAAAGAACTTTATTCCAAAATAATAAATCAGTTGAATATAGATTGACTCTAAAATGATTTGATTTTTCAAACAGTTCAGAATCTGGGTTATCTATCTCTAATAATTCATTTAACATTTCTGAGACTGGTTTATTATACTCAGAATAACCATTGGCTTGTTCAATCGTTTTTATTGCCTTCTTTGAAATACCCACAGTTTGAGATTCAACAGATGTTGCTCTAAATGAGTACTCTGTCTGATTTTTTGTATATAATTTAACAAGGTTTTCTTGCATTTGTTCTGGATTAAATTGAACTTTGATGGAAAAACCGCCACCTTCATCAGCATAATATTTCCTATGAGAAATTTTCGGTGAAATCTCCAACACCTCTTTATAATATTCTTCTCCAGCAGATAAATAAGGCTTATATTTTTCTTTAGGAACACTGCACATTGTCAAGATACCTAAAAAAATCAATAAATTAATTAGTATAAAAAATAGACTACATCCTTTTTTAAAAGAAAATGAATCTTTCTTTTTATCTTCTGTTTCAGTCATATTTAATCCCTCGTCTGTTTAGAGTATTGATAGAACAAAACTATCTATTTTGCTAATTATACCTTAAAATAATAACTAAATAAGAAAAAAGGAGCACCTTATGATTTCACTACAACCTGTCACAGAAGAAAACCTAGATGATATCATTTCTCTTGATGTTTCGTCAGACCAAAAAGAATTTAGCAAGCAACAAATATTCGATGTATCGCTGATGCCTACGTCTTAAACGCTGAAAGAATTTCTGCCATTCCATTAGGTATTTATGACGACAATCAACTTGTCGGTTTTCTGATGTATACTTACGATATTCTAGATCATGAATCTTTTGAAGGAAAAGAATTTTATCAACAAAAAGCCTACTTTATTTGGCATATTATGATTGACCAACAACATCAAGGTAAAGGATTGGGAAAACTTGCTTTCCATAAAATGATTGAAGAGATTGAGACGTTACCACTAGGAGACTCCTCTTATATTGCTCTTTTTCATCATCAAGATAATTTAACAGCCAAATCACTGTACACTTCATTCAACTTTTTGGAAACAGGAATCATTCAGGATGAATCAATCATGATGATCAAATCAATAGGCAAAAAAAATGACTAGATAATTTCTAGTCATTTTTTTATCTATTGAGTTTCAACAGTAACAAATCTATTAACTAATACAATAACAACTGCACCTAGTGCTATTCCAACAATCAATTGAACGACTCCAATCGAAATGAGACCACAAGAAAGTCCAAGAATAGCAGCACCATTTGCATTTGACCCACCTGACTGACTACGACCATAAATAGTTGGTAAATTCATTTTCTTCTCAAAAACAAGATAGACAATAGAAATAACTAAACCAACCAGACCCACAATACGCATAATTGTATGTCCCTCAATTAGAAGATTCTTTATAAAGAAAGTTCCAATTGCAGCAAACAGAAAAATAATGAAATTAATTACTACTCTTTTCATGTCCTCTCCTCCATTTCTATAGGCGAACAAAAGATAAATAACTACTTTTCGTATTTTTTCAATAAGTAAGCTTTCAAATGACCTCGTTGACAGATAAATAAGTTTCATTAGTATCCTTTTGAATAAAAAACACTTTCTATAGTAATAATTATACAGTAGTTAGAATTTGTTTGCTACTTCAATTCATCGATAAACGGAATTATAGTAGATTCTAAACACTCAATCCATGCTTTTTTGAGCAGTGTATTATATTTAAATGGTTTAACATCAGGATGCTTTTCTCTATACTTTTCTAAGTCTCGACTTTTAGTTATTTTTTTAATATTCGGTACTTCAGACATTCCTATTTCGTACTGTAAACCAGATGTATGGAGTTCACTTTCAGAAACACACCACTCATCTGCAAATTCACGAATGATACGATCTCGTTCTGTTGTAAAAAAGACTCGCTTCAAAATTAATATATCTCCATCAGCACTTACTTCACCAGTATCTATCTTATTTAGTATATTTCTATAAACAGATTTAACTTGTTCTGTTTTATTCATTTTAGCTAGAGCTTTTTCAATTTCTTCTCGAATATCTTGGCTGTTGGCTGAATAATTACCTAATAATTGATTGATATAAGCAGAGTCAATATTGTAAACTTTTGAATTATTACGATCAAAAAACTCAATCATTGATAGTTTTGATGAAATAGGTGGAATTCCTGCAATTAATGACCCTTTAACAGTTTCATAATTTCCATACTCTTCTTCAATAAAATTAACTTGAACACCTAATTCGGTTTCCAATGGTTCACCTTGCTGATCATAGTCAATAATCTCTTCATTGTATTCGTTGTAAGTTACTAAAGCTTCGAAAGCATTATTTAATGTTTGAAAATGTTGAACATAATCTACTCGCTCATCAAATGTATCATGTTCATCAACACCCTCAGGAAAGTTTTCCAGCATCTCAGTCAACTCTTGATAGGTTTCTAAAAATCGCTTCTTTGATTCTTGATAAGTTGGATAAATCAGTCCTGACTGTTCTTGTTGATGTGAATATAAGAGTGTCGCCTCTTCAACATTTTTTTCCATTGTATGCGGGTATCTGAAAGTAACAATCATCCCTTTTTTCTTATCTGGATAAGTACGATTTGTTCTTGAAAAAGCTTGAATTAGATTAGCATAGCTCATATTTCGATCGACAAATAACGTTTGAATAGTTGGAGCGTCAAATCCTGTTAGCAATCTATCAACAACAATTACTAAATCTAAATGCTGTCCAAATTGTTTAAATTCACCTTTTTTCCTTGCTAAACGGTTATTAATATCACCATTGTATCTTTCTATTTCTTTTATATCCCACGATGTTCCATAAAAATCATTATAGGTTTCTATAATCTCAGCCATCTCTTTTTGAATGACTGACGCATTTTCCTCATTCTCTTGTACTGAATAAGTAATCGCAATTCTAGGAAAATCCTTATCTTCAATCAGTCTACCCATTCTCAGAGAATTTTTGCCATAAACCTTTTCTATCCAATTTTCTTGACTAGTCATTTCCTTAATTAAGTAATAGTATCTCTTAGCCATCTCAATTGAGTTAGTTGTTAGAATGGCTGATTTCTGTGGCAAGCCATTTTTAAAATCAAACTTGTTATAAGCATCATTAGGTTTAAAAATCTTTTTGATTACTTCTTTTATATGCTCTTCTGTTTCGTATTCAAACGGCTTCATATATGTTTCTTTTTCTATTCCATCCATTTGATCGATTATTTTATTTATCTCATCATGACTTTTTTTCTGGTATTTATTCTCTAATAGAAGTTGTGTAAAAATTGAATTATATAACGTTTCATTATCCACTGTATCATCATGTTCAACTTGAAATCCAAGAACAGCTTCATCTTCTAAAGCATTTTTGATTGTATAAGTATGTAAACAATCTCCGTATTGATCATCTGTTGTTCTTGCTAGTTTTCCTTTTGCTTGTTTTTTGTTTACCTCAAAAATAGGAGTTCCTGTAAAGCCAAACCAAGTCGATTGAGGGAAATACTTTTTAACCTCTTCCATCCCTTCAGAACTCACAGCACGATGGCATTCATCAACAACAAAAACAATATGCTGTCCTTTTAACTTCTCAAAACGCTTAGTTCCCTTTTCAGCTTCAATCTTTTCAGCATAACGAATAGCTGAATCTAATTTTTGACGTGTCGTAATAATAACTGTATTAGAGTTTGTATCAGACAACAACACTTGGCTAAGCTCTCTAGCACTTCCTGTACCAACAATCAAACTGTTACTCTTTCCAACACCAGAAGAAATACCTGTATTATATTCAGAAGCAAATTTAGTAAACTCACTGGTTGTTTGATTATCCAAATCTTTTCGGTCAATCAACATAATCGTTCGATCAACCCCTGATTTTCTTGCTAGTAATTTAGTAGAAACAAAGCTTGTTAGGGTTTTACCACTTCCTGTAGCATGCCAAATATAACCCGATTGATGTTTAGCTGCAGATGTATATAGTTCTTCAATCGCATGTATTTGGTATGGATGAAGTACCATCAAAACTTTATTATCTTGATCTTCACTCACAATCGTATAGTCCGCAATTAATTTATGTGCGTCAGGAATATTTAACATCTGTTTAACAAATTCATAAACATCATCTACTTTTTTATTATCCTTTGTACGCCAACTAAACATAAATTTTTTGTGTAGGTTAGTCGGAAGAGCATTAGCAAAATAGCGAGTCGTTTTTTCATTAGAAACAACAAATAGCTGTAAAGTTGAAAAGATATTATTTCTATACATTCCTTCTTCTGCATATTTCTTAATTTGATTAAACGCTTGAAAAACACCGTCTTTAGCAGAAACTTGCTTTAATTCAATTTGCACAATCGGAAGTCCATTAATCAACAGTGTCACATCAAAGCGACGATTGTGTCCTGTTTCGTTAATATTTTGAGTAGCAATTTGATTAACCACTTCATAACTTGAAATGCCACCAGTATAATCACGTGTAAATAAGACGAGAGAAATGACTCCTAAATCTGCATCTCTTTCAATCGTAATACGAGCAATTCCATTTTCTCCTTTTAACCATTTCGCTGCATCAAACGGAGTCCTTGTTTTACTCAATAACTCCACTTTAATTCGTTCAAATTCATCGTCAGTTAATGGGACATCATCAAGCTCTGCCACATTATTTTGACTTATTTTTTGACGAAGATTACGCCACAAGTCAGCCTCACTCTTTAAATCTGGACGATACGTCCACTGATTATGACCTTCTCCTAAAACTTTGATTAATCTTTTTTCAACTTCTAGTTCATTTTTTTGAATATCCATACCCTCAACCAACGCTCCCTTTACTTTTAAACTTTAGTATTGAAACTTTTCATCTTTTTCACTTTACCTATTTTGACATACGACAAATTTAAAAATTTACGCCATTTTTGACATGAAATCAGAAATTTTGTGCCATTTTTGGCACAAATTTAAAAATTTGTCGTATGCAATTTTTACCACTTTCTTGTCATTTAACGAAAAAAGTAATGACTTTTCAAATTTGCTTCTTTTTTTTCTAATAATTTACTTTTTTCACTAAGTAAAACACTATTTTTAACATATTATAACACTATTAGATGATAATCTGCTTATAAGATTCACGTCTGTCAATTGGGAACAGCGTAAGTTGGGAAAATTAGCTAAATTTTCAAAAGGAAAAGGATATACAAAAGGTGATCTTATTAAAGAAGGATCACCTATAATTCTTTACGGTAGATTGTATACAAATTTTCAAACAATAATAACAGATGTAGACACTTACGTAGATGCACAAGAAAATTCCATATTAAGTGAGGGTAGAGAAGTAGTAGTTCCATCGTCAGGTGAAACTTCTGAAGATATAGCTAGAGCCGCTGTTGTTGATAATGAAGATATCATTTTAGGTGGAGACTTGAATATTATTAAACCTTCTGAAAAAATAGAATCCACTTTTCTAGCTTTAACAATTTCAAATGGCGAAGCAAAAAAAGAATTAATGAAGAAAGCACAAGGTAATTCAGTGGTTCATTTGTATAACGCAGATTTAAAAGAAGTAAAATTATTCTATCCTGATTTTGAAGAACAAACTAAAATCGGTAACTTCTTCAAACAACTTGACGAAACTATTACTCTTCAAGGGAAACAGCTTTATATACTAGATAAATACCGCATTATTTTATCATTATCTTGATTTTCTAACTCTTGAATTATGTGAAGATAAATTTGTTGAGTCGTACTCATATTAGCGTGACCTAATCGTCTTGCTACACTGGCAATTGAAACACCAGCAAAAAGTAGAAGAGACGCATGAGTGTGCCTCAATCCATGAATAGAGATAACAGGTATACCGCATTTTTCACAATGTCTTTTCAATTGATTATTAACAGTTGAATTAAAAACTCTTCCTCTTACAAAAATTAATTTTTCATCTGGAAAATCATCTAGTAATTGTGCAAACTGCATATTTGTTTTCCAGTCCAATTGAACAATTCTTTTTGAGGATGCATTTTTAGTTCCTTGAAATCCACCTGACTTTGTTTTATAGTTCCACGTTTTAGAAATGGATATAGTTTGATAGGCAAAATTAAAATCTGAAGGAGTCAATGCAAGTGCTTCTGAAAAACGTAATCCTGTTTTAGCTATCAATAATATAAGCCAATCAAAATTAATTTCGTCAGTTAAATCCAAATGATTAATCAATTTTTGTAAATCAAACTGACTAACAAATTTTATTTTTTTCTTTGAGGGAGCTCTACCTTTAATCACTACTTTTCTAGTAGGATCAACCTGTATTAATCTCTCATCAACAGCGTCAACAATTGCCCCTTTTAATTGATGATGAAAATCTGTGGTTGTTTGTTTCTCATGTGTTAACGCGTATAAGTTTAAAATCTTTTGATACTTTCGTCTATCCATTTCTGAAACCTTGACATTCGGAGCAATGTTCTTTAAATGCTGAAGCGACATACGGTATTTTGCCAGAGTAACATCACGAACTGCACCAACTTTGTACAAATCAATCCATTCACTAAAATACTCATGAAACAACACATCTTCATTGCTTAACATAAAAAAACCTCCTTATAATGTTTAACTTCATTATAAGAAGGTTTTTAGATAATTGTTATTAAAATGATTGAAAAAAAAAAATTATACAAACATCTTTTGCAGAAACCCCTTTTTCATTTCTTTTAATTTTTCTAACTGTTGCTCTTGAAGAGTAATAGTCTTATCAAGTTGTTTGAAAAAATTACCAATTTTGGTTTGTTCTTCTTTTTCAGTAGGAATAGTGATCAATATTTTTTCAAGGTCTTTAGAATTTATTGCCGGATAGCTAGTTCCAGTTGATCTTACTAAAACTCGGTTAACAAATTTTTCTTCTTGAAGTAATGTTAATAGGAAAAAGCCATTACTTTCAGGCCTTATTTGAGCATATCCTGTTGAAAAAACATAATTATCATAAGGTAAATTATATAAATAGTTGTTTTTCTGATATGGTCTAACAGTTTGGTAAAATAAATCTCCTTTTTCAGCTAAGCGCTGCGCTCTAGAAGGGGCTGATTCTTTATTTTCAGTTCGATGGCTTACTAATTCAGTACCTACTACAGATTCTAAATCAACGTATTCGAACTTCTCTGGTAATTCTGATTTTGGATTGAATTTCCCAATATTTCCCAACTTACGCTGTTCCCAATCATCATCAAATTTTTCAAATCTAAGTTCTGGAACTTTTTCATCATCTTTCGGAAACATTTTCTGTAAAAAACCTTTTTTTTGTTTTTTTAGTAAATCTAAGTTCTTCTCTTGGAGAGTAATAACGTTATCAAACTGTTTGAAAAAAGAACCTATTTGAAATTGTTCTTTAAGATCAGGTATAGGTATCTCCAGTCTATTAAAGTCATACAAATTGTAATTACTTCTACCATCACCTGTTGACATTTTAACAGCCCAATTCTTATGAATACTCGTATTAAAATATGTTCCTAGATAGTCAGAGTCCAATATTTTTTTATTCGGTCGAGTATTAATTGTAGCAAATCCTATTGAACCTACCTCTCTTTTCCCAATAACTGCTGAAGTACCTATATCTCCAGTATGCACTGTAACAATATCTCCTAACTCTAATCGTCGAGTGGCATTCTTTTCAGCAAACTCCTCATCCAAATGAATTGGATTTGCTGAAAATTCAAATCGACCAGGTTTTATATCAGAATTTCTTATTAGTAAAGTTCCTTTCTCACGATAATTCTCTGTCATAGAAGTTACTAATCCTATAAAAACTTTCGAAATTTCTTTAATGTTACGCTGTTCCCAATCATCACTGAATCCTTCAAATCTCAAGCTAGGTATTTTACGATTATTCATCTCTAAACACCTCTAATGCCCCTTGAATCCAATCAGCATCTTCTTCACTATAAGTTAACGATTGAATCATTTGATAAATGTCTTGATTGATAGCTTTTTTCTCTGCTCTAATTTCTTTTATTTCTTTACCAATTAACGCCATATCTACTGGTTCTTCTTCTTCAAACGTATCAACATAGCGAGGTATATTTAAGTTATAATCATTTTCTTTAATAGCATCAAAACTTGCTACAAAGGAATATTTTTCCATTGTTTCACGATTTTTATAAGTATCTACTATTTTATCAATATTTTCAGGTGATAGTTTATTCTGATTTTTACCTTTTACAAATTCTTGACTTGCATCAATAAATAAAACATCACGAGTTGTTTTATTTTTTTTCAAAATAATAACTGTTGTTGGAATAGATGTCCCATAAAACAAGTTAGCAGGCATACCGATAACCGCATCAATACTTCCATCTTCTAATAATTTTTTTCGAATAGTTCCTTCTGCTGCCCCTCTAAATAGCACACCATGAGGAAGAACTATTGCCATTGTTCCAGTTTCTTTTAAATGATAAAATCCGTGGAGTAAAAAGGCAAAGTCAGCTTTTGATTTCGGCGCTAATTTTCCATAACGATTAAATCTTGAATCATCTAAAAAGGTATTATCTGCTGACCATTTAGCTGAATATGGTGGATTCATTACAACTGAGTCAAATGTATAAGGTTCATCCATTGGCCAATCTTTGTTCAACGTATCTCCATTTCGCAAGTTCATATCTTCTTTTTCTACCCCATGCAGAATCAAATTCATCTTAGCCAAATTGTAAGTAGTAGTATTTAATTCTTGTCCATGATATTTCACATTATCAGGCTGATTGATGTAGTGACGAATATTTAACATTAACGAACCCGATCCCATTGTCGGATCATACACACTAAATAACGTTTTATCTTCTTGACCAATTGCAGCAATTCTTGCCATCATGATAGAGACTTCAGCTGGTGTATAAAATTCTCCAGCTTTTTTCCCTGCTTCCGAAGCAAATTGACCAATCAAGAATTCGTACGCGTCCCCAATGACATCACCCTCATGGCCTAATACATCAACTTCATCTAATTTTTTTAGTACTTCACTAATGGTAATATTTTGTTGTTGTTCATCATTACCCAATTTTCTAGACGATAAATCCACATCATCAAATAATCCAATAAATTGATCATAATTATTAGAAAGATTAGTAAATGCTTTTCTTAAATGATTTAACTGAAACGTGTTTTCTTTCGCTTGATTAGCTAGTACATTAAATAAAAAATCTGGATAGATGACATAGTTTAATGTACTTGACAACGTATCCAATAAATCCTCTCTAGTATCTTCATCTGCTAAAAGTTCAGTATAAATTTCGGTTTGTTCTTTTGCTGTTGGGTAATCATCTAATGATTCACCAGCTTGCTCAACCACTTCAACTAACAATTTATCTGAAAGATATTTATAAAAAATCAACCCTAACAAATAATTTTTGTATTCAGATGCATCCATTTTACTTCTTAAATTATCTGCTGCACTAAATAATTTTTGATTTAATTCTGCTCCCACAATAAAATCCTCACTTTTATCTTCATTCTCGTTACTTGAAATAACTTACGATTACTTACAGTAACAGTCTTCTTAAATGTAACCCAATTTGGGCGTTTTTTCTAGATAAATGTGTCGATTTCTTTTATATTCCCACTATTCAATATGCTAAACTACAAATAACAAGAAATAAGTAGGAGGTTTTATTGTTGAATAAAAAAATTCTTTTAACCATTATATCTATCCCATTCTTTTTTATTTTTTCAACTACTACATACGCTATCAACCAAAATCAATCCGTTGCCATCCAAAACCTATTAGATGAAGCTTGCAAAAAATCTAATACTCCTGGCATTTCAGTTGCTATTGTCTCTGAAAAAGAAACTAGCTTTTTTTCATCTGGATACAGTAATCTTGATAAAAAAATTCCTGCTGATGAACAGACTATCTTTGAACTTGCTTCTGTTAGTAAAGCTTTCACTGCTTTAGGTATTTTAAAACTAGAAAAACAGGGCCTACTATCAAGAACAGATAAGATACAAGATTATTTACCTTGGCTTGCCTTTAACTATCGGGGGAAATCAGTGGATATGAACCAACTAACTATTAATAACTTTTTAAATCATACAAGCGGGTTAACTAATCGCAAACACTCAGCTACTATCCCGGAAGGAAATTCTCCTGATATGCTTGAAAAAACAGTAAAAAATATCAAGCAGGCAGATCTAGCTTTTCTGCCAGGAGAGTCTCATGAATATGGAACAATCAATTACGATATTTTAGGTTTACTAATTGAAGTTGTCTCGGGAAAAAATTACGAAGAGTTTATGACTTCTGAAATTTTTCAGCCTCTTAATCTTAAAAATACTTACGTCACAAGTAACGAGATAAAAAATTCAGAGTCTCTTTCTCTTGGTTATCGTTCCTTTTTCTTTCATCCTTTATATTATGAAGCTCCTGAGTTTAGAGGAAACACACCTGCTGGTTATCTTTTGTCTAACTCAAAAGATTTAGCAAGATGGATGAGTATTCAGTTAAATCAAACAACAGATATTCCCAATTAATTCACTAGTCTCATTAATGAATCACATCAAAAGAAACAAACTGCCTCACTAAGTAAAGATATATCATATGGTGCTGGTTGGTTTATTTCAACTGATAAAACTATGATTTTTCATCCTGGAAGAAACCCTAATTTTGCTGCAGATATTCATCTCTTTCCAAAAGAAAAGATAGGGATTTCTCTTTTAGCAAACAATGCCAACGCTAATCCTGATTTAGTTTTAGCGATTAAGTCTATTTTAGATGGAGACTTAAAACAGTCTTATTCATTAAGTCGAATTCAACAATTAGATGTTAGTCTAACTATTGTAACCATTATCAGTTCAATCCTTTTTCTTATAACGATTGGTTTAAATAAAAAGATACGAAGGAATCTGAGTAAATCCCTTTTAAAACAACATCTTCATTTTCTTTCTATCATGTCATTAAGTTTATCAGTGGTTCTTTTGATTATCTCGATAATTGTATTAGTCAATCATCGACATATTTTCACTTGGCAACCGTATAGTATAGCGACTGCTTTATCTTCATCTTTGCTTTTGTTTAGTACTTTATTTTTATTACTAATAAAAGAAAACAAATAAAGCTGTTTATTAAAATCTTTTAGCGTTATGATTAAAGGGTAGACTAGAAAGAAAGGTGATTATATGAAAACATTTATTCAAGAAACACACAAAAAACAAGCATTGGCTTCTTTAGAAAGACTTATCAAAGTTCCTTCTTATTTGCAAGATGCGACAGAGAATGCTCCTTTTGGTCAGGATATTCTTGATTCCTTAAAGGAATGCCTTGATTTATTTAAAGAAGAAGGTTTTTCAACTTTCATCGATCCTGAAGGGTATTATGGTTACGCTGAAATCGGCGAAGGCAAGGAAACATTTGGTATTTTATGCCATTTAGACGTTGTTCCTGCTGGAGACGTGTCATTGTGGGATACTCCTCCGTTTGAAGCAACAGTTAAAGACAATGTTATATACGGTCGTGGTGTTCAAGATGATAAGGGTCCAACAATTGCAGCTCTTTATGCTGTTAAATCTTTACTAGATGCTGGCGTTGTCTTAAACAAAAAAATTCGTTTTATTTTCGGAACAGACGAAGAAAACTTATGGCGTTGTATGGATCAATACCATAAAAAAGAAAAAGGCATTGATATGGGAATTGCGCCTGATGCTAATTTCCCAGTTATTTATGCTGAAAAGGGCCTTCTACAATCTTACTTAACTGGAAAAGGAACTTCTGATTTCACCTTTGAAGGTGGTTCTGCATTAAATGTCGTTGCAGATACTGCTACTTACACTGGCGATAAAGCATCTGAAGTTGCTGAAAGCCTAAAAGCTTTAAACTATGATTTTTCTCAAGATGGAAATAAAATTAGTGTTAAAGGAAAAGCTATTCATTCAAAAGATGCTCCTGAAGGAATAAATGCTAATACTCGCTTAGCAGAAGCTATGTTACCTCACTATAATCATCCAGCTTTAGAACTTTTAGGTGGCGTTATTAAAGATGATGCAAATGGCGTTAGTCTTTTAGGAGAAGTTAAAGATGAAGCTTCAGGCGCTTTAACATTTAATGCAGCTACTGTCAGTATCACTCCTGAATTGTCAAAAATTGGTCTTGATATCAGAATTCCTGTAACAGTAGACAAAGAAAAACTAGCTAACGATTTAGCTAAAAAATCAACTGAATTTAATTTAGTTTACGAAGAATTCGATTTCCTTGATTCGTTATATGTTCCTGTAGACTCTGAACTTGTGACAACACTTTTAGGCGCTTATCGTGATATGACTGGGGATATGCGTGAACCTATGATTTCTGGTGGAGCAACATTTGCTAGAACAATGGATAATTGTGTTGCTTTTGGTGCTATGTTTGAAAAAACTAAAGACACCATGCATCAAGCAAACGAAGCTTGGCCTCTTGACGAGATGGAACAAACAATGGCTATCTACGCAGAAGCTATTTACCGTTTGTGTAGTGATAATTAATTGCTAACAAAAAGCATTTGAATCTTTTAATTGATTCAAATGCTTTTATTTTTATAAACTCAATAAATAATCTAATAAATCTTGAGTACTATTTACAATTTTAAGTGGTTTAACAGCTTCTAATTCCTCTTTGGTTCCATAACCATATAAGACAGAAATACAAGGAATTTCTTCTTCTCTTGCACCAAGGACATCATGTTCTTTGTCACCCACCATCCATACTTGGCCAGCACTTTTATCAGCGGACAATCGACTTAGTGCTTCCTTAATAACGGCGGATTTAGTATTTCTCAGACTTCCCTCTCCACTTCCCACAATTACTTCAAAATATTGAGTGAAGTCAAAATGCTCCAACACTTCTTTTACAAGGTATTCTGGTTTTGAGGAAGCAACTCCTAAAACATAGTTTTCTTCCTGTAATTTTTTCAATAAAAAATCAATTCCATCATATGGTTTTGATTCAAATAAACCGATTGTATGATATCTGTCATGATAAAGTTCAACAGCTTTTTTTCCCTTTTCTTCGGATATTTTAAAGTAAGACATAAATTGTTCTAAAAGAGGAGGCCCGATAAATACTTGCAGAGCTTCATCTGTTTGATAAGGTAACTTTAACTTATCAATAGCGTATTGCAAAGACTTTACAATCCCTTCTCCCGATTCTATCAAAGTACCATCTAAGTCAAATAAAATAATTTTTCTCATGACCATCACTCCACTAATTCCTTATCAATAAACTCGATATAGTTTCGTTTATTAACAATATTTTCATTTGTTTGGTACCACTCAAAAGACTCTTCCAACCCTTTTCTCAAATCAAGCGTTTCACCAATCAATGCAGTTTGTCTTTCCACATCTAATAAATACTCATAGTTTGGAAAACTAAAGTAGCTAGTTTGATTAACTGATTCATCCACTTCAATCAACTCTAAAGATTCATTAGCTACTTCATAACACATAGAGACCCATTCCTTAATCGTCACAGGACTCTCATTTCCCGCATTATAGATTTTTTCTTCAGGTTTTTTATCTAATAATTCATCTACCAAACGGCATAAATCATGAATATGAATAAATTGTAATTTCATATCACTTGATTGTGGTAAATAAAAAGAACGCTTTGCTTTGGCACAATCAAAAATAAAAGCTTCTCTGTAGGCATTATTGTACGGCCCATAGATATAGGCAGGCCTTAACATATAACCTTGAGGTACTTTTTTAGCAATTAGCTCCTCTGCTTCAATTTTATTCGTTCCATAATCTTTCCAATAGGAATTTGGCCCAACTGTCTGCGTTTCTTTAAAAGGTTGTGATAAATGTTCTGGGTAAACAGCACTAGTACTAATAAAAACGTAATCTTTTATTTCGGGTAACGCCTCTAAAAGTAAATTAACTTCTTCAGCTGTGTACGCATTAGCATCAATGACCACATCAAATTGATAATCAGATAAGACTGTTCCTAACTTATAGCGATCTGCTTCAATCAGTTTAACACCCTCAGATTGCTTTTTATGGTTTCGATTTAACACATAAACTTCGTCTCCATTAGCCACAAAATATTCTGCTAAAGAACGACTAACAAAGACGGTTCCGCCTGTTACTAAAATTTTTCTCATATGCTTTTCCCCCATTTTTTCTTTATTATAACATGACAAAAAAATAGGATAAGCTTACAATAAATAAAAAGGAGGTAATTATATGTACTTAGAAGAATATAACCCTCAACATAAAGAGGTAGTAAACAACTATTACTTAACTGAAGAGATGAACTACTACACAAGTCACCCGAAAGATTGCCTTTTAAAGTCAGCAGAAAATAAGTCTTTTCACTCTGTCCTAGCCTTTTCTGACCAAGCTCTAGTTACTTTTTTAGTGTTAGATGAAGGCAAAGATAAAATGCTGTACACTAGCAATAAAAATGCCATGCTCCTTCGCAGTTTTTCCACCGATTCAAGATTTTTAAAGAAGGGGCACGCAAAGGAAGCCCTTCGTTTACTATCAGAGTTTATTCAACAAAATTATCCACATATTGAAGAAATTGTATTAGCTGTGAATATGAAAAACACCAGTGCTCAAAACCTATATCTGAAAACTGGATTTATTGACAAAGGTACAAGAGTACAGGGTCCTATAGGCGAGTTAATGGTTATGACTAAGTTGATTTAACTTGGTCTTTTTTTATACTAAAAATAAAGCAATAACGATTAAAGCTAAAGCTACCAATTGTCCTTTCTCAATTTTTCTTTTCATCATCTTAAATAATCCAAATTGATCAATTATAACTGCCATCAGTAATTGTCCAAAAATGAAAACAATTGTTGTAAGAACAGAACCTAACTCCCTAATAACTAAAATATTACCACCCACAATTAATATACCGAATAATCCTCCAATATAAGTCCACCAAGGTAATTTAATCCCTAGTTCATCTTTTCTTGGGATCTTAATTTTTTTATCTTTGACCAGAAGGATTCCTGCTAAAAGAAGGGCACCAACAAAGAAAGAAATAAAAGTAGCGACTAAAACTGATTGAACAGTCTCACGTAATTCTCCGTTAAAAGAAGCTTGAAGTGGTGGGAAAATACCTGCAACTAAACCAATCACCAACCACTTCTTCGGAATATTTGTGTTGGTTGCTATATTTGTTTTACTCTTTTGAAATAACCAAATGGCACCTAGCATAATCGTTACCCCTAGTAGTCTTTTTATTGAAAGAGATTGAACTGGCATACCGAACAAACCAAAGTGATCGATTAAAATCCCCATAATCATTTGTCCTGTGATTGTTATGATAGTTGTAATGGTTGCTCCTATTTGTGTAAATAAAATAATATTAGCCACATTAAAAATAACTCCCGCTAATGGACCTGCTATAAAAAGAATTGGTTTTTCGGTAATATTAATCGACAAAAGTGACTGTAAATCAAAAAATAAAATGAATAAAAATAAAACAATGCTACCTACCGAAAAAGCTGTAAAAGAAGCTACAATCGGATTTTTCGCAATACTACCTAACCTTGAATTAATCGTTGCTTGTACTGGAAAAAAAGCTCCAGCCATTATTCCTAAAAAAATAAATAATAAAAAAGTCATTTAAAAACCTCCATAGTATATATTAAAGATAGTTTATATCCTTAATAAAGATATAAGAAAAGTGCTTGGCTATTTTTTTAGCAAAGCACCTAAAGTTTGAGACGATAATTCGTTCTCCATTTTTTCTTCTGCTGCTAGCATAATTTTTTTTATTGTGCAGTTAGGATCTTCATGAACATAACAATCAAATAAAGATTGTTTGCCTTCAATGGCATGAACAATATCAAGAAATGAGATTGCCTCCCAATTACTCGGTAATCGATAACCACCCTTAGCACCAGATGAAGCTTTAACTAATCCTTCTTTGGATAATTTAGTTAAAATTTTAGATAAATAGGTTGGAGAAACATCTTGTCTTTTAGCTAAATCAACCACGCTGATACTATAATCAATTGATTCTTGACCCATATAAAGCATCGTATGAAGCGCATAATCAGTTGCTTTTGAATATTTCATTTTAAACTCCTTTCACTTATTCGAAAAAACTATTACGGATTCATAATATCTGTAATCAGATAAATAGTCAAATATTTTATTTGATGATACACTTTAAACAATTTTAACTCTGGGAGGTTTTTTAAATGACTCATCAACACATACTAAAAGCATTTAATTTTGAAACTCATGATACACTACATAGCATTTACCCTTATTCACCTGTCTATAAAATAAAAAAAGAGTCTCAATCTTATGTCATCAAGCAAACACGTTCCTCAATAGAAGAATCAAATCATGTTGCTCTTTTTTTAGAGCGACTAAATCAATTAGGTATTCAAATCGTCACGCCTGTTAAACTTGACGTGAATAATCCTCTAGAAATTGACGAGGAGGTTTGGACTGTCTATCCTTTTATTGATGGTCAAAAATACACAGGAACTGATCAACAAATTGTTGAAGCTGGAAAGTTGTTAGGAAGTATTCATGCCCTATCTTCTAGTAATAACAAAGAATCTTTATCCGTTTATGAAGAGTATGCATTTGAAGAAAAAGATATCCAAGATGATTTTTCAATTATTGAAACTCATTTGAAATCAGAAGAAAAAAAACAAATTAATTCAATTAAAAATAGTATTCCTCGACTGATCAAACAACAAGAAATTTTAAGGACATTAAATTTACCAAAAGTAGCCACTCCTTACGACTTTAAAGCTGATAATTTAATCTATCAAACAGATAATACTCCTTATCTAATCGACCCAGATAATGCTATTTTTATTCCAAGAATTTTTGATTTAGCACTCACTTTACTCTTATTTCATAATGTTTTAGAATCTGCTCCAAAAACGACATGGACACCGGATAAATGGGAGCTATTCTTAGAAGGCTATAAACAATATGTCACTCTAACAAAAGAAGAAATTAATTATTTTCCAATGGCCGCTGAACATCTTTTTATTGATGAAGTGGTTTGGTTAATGGCAGATTTCGATGATGGATGGCGAAATAACAGACAACGAAATTTCTTCTTAAGCATTTTTACTTTGCTTGAGCATCTTAATAATTACTCACTTTAAACAAACAGATTAACCTTGCAAAATCACTATTGTAAGATTAATCTGTTTATTTTTTTATCTAATTAGTTGACATTCTTATCTTTCAGGTTTAAGGTAGTACCGTAAAGAACTACTTAAATTTAAGGAGGAATAAATTTGAACTCAAAAACAAATCAAGCAACTATTTTTAGTATGCTTCAATTTTTATTTAAAAAAATGAAAAAGGAAAAAGTTCTTATTATTTTTAGTTTTATTCTTTTACTAGGTATTTCATTTTTAGAATTCAAAATACCCCAAATGACCCAACAAATCATTGATGTCTCAATTCCAGAAAAATCATTTCAAGGTATTATTTATCATGTTTCGATTTTACTTGGTTTAGCTTTTATCCTTAGTTTATTAAGCTATCTATCCACAATGTCCATGAGTCGTGTTAGCCAAGACGTTATCATTGATTTAAGAGTTGATCTATATCAACAAATTTTAAGACAAGATTACGCTTATTTTGAAGACACTAAAACGGGTGATTTAATGACTCGTTTATCAAGTGACGTCAAACAATTACAAGATTTAATATCACCACAAAGTTTAAAACTTATTTCTAGTCTGTTTACCTTTATCTTTATCTATATTTTCATGCTTTTACAAGATACAACTTTGACATTACTTATAACGATTACTTTTCCAATACTTTATTTGTTAAATGTTTTCTTTAGTTCTCATATTAAAGCTGCCTATCAAAAAGTACGTGCTTCAACATCAACTATTAATAATCAAATGCAAAATGGGCTAACATCTATTTTATTAATTAAAACATTCGCCACTGAGGAAAAAGAAGTTGCATCATTTAATCAAGCTAACCAGCAGAACAAAAAAGATTACCTTGAAGCGATGACTTACCAAACAGTTTTCTCTCCTTCAATTGATTTTATTAACTATATTGGTATGGCCATTGTTCTTATTTATTTAGGAAATGAAATTATTAAAGGAAATCAAACTGTGGGTAGTTTAGTTGCTTATCTTGCTTACTTAAGAATGTTACAAAATCCGATTCGCTCATTCACTCAAATGATTAGTCGTTTTCAACAATCAGTTGTCTCATATGGTAGAATTATTGAAATTTACGAATCTAATCCTAAAATCACTAGTCCGGAGAATGCTTATTCATTAGATTATTTCCAACAAAATATTCAATTCAATGATGTTTCTTTCAACTACAATAAAGATAGCGCCGTTTTAAATCAGGTTGACTTTACCGTTAAAAAAGGCCTTGTGACAGCTCTAGTTGGCGTTTCTGGATCTGGTAAATCTACTATTACCAAATTATTAGAAAGACTTTATGATGTATCTAGTGGGTATATATCTTTTGATGGTAATAATATCAAAGATTATTCTATTAGCTCTTTGAGAAAAAACATCGGCCTTGTTAGCCAAGACATTGAATTAATTGATGGAACAATTTATGAGAATATTATTTACGGGGCTGACAACAAAAAAATGACAGACATTGTTAATGCTGTTCATGCTGCAAACTTAAGCGATTTTGTTAACAGTTTACCTAAGGGATTAGAAACCCAAATCGGTGAAAGAGGAATTAAACTTTCAGGCGGTCAAAAACAACGAATTGCCATTGCAAGAATCTTTTTGAAAAATGCACCTATTCTCATACTTGACGAAGCAACAGCTTCACTAGATAATGAATCTGAACGCTACATTCAAGAATCATTGGACCGATTGATGACTAACCGTACAACACTTGTTATTGCTCATAGACTTTCAACTATTCAACAAGCTCATAACATCATTATTTTAGAAAAAGGTGAAATCGTCGAACAAGGAACTCATGAAGAACTTCTAACAAATAATTCGAGATACAGTGATTTATATCAGGCACAACTTTCTTAAAAGATGGAGGATAAATATAATGATTGAACATTTAAAAAGAATTGGTTTAACTGAACTTGAAGCAAAATGCTACCTTTCACTAATTGAGCACGGAGAACAAACGGGATATGAAGTGGCCAAAAATATTTCTTCTTCTCGTTCCAATGTCTATTCTTCTTTAAGCTCGTTAAGCAAAAAAGGCGCTTGCCAAGTAATAGAAGGAAAAAGTACAACTTATGTAGCTGTTGCTATTGAAGAACTTATTTCTAAACTTCAGTTAGAGTTTAAACAGTCTGCAACTATTTTAAATGAAGAAATTAAGCGAGCGAAACAAAAAGAATATCATTTTTACAACACTCAGGGATTAGAAGCAATTAAATCTGTTGTAAATAGAAATATCGCACACTCAAAAAAAGAAATTATCGTAGATATTGATACAGATGCCTTAACTTATTTTTTACCAGCTTTAGAAGAAGCAGATAAAAGTGGTATCAAAGTGACTATTATTACATTAAGTCCGATTGAAACAACCATTGAAAATGTGATTATTGATATGCCTTCTGCTCCAAGTAGTGAAACAACTTCATTTAGTATGTTGTTTGACCAAGAAAAAGTTTTAATTGGAAGTTTAGATAAAAATTTAGTACCCTCAGCTGTAGAAACAAAGCATCCCGCTCTGATTCATGAGGTCAAATTGGCAATTCGTCATGATATGATTATGGAAAAATTAAAAGCTGATTTTGGTGATGAAATAGAAGCAAAATATGGCAAAGATTTTTTTACCTTACTATAAGAAAAAGAGGTCTCCCGATTAAAGGGAAACCTCTCTTTTTATTAAATTAAGCTAAACTATCTAAATATGTTTCAATACCTACAATGCCATCTTTACCATGAATTTTTAAAAATTCAGTTCCAATAATCGCACCGTCTGCACCATTTTTTAAAACTTCTAAAATATCTTCTTTGGCTTTGATACCAAATCCAATAAAGTTTTTGTCTTCTGGTTTGACCGTTTTAATTCGCTTAATCGTTTCAATGTATTCAGTAGGAACAGCATCAAATGTTCCTGTTTTCCCTCTTCCTGACATCACATAATTAAACAAACTATCACTTTGTAAGTAATTCGTTACTACTTCTGTCGAAACATCTTCGTTGTAGATATAAACTGGTTGGTTAAAAATGGTTGGATCTAGTGTTTGATCAACACAAATGATACCGTCATAAAGACTGTGACTTAATTTTGCGATGTCAAAAAGTTCAACACCTTCTTTATAAGTCATCAAAATGACTTTAAATGAATATCTTTCTTTAATTGTTTTTAAAGCATCCTCTACCATCTCTTTTGTTAAACCATCTTTAATCACAGCTTGATGTGCTTGTTGAATCAATTCACCATCTACATATGGATTCGTAACAGGAATGCCAATCTCAACATATCCTACTTTTCTTGATTCTAATACATCGAGTATCTTAAAAAATTCTTCTTGACTTGGATAGTTTAAAACAGTAAAAATCGCTAAATTTTCCAATTAGAATCCTCCAATCACTTTTAGAACCCATCCAAGAATTGGACCGTATACAACATAATCTGTTTCACTTAGAATTCGCATGATTGGCGCATATGTACCAATCATTGGTAATAAGAATGCTTGTCCAAAAATTAAGACTAATCCATTAGCGAAAGATCCTAAAATAGCTCCTCTTCGTCCACCATGAGCGTTACCAAAAATAGCTGTAGCTGCCCCTGTAAAGAATGTTGGAATAAGAGCTGGGAATACAATAACTGGATAGTTGATTAATCCTAAGATAACCATACCTAGTAAACCAGCTGTTAAACTTGATAAGAAACCAACGATTACTGATGTTGGGTAAGCTGGGAATAATAATGGAACATCCAATCCCGGAATTGAGTTAGGAATGATTTTATCTGAAATACCATGGAAAGCTGGAATAATTTCAGAAAGCATCATACGTACTCCCGTTACAATAACTGTAATCCAAACACCAAATTCAACCCCTCTAAGAATTGAAAAGACAAACATATCTTGTCCATTAGTGATATTAGAAACTGTCCAAGATGGACCAGCTACTAAACCTAATACTAAGAATAATAACGTCATAACTAGTGTTAAAGAAATCGTCATCTCTCTTAAGAAATTCAATTTCTTTGGAATGTGTAAGTCTTCGATATCTTTATCTTTATTACCAAACCATTTACCAATTAACGAAGCCATTAAAAGACCTGAAGAACTTGAGTGAGCTAATGTAAATCCTTCGCCACCCTTAACACCTGTCATACATTTTGCCACGTAGGCACATGAAAATGTCATGTAGAAACCTAATAGAAGTGAACCTACAACAACAATCATAATGAATGATAAATCGGTTCCAAATTTCAATAAGGCTGCAATTAAACCTGAGAAGAAAAATGAAACGTGAGCAGATAAATGAACATACTTAAATCTTGTAAAACGAGCTAATAACAAGTTTGTAAAAAATCCAAATGCAAAAATAAGTGCCATTTCTGTTCCAATATCTGCTAAACTTTCTGCTTGAGCCGCACCAAGATCAGCTGCGACTTCCTTAACATTAAAAATTTTAGAAATGAGTGGTTGAAGGGGAAGCAAAGACATACCTAATGTCTGTCCCCCTACATTAATCATCGTAAAACCAATCATTGTTTTGATCGTACTTGGTAAAATTTTATCCCAAGTTTGCTTTTGAGCCAACATCCCTATGATGACAACAAACCCAATGATAAACACAGCTTGACTTAAAATATTTTGTACAATATACATAAATATTGCCATGGTTTTATCCTCCCCTTATTAGAAAAACTAATTATCTTGAAGCAATTGCGGCTAACAATTCTTTTTTCAAGTTTTCTTTGTCCATCATGTTATCGATACGAACGATTGTTGCAGATGAACCTCTTAGTGTATCGGCAAAATCTGAAGTTGTGATAAGTAAATCATAGCTATCTGGATTCACAGAACCGATGTCTGAAGCATCAACTGTTGCTTCGATTCCTTCCGCATCCAAAATTTGCTGAGAAAATAACCTCATCATCATTGAACTTCCTACTCCTGCACCGCATACTGTAACTATTTTTAACATGTTTTTTCCTCCTTTAAATAACATTCTCTTTTATTATCGTCATTATTTCATCTGAAGTTAAAGCTTTATTTATTTTTTTAATTTTTTCTTCGTCACTTAGTATTTCTACTAGTTCAGATAAAGCTTTCAAATGGGATTGGTGATCAACAGCACATAAACCAACCACAATTTGAACGGGATCATTTTGGGGATGACCAAAAACAACGGGCTCTTCTAAAGTGACAATACTTAATCCAATATCAAGGGCTCCTGTTTCAGGTCTGGCATGAGGCATTGCAATGCCTGGGGCAATTACAATATACGTTCCATTTTCTTTTACGTTATTTAACATACCATCAACGTATGATTCTTTAGCTAAGCCATTTTTTACAAGTAATTCACCACTTGCTTTAACGGCCTCATCTCTTGTTTTAGCTTTAGAATTAACTTGAATTAATCCTTGATGCAACACTTCTATTAACATTGGTTGGTACACTCCATTTTCTTTATTTTTAGGTTCTGTGACACGCAGGTAACGCATCAAATCAGTTCTTATTTTTTTTCGTTGTTTTTCACTTAACGAAACGGATTGATTGATAATCTTCATTATTTCAACCATCTCTATTTTTTCTTTTTTTCTATTTAACTTAAAATACAGTTTTTTCATATCTTCATCTGTCACAATGGGGGTGACTTTAATACTAGGTATTTTGGGATATTCAAAATCAATGGTTGAAATAATTAAATCGACTTCGTTTTTCTCTAACCAATCACCTGCTGTCCTCTTGCCTAATGTGCCTAAAATTTGCACATCAAAGTTTACTTCTAACTTTGAGCGTAGAATTTGCGAGGTACTGACTCCCGAGTCACATACAATAATAATTTTCTTTGGTTTTGTTGGGCACATCTTTTTGCGTTCGATGGCCGCAATAAAAAATAGGGTAAAAAAAGAAACTTCATCATCTGAAAAATTAACGCTTAATTCTTTTTCAATTATCTTAATACCACTGCATACGTTTTCATGTAAGTTTAAAAAACTTGCCTTAACGTAATCCAACATTGGATTTTTCATCTCTGTTTGAGACATCACTCGGTGATAGGCAGGTCTCAAATGATTCATCACACCTTCATAAAGCAAAGTGTCTTCAATAAAGAAATCATTCTGACTTAGCTTAGATACATCTTTGATAAAGCTATCTGTCAATAAATTAAAATCCATCCATTGCTCTGTTAATTCATCATTGTAATGAATAAAGGAGGATTCAATAAATTTTTGAGCTAAATAAACTAGCTCTTGATGGCTAAAACTTAAGTGAGTCTCTGCTTCAAATTGAGTTCGTTTCTTTAGAAATAATTTTTCTTCTCTTGTGTTACTTCCCGTTACCTGAACAGTTTTACCAGCCTTTATTCGTTTAAAGGTTACCCAAAAAATAATTTTCAATCGATCATAAGAACTATCACTTAGGGTGACTTTTAGTTCATCGCCACACATTTCAAGTAACTTTTCTGCTGATTTTAAATAAATATCTTCTTTGGGTTTTCCTTCAAATAATAGTGGATCTTCTAAAACTGTCACTGTCAGCAATTGGCGAATCTGTTCTTCTTCCCCTATTACTTTATAACCAGTAAAGGGTCTTGAATGTAACTCAATATGATGAAATGTTAGTTCTTCTTTTACCCATTTCAAATCTGAAATAATCGTATTTCTTGATAATGGTAATTTTTCAATCAAATCATCTACATTGAAATAATCTTCAAACATTAACACTTCCGTTAATAAACGTAATCTTCTGATTCTTGGGTGTGACAGTATGTAGTCAAAATCTAGATTGGTTAACATTTCAAAGGATGATGAAATGATTTCTGTATAAAGTATTTTGCCTTTTTCAATTTTTATTTCTTCATGATTATCGGCAATGAGTAATTCATTTAATTTTTTGATGTCATTGTAAATTGTACGCGTACTAACAGACATTTTTTCGGCTAATTTTTTTATGTCATGTTCTTGTTGTTCCTTACAAATAAGTAAAAAGAGTGTTGGTAGTCGACTGTCCATTTTGCTTCCCCCTTTACATCCTTGAGTATACTTAAAAAATTTAAGTCACACCAAATGCAATTTATTTCATCGTGTTTGAAAGTTTATGTTCACGCTCTTCTTTTCAATATCGGTTATCTAACGTATTTTTAAATCATATCGGGGGAAAATGAATTAGTCCATCAAAAACTAAAAAAGCATGACAAGGAATTAAAATATCCTGTCATGCTTCTACTATCTTCTACTATTAATCGTTAATTAAATCAACTTGTGTTTTTTGATTTATTCTTTTAACTGCTTTAATGCCTAATTTAGTAACTTCCATTAAAACAGTTGCTGAAATAGCTAGGGCAACTGAAATGATGATTTCAGTTAATGAAAAGTTTGTTGGTATTGAGAATATTTGACGAACACCTGGAATTAAGGTAATCCCATATAAACTTGAACAAACCAGGATAGCTATCATAACCATCTTGTTTGAAAATAATCCAGCTTTTAAAGCTGTTTGACTATTAGATCTGGCTGGTAAAGTTTGTAAAGTACGACTCCAAATTAAAGTTGAAAAAGCCATAGCAACTCCAAGTTCTGGTGATTGAGACATTCCTAGATATTGAGCGACAATAACAGCTAAACCAATCAATAATCCTCGATAAGTAACAGAGGTCAATGTATTACCAGAAAAAATTCCCTCATTAGGATTTCTTGGTACTCTCTTCATAATTGTGGGTTCAGCCTTTTCCATTCCTAAAGCAATCGCTGGAAGAGAATCATTTACTAAATTAATAAAAAGTAACTGTAACGCTGTAAATGGATTATCCCATCCCATTAATAGAGCAAATAAAATGGCAATAATCGCGCCTAAATTACCAGCAAATAGATAAGCAATAGCTTTTTTGATATTATCAAAGACATTACGTCCAACTTTAACTGCGCTAATGATTGAAGCAAAGTTATCATCAGTTAAAATCATGGCAGAAGCGTCTTTAGCTACATCTGTTCCAGTTCCCATAGCAATTCCTATATCAGCTTGTTTAAGAGCTGGTGCGTCGTTAACTCCGTCTCCTGTCATTGCTGAAATATGTCCCTTTTCTTGCCAAGCTCGAACAATTCTAATTTTATTCTCAGGTGATACTCTGGCATAAACTGAAATTCGTTCTAAATTTTCTTTTAATTCTTCTTCTGATAACGCATCTAATTCAACACCTGTAAAAGCTAAATCTCCTTCAGTTGAAATACCAATTTCTTTTGCAATCGCAACAGCTGTTGTTTTATGGTCGCCAGTAATCATCACTGTTTTAATCCCTGCATCTCTTGCATCTGATACAGCTTGTTTTACTTCTTCTCTTGGTGGATCTATCATAGCCATTAGCCCAACAAAGATTAGTTCCTGTTCATCTTCTAAAACCAATGAGCGGTTTTCTAGTGGGCGATAAGCAAAAGCTAAAACTCGCAACGCTCTATTTGAAAATGCCTCATTTTTCTCTTGAATTTTCATCCGCATATCTTCAGTTAAAGACTTTACTTTTCCATCAACTAAAATACGATTACTACGTTCTAAAACAATGTCTGGTCCACCTTTAGTTAACAATAAATGTTCTTCATTCATATAATGAAGTGTCGACATTAATTTACGATCTGAATCAAAAGGTAATTCTTGCAAACGTGGATATAATTCACGAATTTCTCGGTAAGGTTGAGTCAATTTTTCACTATAATCTAGAAAGGCAATTTCCGTTGGATCTCCTATTTTTTCACCTTTTTCAGTTATAGCTGCGTCATTAGCTAGTAAGCTAATAGTCATTAATTGCTTGAAATCTGACGTCCATTTATTAGGATCAGTGGCCTCTTCTTCTTTGTCATTTGGTAAATAATACGCCATGACTGTCATCTTATTTTGAGTTAGCGTTCCAGTCTTATCGGTACAAACAACACTGGTTGCTCCCAAAGTTTCAACTGCTGGTAATTGGCGAATAATGGCTTGTTTTTTTGCCATATTTTTAGTACCAATAGATAAAACAATTGTCACAATAGATTGTAGCGCTTCTGGAATTGCGGCGACTGCAACAGCAACAGCGAACATAAAAGCATTTAATAAATCAGTAGTCATATCACCTGAACCGCCGTGAACTAAAATACGAAAAATTTGTACACCTAAAATGACTAAGGATAACGCTAAAATTGCTAGACTTAGTTTCTTACTAAAGCTATCTAATCCACGTTGTAATGGAGTCTTCTGCTCTACTGTCCCCTCTAATAAATCAGCTACTTGACCAATCTCCGTGTCATTTCCTGTTGCTGTTACAATAAAACGACCACGACCATAAGTCACAATAGTTCCACTAAACACCATATTATTTTGATCACCTATTGGCACCGTTTTGTTAATAGACGCTAAGCTTTTTTCAACAGGAACCGATTCTCCTGTTAACATCCCTTCATCTACCTTTAAAGAACCTACTTCTAGTAATCTTCCATCGGCTGGAATATAATCACCTGCTTCTAAAAGAACAACATCTCCTACAACTAGTTCTTTTGCTAAGATAACCTTTTCTTTTCCTTCTCGAAACACATTCGCATCAGGAGCCGATAAACTCTTCAACGCATCTAAAGAACCTTCTGCTTTTTTTGTTTGAATCACACTAACAAAGGAGTTTAATAAAAGAACGGCAAAAATCACGATTGATTCAATATGAGCTCCCATCAACAGTTGAATGACAGCTACTATTAATAAAATAATAACCATAGCATCCTTAAAGGTTTCTATAAAAAGTTGGAAGCTTGATTTTTTAGGTTTCTCTTTTAATTGATTTAGCCCATTTTCCTCAAGTCTCTTACTTGCCTCTTTCTCAGATAGTCCATTAAACTGGCTACCTACCTGTAACATGATTTCGTCCGTACTTTGTTGATATGTTTTTTTACTCAAAAACAATTCCTCCCTTTCATTATTCCTGACTTAGGCCCAATAAAAACAAAAAGAGACCTAAGACAAGTGTTGGCTTGTCTTAAGTCTCACCATTTCAGCTAATACCAGAAAACGAATTGTCGTTAACTTACTGTTGATATTAGCGTAACTTATTGTTACTGGTTACTCCCTCAAGAAATAAATGTAGGATGATAATATCAATTTTTTTTATAAATGACAATAAATATGCTTAACATTTTATTTTTTTTAAGATACCTTTATTAGATTATTTTTTTTATTATTATTTAACTTTACAAGGATATAAAATAACACCGTCTATCTTTGTAAATAAAATGACATTTACATCTTTTTTATTGAGAAACATTTCACAACTAAGTGTTTGTGAATAAATTACTGATTTTTTAATGAACTAATTACAAATAAAAGATAACTAAAGGTTTCTTATCATGAGTTTTTTTATCTAAAAAAACATATAAAAGAAAGTTTGGGATTTCACATTTTAACTAAAATTCCTTTGACCGCTCATTTTAAAAGTGTTATCTTTTTTATATAACATTAATAAAAAAACTAAGGAGTGTAATTATGGAAAAAATAAGTCCAAAAGAATTTACAAGTAAAATTCTTAACGGTGCGGCAATGGGGATTGTTGTTGGTTTAATCCCAAACGCAATATTTGGTGAAATTTTTAAGGCATTATCTAGTTATAATGAATTTTTTGCAATGATGCAACAAAACGTTGCAACAATTTCTTTTACAGTACCCGTATTAGTCGGAATGTTTACCGCTTTACAATTTAAATTTTCTGGTGTTGAAGCAGCTTCACTAATGGGAGCGACTTTTATAGGAGGAGGTTCTGCTAAATTTGTAGATGGTGCTTGGGAATTACACGGCACTGGAGACTTAATCAATATTATGATTATAGCAGCCGTTTCTGTAACCGCTATAAGATGGTATAACAACAGAGTGGCCAATTTAGGTATCGTTATTATTCCTATCGTTGGAGCAATGATTCCTGGTTTAATTGGTATGCTCACTCTACCATATGTAGGTTACGTAACAACAGGTTTAGGAGCTTTAATTGAAAACTTCACAACTCTACAACCTCTAATGATGACAATTTTAATTGCTATTTCTTTTGCTTTAATTATTGTAACGCCTTTATCAAGTGTTGCAATTGCTTATGCGATTTCTCTTAGTGGACTTGCATCAGGTGCTGCAAACGTTGGTATTGTAGCGACTTTATTCACATTAGCTTATGGTTCTTCAAAAGTTAATAAAAAAGGAACTACTTTTGCTTTATTCTTCGCTGGTCCTAAAATGCTAATGCCAAACTTTTTAGGTAATCCAATTATGATTTTACCTATCTTTATTAATTCTATCGTTACTGGTATTGCTGGCTATATCTTTAAAATCCAAGGAACAACTGCTTCTGCTGGATTTGGTTTAACAGGTCTGGCTGGACCAATTAATGCCTATTCATTTATGACTGGTAGCCCAATTATAAATATTGGTATTCTACTAATTCAATATTTAGTTGTACCTTTAGGAATTGCAATTGTTACACATACTGTGTTTACAAAAATGGGCTTATATAAAGATGAAATTTTTACTTTTGCTGGTGAAAATAAATAATTAATAGTTAAGGAGCGATTTATAGTGTATAAATTTATCGTATTTAATGTGCGTGAAGAAGAATTAGAACTAACTCACGACTGGGCTAAAGCGAATAATGTTGAAGTAACAATTGTTGATGAACAATTATCAAAAGATAATATAGATAAAGTTAAAGGTTTTGACGGTGTTTCAACTAGTCAAAATTCCCCTGTGCCAAAAGAACTTTACCCTATTTTAAAAAGTTATGGAATCAAACATATTGGGCAAAGAAGTGCTGGATTTGACTACTACGATTTAGAAGCTGCTACAGATAACGATATTATTATAAGTAATGTCCCAGTTTATTCTCCCGAATCAATCGCTGAGTTTTCTTTAACTGCTGCTTTGAGTCTAGTTAGAAAAACACGATTAATTGATGAAAAAACAAAAGAACATGACTTTAGATGGCAGCCTGCTATTCGCGCTGGTTTGGTTCATGAAATGACTGTTGGTGTTATTGGAACTGGAAATATTGGTTTAACAACAGCAAAATTATTTAAAGGTCTAGGAGCAAAAATTATTGCATTTGATATATTCCATAATCCAAATGCTGAAGGTGTTCTAGAATATAAAAATAGTATTGAAGAAGTTGTAAGCCAAGCTGATATCGTAACTCTTCACGTTCCAGCTACTAAAGATAATACTCATCAATTTAACTATGAAATGTTTAAACACTTCAAACCAACAGCTTATATTGTTAATGCAGCTCGCGGATCTGTTATAGATACTGAAGGACTGATTAAAGCTTTAGATGATGGATTATTAGCAGGTGCTGCTTTAGATACTTATGAAAACGAAGCAGGATTTATTCCAAAGGATTATCGAAACCTAGATTTAGAAGATGATTTATTCGAACAAGTTTTAAACCACGAAAAAATCTTCTTTACACCACACATCGCACATTATACTGATGTTTCAGTTAGAAATATCATGCAAATTTCTTTAAATTCAGTATTAGAAGTTCTTGAGACTGGTGATACTAAATTAAGAGTTAATTAAACAAGAAAGAGCCTGACCCAAAAGTCTCTTAAAACAAAACAAGAATTCTAAAATGAGGTTTATCATTTTGGAATTCTTGTTTTTTCTTATTTTTCTGTCTATATCCTTCCTAAATTTACTTAATTTTCTCAAATTTAGAGCCATAAAGGCAAATCCTAACTCCTGTGTTACTTTATCTTGACCTCTAACCGAGAATCGATTGAACGACAAATTAGCCTTTAGGTTTCCAAAGGCTGGTTCTACGTCAATTTTTCTTCGACGGTAAATCGCTCCTGTTACATCATCGCTCAAAAGCTCTCTTGCGTGAGCTTTAAAATATTCCCAGTTACCATTTTTTTGAATGACTCTACTTTTATTACTTTTTGCTCGGGTACACAAAGATCTGACAGGGCAATCTATACATGTTTCACATTCATACATTTTTAACTGTTTTGTAAATCCCTGTTTATCATTGCGAGTAGAGTAATTTCTAAAATGCAGTTCTCTATTGTTAGGACAAGTATAGCTATCTGTTAATTCATTGTATTTCCAATTATTAGTAATGAATGGGTTTTGTTTATATTTTTTGGTCTGTTCTTTTTGATACATAGTGTAGGTGATTAATGGTGTTCTCTCAAAATCATCCAAGATGGCTTAATAGTTTTCTTCACTTCCATAACCGGCGTCAGCTACAATATAATTAGGTAACTCAAAATAAGATTCTTTGATAGTGGTCAAAAAGGGAATCATCGTTTTAAAATCTGTTGGATTTGAAAAAGTATCATAAGCTAGAACATATTGATTGTTGGTTGCGATTTGGATATTGTATGCCGGTTTCAGTTGACCATTCATCATATGATCTTCCTTCATTCTCATAAAAGTAGCGTCCATATCTATTTTTGAAAAACTATTTCTCTCTTTAAAAATCTGATATTGTTGCTTATATTTTTTCTTCCTATCACTGAATTCTCGAAAAGCCTTTAAGGCTTTTTTAGGTTCCTTTCTTTGACGACGGAGTTCTTTTCTAAGTGTAACGTCTTCTGTATCATCTATTTGTTCAGTCAACTCAGATACTTTAGTTTCAATAGAATCGGCAATGAGATTCAACTGTTTATCATCCCATTCCTCATCTTCATTATGAATCGACGGAATGATTTTTTCTTTGACTAATTGTTTATAATATATTTTTGATTTTTCTGTTAGAGAATCGTCAAATCTGGTCGTACTCTTTCTCCAAACAAAACTATATTTATTGGCATTAGCTTCTAATTTGGTCCCATCAATAAAAATAGCATCTTCTTCAATCAATTTCTGCGAAACTAATTGATTTCTAAATTGAATAAAACACTCTTGAAGAATCGGCTGAACCAAAGGATTCACTCGAAAACGATTAATGGTTCTGAAGTTAGGAAATTGTGATTGAGTCAACCATCTAGTACGAATACTATCTTTAGTCATCGCTTCAATTTTTCTACCAGAAAAATTTGACTGTGTGTAGCCACATAAAATAAGTTTCAACATCATTCTTGGGTCGTAAGATGAGGTTCCCATTTGATGATCAAAAACAGAAAAAACGTGACTTGGAATACTCTCTACTAATTCATTAATCGCGAAAGCGATGTCATTTTTTTCTAAATAAATTTCTAAATCTAGTGATAATGTAACTTGTTTCATGTTATAATTTTTATACATAAATAGCACTCCCTTTTGATTTGGTTTAGACGCTTTAATTATAAAGGATAGTGCTATTTTTTTCGTCAAAAAAAGGAACAAAATCGTAAAAAGATTCTGTTCCTTTTATTTTATTTAAGAGACTTTTGGGTCAGCCTCTTTCTTATTTATACGAACATCTTTTTAATTGCCAGGGGATAAAAAGTCTACCTATCCCTGTTTTAAATACCTTGTTCAAAGTACTTAGATAAATCACCAAAATATCGTTCTATTAACTCATCAGGCTCACTTGATAAATAGTTTGCTATCTCTAACAAGAGAGCTATCTTATGATTTTCTGCTTTTGTAATAAGTAAATAACCCTCACCTAAACCAGTGGCAGGAACTGTAATTCCTACGGCTTGAATCATATTCACGACTTTAATAAACCCTTTATTAGCTGCTTCTTGCATAGTGGTTGTTTCTTTTGAAAAATGCCCGAAAACAGTATCACCAAAACCATTTAAATCAATCGGACCTTCTTTAGAAATAATGACATCAAAATCAGTTAGATAGTTATTTAGTTCATCGATTAATTCTTTTCTAGTTTTAGTATATTTACCAGTCATTTCAAGGGGTTTAACTAAATAAATACTTTCATCAAACCTATCTAAAGCAACTGAATCCACTCCAATTCTCAATTCACTTGAGTTAATAGTAGGAGTTAAATCAAATTCTTCACTTATAATTTTCTCAATATGACTTAGTTGTTTTGATATCAGACCAATTGATGGTGAAAAGGCAATTCCATCTGTTGATTTTTTAACTTCTTTTGTGTGATCATCCCTTTGACCAAGCTCTGGATGAATGAGTGAATATAAATTTAAACTCATCGCAGGAGCTAAAACAGAACCACCACCATCCGTTCCAATACCTAAATCATTGATTCCTAAAAAGACATTTAAAGCTGTTCCACTAGATGAACCTGTCATATATTTCCCTGTTAGAGGATTTATTAAATCCAAATCAATCGCTCGACCTGAATGGCTTGCTTTATCAATTGTATGATGATTATATCCTTTTTCTTTTAAAGAGTGAATAAAACTAGTTGATATAAGAGGAACTTCTTTTGTTCCAACGTAAAAACCAGTTGTTTCAGAAATACTCTCAATACTATTAGGAAAGACTTTTTTAACAGATTTATAGCGATTATCCATTGCTAAAAATGTCTTTTGCGCATAGGTTTGAACTCGTTTCATGACTTACCTCCTAAAAAAGACGAGTTATAACACAAGTTTAAAAAACTTCTATCACAATCTCGTCTCCTTATTTTTGTAAACAATACAGAAATTTTCTCTTCTATTTACATTATTTTATTCAAAAAAGATGTCCCATTTTGTGGTGAATCTACTTTAAAGAAATCAGCTACAGTAGCACCAACATCTGCCATTGTACTTCTTTCACCAATTTCAATTTTTTCTTTACCAGGACTATAAACAAGTAGTGGTACTCTCTCTCTTGTGTGATTACTGTGACCAATCGTTGGATCATTTCCGTGGTCTGCCATCACAACTAAAATATCACCTTCAACCAGTAAAGGAAGTAACTCAGCAATCCTTTTATCACTTAATTCAAGTCGATCAGAGTAACGTGGCACGTCTTCTGCATGACCTGCTAAATCTGTTTCTTGAATATTTAAAGCGATAAAGCCTGTTTCAATATCCTTCACTTCACTAATTAAACAATCAAACAAGTAGTCTGAATCAACTCCTGGGAATTGACGAGTGCTCTCTGTTTGAATGATGTCTGATATTTTTCCTAAGAAAGAAACAGTCATTCCTTTTTTATCTAGAATGGTTGGTGTTTGAACATTTTTGTCAATCCCATATCCTAAATGAACCACTTGATACCCATGGTTGTAAACACCAGATTCTGGTGCATCCACTCCAGCAATTTCATTATTTTTAGTTTTTCTAGCAGAAAGTAAATCATCTAATGTGACTTGCTCGCCACCAAAGGTAATTACTCGTGATACTTGAACAACCTCACGAACAACATGACCTAAAGCTTTTAAATCTTCAAAACTAATCAAATCTAGACAAGCTGAAACATTATAAACTTGACCATAGTCTGTTTCTAAATTGTCTCCGACAGTGGCGACTTCATTAACTACAAGAATTTCAGTTCCTTTTTCCCCAACTCGTCTCACATCATATCCGTGTTTAACAAGATTAGCTTCAACTTCATCAATTTTTTGATTGAATGGTTGAATTAATGGAACTTTAGGGGTTGTTCCCATAATTTCTTGATGTCCTAAAAATGAATCCGCACCATGATGGGCTAAATTTGATGTTCCAAACACAGCCGTTTCAGATTTTTTATGATTTCCTATTTCGTAACCTAAAGCATTCATCAACCCTAATTTTTCTAATGTAGGTAGTTGAATACCAGGATTTTCTTTTATAATATGTCCTGCAGTGCTACTTCCTATATCTCTTGGTCGAACCTCTGCGACGTCTTCCATCGCTCCTACACCAAAACTATCTAATACAATCACAACAAATCTACTCATCTTATCACCTTCTAATTAAATTTCCCAGACTGTTGTATATTCCTTCTACTTTAGGTTGTCCTGTACTAATACCAGAAACAACTGCTACGTCACTTCTTGTCACAAAGATTTGAGTTCTAAATGCAGCTAAGACAGTTGAACCAACGGCATGATTATGAGTTGACGTTAAATAATAATCAATGCTGTCATTTCCAAAAGTTTCCACTGTATCTGAAAACTTTTCATTAGCTTCATTGACAACTAATAAATTTTCCATATGTCCACGGCGATAGTAACCACCACCATATAGATAAGCTTTTCCATCTAAATTATGAGAAATTTCACTCACATAAAGCATACTCGGGATTTCTTCTAAATCCATTTTAGCATGTAATGGTGTTGTTCCAGTTAACGCATGTCCAGGCTCACCTTGAGTCCCACCAATTCCTTGAATTAAAGGAATTGTTTTACTACAAGTTGCTGAAGGAATGTTTAACTCTGAAATATTGATGCCATTATCACTTAAAATAGCCGTTGCTTTTTCTATTGTTTGAATATTGTTTGTCGGTTTTAACTCGCTCACTCCGTCAAATAAGAAACATGGAAATGAGGTAATACCTGAAATTTCGATATGTTCTAACCCTTTAGCGAGCTTAGCTAAATCAGCTAATTCATTTAGACGAAATCCACCAAATTGACCTTCGTAAATTTCATCTGTCGGTTCAATTACCTTCAGTAAAATCTTTTGAACTTTATTAGCTTCTTTAGCAGCTTCATTGATTCTTTCTAACATTTCTTTTGAGAAAACTGTCATAAATTTTGGCCCGTAAGCAACCACTTTTTTTAGTAATCTCGTTGGAACTTGGACCAAGTGGCCCACATTACCAATTGGTAAATTGTTGTCCATCATTACTAAAGCTTCCTTAAAATCCACGACAACTGCGTTATCAATTCCGGCATTTTTTATAGCTTCAGAAACTAGTGGATTACGACCAATTTGTTTGGTCAT
Source organism: Vagococcus carniphilus (assembly GCF_014397115.1). Lineage (NCBI taxonomy): Bacteria > Bacillati > Bacillota > Bacilli > Lactobacillales > Enterococcaceae > Vagococcus > Vagococcus carniphilus. The sequence continues at coordinate 2,489,178 of NZ_CP060720.1, forward strand.
GTAAAATAATTCAATCCCTGCTTCATCCGCTTTTTTCTTTAAGACTTTAGCATTTTGAACAATGCTATCTAAATCTAAAATATAGGTATCAGGTAAAATAGCACCTTCTTGATGTAACTTTACAGCAGCATCTATCAACTCAGGATTTCTACGTTTTGTTGCTTCTAAAAACATATTAATCCTCCTTTAGTAAGTTAATGATATGTAAGTAGAAATAGTCTAACTCTGCCTCTTCAAATTTATTATCTGCAATAACTTCTAAATCTTGCCATAGTTCTTTTGAATGGATGTATTTAGGATCTGCAGAAATTTCTGAAAGAATAAATTCATCTAAACTTGCAACTGCTTCATTTTTCTTACGTCTCATATCAGCCATTGCTAAATGAGTTAAGAAAACATCTGCTTGTCCGACTTCACTAATAATTTCTTTTTCAAGCAAGTATTCTAAAACTTTTAAAACATAACTTCTTGTTTCTTCATCAATTACTTCTGAGCTGACTAATATTTCTAGTTTTTCTTTAATCATGATTTTCTCCTTTAATATCTCGGAATAACTGCACCACTTCTTACTTGAGATTGTGTTTCTAGCACACGTTTAAAATCAAAACTTTTAGCAAAAAAAGCTTGCATCGAACTATCTTCTTGATGACAAACAATTACTGAGGTACTCATCTCTTCTTCTAAAGAATTTTCTAGTTTAACGTAGTTTAATTCTTCATAATTTTTATCGCGAATCTCATCAAAGTTCCAAATTCCTGCGTCAATTTGTCCATCTTTTAGAGAGTGAATAATTTGATGTCCTGGCATCTCAATTAATTCAACATTTTTTCCCTGAATACTTTCAGTTGTCAACATTTGTTGGTCAAGTGAACTGTAATCAATGGCAACTCGCATACCACTTTCAATCTTATCGTTATTGCGGTTGGCTAAGAGTAAGACGTGACCACTTAAATAAGTTTGAGCGCCAAAATCAATCACTATCTCTAAAGGATCCCCTTGTTGAATCGCCCGCTTAGCAGCAAATTTTGAAATTACTGCAAAACGGTACGTCTTCATTGTAATTGAGCGAACTCTTTCCTTTGACCCTCTAATATAAGCCAAATTAAGTTTTATTTTATGTTCATTGAATTCTTCATAAATACCTGTAGCTAGACCTTCATACAATCTCGAGTATGGAAGGGTCATTGTTCCTAAAATAGCTTCAGAAAGAGCATATTCTTGTAAAATAGAGTAATCAATTTCTTCAATAAATGTACCTAGATGTCCATGACTTTTTGTTGTTAATGCCCCTTCAGTTTTCAAATAATTTAACGCATTTTGAACCGTACCTCGTGCTACGCCATATGTTTCTTGATATTCTGAAATACTTGGCATTCGGTCACCTTTTTTTAATTGAAGTAAATCCGATGCTAAATGATTTATAATGACTCCTTTTTTCTTCAAGAATTTATTGCTCAATCTAAACGCCTCATTTCTTCACTATGTTCATTGCTTCTTTTAATATTCTAACAATAGTATCGACACCTGAACGATTCGGGTTAATGCGAATCATTGTTGTTTCCGCTTGACTATCAGTCGCTCTAAATGTTCCTGATACACGGTAAACAAGAGGTGAAAATTCGTATTGTGATTCTGCTCCAACAGGATGAGGAAGTGCGCCTAATTTTGTGGCTGCATCAATAATCTCTTTAGCGTTGCTTTCTTTTAACTTAATGACAACTACTTTAGACTGCGCGTTCACAACATACGCTTTTTCTAATCCTTCAATTTCACCGCTATTAATTCTCTCACATAATGTTTCACTTACTTGAGATGAAATAGCTAGAGAAACTGGCGCATAAATCATTCCTTTTAAAACATCTAGGGCTTCATGTCCTTGAACTTGTCCACCACCAGAATAGTTTTCTTGTTTTAATTTATTAATATATCGGCTATCACCAACTATACAACCCACACCTTCAGGACCTAATAGTTTGAAAGTTGAAAAACAAGCTAGACTCCCACCAAATTGGGTACCAATGCCTTTTGTTTTCATGGCTGAATAATTGTCATCAGTTACAATCGGTAATGTTTCATTAAGAGCTCTAATAGCTTGAATGACTTCTTCTAAATCATAAGAATCATCAATTTTTTGACGCGTCACTTGAACCAAGACACCATCTAACTCTTCTGAAACAATTGCTTTTTTTAATGCATCTAAATCGTTAAAATTAACTTTTTTAATGTTGATTCCTAGCATATCAATAGAAACTTGAGTTGTTGGATAAATAGCCGCATCATGAACTAGTAAAGTGCCATTTGTTCCAACACTACCATATAGTGCTAAACGGATGGCATTTGTGCCTGACCCACGGACAAGCATCGCACTTTCAGCTTCAAAAAAGTCAGCAAGCACTTGTTCTGCTTTTTTTGTCACTTCTGGCTGATTTAATCCTTTAACAACACCTAAATCTCCTCGGGTTAAAATCTCGTTTCCTGGGAAGAATCGAGTGATAGAATCAACTAACTTAAATTGAAGCGCTGTTGCTTCTTCAATGGTTAAACTTGTTAATGGATATGTTTTCATACGTTTTACCTTCTATTCATAAATGCTTGAGGATTTTCCTCTAACATTTTTGTTATAAATTTTTGAGAGACACCATTTTCTAAAGCAAGTGGGACAAAGGTATCTAATAAATAAGAATAACCAATGCCTCCCATGTACTCCATGTTTGATTTTCTTGTAATATCCATTGATAAAAAGACTTTATCCGTGAAACCGCGTTTTTCAATTTCTTTTAACATCTCAACACGTAATAAATCCGGCTGATAGTTTTCTTTTCCAATTGTATCAAACTCAACATAGACACCTTGATCTAGCATATGAAGAATGTAGTTGATATCTCCAGTCAAATCCACATGACCGATAACGACTTTACTTAAATCTGCCCCATGTTTTTTGAAGAATTCAACTTGTTCATGCCCATAAGTTCCTAATGTTGTATGAGTTGTGATTGGAACACCTGTCTCTTTATGAGCAATCACTGACGCCTCAAAAACTTTTGCTTCTCTTTCAGTCATTTCGTTTTTACTTGTTCCAATTTCACCAATAATTTGAGCTTTAATATCAGTATCTGCAATTCCTTCATTTATTTCCTTTGTCATAAAATCAGTCAATTGTTTCACTGTATAATCCGTTACAAATTCTGGTAAAAACTTATCTTGATAAAAACCAGTTGCTTGAACAATGTTCATCCCTGTTTCATCTGCTACACGTTTCACGTACATTGGATTTCTTCTCATATCCATGTTCGTCACATCAACAATATTTCTAACGCCCTTAGCGTACAATTTTTTGTATTCTGCTACAGTCTCATCATAACAATTTAAGTTCGTATCATCAATGTTCTTTAAACGTGATAAATCAATGGTTGTATGCTCATGCATATAAGTGATCCCATTTTGTAAAACCATTCGTGTTGCCTCCTATTTTTAACCGGCTACAACTGGTGTAAATAAACCAATTAAATTTAAAATATTGACTAAAATACCTAATGTGATTGCTGCAATTGGCCCAACTGCTAAATCAACAACTGGTTTTTTCGCTTTTCTATTTAGTAATAATAAACCGATAACCCAGAAGTAACCGATTCCTGGTGCGATTGATTCTGATGCCATCGCTCCACCAATTAATAACGCTACTTCTAATACTTTATTCATTGCTGTTCTAATATGTTCTCCCATTTCTCTAATGCCTGGGAATTTATCTAATGCTTTAGCCATTAACGTTAACAATTGAACTTCGATAAACATAACCAATGCACCCACAACAAATGCTAACAACGGATTACCTTTTAATAAAATACCAACAACAAATACAAATGTTGTTCCAGCAGGACTATAAACACCTGTCACAATAGCTGTTGAGAATACTAATGGAATAAAACCAATACCACGAGCAAATGCTGCTAAAGCTGCTTCACTCATTTTACCTTCTGATAAAAGATTTAATGAAATTGGGTCTCCTGCAATTAATAAAAGACTTGTTGCTGCAGAAACTAATCCACCCATTACTGATAACCAAATCCAGTTTTTCTTGATTCTGTTAACACGTTCTAAAAAGACACTGACTAAACTTTCATTTGAGTTACTACCATCGCTCTTAACTTGAACAGCGTAATAAATCATAAAGATCATACCTACTAAAAGTGACATACCTTCAGCACTTAAAGTTAGTTTAGTTCCGTTACCAAGGTTAAATGTTCCAAATTGTTTTACAATAAATAATGTTAATAATGTCGCAATAAATGAAATAGAACCTTTTTTAAACCCATGTTGACTAGCAATAGCTACTGCTGGGAAAATACTAAATGAAATAACAACTGGTGCTCCCACTTGTGATAATGAATCAATAAAGTTAACAGGCATCATCGCAAAAGCATCTACAACTGCTTGTAAACCTAATACTAATCCAACACCATAAACAGCACCGATCACACCAGAGATGATCATCCCTTTTTTACCCTCTGGTGCCCAAGAACCAATAATATCAGTCATCAGTAAAATACTATGAACTAATAAAATTGATGCACCAATTGAAACTGGAATACCAAATCCAATAACCAAACCAAAACTTAAAGCAAAACTTGTTGCTGCTAATTCTTTTTTACCAATCTTTTTCTCTAAAAACTCTGGGACGATAGGACGTAACCCATCGTTAAATACCGCAATCCCCTTGTTTGCTAGAATCGAGCTTAAACCGCCCAATGCAGCAATTGCAATTAATTCAATTAACTTTGAAGTCCCCATTATGTTTCCACCATTTCCTTTTATTTTATAATTTTGCTAATTCATCCATAATAATTGGAATAACAATTTCTTTATGTTGCGCTGTAAATCCAAACGCCTTTTTACCAGCTTGTACTTCAGCTCTAATTTCTTCTTCAGTCATAACACTTGAAGGCATTGAAACAGTAACACAGTTTTCTCTTCCAAGTAAAGCTAATGCCATTGCTAAAGCTCCACCGCCACCAGTGTTACATGCTCCTAGATAAAAATCTGATTGTCCTGCTTTTACGGCCATTGCAGCATCTAAATCACTTTTTACCTCTACTTCAAATACCCCATTAGCATGTGCTTCTACTAGTTGTCTTACCTCTTCTTTATCAATTTGACCGCCGACTACGACTTTCTTCATTAAAAAAACCCCCTTTCTTGAATATACATTTTTTTGTACTTTGATAAAAAATATTTTTTATGGCTTCATTATAGTTTGGGCTATAAAAAAATGCAAGCCTTTTCTTTTATCCTTTCAGTCATTACTTTAAAAAAATAACTAAGTGGTCTAGCTTCATCCGCTGGTTTCAATGACTTAACAAAGAGAAAAATAATTTTTAATTTCTCTTTGTTAAGTTTTTTTTAATTTCTTTTATTAATTAATTATCATTTTTCTCTTGATGTTTTAGGATAATAATACTTCTAATGTCATAATTTCTTTTTCACTAAAAGATAAGGAACTATAAATATTTTCATAAATAATCATTTCAGATTGGCTACTTATTTCTAATACTGGATCTTTCAAGAACAACTCTATTTCTGATTCTAATTGCTCATCATTTAGATATTCAATGTTTTTACAAGCGTAAATTCCGCGATTTAATTTTTTATGATATTCTTCTTTTTCTCCTAAAACATAGACAGTTTCTTCTAACGATTTATCAATCACAAAGAAAAACAAATCCAGATGATCATAGCCAAGTTCATGAGCTTTAAGTAAATCAATTGCCCCATTTTGAGCAACTTCATCAGAAACTATTTTCAAAAAGCGATCCTCTTTTTCAACAAATTGAATCTCTCCTAATTTCATCTCATCATTTGCTTTTAAAATATGAGTCACTGTTTTCTTTAACGCGATTAGTTCAGCTATTTGATAGTCGATATTTTTTACTGAATCTTGTAATGAAGGAATCACTTCATCCTTTAAAAGAACTTCCTTGATAGTTTCAATAGATAAACCCACATTTCGTAAAAAAACGATTTGATATAATTTGTAGATATCTCGCTCTACAAATTCATGGTAACCGTTTATTTCATTTACATGAGGGACTAGTAAAGATTCATCAACATAGTAACGAATGGTATGTTTTGGTAAATTAAATAATTTAGCTAACTGTCCTGTAGAAATTGATTTCATTCAAACGACCTCCTTGCTTATACCTTAGTATAAACCGTGAAGCCACCTCACAGTCAATAAAAAAGAAGTCAGCATAGAATGATTTTCTAGCCGACTTCTTTTGATATTCTTATTATAGATAGGGATTGATAGCTTCCATTTCTAATAGGCATTGATTAATAATTGTTTGGGATAACCTATCTAAATCATTGAAATCAGGCTCTACTTCAAGAACTGCTTCTAATACAGAATATTTCATCTCTTCTGTTTTTTCTTCATTCCAAGGTGTATTTTTTAGTTGGTTCCAATACTTCGTTTTTCCACTTTCATTATGCGCCATTAACCACAGTTCAAATTGCATCAATTGATGATTTAGCACAATCCCATATTTTAGCTTTTTCTCTCTTAACTCCTCATTAAAAATAGGAAAATACGTAAAATCCATATAACCTTCTGATACATTGCCAACTTTATAAGCTTTCGTTGTTTTCGTAAAATCTGTCCTTAGTTTTCTTACAAAATGAATTAATTCAAAATAAGCTTCAACAACAGGGCTTTTTTCATAAACAACTTCTTGATAGGCCTTAATGTTTTGAGATAGGTTATCACTCATTTTAATTCTCCTTTATAATTGGCATATAAACGTTCACTTGGTTTTTATCAGGTTCTGTTTGAAGTGGGTCTGTCATGTATTGTTCATAAGGGACACCATTAATCTTATAGCCATTTTCTTCAATCCATTTAGTCAACTTAAGATAGGCTTCACCTAGATTGTCATATAAACCAACATATTCAAAGTACGCGCACTCAGCTGGTTCAATGATATGATTACTTATCGTTGAATCAGTAATTGGAAAACCAACTTCCACATCATAATTTTCAGGTGTGTATTCATCACTGTGATAAAGAGTAACAGGACAGCCTGTTGGTACTTGTTGGCTTAAACCCAATAAGTTACCAGCTTTTTCAAATAAGCGATCAAAATTGGCAATGTTGATTGTCTCTCTAACTGAAATTAAATTTAAACTTGGACTTGTCACTACCTTGATTTTTGATGTATCGATTTTTCCCATGATACTTCCTCCTTGAGATAATTCTCTTATATAATTCTCAATAGTTGTTTGAAGGTTAGTATAATCGGTTACTTTAAATTGAATCTCTTTCTTCTTTTCATCAAGCATTTGAGTCAATTTTTCATTATCTTCCAAAATGATTTGTATATCTGAAAGTGAAAATTCAAACTGCTTTAAACGTAAAATTTTCATTGTCATATCTAATTGACTAGCCTCATAATAACGATAGCCATTTTGAATATCCACAAAACACGGTTTCAACAGGTTTATCTCATCATAATAGCGTAATGTTTTACTTGGAATTTGGCTTGCTTTAGAAAATTGTCCAATCGTTAACACATTAATCCTTCCTTTCAAATCAATTATTGAGTAACTAAAGAATACGCCTTCCTGTAACTGGAAGGTCAAGGATCTTTGATAAAAAAATTATTTTCGAGACAAAATTGTCTGAGTTAGTTGATTTAATATAGGAACGATTTCTTCTTTAAATGTTGGATTTTTAGCATGCCATCTAAAATTTAACGGAGACGGATGCACAATCGGAAAATAATCTGGCAAGTATTCTTCATAAGAAAAAACAGTTTCTGTCAATGTTCTCTTGGCACTAGATTTTAGATAAAATTTTTGCGCATGAAGTCCCATCAAAATAATTAGCTGAACATTAGGCATTTCATTAAGTAAGAGGCGATGCCATTTATCAGCGAAACCTTTACGTGGCGGTAAATCACCTACTTTAGCTTTACCAGGAAAATAAAAATCTAAAGGTAACACGGCAAAATCTCCGGAATGATAAAATTCATCCTCAGAGACACCTAGCCAATTTCTCAACTCATTCCCACTTTTATCTCTTAAAACATCTTCTTTTTCTTGTGTTTTAATTCCTGGGGCAGAGCCTACAATCACAATTTTGGCTTGCTTATTAGCCATAAAAATTGGCTGCCATCCTTTTTCTTGAAACTCCTGATTCTCGGGATCTTTTTTTATTTGTTCTCTTATTCTACTAATGTTATCCATCCAATCATCTGCTTTCAGTTAGCTTATTTCCATTTTTTTAAATAATTTAAAGGTAATTCCATTCTGACAGTTTTATTTGGATCTACTACTTGGCAAATCCGTAAATCTCCTGCTAAAGATAGTAAATGAATCGCTTCTCCTTTAGTTAAATCAGTGTAATTTTCAACGAAAGACACCATCATTTTAGTTACCGAAACACAAGCTTCATCTACAGTTAATTTAGATGATAGAGTGCTAATTTTTTCATCTCTTATTAAAAATGGTAATGGCCAATCTTTGTTTTTTATCACAGAAAGTTTCACCGTTACCTCACAAGGAACTTCAGCCCCACAAACAGATACTTCACCATCTGCCATCGCAGCATGGCAATCACCTAAAGAAAATAAAGCACCACTCACATTAACTGGTAGAAAAAGAGTCGTTCCTTCCGTTATTTCTTTACAATCCATGTTTCCGCCGTGACTATCTGGTGTACCACATGAAATTGGTTCACCTTTGGGAGCAACACCAATAACTCCTATCATCTTATTTAAAGGAAGTTTCAAATCATCAGAAAAAATCAGTTGATCATCAACAACTGGTAAAATTTTTACAGTGTTCTCTGTTAACAAGTCTCCAATAACACCCATATCAGTACCTGTTACCATTGTCGCATTACCTTTTATCTCAATTTTTTGAATTTCAACTTTCAATGTATCACCTGGTTCTGCTCCCTCAATAAAAACAGGTCCTGTAGCAGGATTAATTCTATCCCAGTCTAATGTAGTAAATGAAGAGACTTCGCTAGTTATTTGATTAGTAAAGCAGTCAAACGTTTCGAAGGTAACAACCTCACCATCTTGTACAGTACAAACCGGTTGGTTATTTTTATCCATTGCATAAACACATTCTTCTTTTTTTATATAAGTCATTGGTATTGCTCCTTTCTAATTTACGTTTCTTTCTATTATTGTACCATTATTAGTTAAAAATTAATTTATTGATTTATCATTAATGTAAAATACAACTTGTCCTCTTTAATACGACAATCAATCTCATAATCCAATTTATCCACTATTTTTTTAACAAGATAAAGTCCCAAACCTGTTCCAGATAATTCTTTGCTTCTTGATTTTTCTCCAACATAATAAGGCTCCCAAATTTTTTCTACTTCCAAGTTCGAATCAGACAATTCATTTGAAATCTCAAACACAATTTTTTGATCGACAGAGTTTAAATTAATAAAAATTTGAGTTCCTGATGTATATTTTAGAGCATTAGAAATGAGATTATCAATAATTGATTGCAGTAATCTCTCATTCGTTTCTATTAGCAATCCATCTTCAATGCGACTAACTATTTCAATTTTTTGCTCATTTGACATAATTAAATAGGTATCCAGTCTATTTTTTACAAAAGAAGATAAATTAATTTCTCTACATTCAACTTCTTCTTTTTCTATTTTAGAAATAAGCAGCAGTCTTTCCACCATCTGATTCATTTCGTTACTTTCTTTAACAATCGTTTGAAGGAAAGTTCCATCATCTAGTCCGTCTTTAATACCTTCTGAATATAATTTAATCAGTGAGATAGGTGTTTTTAAATCATGGGCTACATTATTTAAAAGTTCCTCCATTTGTAGATTTTTTTCTTTTAACTGTTCTTGATAATGAACGATCTCAGTTCCCATTTGATTCAATGTATCTGCTACTTTTTCTAACTCGTCATTCGTTTTGACTTCTAATGGGATAAATTGTCCTTTTCCCATGTTTTTGGCAAATAAATCAAATTTATTTAATGGCTCCACAATACGTCTGACTAAAAATATAATAATAACTGTCGCTAAAATAATCGTCATACTACTTATCACTGCAAAAAAAGTATTAATAATTGGAAAAGAGTCTTCTATATTAGGAACAATCATAGCAATCGCATAAACTAAATCTTCTTTTGATATGTATTTAACTAATAAACTGTAATTTAATTTCTCTTGCTCGTAAAGTTTGATTCGGTTTTTACCATCTATAACTGTTTCATAATCGTCTTCCCATAACCATAATTTTTTAAACCCTATTCCTTTTTCTAAAAAAGAGCTTCTTAATTCACTATTTAATTTGTCATTATCATTTGTCTTATTTGAATAAACAATAACTACTTTTTCATTTTTTTCAAAAGAATTACTAACATCTTCTACATTTTCTTGATTAACCTTAGAAATAAATTGATCTGACACTTGATTGAGTTGTTCTGTCTTCTGTGAAACATAATATTTACCGGCATAGTTTTGAGTAAACATTATTGAGCTAAGCGTCGAAAGTGCTAAAACAACAATGATGCCAATCATAAATTTATTAGCAATTTTATTCATCTTTAGACCTCATCACATAACCAAGTCTAACTTTTGTTTCAATATAATCTTCGCTCAATTTTTTTCTCAGGCGTTTGACATGCGTATCAACAGTTCTTGTATCTCCCTCATAATCAATTCCCCAAACATTATCTAATATTTGTTCCCTTGATAAGGTAATATCAATATTTAACATAAAGTAATGAAGTAAGTCATACTCTTTTCTAGTTAAATCAATCCCTTGAAGATTATCTCTAACTTCAAATGTTTCGATATTTAAACTTAAAGTAGCATTTTTTAAAACATTTTCTCCACGAACTAATTTTTTAATCCGAATCAATAAAATTGGCATTTCAAACGGTTTTGATATGTATTCATCCGCTCCTGCAGTTAAACTTTTTAATTCATCGATTGACGTGTTTTTAGCTGTTAACATTAATATTTTGATTGGAATTGCCATCCTTCTAATATCTTCGCATAATTCCATTCCATCTTTCTTTGGCATCATCCAATCTAGAATAGCTAGATCAAATTTTTCATTAACAATGTAATCGAGAGCCTCTTCACCATCTGAAGCAATAGTTAACTGATAGCCTTCTTTTTCTAGATAAATTTTTAAAATTTTTTGCATGTCTAAATCATCTTCTGCTAAGAGTATTTTCATGGTTATCCTCCCTTAAATTAAAATTCGAAAGAGTGTTATTTCCGGTACAACACCAAATCTGGCTGAAATATGAGTTGTCCCGATACCTGAATTAACATAAATTTTTTTATCTCCTTCTTTATGTAAATCATAAAAACCTTTACTATATTTTTTAGAATGAGAATAATGAGATAGCCCTGTTTGATTAACTGAAGGAATAAATGGAATATGAACTTGTCCTCCGTGACTATGACCCGCTAAAATAATATTATAGTCAGATGTATCATACTGATTAATAAAATCTGGCTCATGACTAAGTAAAATTGAATAATCAACAGATTCATCTATTTTACTACTTTCTAAATCTGGAGCTCCTAATAAAGCATCATCCAACCCAGTAAATAACACTTTTTTATTATTCTCTAAAGAAAAACTCTGACTTTGATTTGATAATAACACAAACCCAGCCTTTTGCATGATTTGGGCATAATGCTGCGCAGCTCCGCCTCCATAGTCTCTGTTTCCCCATATAGCTATTTTACCTAATTTACTTACTATTTTGTTTAATGTCGCAATAATATTTTCATCATCATTGTAAATAGAGTAATTATCATATAAATCACCTGTAAAAACTACAAAATCTGGTTTTTGATCATTGATTTTATTAACAGCTTCTTCCAGATTTTCATGAGTAAAATCTTCCTTTATATGAACATCTGAAAATTGAACAACTTTAATCTCATCTTCAGCTTCTTTGTCCTTTATTGAGACATACTCTACAACCTCTACTTGATAGGGTTCTATTTTAAACGAATAGTATAAAAAACCACCTAAACTCGCTATTATTACTATAAAAAAAGTAATTAACCATTTAAATATACTCATTTTTTTATTCCTCTCTTATTTTACTTAGTTGATAGTAAAAAAAAGGTGTGACAACCAAGTGACAAAATAATTTAAGGTTTTTTAGGCAATAAAAAAATCAGCATTGCTAAGCAACACTGATTTTTTCCTGATTCAATTTATTTTGTAAATTGAGCCCAGTCCTTTTCAAACTGTTCAATTCCCTTATCTGTTAACGGGTGTTTCAACATACTATCAAAAAGACTTGGTGGAATAGTAGCGATGTCACAACCGATAAGTGCTAACTCTTCCACATGTTTCATTGAACGAACACTAGCGCCAATTATCTCTGTCTCATAACCATACATGTCAATCATAATGCGACAAGCCTCGATTAAGTCAAAACCATTTGTCCCAATATCTTCTAACCTTCCAATAAATGGACTGATGAAAGTCGCTCCTGCTTTAATAGCTGATAAAGCTTGAGTGATATTAAAAATTAAAGTCACATTAGTTTTGATACCTATCTTAGATAAAACAGAAACGGCTTTTAATCCTTCTTTTGTCATTGGTATTTTAACAACCACATTAGAAGACCATTCAGCTAATTTTTTAGCTTCTTCAATCATTTCTTCAGACTTTGTTCCGACAACTTCTGCGCTAACAGGGCCGTCTGTTATTTCACAAATCTTTTTAATCGTTTCTTCGAAATCTTTTCCTTCTTTAGCAATAATAGAAGGATTTGTGGTCACTCCATCTACTAGTCCCATCTCACTTATTGCTTGGATACTTTTCACATCTGCTGAATCTACAAAAAATTTCATTGTTTTCCTCGACTTTCTATTGTTTTATTGGTTTTTCACTCAACTAATTAATATCTATACAAATTTAAAGATATCGCTTTCATTTTTGTGAATTTTTTTATCTAAAAACTTATCTGAACCTATTTTACCTGAATCTTTTTTAAATAACAAGTTTAATAAACTATCATATCTAACAACTATACCAATAAAAAAACAGGCAGAAAATTTTCCACCTGTTTTGATTACTATTTAACTAAACTAGTCATTTTAGAATGTTGTTCATTAAAACCTGAAACTAATTCAGACATGATATCTTCAACTGATTCCACAGAGTGAATTCTACCAATATTTTGCCCAACCACTAATTGAGCATTGTCAGTATCTCCACTTAGAATAGCTTGATATGTTTTAATGCCTGAAATAACTGGTAATAGTTCACTTAAACCTGCATTTTCTTCTTCCATTTTTAGAATTTTTTCTGCTTGTTTATTATCTGCTACTCTCATCGCATTATTTAATGATCTTAAAATAAGGGTTGTATCATTTTCATTTAATTCTAAAACTGTTTTGTGATAAACTTCTGATGTTTTCACTTCTTCAGACATTAAGAAACGAGTTCCAATAACAACACCATCAATTCCTAATGACATGGCTCCGTAGAAACTCTTACCATCACAAATACCACCACCACCAATAACTGGAATCGTTAATTCTTCAGAAGCTTTGGCAAATAAGATAGAGCTACTAACATCATCCATTCCTGGATGCCCTCCACATTCAAATCCAACAATCGTTACAGCGTCAACACCTAATTCTTGAGCTTTTTTAGCATGTCTAATGGATGAAACTTTATGAATATGCTTTATATTATTTTCTTTAAATAAAGGAACTAGTTCTTGCGGGCTTCTTCCTGATGTTTCAACTACCGGTACTTTTTCTTCAATAATTACTTCAACAAATTTCATTGTTAACTCGTTGATTACTACTTCAGGTAACATCGAAATATTAACAGCAAATGGTTTATCTGTGTGTTTTTTTATTGTTTGAATTTCTTCTCGTAATTCCTCAGGTGTTCTAAAAGTCATAGCAGGAATTGTTCCTAATCCTCCTGCTTTTGAAACAGCAATCGCTAACTCAGAACGAGATAAATATTGCATTGCTCCTTGTATGATTGGGTATTCGATATTTAAAAGTTCAGTTATTCTATTTTTCATTCTTCTCGTCATCCTTACTTTTACATTTTTAAGCATATTTTTGATGAATTAGTGGATAATCTGTTTTACCAACTGCATTTTTTGGTATCACATCAACAAATTCAATATATTTTGGTATTTTAAAGGGAGAAATATATTGTTTTAAATAAGTAACAATATCTGATTTAGTTAGTTTTTGATTTCTTTTTAAAACAACTAGTGCTTTTCCAATTTCTCCCCATTCGTCATCTTTTACGCCAATGATACAAACATCTTCAATTAAATCATGAGACATTAGTATCTTCTCAATTTCAAGGGGGTAAATATTTTCGCCACCGCTTATAATTGTATTTTTTATTCGGCCACTTATATAAATATATCCGTCCTCATCTTGAAAACCGATATCTCCACTTCTAATCCAACCGTCTGCTAACATTGATTCAGCTGATGTTTCTTGGTTCCAATAACCAGAAAAAGTTAGTGGTCCACGCCAAATCAACTCTCCTTTTACCCCTTTTTTTACTTCTTTAAACTCATCATCCACAATTTTCATTTGATTAAACATCATCACTTTTCCAGCTGCTCCCCATTTTTCCTTAGCTTCTTCTAAGGACATTTGATTAACTGGATGGACAATGTTATTAGGCCCTGTTTCTGTTGCTCCATACGCATTAACTAACTTAATTCCTTTTTCCCAGTACGGTTTCATTGTAGGATAAGAAATAGGTGCTGCTCCACTTAACAACCATCTAAACCCACTAAAATCAATATGATTAAATAAAGAATGATCCATTAGTCGTTTGTAAATAGTTTCCACACCAATAGCGACAGTTGGTTTCTCCTTTTCGATTAAATCAAAGGTTTGTTCCTCTGAAAAGCCACCTAATATAATGACACGACCACCAGCATAGAGAATAGGTAATGTTAAAACATTCCAAGCTGCGGTGTGATAAAAAGGAAGCATTAAAAGAGAACAATCAGCACTGGTTAAATCGAGTGTTAAAATTTCACTGATAGCATTAAACATGATTGATTGATAGCTAATTTTCGCAGCTTTTGGTATTCCAGTCGTTCCACCTGTGTGAATGAGCATTTGAATATCATCAAGTGATAAATCAATTGATTCAACTAGTTCACTTTGACTATTATTCATAATGTCTAGATAGAGATATTCAGCCAAATTATCTTCTTTTTCTTCTAATGAAATAAAACAACAATTAGGATGTTCTTTGGCAAGTAAATTAATCTTCTTGAAACTTTTGGAACAGTAAAACAAAACACTTGGTTCTTCATTTTTCATCATGTTTGAAATCTCTTTTGAATTCAGTAAATAATTGTAAGTGGTTATGATAATACCTGTCTGAGAACTCATATAAAAACTATCAATAAATTCGACTGAATTCTCAGCACAAAATGCGATACGATCTCCTTTTTTCAAATGCAATTGATTTTTTAAAAAGTAAGATAGTTGATTAGCTCTGTTTAATAAATCGTCAAAAGAATAGCGTTTATTTTTTTTTACATCAAAAACGGCTTCGTTCTTTCCTGAAATCTTAGCTCGATTAATCAGAGTTTCATTGATAATTGAAGTTGTCCCCATGTCTCATTCTCCTTCATTATCTTATTGTTTCAAAAATTGCTGCTGCTCCCATTCCGCCACCAATACACATACTGACGCAACCATATTTCAAGTTATTTTCTAACATTTCATCTAATAATTTAACCGTTAAGATACCTCCAGTAGCCCCTAGCGGATGACCTAAAGCAATAGCTCCTCCGTTAACGTTAACTTTATCTTTATCTAAACCAAGTTCATCTATACACGCTAATGCTTGAGAAGCAAAGGCTTCATTTAGTTCAAATAAATCAATATCACTAACCTCTAAATTCGTTTGTTTTAATACTTTTTTAATTGCTGGAATTGGTCCTAGTCCCATGTAGTTAGGATCTACACCTGATGTGGCAAAACCAACAAACTTAGCTAATGGTTTTAAACCTTTTTCTAGCGCTTCTTCTTTTTCCATTAAAAGAACAACACCAGAACCATCACTCATTTGCGACGCATTACCTGCTGTCACACTACCACCAGCTTTGAAAACAGGTCTTAGTTTTCCTAAAGCCTCAACTGAAATAGTTGGTCTAATTCCTTGGTCTTGGGTTATCAATCTAGATACTTTTTGCGGCTTACCATCAATTACTTCAACTGAATCTGCGTAGACAGGAATGATTTGTCTCTCAAATTTACCTGCTTGTTGAGCTTTCAATGCTTTAATATGACTGTTATAACTGAATTCATCTTGTTCTTCACGACTAATACCATAACGTTTTGCGACATTTTCTGCCGTGATCCCCATACTAACGTATGCACCAGGTTCTTTTTCGATTAATTCAGGATGTCCTAGAGATAAGTTACCTCCCATAGGTACCACACTCATCGATTCAATTCCCCCAGCTAAAACAACTGAGTTTTCACCACATTTGATGCTGTTTGCTCCAGTGGCAATCGCTTGTAAACCAGAAGCACAAAATCGATTCACTGTTTGAGCAGATGCTTCATTGGTGATATCAGAAAGTAGAGAAATATTTCGTGCAACGTTTAATCCTTGCTCTGCTTCTGGAAACGCACAACCAAAAATAACTTCCTCTATTTGATTTTTTATTTCGCTATCTTCTTTATCAAGCATCCCTGTGATTACTTGAGACGCAATAGATTCTGGTCGAGTATTTTTAAAAACACCTTTAGGGGCTTTTCCTACTGCAGAACGTCCCATTGCGATAATGACTGCTTCTCTCATCTAAATTTCCTCCTAATTTCTTAACGGTTTTCCTGTTGTTAACATGTGTTTAATTCTATTTTGAGTCTGTTCTTTATGACACAATTCTAAGAACATATCTTTTTCAAGAGATAGCAAGTATTCTTCTGTCACCATTGTTCCAATTGGTAGGTCCCCACCACATAAAACCGTTGCAACACTTTTGGCTAATTGACCATCATATTCTGAAATAAATTGGCCCTCTTTCATGCCGTTAATTTCCATCTCTATCGCACCCATTCCAGTTGAACCTAGTACAGGAATTTCTTTTTTCAAAGGTGCACGGTAATGATTATTATTTAAGTCTTGAATCACTTGTTTAGCTGTTTCGACTAATTTTTCTTGTCTAAATTGATGTGTGATTTCATTTTCTAAAAAATAGCCTTTATTAATGGCATCAAAGGAAGAAGTACTAACTTGTCCCATTGCAATAGTTCGCCAAATCTCTTTTACTTCAACTATCCAATCTTGTTTTGTTCTCTTAGAAATTTTTTGACTACTACGTCTAACCATCTCTTTACATCCACCACCAGCTGGAACTAGACCTACGCCTACTTCTACTAATCCAAGATAGGTTTCTGGATAAGACACAATATGATCACTATGCATTGACACTTCAGCTCCACCACCTAATGTCATACCAAAATTAGCTGTTACAACTGGTTTTTTTGCATATTTTAAATTCAAATTAGCATACTGTAATCGTTCAATTAATTGTTCTAGTTCTTTCCAGTTATCATTCTCAACTAAATGAGCAATCGTTCCTAAATCTGCTCCAACTGAGAAGTTTTTCCCATAACTTGAAATAACTAACCCTTCATATGTTTCTAGTAATGAGGTTGCTTTTTCCATCATTTCGATCACATCACTATTGATCACATGACCCTTAGAAATAATTTCTAAGAATAAAATGTCATCTCCAATATGCCAAATCTTAGCACCAGCGTTTTCAACAATCAGAGTTTGTTTCATTTCACTTGTTGATTTTCCCTCAGAATAAAAACTAGATTTTCCATCTTCAATCATTGAAAGAATCCAGTTAGGAACTGTGTCACCTTCTTCTAACATTCTCTCAACACTTTCTTTTAGTCCTAATTTATCCCAAATTTCAAAAGGTCCTAATTCCCAGTTAAATCCTGCTCTCATTGCTTTATCAATCATCTTGAAATCATCTGTTATCTCAGGAACTAATGACGCACTATATAGTAATGTGTGTTTTAATGTTTCCCAGACAAATTGATTCTCGATATCTGAACCATAGGCGATTGTTTTATATTTATTATCTGATTTTAAAGCTGACATAACTTTTTCATTTTTCACTTTATCAAAAGGAACATATTCATTTGCTTTTAAATCTTTAACTAAGAAAGTTCGTTTACCATCAACCACTGATTTCTTATAGAAACCACCTGACGTTTTATTTCCTAGTGTTCCTGCTTCAATCATGGCATCTACAAATAATGGTGGTGTGTAATTCTCTTTTTCAACCGCATCATTTGATTGACTTACCACGTTATGAGCAACATTTTTCAAGATATCAATTCCCACCATATCTGCCGTTCTAAAAGTTGCACTTGACGGTCTACCAATAACTGGACCTGATAAAGCGTCAGCTAAGGGAATAGATAGTTCATATTTTTCCATTTGTTTCATCACATCGATGTAAGCAAACGTTCCGATACGGTTACCAATAAAGTTAGGCGTATCATTAGCAATAACAACTTCTTTTCCAAGCTCTTCTTCAAAGAATGTTGTCATTGTTTCTACCACTTCTGAAGAAGTATCTTTTGTCGGGATAATTTCTAATAATTTCATGTATCTTGGAGGATTGAAAAAATGGGTTCCTAAAAAATGAGCTTTGAATTCGTCATCTTCTTGTTCGATAATACTTGTAATCGAAACACCTGACGTATTAGATGAAACAATGCTCCCTTTTTTTCTAACTGATGCAATTTGTTTCATTACTTGTTGCTTGATTGATAATTTTTCTAAAACAACTTCAATAATCCAATCACATTCACTTAAAACATCTAAATCATCGACCATGTTTCCTGGATGAACTCGATTTAAATTAGAAGAATCAAGTAACATATGACTCTTTGGATTTTTCATTTGTTTGATACCTGATAAAGCTAATTGATTTCTTGCATTTTTATCATGCTCTGTTTCTGATGTTAAATTATTTGGAAGGATATCAAGTAACCAAACATCTAGATTAACTGCTGCTAATAAGGCAGCAATACTACTTCCCATAGTACCGGCACCAATAACAGCTACTTTATTTAATTTATTCTTCATTTTTATACCTACTCTCTTATTAAGCCAGCTTCTAATGCTTGTTCATGTAATGATTCACGGAAATCAGGATGTGCAATAGCGATCATTCGTTTAACACGTTCTCTGACAGGTTGATTTCTTAAATCTGCCACTCCATATTCAGTTACAATGTACATAACTTCTGATCTTGGCGTTGTAACAATCTCACCTTTTGGTAAATTCAAAGTAATAGTAGATGATACTTGACCATCTTTATTTTTATTAACCGATGGTAAGCATAGGAAACTTTGACCACCATTAGAAATAGCAGCACCTTTAACATAATCAAGCTGTCCACCAGTTGAGCTGTACATGTAATGCCCTAAAGTCTCTGAACAAACTTGGCCTGTTAAATCTGCCATTAAACATGCGTTGATTGAAACAAATTTATCGTTTTTACCGACCTCATAAGAATTATTCACTTGATTAATTGGCGCTAAATCAACTTTTCCTTCCCCAACAAATTCATATAATTCTTTACTACCCAGACCAAAACCTGCTACCATCTTGCCGTTAATAACACCTTTTTTAGCTAAGTAAACCATTGAATCAGTGAACATTTCTGTATGAACAGTTAAATCTTTTTTCGTATCTAAACCATATCCAACAGCGTTAGATAAACCGCCTAAACCGATTTGAATACATGAACCATCTTCAATCATCGGTAGAATAATTGAGGCAATTTTTTTATCTGTTTCACTTACTTCTGGTTGAGGTAAAATTGGTAATTCATGATCATGCTCACAAATATAATCCACATCATCCACATGAATACGGTGCTTAACTCCTGAGACTTTTGGTTGGTTTTTATTAACTTGAACAATTATTTTTTTAGCGAATTCTGCTACTTCACCATTTAGCGACACACCCATTGGGCCATAATACATGTATCCATCCTCATCAGGAGCTGAGACATCTGCTAATAAAGTGTCTACATGGTAAACATCGCGAGCTGTATTTAATGTTTCTGACAAATGAATTGGGTTCACATTGATATTGCCATTACTATAAAATTTTCTTTCAAATGCGCCATAAAAAATAGTTGTATAATTTAAATGTCCAATGTATTTAGGTGATTGGAAAAATTTAAATGGATACAATGCTAGACCAGTAACTAAATCAACATTTTCTACCTCTTCGTATCGGTCTGCTAAAGCTTCTAATAATTGAATCGGTGCTGATGAACAAGCACCAAACCAAATTTTATCGTTTGATTCTACTTTTTTTGCTGCTTCTTCTACAGAAACTAATTTACTTTGATAAACATCTTTCCACATAATGATCTTCTCCTTTAAGGTTAATTAAATTTTGGTTTTCTTTTTTCGGCAAAAGCTGAAATGCCTTCAACAAAATCTGCTGTTTCACTACAAGCTACTTGTGATTTAACTTCTTGTTTTACGTATTCTTCAAATCCTTTAAAATCTGATTCAAAAACAAGTTTTTTGATTTCTGCATAGGCTAAGGACGGACCGTAAGCTAAAGATTTTGCAAGCTTGTTTGTTGCGGCTTCTAGCTCTTCTGTTGGAACAATATTAGAAACAAAACCTAATTCTTTACCTTGTGAAGCACTAACTGGTTTACCTGTCATCACAAGTTCAGTTGCTTTATTTACTCCAACTGCTCTAGATAAAAGGAATATTCCACCAGCATCTGGTATTAAACCAATATTCACAAATGATTGAATAAAGAACGCATCTTCACTAGCAATAATAAAATCAGCTGCCAACGCTACATTAAATCCTGCCCCTGCAACAGCTCCGGAAACAGAAGCGATAACTGGTTTTGAAATTTGTTTCATTGTTAAAGAAACCGATGCCATTTTTTCGATAGAAGTATTGAAATCTAGATTATTACTCTTCACACCTTCATACATTGCACGCACATCTCCTCCGCCACTAAAAGCTGGAGATGAACTGTTTAAAACGATAACTTTTACCTCATTATCTTCATCTGCATGATGTAAGGCGCTTACAATTTCATCTAACATAACATCATCAAAAGAATTTAAATTTTTAGGGGTATTTAATGTAATAAAAGCAATTTTTTCTTGAACATTGTAAAGTATTTTTTGAAAATCCATCATAAAAACTCCTCATCTTTTATATTATTTTCCTAAAATCATATTGATCGATTGTTTAATATCATCTGCTCCACAACAGTAAATTGATTGAGCTTCTTCATACATCAAACCAGCAGCCAAACTACTTTCCTGAGCTACTTGAATTCCTTTTTTAGCAAATCTTAAACTGTTTGATGGGTAACTTGCTATTTTTTTTGTATATTTAAGTGCTTCTTCATGTAATTTTTCTGTTGGAACAACTCTTTCAACTAATCCAATACTTAAAGCTTCTTCAGCTGAAATTTCATCACATGATAAAATAAGTCGTTTGGCTTGACCGTAACCAACCAAGCGAGTTAATCGAGTGGTTCCCCCCATATCTGGAGATAGCCCTATTTTTACTTCAGGGAGAGATAATTTAGCATCTTCACCAGCAATTCGAATGTCACATCCTAAAATTAATTCCACACCTGAGCCAATACATTTTCCATTAACTGCAGAAACGACTGGTATAGGAAGCGTTTCCCAAAAACTATATAACTGTTGATAACCAACTAGTCTTTCTTTCATTACTTCAGAACTTGCCGTATTTAAATAATTTAAATCAATTCCTGCTGAAAAATGTTTGCCATTAGCCAAAATTAAAATTGCTTTAATTGTGTCATTTGCTAACACTTCTTGTTGTACATCACGTAATTCTTCAAAAAAAGTTCTTCCGACAACATTGAATTTCTCTGCATTATCTAGCGTGATAATGCCCACGTTATCTTGTACTTTAAAATCAAGCGATTTACTTTTTGTCATCTGTCTCTACTCCTTAAAGTTATTATCCGGATAATTAGAGCTATTACTCTAATTGACCTCATTATAGTCTGAGGTACTTTTTATATCAAGTTGTTTTTAGAGTTTTTATTCTAAAAACGATTTTGTTCCAATAAACAATCGATAAACAAACTAAGAATAAATAAAGATTTAATTGACTCTTTTCATATTTTTAGTATTATATAGAGTGGTGGAAGGAGTAGATTATTATTAAAACAAAAGATAAAATTTTGAATGAATCAATTAAATTATTCAATCATAAAGATGCTTCTTCATGTAATACAAACGACATTGCTGAATTTCTAGATATGAGCGTTGGTAATTTATACTATCATTACAAAAACAAAGAGCATATTATCCGCTCTATTTTTATTGAACGGATTGCCCCTGCAATGGATGCTATATTTTTTACAACTGATAATAGAGAAACAGAAGATGATGTCTTCATGTTTTTCTTAGCACTAGCTAAAAATACCTACAAGTATCGATTTTTTTACACAGAAATGTATACGCTATTAAATAATGATGAAGAACTTAAAGAATTTTATTCAAAAAGAGCACAGAACGTTTCAGATGAAATTACTAAAATGTATGATTGTTGGATTGAGAATGGGATTATGAAAAATATTTCTGAATTTGATAAAAATATCCTAACTGAAAATACTTGGTTAATTGGTCAAATGTGGATGACTCACGCAAGAATCATGACCCCTGACAAATCTGCTAATCGACTTATTTTTGATGAAGTCACACATATTTATCATGCATTGAAACCTCATTTAACAGATCATTCTGTTGAAAATTTTGAGAAAATGATTGCCTTTTCAGATTGCTTACTAAAAAAATAGAGAGCAGGTCAACTTTATGACCTGTTCTCTATTTTTATAAATTTTTACCATTTGTTTTAATTACATTTTGATACCAATAAAAACTATCTTTTCTAATTCTTTTATTATTATCTTCAGCATCTACATAGACAAAACCATATCGTTTATCGATTTCACCACTTGAGGCACTAACAATATCACAAGCTGACCAAGCGGTATAACCAAATAAATCGACTCCATCTTCTTCAATAGCTGCCTTCATCATTTTTAAATGTTTCGATAAATAATCAATTCGGTAGTCATCATGGACTTGTTCGTTCTCTAGATTATCTCTTGCACCTAAGCCATTTTCAACGATTATCATTGGCTTTTGATATCGATCATAAATATTGTTTAACGTTATCCTTAGGCCTAAAGGATCAATTGGCCATCCCCACTCACTTAATTCCAGATATGGATTTTTAGCAGTCGCAAATAGATTCCCTTCTGTTAGTTCTGCATCTGACTCTTTTCGAGCAATACACCTACTGTTGTAGTAAGAAAATGAAATAAAATCAACTGTATGATTTGCTATATTTTCTAAATCTTCAGGAGTCATCTCTATCTTGATGCCATTTTTCTCAAAACTTTTTAAAGCATAAGAAGGATATTTACCTCTTACTTGAATATCTGCAAAAAAATAGTTTTCTTGATCCACTTTTAAAGCTTCAAAAACATCTTCTGGATGACAGCTATAAGGATAAGCACTTCCGGCTGCGAACATACACCCAATTTTATTATTAGGATTAATTTCTTTTGCAAGTTTAGTCGCTAAAGAACTAGCAACTAATTCATAGTGAGCTGCTTGATACTTGATCTGTTTCTCATTATTTTCTTCAACAAGTACCCCTGCAGCCATGTAAGGCGCATGTAAAATCATATTAATTTCATTAAATGTAATCCAATGTGTGACATATTCTTTATACGTTGTAAAAAGAATATGACAATATCTCAAATAGTAGTCAATCATTTTTCTACTCTTCCAACTGCCTATCGTTTCTACTAAATAAAGTGGGGCATCAAAATGTGAAATAGTAACAATAGGAGTTATTTTATATTTTTGGCATTCTTTAAAAACAGATTCGTAAAAATCTAATCCTTCTTGATTTGGCTTTTCTTCATCACCCTTTGGAAAGATTCGTGACCATGAAATACTCATTCGATACGCTGTAAATCCCATCTCAGCAAACAAAGCAATATCCTCTTTATAATGATTAAAAAAATCTACTGATTCATGCGTTGGATAATGCAAGCTCTCTTTAATTTCGAGCTGATTTATATGCCCTTTGATCATTTTTTGACGATTGCCTCCAGTTGGTACAATATCCATTGAAGACAGTCCTCGTCCTTTTTCTTGATAACCACCTTCGTACTGATTTGCCGAAGTGGCTCCTCCCCATAAGAAATCTTTTCTCACTGTTTTTACCTCCTATCGCTTAACTGTTAATAACATATCATTATTAGTAACATCAGCCTTATTTGTTTTTTTAATAGATAAAACATCTTGTGTATTAGTGATGACAATCGGCGTAATGATATCATACCCCGCAGATATAATAGCTTCCTTATCGAAATCAATTAATTTTTGTCCTCTTATAACTTTATCTCCTACTGATACAGATGTTTCAAAACCCTTTCCTTCTAGAGATACAGTATCCATTCCAATATGGATTAAAATTTCAACACCACTATCTGTTGATAAACCAATAGCATGTCCTGTTGGAAAAAGTGCCACGACCGTCCCATTAATTGGAGAATACAATTCACCTGATTCTGGTAATACGGCTAATCCATCACCTAATGCACCTGAAGAAAAAGCGGCATCTTTGACCTCTTCTAACGGGATAACTTTCCCATTTAAGGGACTAAAAAGGATCGTCTCTTCTGCCTCATTTGTTTCAGTTATATTTTCTTTAGTAACTTTTCCATCAAGATTACTTTGGGTTGCTGGTTCTTTATAAAAGATAACTGTTAATAAAAAACCAACCGTCATCGAGATAACAATACCTACTAGGGCAACAATAATATTTCCCATACTACCATCTGGATTCATCATATTAGGTAATTCAAAAATACCCATTCCACCCATAATAAATTTTCTGAAATTGAAATGACCGTAAAAAGCACCACCAATTCCACCTGCTATACAACTGATAATAAATGGTTTTTTTAATGGAAGGAGCATACCGTAAATAGCTGGCTCAGTCACTCCGAAAATACCTGAAATAAAGTTTGGAATAGCCATTTGTTTTAATTTTTTATCTTTTGTTTTGAAATAAATTCCAAGTACTACAGCAGACGTTGCAAAGGTACAAGCAAAGAACGGCATCATTACATTGTCATAGCCTAAAGTCATAATATTATTGATATAAACAGGAATAAATCCCCAATGAATACCAAAAATAACTAAAATTTGCCAAGTAGCACCAACTATTGCCCCAGCTAACAATGGACTAAAACTTCTAATCATCAATGTAAATTCTGAAATTAATGTTGAAGCAAATGTTGCAATTGGGCCTATTACAATCATTGCCACTGGTAAAGCAACTAACAAGGTTAGCATTGGAACAAAGAAAAATTTAACTAAATCAGGAACATATCGATTAAAAAATTTCTCACATTTTGAAGCAAACCAAACAGTTAAAATAATTGGAATAACTGTTCCAGTGTAATCAATCGAAATAATTGGAATACCAAAAAAGTCAACGTAAACTGGAGAAGCAAACATCGTTCCATTCAACAGTGTGTATAAAGGTTTTGCTCCCTCAGCTATTGCACTTCCTTGAATACCGGG
This sequence comes from Vagococcus carniphilus, assembly GCF_014397115.1. Classification (NCBI taxonomy): domain Bacteria; kingdom Bacillati; phylum Bacillota; class Bacilli; order Lactobacillales; family Enterococcaceae; genus Vagococcus; species Vagococcus carniphilus. Next base: position 2,514,894 of record NZ_CP060720.1, read on the forward strand.
ATAACACATAGCTGCTCCTAATGCCAAACCTATCATTGGTTTTAAACCAAATTTTTTAGCTGCTGTATACCCTAAAAATAAAGGTAAAAAAGTAAATAATGCATCTCCAGCTGCGTTAATAACTAAATAACCACCACTTGTTTCACTATAGAGATGAAGTGTTGCAAAAAGTGTATTGAATCCTTTAAGCATCCCACATGCTGCCATGATTCCTAAAATTGGTTGAAAAATACCTGAGACTGTATCAATTAACAAGCCTATTTTTTTCTGTTTTTTAGGTGGTTCACTTTCTCCACTATTATTTTCTAAATCAAGTATCTTGCAAACGTCTTCAAAAACTTCCGGCACATGATTCCCAATTACCACTTGATACTGCCCACTACTTTTCATAACAGTAATCACGCCATCCATATTTTTTAATGTTTCATCTTGAGCCATTGATTCATCTTTTAATGTAAATCTCAATCGAGTAATACAATGAACTAAACCGGATACATTTTCTTTTCCACCAACATTAACAACAATATCTTGGGCTAATTTTTCATATTTTCCCATTAAGGTCCCTCCTAAATTTTTATAGCCGTAGTTTAGCACGCCTATTTTTAATCAACAATATCTATTCTTATCATTGGTCAGTTGGTTCATTATTCCATAAAAAAAGACCTCTGTTTATGTAACAAAGGTCCATTTCGTATTAATTATCAAGTTTATCTAATAAAAGTGATTGATGATTAAGCATTTCTACAGAAGAGAGAACATGATTTTCATATCTCTCCGCTAGTAACATTCCAAAAATAATATCTAACACATAATTCGCTGAGGAAAAAGAATGGATAACATCTAAACTCAACAAAGAATCTCGATTAGGAATTTCTATCATTTCATCACACCATTTTTCAATTCCTTGACTATGGGGGCCCATAATTCCCACAATGTAATAATCAGTCGCTTCTTTTAAATATTGCGCAATCTGATGAATTGTTTTATTCGCACCTGTAAAACTGATTAAAAAAACAACTATTCTTTCTTTTTTTCTTGCTGCCAAGGCATGTCCGTTAATACTTTCAAATGATGAACAAGGAACACCCAACGTTGAAAATTTATAAGCAGCAGATTGGGCTAACATATAGCTTATTCCGGTCCCGTATAAATGAATTTCATCCATTGTTTTTAGCCGATTATTTATTCGATTCATGGTATTTTCATTTATCGTTAATCGTGTATTCGTTATTGATTTATCATATAAAAAAGGTAATGTTTTCATAATATCACTTGGCGTACTTTGATCCGTTATAGGCTCGTTTGCTAACAATCTATTGATACGTTCTTCTTGATTTATCTCAGCTACAAGTTTTAACTTAAACTCTTGATACCCCGATAAATCTAATTTTTGACACAAACGAATAACTGTTGCTTTACTAGTAAAGGATAACTTAGCCAACTCATCAGAAGTCAGTTGAGGAATCTCCTCTAAATGGTCTAGCACATAAGAAGCTATGTCTTTTTCATGATTTGTAAAATTAGCCATTTCTTTTAACTGATCCATTAGCATCTCTAAAATGCCTCCTTTAATCCTCTAAAATGTTGGTGGTGTCACTGAAAAAATTACTTTTGCTTCTTCCTCTTCAATATTTTCCCATTTATGAACCATATAAGCTGGTATTTTAACACTATCCCCTGAATCTAAACTATACAACTTATTATCTAAATAAAGGTTAATTTTTCCAGACAATACATAAGCAATTTCTTCACCCTTATGCCCAATTGGTTCACTTGAGGAAACTACTCCACTTGGTACTCTCATAATAACAGTCTCTAATTCTCCAGCTAAATCTGGAGACAATAATTCGTAAGATAAATCTTTAACAATCATTTTTTTATGTTCATCTTTTCGTGTGATTAAACTATCAGTTGTCTGTTCTTCAAGAAAAAAATAAAAAATTGGAACTTCTAATACCTTTGATAGTATTTTTAATGTTTGAATTGATGGATTAGCTAATCCCCGTTCAATTTGACTTAACATCGATGGCGTTATTTCACCTAATTCAGCTAATTTACGCATTGAATAGCCTTTTTCATTTCTAAATTTAGTTATTTGATTTCCAACATTGACTGTATCCATTCGGCACCTCTGTTAAATTTAATTTAATTTATAAGCAAAAAGTTAAATTTAATTTTACATTTTTAACATGATATGCTACTCTTTTCTTGTACTGTTAGATACTTCAAAAATGAAAAGGTTATCTTTATCATCTAAAATTGATTAATTAAATTTAACACCTCAAACCATATTATAATCAATTTTCTCTTACTTTTAAAGTTAAATACTCTTTTTGAATTCTTTCTAACCTGACATTATAAAAAGGAAAGAGGTTTTAATAATGACAATTGAAATGGATGCTTTTTTAACAGATTTGAAAAACCTAAACGAGGTTTGTTGGAAAAATCCTAACTTTGGAGAAAGTAGTGATTCTTATTTCAGTTTAGAAGATATCTTAGATGCTTCTAATCGCCTAGATCGCTTTGCTCCGTATATCGCAAAAGTTTTTCCAGAAACTGAGCCCACTAAAGGAATCATTGAATCTCATTTAGTTGAAATTCCAAACATGTTGACCACCTTAAAAGAAAAAGAAAACTTAACAACTAACGGGAAACTTTATTTAAAATGTGATAACGACTTACCGATTTCAGGTTCAATAAAAGCTCGCGGTGGCATTTATGAAGTTCTAAAATTTGCCGAAACAGTTGCTTTGGAATCTGGTAAATTATCAATTGAGGACAACTACGCTAAACTTGCTGACGAAGAGTTCAAAGAAATATTTTCTAACTATGCGATAGCTGTTGGGTCAACAGGAAATTTAGGATTAAGTATAGGAATCATGGGAGCAAAACTAGGATTTCATACAACCGTTCATATGTCGAATGATGCTAAACAGTGGAAAAAAGAGTTACTTCGAAAAAGGGGAGTAACAGTCATAGAACATGAAGGTGATTTTAGTAAAGCTGTTACCTTAGGAAGAAAAGAAGCTGAAAAAGATCCTACTTGTCATTTTGTCGATGACGAAGGTTCTAGAGATTTATTTTTAGGTTATTCTGTTGCTGCTCTTCGTTTAAAAAAACAATTTGACCAACAAGGTATAACAGTCTCTGAAGAAAATCCTTTATTTGTTTATCTACCATGTGGAGTTGGTGGTAGCCCTGGTGGTGTCGCATTTGGTCTGGTTACTATTTTCGGCCCTGGTGTCAAAATTATTTTTGTCGAACCAACTCATGCACCTTCTATGCTACTTGGCTTATACACCGGTCTAAATGATGGTATTTCAGTCAATGACCTTGGAATTGATGGTAAAACAGCTGCAGATGGTTTAGCGGTTGGTCGTCCTTCACGGTTAGTTGGAAATGTTATCAAACCGATTCTGTACGCAGCTACAACCGTTGATGATGATAGGTTGTATCAATACTTAACACTTTTAACAGATAGTGAAACTATTTATGTTGAACCTTCTTCAACTGCTGGCATTGCTTCCTTTGTTGATTTCAATCAGACAATTGGAAGTGAAGAAGCTTTTGTAAAAACCGGAACTCATTTAATTTGGGGCACTGGTGGCAACATGGTGCCTGAAAATGAAATGGCAAGCTATTACAAAAAAGGAAAAACTTTACTGTAAGTAAATAGGAGGTAAAAAAATGACTATGTTCATCTTACTTTTGTCTATCACCTGTTTAATTTTTTTAAGTATTAAAGTTAAACTACATCCTTTTTTTACGTTATTAAGTGTTTCTTTTATTTATGGTTTGCTATCTCATATTAGTTTTTTAGAAATCCTAACCATTATTAAAGATGCTATGGGCTCTGCTATTACCAGTCTTGGGTTGATTGTTTTAATCGGGACCGTTACAGGTGGATTGCTTGAAATTAGCGGTGCAACAGATGTCATTGCAAAACGAATCATTAAAGTGACTGGGAAAAAATTCTCTCCTATTGGACTTGCTTTAACAGGACTTCTTGTTTCAATTCCTGTTTTCTGCTCATCTGCCTTTATTTTACTAGCTCCATTAGCAAAAAAAATGAGTCGTGAAGCCAATATTAATTATATGGTTATGATTGTATCCCTAAGTATGGGATGTTTAATTCCAACAACATTCATTCCTCCAACTCCAGGACCACTTGCGGCAATAGATGTCTTATCTCTTGAGATGGGAAAAGTCATGTTAATTTCATTAATCTTTGGTTTAGCATTAATTGGAGTGGTTTATTTCTGTGCTACATGGTTAGGTAAAAAATATCCTTATCCAGAAAATAATAGTTTAGAAGAAGAAAAAAATGAAGAGAAGCCTAAATCCTTTGGTTTTATTGCAGCTATCTCTCCAATAATTGTTCCGGTTATTTTAATTATGCTAAAAACTTTTCTTATTGAATCTCTATCAAATTACGATTGGTTACAACATCTATTAGAAGTGGCTGGCACAACAGAAATAGCTTTAATTATCAGTCTTATTCTAGCTCTTATTCTTTGTTTGAAAAATAATATCGATACGACTATTTGGCAATTTGATGGCGTTTTTGGTAAGTCACTACAAGCTGGCGCACAAATTTTAATCATTATTTGTGCAGGTAGTGGCTTTGGAGCAGTACTTCAAGCGACTGATTTAAAAATGGTACTTGCAAAACTCTTAGTTGGTTCTTCATTAGGATTATTAACGCTCTTTTTAATTGGGGTTATCTTTAGAACCGCTATCGGCTCGATTACTGTTTCACTACTAACTGCTACATCTATTATTGCTCCAATCGTACCTGCTATGGGATATGATAATTTTACTGGTGGTATGCTAGTTTTCTTGGCCTGTGCTTCTGGTTCATTCATGATTTTTCATGGTAATGATGACATGTTTTGGGCTGTTTCAACTGCTTCAAAGCTAGACTCTAAATTAGCATATAAAGTACTACCTCTAGCAAGTATTATTATTTCTTTAACCAGTTTTTTTATCGTATTTATCTTATCAAAAGTTTTACTATAACTAATAGAAAGAAGATTTTTTATGAAAAAGCAAATAATTAATTCAACTAAAGCACCAAAACCAATTGGCCCCTATTCCCACTCTGTTTTAGCTAATGGGAATCTATATATATCTGGTCAATTAGGTGTTAATCCAGAATCAGGGAAATTAAAAAATACTTTATCCGAGCAAACAACTCAGTCTTTAATAAATTTAGGTCATATTTTAGAAGAAGCTCATATGTCTTATGAACATGTTAATAAAACAACTCTGTTTATCACTGATATGGCCCATTTTTCTGAAGTTAATGATATCTATCACACTTTTTTTACAGAGAACTATCCAGCTCGTTCTTGTGTGGCAGTCAAACAACTGCCCATGAACGCTCTATTTGAAATCGAAGTCATTGCGTCTATCTAAATAAATCTAAGTGAGGTTTTATATGAAACAACCATCAAAAATTAAAAATATTTATCCAATTTTCTTTATTTTAACAATCGCTATCAATCTAGTATCTGGCATTTGGATTGACCTTCCTATCTTTAACCCCATTTGGAAATTATTGGTTGCGTCAAGAATTATGTGTAAATGGAAAAAACCATTCTGTCGGTTAAGTTAAAACATTGATTCTAATGTATCTTGTATTTCTTTAAAACCTTTATGAATCCGACACAAAAATTTCTGATTATAGTTGTTGAATTGAGAAACTAAGAATCTCTCTAGAGATTCTTCATTAGGGAATTGTTCTTTTCTTTTTGTATATTTCTTTAATTGTTTGTTAAAACCTTCAATCAAGTTAGTTGAATAAATGGTTCTTCTGATTGATGGAGGAAAATTATAAAAGGTTAATATAGCAGGATTCATGAGTAATTTAACTACTCGTGGATACTGCTTTTTCCATTTATCTATCATAAAACTTATTTGATTCATAGCTTCTTCTTTTGAAGCTGCTTGATAAACCAATTTAAAATCATTACAGACTTCTTGTCGATCACTAACACGAACCTTATGAGCAATATTTCTAGAGATATGGACACAACATTGTTGAAATTGAGCATTTGGATAAATACTATGGATACTATCGTCAATGCCGCTTAAACCATCAGTTACGACTAATAAAACCTCTTCTAAACCACGGTCTTTTAGGTCTTGAAGTATTTCTTTCCAAACATACGAAGACTCAGTTGGAGCAATACTAAACCCAAGAACCTCTTTGGTCCCATCCAGTCGGATACCTATGACAATATATACAGCTTCTTTTGAGACAGTTTGTCTTTTTAAAGGAATGTGAGTAGCATCCATAAAAATGATTGAGTATTGGGATTCTAAGGACCTTTCTTTAAAAGCAACAACATCTTCAGATACTATTTGAGTGATATTGGAAATGGTTTGTGGTGTATAGTAATGACCATACATTTTTTCAATCAACTCAGAGATTTCAGACATAGTGATTCCTTTTTGAAATAATTGGATAATGGTGGTTTCTAAAGAGTCGTTACTTCTTTTATAAGCAGGCAACGTTTGTTGAGAAAACTCTCCATTTCTATCTCTAGGAATTGCCAAATTTAATTCTCCATACTCTGTTTTAAATGAACGAGAATAATTCCCATTTCGGGAATTACCTGAATTAAAACCAGTGCGATCATATTTCTCATAATCAAGAAAAGCCGTTAATTCAGCTTGTAGCAGTGTATTGATAGCTAATTCTAGATGACGACGGAATAAGTCATCCAAATCACCTTTATTGATTAGTGTTTCCATAATTTCTGTAGTAAAATTAGTCATGAGAAAGTCCTCCTATAAAATTTCGGTTGTGGTAACTTTAATTTTACAGAATGGACTTTCTTTTTATCTACCTAAAATTTCTATTTACACAAAATATTTTACGCTATCAAATTATTGTTTCCAGCAAATGTATTAATTGCAAATATTATATCTGTTTTACTTTATATTATAATACCTGTTACTTCTTTCATTTTGTCTATTCTCTGTTGGATGAAACAAAAGAATTGGCTTTGGACACTTCTTGTCATAATTTCTTTTATTTTAAGCGTTTATCCAGCTCTCATTGCTTTAATAGGACTTGTTAATAGTCATTAGCCATAGTGTTTTTTCTGAATCCGTTAGTTCGCTTATTTGGCAATAAAAATAGCGACCGTAAGAAGTTAGACTTTTAATTCAACTTCTTACGGTCGCTTTATTATTTGTAATATATAAGTACCTAAAGTGATTTTTCTGAGTAAACCTCATTACACAATGCCATAAAACCTTCATAACTCTCTTGACCCGCTAATTTTTTTATAATCTCTTTTTTTTCAAGAAGATAAAAAAGCTGATCAAACAAAGCCTCAAATGATTCATCTCGTTCTGTTTTTAGAGATAGTAAAAAAATAATTTTTACTTTATGAGTTCCCCAATATATTGGCTTTTTCAGGCTACAAACAGCAATTGCATTTTCAGTCGCCTCTCGTTTAATAGCATGGGGAATCGCGTAATAATTACCATAAGAGGTACTAGAAATTTCTTCTCTATCTAATACTTTTTGTAAATAATCTTCTTGGCAAAAACCTTGTTTCTCTAGTTTTTTACATAAAAAAGTTATAACTTCTTCTTTGTTCGAAAAAGAACACTGACTAAAAAATAAATCTTTATGAAAATATTTATCAAAAATTGATAATTCTTTTTTAGTCGATACAATCTTTTCTATTTGTTTCAGATCTTCTGCTGTTAGCATTTGATTAAAATAATAAACATGTGGCAAATTCTCTTTAGCTAATTTTACCGTTGATAAAACTAAATCCACATTTTCTGGAATGCCACTCTTATCAAAAATTGATTGATGAGACACAATCTGAAATGAAAAAGAGGAAATTAAGTTCAACTGACGTTCAACTAATAACATACCTCCCTTCCCTAAAGAAGAGATTAACACTACTTTTTTGCTATCTTTATTTTTCATAGATTTGTATGCTGATAAAAAATGTAATGCAATATAGCCAATTTCACTATCAGGAATCGTTAAATTCCAAGATTTTTGAATAATAGACGTTGCATAAACTGTTACTGTATAGATAAATGGATATTTCAATTTTAATTCTTCTGTTAATGGATTAGGTAAGAATTTATTTTCTTTTGCTCTTGTATATAAGGAAATCAAATGAAGATTTAAAAAATTTTTAAATTCTTCATTTTCATTGAATTGAATAAAATAATTCTTATCTATTGAAGTGACTATTGCCTCCACTAATTCTATCATCTCATTTTGATCGATACTTGAGTCTACAACTTTTGTTGAATACAATTTAGCAACATAATAAATTTCTTCATTCGGTATGTCTATACTAAGTTCTTTTTTTAGCTCTTTTATTAACTGCCTTGCAAGGTCATAGCTTTTTTCATCTAATTTTATTTCTTCAAATTGATTTAGAAATTGTTTCTTATTAATTCTTTCAATTAAAACTGCCATATGAAGGACAAAAGACACTGTTGAAAAATCATTCAAGTTCAAATGGATTGTTTGATGGAAATCAAAAATAATTTGAGTTAATTGCTTGATATCACAATTTTTAAAATAAAACTGATATTTTGAAAGATCTAGTGTATGACTATCCAGCTCTTTATTCAAAAATAGATTAAAAATTTTCCGTTTATTTTCTTCTCCTTTAATATAAAGCAGATTATTTTTTCTTTCAATTCCTAAAAAATCATATTCTTTTTCTATAAGTTCATTCATTAAGGCCACTTTTCTTAATAGAGTGGCCTCACTTATATATACTTTATCTGCTAGCTCATACAAATCGATAGTTGGTTGGTTAATTAGGATATTTAAAATTTCAAAATCTTCATTTTTATATTCAATTTTTTCTAAATTAATTAATGATTTATTTAATTGATAACCAATACCAGGTTTTGCCTCTATGATTTCATCACCAAAAAAAGATTTTAATACCTTTATATCATTTTTTATTGTTTTAGATGAGACTTTTAATTCTTCAGCAAGATCTTCCGAAGAACGATTTCCCTGAGAATTTTCTAATAGTTTGATTATTTTCATTTGTCTATCTGATATATTCATATTTATCCCCTCTCATAATATAAATATTTCAAGTATCTCAGAAAATTATTCAGCAGCAGCTTGTTCTTGCTCAATTAATGTTTTTTCGTATGATTTAAAAAACGGATAATACATAACACCATTCAACACAATCAGCCCACAGACTAAAACAACTGCTCGCCAATCCATCGTTGCCAAAAATGTACCAATCGGAGCTGGCATTTGCCAAGAGAAAACTGCAAATGTTTTTCCAACTAGCCCAACATACATGCATAAATAAGTAACTACAGCATTAAACACAGAAGTAAAAATAAATGGAATAAAGAAAACTGGATTTAGCATTAACGGCGTTCCAAAAATTAATGGTTCTGAAATACCAAAAAATGATGGAATTAAACCAATTTTTCCAACTGTTTGCAATTGTTTACTCTTTGAGCGCATCATTAAAAATGCAAGAGCTAATACAGATCCTGAACCACCAATAATAACAAAATAAGTCCAAAATGGTGTTGTAAAAATATTACTTAAATCTTGTCCTGCCATTTTTTCAGCTGCATTAATAGATAAATTACCATCTCTAATTGGCCCTAACACTCCAGCTAGTGCAGCATCATGAATACCAAAGAACCAAAATAGATGAATTAAAAACACACTAATGATCGTAAATGGTAAACTATCTGCGGCCTTAAAACTTACTTCCATTATACTATAGATAAATTGAGCCATTGTTGTTTCCATCGCATAAAAGATAATGAAAAGAACACTAAAGCTAGTTAGTATAATTAGCGCAGGAATTAAGGAAGCAAATGTATCTGATAACGAAGCTGGTACACTATCAGGCATTGAAATACGCCCCACATTCTTTTTCTTCATTAAATGATAGCTCTCTACTGTTGCTATTGAAATAAAAATAGCCAGTAAAATTCCTCGACCATCTAAAAAACTTAACTCAGCCTCTTTACCGTCCCATCCCATTTTTAATGGTGTTAAGACAAGCATCATAAAACCAGCTAGTGAAATCATAATGGGATGTAAAAAATCTTCTTTATATTGTTTACATAAAAAATAAGTAATTCCAATACAGATAAATATGGACATTGCTCCCATTGTCACACCACTAATCCAATTAAAAACTAAGTCATTTTTTTCCAAAAATTCTTTCCAAGTAATTAAAAAAGAGTTAGTTGGATTTTCTGGTAAAGGTAGCGCTTTTATTATAATTGGAATGGAACCAAATAAAGTAATTGGCAAAAGAGACATAAACGCGTCTCTTATTGCCTTTAAATGTCTTTGTTGACTTAACTTATTTGCTACAGGGGAAATATATTTATTAACACTATTACTAAAGTTATTAAAGTTCATGGCTATTCTCCTAGCAGTTTAATAATATCTTGATAAACACCGTTTCCATCCATCATGCCATATTTCACTGGGGCAATTGATTCTACAGGTACAGATACATTCTTTTTAATGTTATCCATTAAAAAGACAATTTGAGGTCCAATTAATATTAAGTCAATTCCTTCTAAATAATCTTCATATTCTGCTTCACTATATGCTCTAACTTCTAATGTATTATTAGATGCTGCCTCTATTTTTTTGGCTAAAATTCCAGTAGACATTCCTGCATTACAAATCAACATTACTTTTTTCATTATAATCATCCCTTAATTATATTTTTTTCTTTGAATCAATTTTGCTTGGCTTTCAATTATTTCTTTAAACCAATAATATGATTTTTTGGGTTTTCTAATTTGATTATTATCAAAATCAACAGCTACTAAGCCATAGCGTTTTTCACATCCGTTTTTCCAAGAGTATAAGTCAAAAGGTGACCAAGTGTAATATCCTCGTATATCACAACCAGCATCTTGTGCGTTCATGATAGCATTAATATGGTCATTCATAAATGAAATTCTATAATCATCATTTACACAATCAACAGTAACATCCTCTCTAACACCAACTCCATTTTCTGTAACAAAAATAGGTAATTGATATCTTTCATATGCCTCAATTAAGCCATCTTCCAGTCCTTTAGGATATATTTCTGTGTCCCAAGCCGTAAATTCACTGTTAGGGTCTTTTACTTGCTCAAACCATCCTTTGATAACTACTTTACTTTCACCTTTTTTACCAGTATGATTAAAAATCAACTGTGTTTCTCCTGTTGTATAAGGTTTAACCAGTGTTCTAGCATAATAGTTTAAACCAATAAAATCTACCGTATTTTGTTTAATGATAGAAAGATGTTCCTCTTCCATGAAAGATACATCGTAAGATTCACTTAACTTAGCTACTAAATCTATCGGAAATTCACCTTTAGCAGCTGTATCAAGAATCCAGTTATTACAATAGTTATCTGCGTATCTCATTGCTATTTTAGTTTCGATTGAGTCATTCACCCCATTAACAGGTGTATAGCTATGAACAACACCTATTTGACCTGGATAGTTACCAGCTCTAAAAGCCCGAACACTTAACGCACTTGCGTACATAACATGATAAGCAGCAATCATTGTTTTTTGAACATTCTGTAATCCAGGTGGATAATTTCCGATAAAGTAACCATTTACGATAAACCATTTTGGTTCATTAAAAGTTGTCCAAAATTTAATTTTGTCACTAAATTCTTTAAAGCATACTTCTGAAAAATGTTCAAAAGCTTGGCAAACATCTAAATTCAACCATCCTCCTGTTTCTTCCCAATATTGTGGTAAATCCCAATGATAAAGTGTCACAAAAGGTTCAATATCATATTTATGACAAGTATCAATAATTTTATGATAAAAATCTAACCCTTTTTGATTAACCTCACCTTCTCTATTCTTAATAATTCTTGGCCAAGATAATGAAAAACGATAAGAGGTTTGTCCTCCTTCTTTCATCATACGAATGTCTTCTTCATAACGATGATAATGATCACTTGCTATATCGCCATTTTCTAATTCTTGTAAATGTAAATAATGATCCCACATTGATTCTTGTTTTTCATCAACGTTCCAAGCTCCTTCGCATTGGTAAGATGCAGTAGCGCCACCCCATAAGAAATTTTTATCCATTTTCATACCCCTTTTTATATAATTCTCCTAATTCTTCAATAACAAGAACAGCAACATCAGTAGACGACAAATGCCCTTCAGCATGTACTAGTAACAAATCAACTTGATTTAATTTATTTTCTGAAGAGAGCTTCCTTAGTAACTCCGCATGTGACTTATGAGCCAACTTGATTTCTTTTTTGGCTTCAGTTGTTTTTTCATCAAAACAAGCAACATCACCCTGTTTAATGCTCTTTAATGCTTCGCAAATCAATGTTTTAGCATTACCTGAATGTAAGATAATATCCATTGATTCTAGTTCATTATTAATTGATTCTGACATAATTTTCCTCCGTACTTCTTTGATATGTCTTAACTATAAAAAAAATGAATAGAAAATTAAAATCAATTATTTCCCTAACTATTAGGGAAAAAGAAAACCTTTTCAATAAAAAAAGAGACTGACAAAAATGTCAATCTCTAATTCTAGTTATTCTATAATCCTAGGAGGGGTAAATCTAATGATTTTATTTTAATTGATCTAAGAAACTTTTTCCGTTTTCTGTTGCTGGAACACCAAAGTTTTCAGCGATAGTTGCTGAAATATCTGAATAGAAGCCTTGGTTCAATTTACCATGACCTGTCATTTTTTTGCTATAAGCTAGTAATGGTACATATTCTCTTGTGTGGTCTGTTCCTGGGAACGTTGGATCGTTACCATGGTCAGCTGTGATTAATAGTAAATCATCTTCTGCCATTGCGTCATAGATTTCTGGTAAGCGTGCATCAAAATCATCTAATGCTTTTCCGTAACCTACTACATCACGACGGTGACCAAACAACGCATCAAAGTCTACTAAGTTAGTAAAACTTAAACCAGTAAAGTCTTTTTTCATCACGTTTAATAATTGATCCACGCCATCCATGTTAGATTTAGTTCTAACCGCATCAGTCATTCCTTGGCCATTAAAGATATCGTTGATTTTACCAACAGCGATAACATCTTTTCCAGCATCTTTTAATGAATCTAAAACAGTTTTGCCAAATGGATCTAAGGCATAGTCATGACGGTTTGGTGTACGAGTAAAGTTACCAGGTTCACCAACATAAGGACGAGCAATGATACGACCAATCATGTATGGGTCGTCTTTTGTAATTTCACGAGTGTACTCACAAATTTTATATAATTCTTCTAAAGGAATAACATCTTCGTGAGCTGCAATTTGTAACACTGGATCAGCTGATGTATAAATAATCAATGAACCAGTTTTCATTTGTTCTTCACCAAAATCATCAATAACTTTAGTACCACTATAAGGCTTGTTAGCCCCCATAATAATACCGCGACCTGAAAATTCTGTGATTTTATCTAATAAATCTTGAGGGAATCCTTCTGGGAAAACTCTAAAAGGAGTTTGGATATTTAAGCCAGCAATTTCCCAATGACCTGTCATGGTATCTTTACCAACTGAAATTTCTTCTAATTTAGTCGCATAACCTTGATGGTCTTCTACTGCTTTAACGCCTTTAAGAGGCTCAATTGTTCCTAGACCTAAATTTTCCATATTCGGAATAGTTAATCCTGCATTTTCTGCGATATGACCTAATGTATGACTGCCAACATCACCAAATTTTTCAGCATCTGGTGCTTCTCCAATTCCAACTGAATCAAGTACTACTAAATGAACTCTTTTAAACATAAAGTTCCGCCTTCTTCTATTTTTTGTCTTTTTGAATTAATTTTTTAAGAGCTTCTATTACAACTTCTGTTTCTGGTGTTGTATCGTAAAACCCGATATTACTCATGCCTGCTTTAGCACGTTCTTGATTTTCCACGGCTAATAAAATCGTACCACATCTAACACCCAAATAATTTGCAACAGTGAATAAAGCTGCTGATTCCATCTCTGAACCAAGGCAACCCATATCAAGCCAAGCTTTCCATTTACCTTCTAATTCATAAGAAACAGGCATATTCTCTGGTTCATGTTGACCGTAAAATGAATCTTTACATTGAACAACCCCAACATGATTTTTAGCACTTTTTTCATCTGCTGCTTCTTTTAACACTTGAACAATTTCATGATGAGCTACTGCTGGAAACTCGATAGGAGCATACTCTTTACTCGTACCTTCCATTCTAACAGCCCCTGTAGCAACAATTAAATCTCCACCTTGAACATCTAATTTCATACCACCACATGTTCCAAGTCTGATAAAAGTATCAGCTCCTGCGTCTACTAATTCCTGCATAGCAATTGCTGCACTTGGTCCACCAATTCCTGTAGAGGCAACGCTTACTTTTTCACCATTTAATTCACCAGTGTAAACCATGTACTCTCTTAAATCGGATATTTTTTCAGGATTATCTAAATATGACGCAATTTTCTCGCAACGTTTAGGATCTCCTGGTAATATAACATATTTCCCTACTTGTCCATCTTTTACTCCGATATGAAATTGAGTTCCGTCTTTTCTTTTCATTTTTTTATCCATCCTTTGTTATTTTTATAGTGATTTTTTAACCATATTTACAGCGATTAAACTAACTGTAATTGTTACTAAAAACATTAATAATATATTACTGTAAATCATATTATTTGATGACACACTTTGAATAATAGACATGTCATGTAATTTTTGACTTGCTAACAATTTTCCAGTAATAACTAAACCAGTTGAAGAAGTTATTTTGATACACAAATTGAAGAATCCTAAACCAGTTCCTCTCATTGTTTCAGGAAGAGAATTAATAACTAATGTCATAATCGGTGTATAAAGAACAGCAAAACCACCATTGAATAAACAAGACATGATTAATAGAACCATAATATGTTTTTCAATAAAAATACTTCCGATTAAGATGCCTAATGCCATACTTCCCATACCTAGTATTAAAACCTTAGTTACACCTAATTTTTGGGTTATCTTACCACCAAAAATACCAATAATCATACTAATTAAATAACTTGGTAAAATAAGCAGTGAAATTTTAGTTGGCTCAACATGGTGAACTTGTGATGCCATAAAAGAAAATAAAAATGAATATGATCCTTGCGGTAAATAAGTTAATAACACGACTAAGATAACTAGCATATACTTAGTATTTTTGAAAAAATCTATTGTAATAAAAGCATGATTATTTTTACTGATATAAACTAAAAATGTCACAGCTATTACCAAACTGATAATTAGTAAACTTGGCTTCAACATATTAAAGTAAAGTGAAATAAATAATGATAACGCTGACATTAAACCGATGCCTAAAAAGTCAATCTTTTGCTTTTCTTGTTTTGAATCATCTGGTAAATACTTCAAAATTAAAGGAATAGTTAGTATTGAAAAGACAGGAATAACAAACAAGTACTTCCATCCAATATAAGCACCAAACCCTCCACCTAATAAAATCCCTAACATCTGTCCGCCTGAAAAACAAGCTGTATTATAACCATAATATTTCATCCGTGTTTCTTCATTTAAATATTTTGTTGCTGTTAAAATAAGTAACGCTGATGCACTCGTTCCTCCTGCCATTTGAATTGCCCTAAAAATGATAACAAGAATAAATGAATGACTAAATATAAAGCCACCTATCGATCCTACTGTTGAAATAGCAATCCCAATAATTAATAATTTTTTTATTGAAATAAAATCCGACAAAGAAGTATATACGATATAACTGACTCCCATAGTCAACATAGCAACGGCTGATATCATACTGACACTTGATGATGGTATTTGTAAGTCTTCTGAAATAATTGGTGCACAAATATTAATTGCTTCTTGCAAAGTTCCGGCTAATACAAAAATCAGCATAATCATCGGCATTACTTTTTTGACATCTTTTTCAACTGTTTCTTCGTTCATTTTAAATCTCCTTCCTATTTTTTAAACAACTAAAACAAGTTGTTCTATTTGTTGTTCGTTGTTTAGATAAATAGTACAACCATATTTATTAAATGTCAACACAAAAAAACAAGATCAAAAATTGATCTTGCTTTTTCCTATATTTAATAAGGTTAGTTAGATGAAAACACTTTAATTAATGATTTATCAATCGGAATATAAAACTTATTAACTGCAATAACTTCACCTGTTCTATCAACAATACTTTCTTTCATCAATTGAAATTGATGATTATCTACAGCTATTCGATTGTTTTTCAAATTATCTGTTGCACTGACTATCTTTATTTCAATTTTTCTTGAGTGAGCTAATCTATAGATATCGTTTTCTAAAAATTGAAGAATATTTTCAGACTCTTCCAAATCAATCTCATTCAAATGAGGATAATCAGTTGATAAGTGAGTAAAACAATAGGCGTTAATTTCTTCTACGTTTTTATAATATCGATGAATAGCCAAAACAACAGGCATTTTTCTTTTAAAAATACGTTCTGTATATTGAGTTGATATGCCTGGAACAACATTTATTTCAATATCAGAAATAGGTGCTGTACAACTTTTAATCAAAGGGTTTTCCATTTTTTCTAATCCAGTTGAATTAATATCAATTGTTTTTCTGACAAAGTTTCCTACACCACGTCTAGCTTCAATAATCCCATCTTCCTGTAGAAGCGCTAGTGCTTGTCTAAGTGTTGATCTACCCACATTTAATTCCTTAGCAAGAGCTGGTTCAGTTAATAGTTTGCTACCTTCTGGATAAACGCCACTCTTTATCATCTCTAATATTTTATTATATACTTCTGCATATAATGCAGCTTTTTCTTTCGATCGATTATTTTCCATTGTCTATCTCACCCTTTACTCGTTTATTATACGTTATCTGATGATCTAGAACAATTCATAATAAAGACCACTACGCATTCCAACTCATAATATACTCAATTTCATTATTTTCTTCTTCAAGTTGTTCTTGTTTGATGACAAATCCTTGTTTCAAATAAAACTGATAGGCTGATTCATTTTTTTGATACACACTTAATTCTAAACTTGGATAATTTTCTTTAGCTGCTTGAATAAATAATTTGCCGATTCCTGCTCCTCGGTAAGCTGATTTAATAAAAATACCCGCAATATAGTCTTCTGAAATCCCCATAAACCCTATAATTTTTTCATTATCTCGATAAACGTAAATGTCTGCTTGAGGAAACATTTCCTTAACCATCTCATAATTATCATCCCAGTAAGAGTGGTCTACAAACTCATGTGCTTCTTTATTTGACTCTAACCAAATTGTTGCTATTTCTTCTAATTCTTCTTTTGTGATAAGATCCAATTTTTCAATCATTTAAAGTTTCCTTTCTATCCCTATTTTTAATTGATTTACTAACTCCACTAGCTCCTGTGCTTCAACAACCATTGATTCACCTGAAACATATTCTTTTATAGCTAACTCGATAACTCTTTTATGAATAGGATTAAAATAACTTTTCACTGCATTTCCTGCCAAATCTTTAGATACAATTTCCTTAGTTTCCAAAGTATATAATATACGACATAAAGTTAGAATAACACTTACCGAATCTTCTACTACCTCTTCAGCAACAACTGAAACCATCTCATTCATAGCTTTTTTTACATCACTAAAAGGAATAACTGGCAAGATTTCTTTACTACCTACCAATGCTAAACCATGACTTTTAGCTTGATATAAAATAATTGTAACATCTGAATTAATATCTCGTTTGGATATATCACCTATTAAAAAAGACTCTCTTAACCATTCCCCATATAAAAAATCTTGATAAGCAGGATGTTTCCATGGTGAAATATCTTTTAACACAACATTAGTCAATTCAATATATCGAAAATCAGAATTATCACCAATTTTTCTTGAATATGTCATCAGCTCATTCGTTAAATAAACTCTTGAATCTTCTGATATACTTTTAAGAGTTACTACAAGAAAATCTAAATCACTATTTTTCTTAAGTCCACTCTGAGTAGAAGAACCAAATAAGTAAACTCCTACCAAAATATTCGATAACTCTTTTGTTATTAAATCAACTACTTGCTGTATTTGATGTTTGTCATTTGTTGAAAAAACAATATTTTTAAATGTCATAAGTAGCCTCCCACATTAGTTGAAGCAATATTCCAGTACTGCTTCATCATCCACTAACCTTCCTGTATGTTTAAATCCTAATGACAAATATAATTTTTCAGCTACTGTATTTCCTGGCTCAAAACTTGTTAAGACTTTACTTGGTTGATGTAGCTCTTGAATTAAATTAACTATTTTTGTCATAGCTTGGGTTCCGTAACCCTTCTTCTGATATTTTTTATCAATTAATAACCGATGAATCCAATAATGATTCTCTTCTGGATCAAGTGCGTACATAACAAATCCCACCATTAAATCTCCATCATAAATCACTAAAGGAATATTTTCTGTAAATACCTTAGATTCCGCTAAAGAAAACATGGTTGAAGCGACAAAATCTTCTTGCTCTTCAGTTACTTCTAAAAAAAGACAATCATCAAAGTTTTCTCGAGTAATTTCTTTAAATTCAATCATTTTTTCTACCTCTTTTCTTTAATCTGATTAGATTACTATAAATATTTCATCATTTCATATGTTTTGCATTCTTATTAACTAATTTTCAATTTCTAACCAACCTTTATAATAATCAAGTGGTTCATTGGTCTCATCTGAAGCAGTTGCTAAATATGAAGCAATTACTCGAGTGATTTTATATCCTTCATCTCTTAATGTATCTAAATGATTCGTCAGATTACTCTTTTCAAAATCTTCTGAATCACACTCAAGTAAACAAGTAATATATTTTTTCTCAACTAAATCTTTTTCCCATAAAACACCTTGTTGATGCTGATAATCAGGCGTGACACTAATTCCCATTTGAAACTCACTATCTGCTTCTAAATCCTTGTACAACGTAAAATTACTTAAATATTCTAATTGAATTTGGATATCGTCAGGACTCGACATATCTACAGGAACTATTTTCTCTATTTCAATCTTTTCAAATTGATAGCCACCTTTTTTTAACACAAACAATTCTTCTAACTGTCTTTTTCGTTGTTCAATTCCCACCAATTTATTTTTTAAATTAGCTAGCTCTTCTTCAACTTCTTTTTCTGTATCATTTAAAATCGAATAAATCGATTCTGGGCTTAACTGATTAAAGTGTTTCATTTTTTGAATTGGCACATTCAAGTTTCTATAAAAGATAACATCCAGTAATTCAATGGATGATTGAATATTAAAGGTTCGATAATCATTATTACTATTTCTTCTTGGTGTAAAAACTTCTTTTTCTTCCCAATAGCGAATTTTTGATGTCGGTAAATCAAATAATTTAGCAATTTCACCTATTGTTAGCGTTTCTTCATCCATTTGTTATTCCCCCTTTTTTTTAGTATATCGATTTTTTTATTGACCTTCAACCTACTTGAAGGTATAGACTAATTCCCATCGGTTCATTATTAATACTGAACTATTTATATAGAAATGAGGGATTTAAAATGACTTATATGAAACAATTTCTAAAAAGAAATAAAGGATTATTTTTTTTAACAATTGTTGCCTTAGCATTTCAAACGATAGGAACACTAGCTGTACCGTTTCTTATTGGAAAATTAATTGACACAGGCATTAGTTCTGGAAATCAAAAACTTGTCATTTCAATTGGTATTCAAATGCTAATTGTCGCTATTATTGGAAGTCTTGCTGCCGTTTTAGGAAGCTTCTTGTCTGCTAAACTGGCTGCTAATTATGGTTATGAAATCAGAAAAGATTTCTATCAAAAAACACAAGAATTATCCATTCAAAAAATGGATTCTTTTGGTGTTTCAAGCCTGTTAACACGAATGATGAATGATGTAACTAATGTTCAGCGGGCACTAATGATGATTTTCCAATTAATTTTACCAGCACCAATCATTTGTGTGTTCGCCATTGTTATGACTTTTATCAACTCGCCAACTTTAGCTATCATTCCATTGATTTCTATCGTTATTTATTTAGTGGCCGTTTTTTATCTATTGAAAAAAGGGTTACCTTTATCTAGTAGTATTCAACAAAAATTAGATGCAATGGTTACAAAATTAAGAGAATTTTTTAATGGTATTAATATGATTCGAGCATTTGATAATCAAGAAACAGAAGAATCTAAAACCAATCATCGCTTTAAAGATTATGCAGATAGTATGATTGCTGTTAACAAAATTTTCTCTTTTCTAACACCAGTTGCTTATCTCATCATGGGGCTTGTTTTTTCTTTAATTATTTGGGTAGGTAGCCTTCTTGTTGGACAAGGTCAATTACAAATAGGAACTGTCACAGCTATTATTGAATATTCTATGCAAACACTTGGCTACTTAATTGTTGCTGCAATGGTTTTAGTGACACTTCCACGTTCAATCGCTTCATTGAAACGGATTGATAAAGTACTAGAGACACCATCAGAATTCGTAGCAGCAACTAATTCAAGAAACACTTCTGTCACAGATGATGTTTTAGTCAGATTTGATGATGTTACTTTTTCTTATAATGGCGCTGAGCCCATTTTAGAAAATATTAGCTTTGATATCTTAAAAGGAAAAACAACCGCCATTGTTGGAGGTACGGGTTCTGGAAAAAGTACTGTCGCTAAACTACTTCTTAACTTATCTAACATTAATAGCGGAGATATCTTAGTTCACAATCGCTCTTTATCTAATTGGAAGCAAGCAGACTTACGACAAATAATTAGTTACACACCTCAAAAAGCTTTTCTATTTAGTGGTTCCATAGAAAGTAATCTCTTAATGGGAAATTCTCACGCTTCCAAAAAAGATATGGATCGTGCTATCAAAACTGCTCAAGCAGATTCTTTTATTTTTAATCAAAAAGAAGGTTATCAAACGGCTGTTTCACAAGGTGGTTCTAATTTTTCAGGTGGACAAAAACAACGTATTAGTATTGCCAGAGCATTGATTAACCCAGCTGATTTGTATGTATTTGATGATAGTTTTTCTGCTTTAGACTATCAAACAGACGCTAAATTAAGAAAGGCTTTAAAAACAGAAATGAGTGAACAAACCTTTTTAATCATCGCTCAGCGTCTAAGTACCATTCAAGAAGCAGACCAAATTATTGTCCTTGATGAAGGTAAAATTGTTGGTAAAGGAACCCATGAAGTTCTTCTTTCAACCAATAAAATCTATCAAGAATTTGCTATTTCTCAAGGAATCCAATTGAAAGGAGAAGATAAAAATGACTCAAACGACTAATAAATCAAGTACTAAACGTTTTTTAGAATTTATTAAACCTGAAAAAAATCAGTTTTATCTACTTGCCTTATGTAGTGTCATTAGTAATATTTTAGTGACCTCGATGCCCTTTATTATGGGCGTTGCCATTGATGATTTATTAAAGGCTATAAAAGATGCTAATGGAACTATTTTAACAGGCAGCTTTATTCAAGAAATCATCATTTTCCCGGTTGTTATTTTGATTATTATTGCAGTTGTTAGTGCCTTCTTTTCCTATGTGCAAGAAAGAATGATGGCTTCTTTAAGTGAAGATGTTACCTTACGTCTTAGAAAAGAAATTACTCAAAAATTTAAAAGACTACCTATGTCCTTTTTTGATAGCCATCAAGTAGGTGATATTTTAAGCAGAACAACTAATGACATTAACCGAATCGCTGAAATGTTGCTAACTGGAATCAATCAACTTTTTTCTTCCATCGTTAATATTATTTTCGGTCTTCTTATGTTGCTTTACATTGATCTAAAATTAACAGGAATTGTTGTTATCCTAATTGTCTTCTCTTCAGTTGTAACGACATGGGTTGCTAGTAAAAATAAAAAGTTAGCTGATAGAAACCAACATGAACTTGGTATTTTAAATAATCAAGCTGAAGAATATTTTTCTGGTAATTTAGAAATTAAAACTTTTAACCAACAAAAACAAACTGCTACTCAAATTGATCAAACTAATAAAAAACATCAAAAAGCATTTGAGCAGTCACAGTTTTTTGACTTTGCCATTTATCCAGCTATTCGATTTCTAAATCAACTAGCTTTCATTGTCAGTGCGATTATTGGAGCTGGTCTTGTCATTCAAGGAAGTCTGACAATTGGTTTAATTCAAGCTTATTTACAGTATGTTAATCAGATTTCAGAACCTATTACTAATTTCTCTTATGTTATCAATACGATTCAAAGTGCAATGGCTTCTTTTGACCGAGTTTTATATATTCTAGATCAACCAGAAGAAAGATTAGAACCTAAAAAGCCATTACGTATCAATGATTCTCAAGGAGAAATTCAGTTTAAAGGAGTAAAATTTGGGTATACACCAGATAATTTACTTATGAACGATGTAAGTTTTACTGCAAAATCCCATAAAATGATTGCGATTGTTGGTCCAACTGGTGCAGGTAAAACAACTTTGGTTAATCTTTTAATGCGTTTTTATGAAATAAATGGCGGAGCTATTACTTATGATGGACAAGATATAACACAATTAACTAGACAAGATTTGCGTTCAAAATTTGGAATGGTCTTACAAAACACTTGGCTATTTGAAGGAACTGTAGCAGATAATATTGCTTATGGAAATAAGCAAGCAACTAGAGAAGAAATCATTCAAGCTGCTCAAATTGCTCAATGTGATCACTTTATTCGAACACTTCCTGATGGTTATGATACAATCATTTCCAGTGAAAATGGTTCCTTATCTCAAGGACAGCAACAGTTATTGACGATTGCCCGAGTTGTATTAGCAAATCCTCCTGTTGTTATTTTAGATGAAGCAACTTCAAGTGTAGATACTCGAACTGAAGCAGAAATTCAAACAGCGATGGAAAGTGTGACAAAAGGCAGAACAAGTTTTGTTATTGCCCACCGTTTATCAACTATCGAAAAAGCTGATTTGATTTTAGTGATGGATGCTGGAGATATTGTTGAGCAAGGTAATCACCAAGAATTATTAAATAAAAAAGGCTTATATCGTACACTTTATCAAAGCCAATTTAAAGATTCTTAAAAAAAGTATTGTTATAAAAAAGATGCTGACTTAAAAGTCAATATCTTTTTTTATTTTTTCTTGTAAGTTAATGCCATTTGAATACAAATTTTCAGTTCTTCTTTAGGTAAATCTGATGCAGTTTCAAAAAGAATAGCTCTATTTTTTGAAAAACACAGAACATCAGAGAACATCTCACGCCACTCTTCTACTAAAGTGGTCTGACAATGAACAAATAGTGCCACTTGATCCTCAGAAAACCGATCAATGCGAATAGGTGTGCCTGTTTTAGATGAAAAGGTAAGCTGTCCCCATTTCAAACTAGTTGATAATTCAATATTTAGATTTTTTGCTTCTTCTTTAATAAAGTGACTTAATTCATTCAGCTTTTCTTTTTCTTTTATTGAATAAGTCTTATAAATTTCGTCTACATGATCATTCATTTTTTTACCTCTTTAATAAATAGTAATGTTCGCCATGGTTTATTTCTCCAGTAAACTGAAAACCAAAGGACTGATATAAGCTTTTTGCGATATCATTTTTAGGATCAACTCCTAATAAGACATCTTGCTCATTCTTTAAATACTCTAAAATAGCCGCCATTGCTTTTTTCCCAAGACCTTTTTGATGAAAACGATAGTCAAGCATGAACCGATAAATCATAACTTGTTTTTCAGTTACTTCTTTATACATGAAAAAGCCAATTAACGTATCATTCCAATGTATTGTCCTTGGTTCCATTTCTAAATCATATTTAGCTTCTGCTAATGACATCGCATTAGAACAGATAAACTCTTCATAAAGTGTTGGTTCACCTGTTTTATTTGTCGTTAGCTCACAAGCTAAAAAATAGTTGTCTTTTGTTATCTCTTTAATTTTAATCATTTTTTTCCTCTTCTTATTTAAATCTCTATTGACATCTTAAAAGGATTGTAACTTAATTTGTTTGATTCTAATCTCTTTATTTGATACATTTTATTTTGAAAAGAAAACTCTATAAATTCTTCTTTCGTCTGTTCGAGCTTCATAATCTGACTCTCAAAAGCTTCTTCTAAGATATCCAATTCAAATTCCTTTGTTTTCTCAAATGTATTCAGTACCACATGGGCAACAAAATAATCAGCTTCATACTCTGTTTTAAAATACGGTCTAATTACTTCAGAAGTAGGTAGGATACTTTCAAAAAACAACTCACTCTTTTCATATATACCGACAGAAGCTATGTAACTTCTTTCTTCCTCATCCATAACCATCGTGAATAACTCACCAAATAAACTTCCTTTTTTATCTGTTCCCATATCCAATCCAGTTACTGATTCAATCAATGTATCTACTAAAAAATTCATTCCTTGATTAGCGGCATCTTCTGCTATTTCTTTCATAACCTCTTTGGCTGTTTTTTTCTTGAGTGGAAAACTTGTTGATAAAGACTCCATATCTTTTAGTTGCTCTATTTCTTTTGATGTTAATGTATCCTTTACAATTTCCATAAGATTATTTTTAGTTAAGCCCGTCTCTTTAAATCCAGAAGGAATCTGAATAAAATACTCACCTGTCCATTGTAAAATATTAAACTCACCCATATACTCCATTTTTTTGCCTTCTCACCGCATACCTTTTAATTAATAGATAAATCATAAACTATGAAGCTACTACACAGTCAATTTATTTAATTAAATTTATTCAAATAAAGTTTAATAATACTATTTCCTGTTTTTCCAATACCAAATTAAAGCTTTCTTTTCTGTTTCTTTAACAAAAGCATCCTTGCCATCTCCGTATGAATCAATACTCTCAGGATATTTTAAAGCTAACTCAGCTTTTAATTCACCATACTTTTTAGCAACTCTCTCATGATGAATTAAATAATCTCTAAAGGCTAGATGTCTTTCAATATCAAAAATCGAATCATATTGAAAAGCATGTATTTGATGGGTTCTATCATCTCCACCTTTTCTAAAATATCGTCTTCCTGGCATACCAAATTCTCCCAAAGCTTCATAACCAATTGCCTCAAATTTAGCATTAAAATTATCCAATTCAGAAATATTTTCTACTACTAAAAGAATATCAATTACCGGTTTAGCCGCTAGATTAGGAACAGAAGTACTACCTATATGATAGATTTCTACTAAATTATCAGTCATAAAAGATTTTATTTTTTCTTTTTCTTCCTTGAAAAACTCTGGCCATTCCTTTTTATAAGGTACTACTTTAATTTTTTGCATAATTGCTCTCCTCACTTTTTTAACTTTCTCTATAAACCTTCTTCATTTCACAACTAGTTGGTTCAAACATTTTTTGAAGCTCTCTTAAAAATTCTTGTTCGTCAATCATCTCTTCACAGACAAACAAGTCTATTGCAATATAACCGTGTTCTGGCCATGTATGAATTGTAAAATGTGATTCTTGTAATACCATAACACCACTTACACCATAAGGTTTAAACTGATGAAATTCTTCTTCTACTACATTTAACTTAAACCGTTGAGACATGTAACGCATTTTGTTACTAACGATTTCTACATCGGTCAATAATTCTTTACGACACCCTCTTAAATCATACAAGGTATGAAAACCTAATCTTTTACTAGCTTCTTTTTTCTTCAAACTTCTGGTATATAAACTTTCAGTAGAGTGATGCATTTGAATGCTATTATTTTTTTGAATGACATACAAATTGCTGACATTTCCAATGATTGATCCACCTAAATAATGATTAAAATTAGGTATCACCTCGATAAAATTAAACCCTCTACGATTAATTTCATTTTGAATGAATCCTTGAACTTCCGGTGTTTTATGATTAAAAGAAACATACATCTTTCCCTTATTTTTTAACAACTTTTCTCCCGAATGAATAAAAGTGATAATTCCTTCTGGTGTATATGGTGGATCAGTAAAAATAACATCCATTTGATTTTCAATTATTTCAAAAGGTACTCTAAAGTCTTGTTCAACCACATTAATCATAACTTTTAGAGATTCATTTTCTTTAATATACATCAATAAATCAGTATCAATATCATACACATAAAGTGTAGAATCCCCTTCATAACCGAGTTCAACTAAAGCTTTTGATAAAAAGATAGAGACTAAATCATCATCTCCTACAAAAGCTATTTTTTTAGAAAAAATGAGTGGATCAGCTAGTAGGAGGGCGACTCGTTTAATAACTGTCTCTAATGTCGCATGAGCCTGATCAAGCTCTCTTTTAACAACTGGCCGCTTCTCAAAAACAGGTAGTAATGATATTTTAATTTTTTCCAAAAAAACTTGCTTCATTGATTCATCTTCTAAAAGTTGTTTGTACAAATCAATTGCTATACCTTTATAACCAAGTTCATTCACTACATAATTTTTAGCTAATGGTGTTAAGCAATAAAAACTTTCTCGTTTCATCCAGCCAACTTTAACTAATTCTTTTTTAAAGGCAGTCGCAATTGGAACTGGTACTTCCATTTTCTTCGCCAACGCTTTGGTCGAAATAGTTTTATATAAATAGCTATAGATTAAACCAACTTTTAAACGCTCTATAGAATCTGCTAGCCCTATTTTTTCTTTAATTTCTTCTAATGTTTCCATTTTTCTTTCCTTCTTTACCAATTCTTTTTATCCTCAATCAGTAAACGTCTTAAACATATTTCTCATAATTTCTTCAGTAAGAATACCTGCTAATGCCATGACTCTTAACCCTTCAAGAGTAATAAATATTTTTTGTGCTTCAACTTGAGAGCACCCTTTTATTTTTTCTATCATTTCTACATGTGTTTCAAAAATAAAAGTACCTAACTCATTAGAGTCAGAAAAACTTGTCATAAATTCATAGCCGGCTAAACTCAATGTATTATTAATATTTAAAAGCTCCTCTTCTTCAAGAGCTAAATAATCTTCGAAAGTTATTTGTGTCAGGTCTTCTTTTAATGATTTTGTTTCTTGACGCATTAAGGCACTAAATATTTCCTCAGGTTTCTTAAAGTAGCGATAAACACCGCCACGACTATAACCACTTACTTCAACTAAGTCTGTCATAGTCACATTTTTTAAACCTTTTTTAATAAAAACTGATTTTGAATTTTCGATAATTTTTTGTTTTGTTTCTTCCACTTTCACATTAAA
This sequence comes from Vagococcus carniphilus, assembly GCF_014397115.1. Taxonomy (NCBI): domain Bacteria; kingdom Bacillati; phylum Bacillota; class Bacilli; order Lactobacillales; family Enterococcaceae; genus Vagococcus; species Vagococcus carniphilus. The sequence goes on from NZ_CP060720.1 coordinate 2,542,044, forward strand.
GTCCCCATTTTAATTTTTTTAATCACAAAAGTGACATCGTTGTCACTTTAACACAAAAAAAATTAGCAGACAATAAAAAACAATTGATTTACACCTTAAAATGACAAGAATGTCACTTTAAGATGTAAAAAATTAATTATTTTTAGATAGATGATATGAAGCTCTTTCTAATATTTCTTCTCCAATATTCATCTTTTTAGCTAGCCAGAATCCGTTACTAGCTCCTACTTCATTCATCAGTAGCTGATACAATGGATTCAATGTTTCTTTGTCAAATGCCATCGCTGCTGTAATAAAGTTAGTATCTTTAACAGCAAAATCTTTAATTTCTCCGTAATGAGTAGAGGCTAAAACAACCGCATCTCTATTGACTAAACTTTCTAACATTGCAGTAGCCAGTGCTGCGCCTTCAGTTGGTTCAGTTCCACTACCTATTTCATCTACTAATACTAAAGAGCGATCATCTGCGGTGGTTAGTATTTCTCGCATGTTATTAATATGTCCTGAGAATGTACTAAGTGCGTTATCGAAATCTTGATAATCCCCGATATCAACTAAAATATGGTCGAATACGCTAATATGACTAGTTGTTTCTGCTGGAATAAAGACACCTATCATTGTCATTAAGGTAAGTAATCCGACTGTTTTTAATACCACTGTTTTACCACCAGAGTTTGAACCTGTGATAACTAGCCCTCTTTCTGTTTCTCCTAATTCGATTGAAAGTGGGACTGCTGCTTCGCCTAGTAATGGATGCTTAGCTTTCACTAGTCGAATGTATCCAGTGTCGTTAATATTAACTTTTTTACCATTAATTTCTTCACTATATTTCGCCTTAGCAACGATTAATTCTAATGAAAAGATGATATTCATTGTTTTCTTCATTGTTTCTAGTTCTGTCGCAATACTTTCCGTTAAGTTTGCTAGGATTTGGTAAACAATTGACATCTCTTCTGCTTGTGCCATTTGTAGTTTTTGATTTAATTCTCTTGTGTTGTCTAATTCCATGTAAACTGTTGAACCCTTGCCAGATTCCGAAACAATTCTTCCTTTAATACTATGTTTGAATGAGCTTTTAATTGGTACTGTTAATGTGCCATCTCGGTCAACTACCATAAATTCTTGGATTTTAGATTTGTTTCCTGCATTATTAATAAATTTATGCAATCGGTCGTTAATATCTGACTTATATTTTTGGATACTTTGTCTAGCTTTTTTCAAATCTCTTGAAGCTTCTGAATTAACTTGATTATGCTTGATAGAAATATTAATTGTTTCTTCGATTGATCTAAATGATTGTAACTTACTTGCTGAAACAGCTAGTGTTGGTGCTAATTCAGCATTCTTATGGAAGAATTCTTTTAATTTTCTAATGGTTCTTAAAAACTCTGATACTTCTAATAATTCTTTTGGTTCTAAAACATATCCTTTTTCAATTTTTTCGAATAGGCGGTCGATTTGTTCACTTGCCATAAATGGAATACTTTGTTTCGTTTCTAAAATAGCTAGCGCTTCTCCTGTTTCTTTTTGATACTTTCTAACTACCTCTATTTTGCTAATTGGTTCTAATTCAATTATCCTTGTCTTCACTGTATTACTGATAGCGTAGTTACTAATCAATTCTTTTATTTCGTTAAACTGTGTTTGTTCTATTGCTTGTTTTTTCATTTTTCTTATCTCTCTTTCTTAAATATCAAAAGAGATACCTGCTTCTTAACAAATCAACTAAAAATAAAAAAGCCATGGAAAGAATATCTCCCATAGCTTTTAATCTTATCTTTTTAAATTGCTCAAAAATAAACGTCCTTAAATAAAGGCAATTATTAACTATGCCTTTTCAAGAGCCCTAATTTTTAGGTGCAATATTAACAGATATCTCAAACTAAAATAATGGGTACAACAAATAGACCGTCATTTCTATAAATTATTGGCATGTTTGTTGTTCAATTGTTTTGTTTTAGATAATCTCTGCACTCAAAAAGTTCACTCATTTCTCTGGTTAGTTAATTTGTTAATAGGAATATATCAGAATATCAAAATAGTGTCAAACAATTTAAATCATTTTTATTTACTTAATAAACAAATTCCTCTGCCATTTGACTCTTTTTAACTAAGTTTTGATAGACAGGAGAGCATAACAATAACTCTTTATGAGTTCCTTGATTTTCCACTCTTCCCTTATCCATCACAACAATTTTATCAACATTTTCAATTGATTTTAAACGATGTGAAATAATTAAAACTGTTTTATTTTTTATCAATTGATTCAAGCTTGTTTGGATTTTCTTCTCATTTTCTACATCAAGACTAGCTGTAATTTCATCTAATATTAAAATTGGAGCATCCTTTAAAAAGGCTCTAGCTATTGATAAACGTTGTCTTTGTCCACCAGACAGCTCGCTACCATTTTCTCCAATCATTGTGTTATAACCATCTGGTAAGTTCTCAATAAATTCATCACAGTGAGCTAAACGCGCAGCCTGAATAACTTCTTCGTCACTGGCTTCTTGTCTACCAATTCTAATATTTTCCATAACACTTGTATTAAATAAAGTAACATCTTGAAAAACAATAGACGTTTTACTAAATAATGAATCAGTCGATATTTCCTTAATATCTTTTTTATCTATCAGAATTTTTCCATCATCGTAATCGTATAACCTAGAAACTAAACGTAAAATACTTGTTTTACCACAGCCACTTGCACCAACTAATGCTGTTACTTCACCTTGACGAGCTATAAAATTAACCTCTTTTAAAACTGGTGTTGCTTGGTCATAAGAAAAAGAAACATTCTTTAATTCAATATCAAACTCATTTAAATCAACTTCTTGTCCTTCTTGTATTTTGGTATTTTTCATTTCTTTCAATCGTTTTACTTTTGGTTCTAAATAAAAGACTTCGAGTATACCTTCCTTAGTAGCATCAAAAGTATCTTTAATTTTGATAGCAGCAAGCAAATAACCAAGGACTAACAAAGCATTTATCTCACCCCTTATTACTAGCTGGCTTCCTACCAAGATAACAATAGCTAAACCAACAAAAGAAAAAATGGTTGAAATGGCCATTGTGTAAAAAGTGCTAAGTTCAACTTTCAAATGAATTGCTTCGCTTTCTTCCATTCGTTTAAATAGTTGTTGTTTAATTTTTTCAGATAAATTAAAACTTTTAATTTCTTGTTGCAACTCAATCGTTTCTTGAAAAGAAGCAGAATTTTCTCTTAAAACTTGATAGTATTTACTATTCCCTTTAACTTGATTTTTTTTCGATAAAGGAATCATGGCAAAACTAATTAGTGTTGGTAAAATTACTGCTAATCCCATTTTGATATTTCCGAATAATAACATGGCTGAAATAATCGGGAAAAATAAAGCCATTCCTCCAGCTTTTGGAATAGAGTGACTCATCGCATGTTCTATTCCCTCAACATCAGACATTATGGTTTGAGATAGATCAGATAAATCATGCTTTGAGAAATAAGATAAAGGCAAATTAGATAGATCTTCCGCAATTTGAGTTCTTAAGTTAGCACTTTCTTTATAAGTACTATTGTAAAGTTTTTCATACTCTTTACTTAACAGAATATACATTCCAATTAGTGTTGCTAGAGACAATAAAATATAGAGACCTCTTGATTTAGTATGTCCCAATATCAACTCATCCATAAAGAACATAAGTAAGAATGCTGGCATCATATTAATACAATACACAAAAAAACTCGCCCAAGTTGCTTTAACTAAATCCTCTGCCCCTCTTTTAGTTAAACCAAACTTATTTTTATAAAACTGCTTCATTGTTAAACCTCCACTCATTTGCTCCTTCATATTGTTCTACTAATTCTTTATAAGTTTTTCCTTGCTCTATCAATTCATCATGAGTTCCTTCTTCAATCACTTGTCCATCTTCTAGAACAATTATCTTATCTACTGTTTTAATGCTAGATAATCGATGAGCAATCATAATAACTGTTTTTTCTCTCATCAAATGTTGAAACGCTTTTTGAAGCTCATATTCATTATCCGGATCAATAGAGGCACTAGCTTCATCCATAATCACAATCTTGCTATTTTTTAACATCGCACGAGCAATTGCTAGCCGCTGCTTTTCACCACCTGATAAATAAACACCTTGACTACCAATAACTGTATTTTCTCTGTCTTCAAATTTATCTAAAATAGGATTGCATCCTGCTAACTTTAAGGCCTCTAAAACTTCTTGTCTAGAAGCTTTAGGATTAGCTAAAGCGACATTATCATAGATACTCTTAGAAAACAGTTGAGAGTCTTGAAAAACAAAAGCTATGGTTTCAATAATTGCTTCCTTGGTGTAGTCTGTTATTTTCTTGTTACCAATCTTTATCGACCCTTTATCCACTTGATAAAAACCTGAAATTAACTTAGCAATAGTACTTTTACCACTACCAGAACTCCCAACTAATGCATAAGATTTACCTTCTTCAAAGGTCAGACTAAAATCCGTCAATACATTATCCTCTCGGTAACTAAAAGAAACATCCTCCAACTCAATTTGATACGATGAAAAAGTAGTTTCTTTACCATAAGTTAACTGATCTTGCTGCATTTCTTTATAAAGTATTTCAAGATTTTCTACAGCATAGTTAGCTTCAAATAAATACATACTTACGTACATAACACGCATAAAAGACACAAACATAACACCACTTAAAAAAAGAAGCATCATTAGTTCAACAGCCATCATTTCAGGTGCAGCTACTTTATCTAATAAAATAATGACTGGAAGAATTGCTACCGCAACTACACTAAAAAATAACCATTGGAACCAAACAAATGGTTTTTTTCCACTCAAAGAATAGTCATAAGCATACTTAGAGTAGTCTTGGATTGCTTGATATAGAGCTTTAAAAGAAGTTACTTTCGCCCCAAAAATTTTAATCACTTGTATGCCTCTTACATATTCAACTGTTTCTGAGCTTAACGTTGCTAAAGCATTTTGATAATCTTTTATAAAATTATTATTTCCCATCATTTTCTTAAATAAAAAAAAACCTAAAAAAAGCATCAATAATAAAATAATACCTAATCGAATACTAATAAAAAAACCCAGTACAATAACCAATATCGGTGTTAACACTGCTTGGGCACTATCAGGAATTAAATGAGCAACAGATACATGTGTTTTTGCTGCGTTATCATCTATCGTTTTTCGAATTAAACCTGAAGAGTTTAAATCAAAAAAACGAAAGCTCGCTTGAGTTAATCCCTCAATTCCTTTTTTTCTCAAATTAGTTTCTAAGCGAAACCCTAGCACATGAGAAAAAATACCTGAGAATACATATAGAAAAGCACCTATTGTTAATAAAATAACTGTTTTTAAAGCATAAGTCTCCGCAATATTAACTTGATTTTGAACTATCAACATTTCTAAAAAATGATAAATCACCTGATATCCCCAGACTGTTAAACAAACTGATACAACCGAAAACAAAATAGCAACCCATCCAAAATAGAGTTGATTTGGTACATAACTAAAAAGTTTCTTATAAACCTTCATCTCTTCCTCCTTATAATTGTATTAGACGAAAAAAAAGATCACAATCATCTAACTGATAATTATTCTCACTAATAATTTAGTTTTATTGTAGCACTCGTAAAATTATGATACAATCACTTCACTATATTTGCGTCTAATCGTGATAGAAAGAATTGGAGATTTTACTTTGACTGATTACGAAAAATTAATACAACACCATATGTCTAATATTTGCCCAGATTATCCAAAATATAGTCCCATAGGAAAAGTTTATTATGAAAATAAAAAACATTATGAGGGATATTATTGGTTTTACGAAACAGATAATTTTGTCGTCGATATTAGCGATTTTTTTATCAAAAAAGATTTCATTGAAACAGATTCACACTACTTCAAACAACATATTTTACTCGTTAATAATTACATCATCTCTGGCAGTGGTGAATGGTTAAATCCTTACGAGACAATTGAGCCTTTCTCCATGTTTATCATGGATACAACGTCACCTTTTAAACGTTACCTACTCCATGGAAACTCCAGATTTCTAGGTGTAGGAATCAAATTTAAACAAAAAATGGTTGAAGACTACATCAAAAAAACAGGGGAAGAAGATTTTAATATATCAACTATCTTTTTTGGAACCCAAAACTATATGACACAACCTATTAGTAAATTATCTAAAGAAATTATCGATTGTAGACTCACAGGTGAAGAAGCAAAATTGTTTTTTGAAGAAAAAGCAGATGAATGGCTATCTATTGCTATTGACGCTTACAAAGAACATCAAGATAGAAAAGAACTTTCTTTTGAAGACCAAAATGGAATTGAAAATGTGGCTAGATATATTGAAGACCACTATCCATTTGATATTCCTCAAGATTTATTAGAAAATATTGCTGCAATGGGTGGAACAAAATTAAAAGAAACTTTTAAAAAAGTTTATCACATGAGTATTACTGAATTTACACAAAGAAAACGAATGAACATTGCAGAAAATTTATTATTAACAACTGACTTTGATTCAAAAGATATTGCCAAAGCTATCGGATATAACTCAGCTAGTCGTTTCAGCACTCTTTTCAAACGATACAAAGGCATATCACCTACTGAGTTTAGAAATCAAAAAAAAGAAGTCTCAATCAAGACTCCTTTTACTTAATTCACTAATATCCAAATACCTAATAACAAATAAATTAAAATGATGATAAGGTGCTCATGTTTTCTTATCGTTTTTTGAATAACTGGTATATTCCCAATTAAATAACCTAGCAATGACCATAGTGGAACCATTAAAGCGAATATGATACAAAAAATAAAAGTTTCTTTTGGTGATTGCTGACTTATTATTGGCACATAGACACCAATATTGTCAGCACCACTAGCAACCGTTAGCATGGCTACTTGCAGGAAAGTTATCTTTATAGTAGTTTGATCTGTACCTGTATCTTTTTGCGTCATTTCTTTGACTGCTAAAGCAATTGGTATTATCCCTAGCCAATTAACCGGTATATCCGTACTTTTTACTAGTATCGTGGAAATAATCAAACTAATAGATACAAGAGTAAATATACCTATGTATTGACCTATTAAGATATTTTTACGTTCATATCTATTTTTTGATTGTGCATATAAAAGAGTAAGTAGCATGATATCATCTACATTGCTACTTACAAATGCGATTATGCTTATAAAAATGATCATAGATATTCCTCCAAATACTTCATAAAGAGATTATACACTTTAATGACGACTATTTGGAAATTCAGCTTATTTTCTAGCCAACTAATTTTAATCCTATAACAGAGATGATGATGACAACCATACATAAGCTTTGTTGGCATTTAATTGTTTCTTTAAAGAATAAACCACCAATTATCAAAGAACCAACTGAACCAAATGCAACCCATATACTATAAGCAACTCCTGCTTCTAAAGTTAACATGGCTTTTGATAATAATAGCAAACTACAAGCAGCCATTAAAAAAGTAAGTATTCCCCAGAGTTTCATCTTAAAGCCTTGAGACTTTTTGAGAAAAAAGACCATCATTACTTCTGCACACCCTGATAATAATAAATACATGATATCCATTCTACGCTTCCTCCGTTGTCAGTTTCAAACCTAAAATACCTAATATTAAAAAGGAAGAAAAAAGAATTTTACCAGTTGAAATACTCTCTTCTAAAAATAAAATGCCAAAAATAATTGTCCCTACAGCACCAATTCCCGTAAAAACAGTATAGGCAACCCCAGTTGGTAAATATTCCATTCCTTTTGCAAAAAGATAAAAACTACAGATAACTAAAATAATTGTAGCGATTGAATAAGGTAATACTTGAAAGCTCTCAGATTTTTTTAAACATAACACCCAAAATATTTCTATTAATCCGCCAAAAATAACATACAGCCAATTTTTATTCATTTTATTTCCCCTTTTTCTTTTTTTATAGGACAGAAGACATATAGACAAAAAAAGACCGGATAAGAATTTATCTTATCCGATCTTTTCTAGATCCTCCGACACTATTTCAAATATATTATCATGATTAATAACAAAATTCAATAATTGATTTAATGATTAAAATTGATAATGAATTGAATCTTTGTACTGTTCATACAGTTCTTGATTCAATTTATCTCCACCATCAAGATTAGCTGAGTAGAAAATAGGCGGGTAGGTCATACCTGATTCTACTAATTTTTGACAAGTTTCAACCATGATGCTATTTAAAATCATTGAACCGATAACTGTTGAAGTTGGACCAACTTTTTGCTCAATTCCTTGAATATCACAAGTCGCATCTCCAATATCACCATGATTATCAATAACAATATCTGCTACTTCATATAAACATTTTCCAGATGAATGACGACTCGTAACAGATTTTGAATAAGTAACGTTTGTCAGGGCTACAATTTTAACCCCTTTTTTACGCGCTTCAAGTGCCATATCAATAATAATTGGGTTTCTTCCTGAAACAGAGTGTAAAATTAAAACATCATTTTCTTTGAAGTCAACTGTCTTAGCTAAAGCAACACCGTATCCTTCCAGTCTTTCCATTTGGCTTGTAAAAGTAATTGGTGAGCGGTCTAACATTAGTTCTTTACCAAAAATTGGATTAATTGTCATCATCCCACCTGCACGATAATACATCTCTTCCATTAAGATACCAGCATGACTTGCTCCAAAGATAAAAATAGATTGTTTTTCCAAATTAGCAGTCGTTAATAATTCAATCACTTGATTCATTGATTCTGCTTCTTCTTTTTTTACCACATTTAAAATTGATTCTACTCTATCCATGTATTGAAACATTTTCTAAAAACCTCCAAACAAGCTACCGATAAGTTTAGCAATGATTCCCCATAGAGATAAATCATTACCACCAAAAATTAAAATCCACCCTTGAATAGTTGTATTTAGGAAAGCTGCTGAGAGTCCAACTAATCCAACCATTACAACAGAAGCTGTAATCGTTCCGATAATCGATCCTCTTAAACCACCTTGTCCTTCACCAATAACAGCTGCTCCACCTAATTCAAAGAAACTTGTAATAACTAGTGGCACTAAAAGAACACCAAAGACATTAAATGAATTAGCTAATACAACTACAATTGTTGAAGTAATCATTCCTACAATAAAGCCGATAATAACAGCGTTTGGACGGTAGTTAAATAAAATTGGTACATCAAAAGCCGGTTTTGCTCCTGGTACAACTTTTTCTGCAATCCCTTGGAAAGCGGGTACAATTTGATTGATTAATAAACGTACACCGTAAAGCATAATTAATAATCCAGCACCAAAACTTAGTCCTGCATCAATTGAAAACATCACTAAGTTACCACCTTCTGGTACTAAAGCTGGAGCGATGATCCCTACAACAATATTCATAATAAACATAACTAAAGCACCAGTGATTGAAATTTCTCTAAAGAAAGATAAACCTTCTGGAATTTTTAAATCTTCTGTTGATTTACTTTTATTACCAACGCGTTTAGCAACAAAACCTGAAATCAGAGATAAAATACCTGTTGGGTGACCGATTAAGAAAGAGTCATCTCCAATAACATCCCAGACGTATTTTCTCATAATCCATGGCATAAATGACCAATACAAAGCAGATAAAATAGCCCCAAAGAAAATTAGACTAGTCCCTGTCATGCCAGCTTCTACTCCACCAGCCACAATAACAAATGGGAACCACCAAAGCATATGACCTGTTAGGAAAATTGTTTTAACAGGTGTAAAACGAGCAATTAATAAGTGAATAATTAAGCCGACAAACATTGCCAAACCAACTGTTCCACCATACTCTGCTGTAAAAGTTACATCTGATAAACCTTCAGTTACTTCTACTCCTAATTGTGATTGTACAGCACTGTTGATTGGCGCAATGGTTCCAACCAACATGTTAACACCTGCTGTTAAAGTAACCATACCAAATGCAGCTGATAAAGATCCCTTAACAATTTCAGAGATTGATTTTCTTTGTAAAATCAAACCAATCATTGCAATTAACCCTAATAAAACAGGGGGATTTTTCAAAATAAAATTAGTAATAAAATCCATGATTAATTACCTCTTTCTATTAAGAATTTTTCCATTTGTGCTTTAATTTCTTCTTTATCCATATACTTTTTAATCGGATAAACTGGATTTGTGACAGACGCTTTTAATTCGCCAGCTAATTCTTGACTTGTAAAATAAACATCAGCCACACTTGCTTTTGCAGTTGAAATATCTGTATTTTCTACGACAGCGTCAATGCCCATTTCCTTAGCAACTTTGTCAATTGTCATTTTTAAAACCATTGAACTCCCTACTCCAAATCCACATACGGCTAAAATTTTCATGTGTTTTCTCTCCCCTAGTTAAATAATTTATTTATTGCTTCTTTATTCCCGCTAATAATTGTTTGATACTTTGTTTCGTCCATAAAAACAGACATAATACTTTGAAGGCTTTCTAAATGGCTCTCGCTGTTTTCTGCTGCTAATACTAAGAAAATTTTGACTGGTTTACCTTCCAGTGACACTTCTTCTTTAGTCACCAGTAGACTCATAGATTGTGTGTTTACGCCTTCACCTGCTTTAGCGTGCATTAAAGCAAAATAATCCGTTAACACCATATATGGCCCATTATCTGCCACACTTTTTTTCATATTATCAACATAAGTTTGCGTAATCAGCTCCTTATCTAAAAGTGGTTGACTTGCTAAATCAACTGCTTCTTGCCAATTACTCATCCTGTCTACAACTTGAATATGGTCTTTTGTCAACATATTTTGAATCATTTATTCCTTCACCTCCAACATCTTTGTGATAAACCACTCTTTATTTTTTATGCCTGCCATAACCAATTTCATTATTTCTTCTACCTCTTTCATATCTTCTTCTCGAATCATTAATAGAACAACAACGTCTACTTTTTGATTGCCCCAAGGAATCGGTTTATCCAAAATTAAAACACTGATATTTGTTTTTTCAACCAACGTCGGGTTTCCATGTGGGATGGCAAAACCATTATCTAGATAAGTTGATTGAATCGTTTCTCTGTCATAAACAGATTGCTTGAACGCTTGTTTCAACTCATCATTTTCAAATGGTTGCTTGTCGATTAAATACTCCAAAGTCTCGTTTTTTTCCTTGAAACAGCCAAACAGAATATTTTTGGCTATGGTTTCAGCTGTCTTAGAGGAAATACTAATGCCTTGCATCATCTTCTCGTCATTTTCAACAATCAAATCAATGTAGTGATTCATAATATTTTTCATATCATTCACTGTGACAAGTGGAGAAATTTTAACCACTTTAATACCTTCAACTGAAATATCAATCGTTGAAATAATAAAATCAACTTCAGATAAATCCATGTGATTCAAAGCATTAACTGAAATAGTCTCAACACTATCAATATCTGGTAGTATTTTGGTAATTTTGGCTGAAACAAAAGAACTTGTTCCAATACCATTAGGACAAACAAATAGAATTTTTTTCAGTTTGCTAATTCGTTCAATTGCTGCTTGAATATGGATGACCACAAAACCAATTTCATCTTCAGAAAACGTCACATGATAAGATTTCGAAAAATCATTTAATGAAAACCATACAACACCATAAACAGTCGGGTAATTCTGTTTAATATCATCAATTAACGGGTTAACAACTGTACTTTTTGCTTCAACTCTTAAAAGAAGTTGATAAAGGTGAATGATTAAATCTTCTTCTAATCGTTTATCCTGAGTTAAATCCGTCTGCAAGCCTTCACTAATTTTTTGAATCAAATGCCTTGTCTTTCCTCTAAACGAAAACGGAATATTTTTTTCTTTTACAAAGAATTTAAATCCGCTTCCTATGATAAGTGATGTTAAATATTGAACTTCTTCAGGAGAAAATTGATAAATTTGTTTCTTCTCTAACTCTTTTAACAATTCATAAACGAGTGGATACTGATCAAATTCTAAAAAATCATGACTTCCTTTTGAGTGCTCATCAAAAACTATGGCGTTTCCACCTTTAGACCGCTCAATGATAAGTAGTATAGATACCGCAATGCTTTGAATGTAGCTTTCAGGCATATCGATTTTTTTCTTTTCAATCGCCAAAATAAATGACTCATAGATTTCTTGAAACAAATCAACATTGATTAAATCAGCAACTAATTGGAGTTGATCGACATTACTTAATACAGCTCTTTTTAATACCCGTTGAATATCTACTTCACTTCCATCAAAATAAGTACCAGAATTATCAAATTTTAATGATAGGCCTTCTTTAGCAAATAATTTTTTAATATAAATAATATCATTAGCAATGCTGCTTCTTGAAACAAAAAACTCTTCTGAAAGCATCTGGTAACTTATTCTTTCACCATCAATCAAACGTTTTAGTATTTGATTCCTACGTTCATTACTTGTTAAATTATAATTTTCTCCCATAACTATCACCCTCACTTAATAGTTTAGTCCATCTCTTTCATTTCAAGTAGACCAATTATAATAGCTCATTAAACGGTGTTCCCCTGTACACCTGTTTTACTGATACTTTAATCTCTCAACAGAATACTTTTCATATTACTATAAACGAGGGTTTTTTAACAGAAATATATATTTATCAATTGATGGATAACTATTAGTTCGTTAGTTTTTACTAATAAAATTATTAAATAAGACCTATTTTACAAATATATGGTATGTATTATTTCACAAATGATGTATACTATTATCAGGAATGATTTTTAACCATTCTTTTTATTGAACATAATACAGAAAGGGTAGGATTATTTGATGAATGAAGAACAATTGACTAGAATGACAAGTGGTAAAGGATTTATTGCAGCACTAGACCAAAGTGGTGGTAGTACACCAAAAGCTCTAAAAGCATATGGCATTGAAGAAACAAGCTACGATACAGATGAGGCAATGTTTGACTTAGTTCACGAAATGCGCTCAAGAATTATTAAAAGCCCGGCTTTTAATTCAGAACATATCTTAGGAGCTATTCTATTTGAAGGTACCATGTTACGAGAGATTGACGGAGTGCCAACCGCTGATTATTTATGGAATAAAAAGGGGATTTTATCATTCTTAAAGATTGATAAAGGTCTTTGCGAAGAAGAAAATGGGGTTCAGTTAATGAAGCCAATACCAAATTTAAGTGAAATATTTGAAGAAGCAAATCGTCATCATATATTTGGGACAAAAGAACGCTCATTAATTAAATTAGCTAATCCAAAAGGAATTAAAGAAGTTGTGGCTCAACAATTCGAATTAGGAAAACAAGTGGCAGCTGCTGGTTTAGTGCCAATTATTGAACCAGAAATTGACATTTTTAGCCCTGAAAAAGAAGAAGCTGAGAAAATGATGAAAGAGGAAATCATTAAGCAATTAGCTGCTTTAGAGCCTCATGTAAAAGTAATGTTGAAGTTATCTATTCCTACCATTGATAACTACTACGAAGATTTAGCAAATGATCCTCATGTTGTTAGAGTTGTGGCTCTTTCAGGTGGTTACTCACGAAAAGATGCTAATGAAAAATTAGCTCGTAACCATCAATTAATCGCAAGCTTTTCACGTGCTCTAGCTGAAGGTTTAACACATCAACAAACAGCTGAAGAATTTGATCATACATTAGAAGAATCAATTTCTGCTATTTATAAAGCATCAATTTCGTAAAAGTAGATAATAAATAAAAAAAGAAAGCTATCAAATTTAGGTTGCGTCAAGAATTATGTGTAAATGGAAAAAACCATTCTGTCGGTTAAGTTAAAACATTGATTCTAATGTATCTTGTATTTCTTTAAAACCTTTATGAATCCGACACAAAAATTTCTGATTATAGTTGTTGAATTGAGAAACTAAGAATCTCTCTAGAGATTCTTCATTAGGGAATTGTTCTTTTCTTTTTGTATATTTCTTTAATTGTTTGTTAAAACCTTCAATCAAGTTAGTTGAATAAATGGTTCTTCTGATTGATGGAGGAAAATTATAAAAGGTTAATATAGCAGGATTCATGAGTAATTTAACTACTCGTGGATACTGCTTTTTCCATTTATCTATCATAAAACTTATTTGATTCATAGCTTCTTCTTTTGAAGCTGCTTGATAAACCAATTTAAAATCATTACAGACTTCTTGTCGATCACTAACACGAACCTTATGAGCAATATTTCTAGAGATATGGACACAACATTGTTGAAATTGAGCATTTGGATAAATACTATGGATACTATCGTCAATGCCGCTTAAACCATCAGTTACGACTAATAAAACCTCTTCTAAACCACGGTCTTTTAGGTCTTGAAGTATTTCTTTCCAAACATACGAAGACTCAGTTGGAGCAATACTAAACCCAAGAACCTCTTTGGTCCCATCCAGTCGGATACCTATGACAATATATACAGCTTCTTTTGAGACAGTTTGTCTTTTTAAAGGAATGTGAGTAGCATCCATAAAAATGATTGAGTATTGGGATTCTAAGGACCTTTCTTTAAAAGCAACAACATCTTCAGATACTATTTGAGTGATATTGGAAATGGTTTGTGGTGTATAGTAATGACCATACATTTTTTCAATCAACTCAGAGATTTCAGACATAGTGATTCCTTTTTGAAATAATTGGATAATGGTGGTTTCTAAAGAGTCGTTACTTCTTTTATAAGCAGGCAACGTTTGTTGAGAAAACTCTCCATTTCTATCTCTAGGAATTGCCAAATTTAATTCTCCATACTCTGTTTTAAATGAACGAGAATAATTCCCATTTCGGGAATTACCTGAATTAAAACCAGTGCGATCATATTTCTCATAATCAAGAAAAGCCGTTAATTCAGCTTGTAGCAGTGTATTGATAGCTAATTCTAGATGACGACGGAATAAGTCATCCAAATCACCTTTATTGATTAGTGTTTCCATAATTTCTGTAGTAAAATTAGTCATGAGAAAGTCCTCCTATAAAATTTCGGTTGTGGTAACTTTAATTTTACAGAATGGACTTTCTTTTTATCTACCTAAAATTTCTATTTACACAAAATATTTTACGCTATCCAAATTTATGATTAAAATCATTTATTTGATAGCTTTTTAATTAAACTAAACTATAGACAAATCTTATTTATTTATGATTGAAAAAGATTTCCTTTATGAATTAAAACACGATTATTTTGATCAGTAGCTTGTGCTATTAACTCTGCACTCGATGCGGCGTTAACTAAAGTAAAACTAGCCTCATTTCCCTCTTTAGGCCAAACTTGAGTAGCCTTATCATCTAAAGGAGTTATGTTATTTGTAATTAGCCCTAGAGTTTCTCTAAGAGCCTTTTCGGAAGTTCTCCCAGTGTATTCCGCATAATCTTTTGCTTTATCCACAATATCTCCAGATACAAGAGGACTCCATGAATCATAAAATCCATCACAACCTAAGCCTACAAAAATATCATTTTCTTGTAATTCTTGAATTGGAATTAACGTGCTTTTTAAGCCAATTGGAGCAGTCGTTAAGATTTGAACATTGTGTTGTTTAAGTCTTTGAGTAAATTTATTTAATGTATTTCCTTTTAAACTCGCAATCCCGAAAGCATGACTGAAGCTAGTTTTTTGTTTGAAATCTTGTAACTCAATCATATCTAACCAGGTTTCCATTGTATAAATCCCTAATTGACCAAGGTCATGTAGATGCATATCTACATCGACTTGAAATTCTTTCGCAATAGCCATAGTGACCTGAAGAGATTCCTCAATATTTTTATCAATACCAGCTGGATCAAGCCCACCTAGTATTGTTGCACCATTACTTAAAGCCTCTCTTAACAAATCAGGAACTTCCTCATGTTTTAAAAGCCCATGTTGAGGAAAAGCAACAATTTCATAAGTAATATAATCACTATAATTCTCTAAAGCTTTTTTAACGCCATAAAAATTCTCAAGTTTAATAAAAGGATCAATATTAACATGGGTTCTAATATGATTAACACCATTATGAAGATGACGCTCAATCATTGTGCTTGCCCGTTTTTCTACTGTTTTTGATAAAGCAACTAATTCATCTGCTTCAAGTTCTAGACGTTGTTCTAAATCTTTAGCAGGTACGCATGCTTTCCATGGCTCAGAAAAGTAAGTCTTATCTAAATGATTATGCATTTCTTTAAATGCTGGCAGTAATAGCTGACCGTTAGCATCGTATCCTTCAGATAAAGGGGACATAGCACTTGCTTCAATAATTTTCTCTATTTTTCCATCTTTGAGTTTTAAATGAAAGAGCTTAGTATCTGTCTTAACTCTATTTAGATGATCTAAACTTTCTCCTACTTCAAGTCGCGCATTCCAAATCCATCTCATCCCCAATAAGCTCCTTTCAATTCTAGTTCTTCTTCTTTTAAAATATTTCCTCTAGAGATAACTGTTGATATAGGTGCTCTTCTTGCAATCATGTGGGCGCTACTAATAGCATCAACTAACAGTAAATTTGCTTCGTCGCCAACTTTTGGCCACATCATTTGCCCTTTTTCATCTAAAAGGTTAATGCCTCCATTAGAAAATTTCAATGTTTGAGAGAGGCTATACTCATCAATTAAGCCAAAACGTTGCGCTAAGGCGTTTAATTTTCGAATCGTATCACCACTTCCAAAAGGAGACCAATGATCAATTAAACTGTCATGAACAACAGCAACTTTAACTCCGTATCGATCTAAATCGAAAATTGGTAAAGTAACTGGAGCTTCTCCGATAGCAATAGTACTGGCAATTAGCACATTATGCTTTTTCAATCTTTCTGACAGTTTTTTTAACTCCTCATCAGAAATACCAGCAAGCGCAAATACATGGCTTAGCGTGATATTATTTGTAAAATCATACTGTTCTACTAAATCTAGGAGATGATGAATTTCAAACAATCCTAAAGTATCTGCATCATGTAGATGTATATCAATACCTAAGTCATATTTTTTAGCTAAAGAAACAATAGTATCTAGTGATTGATGAATATTTTTATCAACCATTGCTGGATCTAAACCACCAACATGTGTAACACCAAGACTTAGTGCTTGTTCAAAAAGAGTGATAAATTCTTGACCATTTCTATATAAACCATGTTGTGGAAAAGCAACAATTTCATAGGTAATGACGTCATCATATTCTTTAAGAAGTTTAGTTATTAGTTCGACATGACTTATTCCAACTGTTGGATCCACATTAACATGTGTCCGAATGTGAGTATGTCCCAATGAGATATAGTGTTTGATTAAGTGCCTAGCTCTTTCTTCGGTAACTGATTCTAAATCTTTTAATAGTACCTCTTCTTCTTTAATACGACTAAAAACACCATTCTCAGCAGGCATTGGCGCAATCCATTCTCCGCCAAAGTATGTTTTATCTAAATGAGTATGCATTTCTTTGAATGCTGGAATCATTAACTGTTGTTTAGCATCAATAATAGTTGCGTCACGACAATCAATATTTTTATCTATTTTTGAGATAACTCCATTTTTTATTAATATATCAAAAATTTCTGTATTTGTTTTGGTAACAATTTGATTGTCATTATAGTTATAAGAAACTTCAAGACGGACGTTTTTTATAAGTTGATTCATAATATATTAACTTCCTTTCTTTTTATAAGTTCATTCTATTTTTTATATAAAGTTGCGTCAAGAGTTATGCGTAAACAGACTAATTTAAGTTCATTTCTTATTTTGCTTTTAATAATAAAAAAGATAACACACTGAATTTCAATGCGTTATCTTTTTCAATTTTAATTATAAAGATTTAAATGTTTTAACCACATTTTCAACAGTAAAGCCGTACTTTTCAATCACTGTATTACCTGGAGCACTTGCTCCAAAACGGTCAATTCCCATCACTTTTCCATCTAATCCAACATAACGTTCCCAACCAAATGTTGCTCCCATTTCAATTGAAACGCGTTTTGTGACTGATTTAGGTAAAACAGATTCTTTATAAGAAGCTTCTTGTCCATCAAAGACTGCTGTTGATGGCATTGATACAACTGATACATCAATTCCGTCTTTTGCTAATTCTTTTTGAGCTTCCATTGCTAAGTTCACTTCTGAACCTGTTGCAATTAAGATACCTGCTGGTGTGTCTGCTTTTGATGCTGATAAGACATAACCACCACGAGCTACCCCTTCGTAAGCTTTCTCTTTTGTTCCCTCAAGAACTGGTAGGTTTTGACGAGAAAGAGCTAAAACAGTTGGTGTTTCTGTTGAAGTTGCTGCTATCTTCCAAGCGGCTGCTACTTCGTTACCATCTGCTGGACGAATTAAGTTTACATTAGGCATACTACGTAAGCTTGATAATTGTTCAATTGGTTCATGTGTTGGGCCATCTTCCCCAACGGCAATTGAATCATGTGTTAAGACATAAGTAACTGGTGCTTTTTGAATAGCTGATAATCTCACAGCTGGGCGTAAGTAGTCAACAAACACGAAGAATGTTGCACCATAAACACGTGTTCCACCATGAAGAGCAATTCCGTTCATCGCTGCTGCCATTCCAAATTCACGAACACCAAACCAGATGTTACGGCCTTCATAAGAACCTGGTTCGAAGTCTTTTTCTCCAGCAATCATTGTATTGTTTGATGAAGATAAATCTGCTGAACCACCCCAAAGATTAGGCATTGCTTTAGCTAATTCTTGGATAGCTTCTTTACTTGTAATACGACTAGCAGAAGAATCTCCTACTTCATAAACTGGTAAAGCTTTTTCTAAATCAACTGTTACTTCATCTTTAAAGGCTGCTTCAAATTGAGCTGCCAATTCAGGATAAGCTGCTTTATATGATGCAAACATCTCATTCCATTCTTGTTCAGCTTTTTCACCTTTAACAATCATATCTTCGTTAAAGCGAGTAGCTACTTCTTCTGGAACAGTGAATTCAGGGTAATCCCAACCGTAAGATTTTTTAGCATGAGCCAAACCTTCAGCTCCAAGAGGAGCTCCGTGAACTTTGTTTGTTCCTTGATTTTCTGCTCCAAAACCAATAATTGTTTTTACTTCAATAATAGTTGGTTTACCTGTTTCTTTTTTAGCTTCTTCGATCGCATTTGAAATAGCTTCTAAATCATTGCCATCTTTTACTAAAAGATGTTGCCAACCTGTTGCTTCAAAACGATTTTTAACACTTTCGCTAAATGATTTATCTAATGGACCATCTAATGAAATATCATTTGAATCGTAAAGAACGATTAATTTATCTAATTTTAAGTGACCAGCTAAACTAGCAGCTTCTTGAGAGATACCTTCCATTAAATCGCCATCTCCACATAAAGCATAAGTATAATGATCAACCACTTTAAAGTTATCTTTGTTGTAAGTAGCAGCTAAGTGAGCTTCTGCCATAGCAAAACCAACACTCATTGCAATCCCTTGTCCAAGAGGACCTGTTGTTGCTTCAATTCCGTCTGTATGCCATACTTCTGGATGTCCTGGTGTTAAACTATCCCATTGACGGAAATTTTTTAATTCTGACATTGGTAAGTTATAACCAGATAAATGAAGTAAACTATATAACATAGATGAACCATGTCCAGCAGAAAGAATAAAACGGTCACGGTCTGCCCAATTTCTTGATGTGTTTGGGTTTACTTTTAAATGTTTTGTCCATAACGTATAAGCCATTGGAGCAGCTCCCATTGGTAAACCTGGGTGTCCTGAATTGGCTTTTTGAATCATGTCTAAACTTAGTGTACGAATGGTGTTAACACCTAATTGATCTATTGAATCGAATCTCATTATCTTATCTCCTACTAGTTATTTATTACTTTCTATAATTTTTACAATTTCAGCATATCGACTTGGTTCACTCCCAAATCTGCCAACAAGAACACCGTCTATGTCTTCATTGTCGATAATTAGTTTAGTATTTTCTGGGCTGACAGAACCACCATAAATGATTCTCAGTTTTTCAATATCAGAGGAATTAAAATATTTATTTAGTCTGCTCCTTATTCCTTTGACAACTTCATGAACATGAGGGTAATTAGAAGCATATGTTTGCCCTACTGTCCAATAAGGTGTATAAGCAATAACAATATTCTCAAGTTCTTCACTCTTTACTTGATATAAATTATTATAAAGTTGACGCTCAATTTCACTTAAAACTTCTTCTAAGTCATCTGTTTTTTCTTTTTCACCCACACATAAAATAGGGGTCAAGTTATTATTTAAGGTTAATAATAGCTTTTTATTAATCAATTCCTCTGTTTCACCAAAAATTAATCGTCTTTCCCAATGACCTATTTCAACAAATTCACCTTTAATATCGATTAATGACTCAATCGAATATTCTCCAGACATTTCTCCATGCTCGATAGGAGCAATATTTTGTGCACCTACTTTAATATTGGTTTCTTTCGTTACCTCAGCAACTGAATGAATCGTTCCCATTGAAGGAAGAATGACTTTTTCTACCTGATTACTATTTTTCAATATTTCTACTAGTTCTCTTGAAAATTGAATCGCATCTTGATTCTTATTTTGTCGCATTGCCCAATTCATTACAACAATCGGTTTTCTCAATTCACTCACTCCTTTTTTTCATAATAATTTCTTTTGATATTTCTCTAAAGTTTTTAGGATCATGACCAAAACGTCCAATAAATAAGCCATCAACTTCTTTTGAAGCTACTAAAGCTCCTGCATTTTCTTTGGATACTGATCCACCATAAATTAAATGGATTGATTGTGCTACTTGTTCTCCCATTAATTCTGATAAAACTTCTCTAATCAATCGGTGATTATTATGAACAATTTCTACTGGTGCTGCTTCCTTTTTGCCAATTGCCCAAGCAGGTTCATAAGCAAGTACAATATTATCTGTTTCGTTAATAATAATACCTTTGAAGTAACTTTTTAACTGATCTTGCATATATTCCTTAAAAGCATTTCCTTCGAGAATAGTCTCTTCAGAACCAACACAAATTAATGGGGTTAATTCATTTTCTAATGTTAGTTTTATTTTTTTATTAATTAGTTCTCTCGATTCATTAAATAGAGTAATTCTTTCATAATGACCAATTTCAACGACATCTCCACCTATATCAATTAAAGATTCTATTGAATACTCACCAGTAAATGCGCCATTTTTTTCTGGTGCAATATTTTGTGAACCGTATGAAATAGAACTTCCTTCAAAAATATCTCTTGCTACATGTAAACTACCCATGCTTGGAAATAAATAAACATCCATATCATCTAAATTACCTAATGATGTTAACTCTTGCTTCATTTGTTTAAAAAGAGTAGTTGTTTCTGATTCTGTATTGATATAGTTCTTAAAATTCATTGCTATAATTGGTCGTCTCATGTTTATTCTCCTCTAATGATTATTTTTTCCCCAACCTTTATTTCATTTAGTGTAGTTGGTTCAATGTAAAGTGTTCCAGGTAATTTAGCTTGGTCTTTATTTTCAACTTTTATCGTAAAATGACCAATCTGTTCGATATTGCTGTTGACCAAATGTCCCACATCCGTAATTTTAAATTCTGATGAACCAATACTTAATGTATCACCCAATTCAATATCGGATTGTAAAACCATTTTAGAAACCATTAGACTATAATTTTTAATTTGAGTCATTACTGTTTCAGCTGGAAATAGTAAAATCATTCCTTCGCTTAAAAAATCTTGATACCTATCTCCAACTTCTAACACTTGACAAGAAAGTTTTATTTTTTCAGACATATTTCTTTTTCACTCCTTACTGTTTTAGATTTGGTTGTTCATTTAATCTCTCAGGACCATATTTTTTCTTCACGAATTTGTCAAAGTACGTTAGCATAACAGGAGCAATCAGTAATGTAATAATACTCGCTGTAGCTGCCTGAGCTGTTGCCATTTCCACATAAGGTTGAAGAGAAGGATCTGCTTCTGCTACGATTCCTGGTGTTAATGCTGAGTTAGCTGCAACTGTTCCTAGTAATACACCCAATGCCGTCTTCTTCTTTAAGAATAAATTGTATAAGAAGAAATATAAAATACCAATTACTAAAGAAATAATACCTAGTAATACACCCGAAAATCCAGCCTGTAAGATAGTACCAATACTTGTATTAGCACCTATAGCAAACGACATAAAAATGATAACAAGAGGTTGGGCTTTACTACAAAGATCCTTGAATTCACTATCTAAATTTCCCCAGATAGCTCCCAGTAATAAAGGTATTATCATAGCAACAATTTGTTGCCACGGGATATCTGCTAAACCTGTCATTCCCATTGCTACCATCGTTATAAACGGGCCATCTTTAATTGAAAAGATTGAAATAGCTCCTGTATCACTAGCATTTCCATATTCTGATGACATAGCAATATAAAGAGAACTATTAGAACTAGTCAGTGTTGAAATTAAAACAAACGGTGTTAGTCCAAGGACACCAGCTGGCCCAAAAATATTTCCTACAATATAACCTACTCCAGCACCTACAATAAATTTCAAAAGAAGTAAAACTGACCCTTTATAAAGAGGTAATCCCGCTTCTTTAAAGTTAATGGCCGAACCACAAACAATTAAAAACAATCCCATCATAGCTGCATTTCCATTTTTAAATAAAGCTGTGGCTGGTCCGCCGATTTCTAAAAGAGATGGGAAAAATGTATTAACTAAAATAGCAGTTAATAAGGGTACTATAATAAATCCTCCTGGAACTTTTTTCAGAAACTTCATTTTTTTCTCCCTTTCTTACTAGTTTTCTTCAATCAATTTATTAATAGCTACTGCAGCGGTGTCTAACTTGCCAGTCAATCCACCTTTACCAATAATTTTCAGACCTGAATAGTTACCACCTATTACTTTACCAAAGTCAGTTTGAGGTATAACGTAATCGATTAACTCAATTCCAACTGCCCCAATTGATTTTAGAACAGTCACCATAGTATCGCCACCTGTTAAATATAAACCATCTATTGAGCTATCTTCACGATCTTCAAGTAATGATAAAACAGTTGTCCCTAACATATCATTGATATTAGCAGCAGACCTTCCTTTTTCAAAACCATTTTTGGCATCGAGTTCGTCTAAATTAGTAGCACCTGAACTGACTGCTGTTTCAAGTACAGTAACGTTTGTCGCTACATTAGACATACTTTTTTTAGCTTTTTCAGCTATTTTTACTTCTAATGCCTGTCTTTGAGTATCTCCACCATCTAAAGCGCTTACTATTGGATCAATAGATAAACTTTCGACATTTTTGAATGCTTGAATATATTTAATTTGATCTCGTGTAACAGCTGTCGCACTCCCTGCAACCGCTATCACTTTTCCGTCTTTTTTAATCTGATCTCCACTAGGAAGATTAGAGTCTGTCATATTCTTTCGGCCTAATCCATTATTTAAAGCCAAAGCTGTCGAAAATGGACCTGGATCAATCGCTAACACACGCCAATTTAATTCAGAAACACTTTCAGCAATCATTTCAATTTCTTCAATTGAAACTGCATCACAAATAATAATACGTGCTCCTAATGATTTTTGATACGCTAAAGCTGCTTTAGTTGACTCTTTCCCACCAAGTATAGAAGCTAAACCAACCATTCCAATCTTATGTCTTGTTTGCTTTCCAATAATTTCTGGAACATACGTCTCTTTAATTGGTGTTCTAACATCATTAGCAACATCTGTCTTTGATAAAGCAATTCCATCTATAATTGAATAACCACCTACCAAGATGCGATTTGATTGGGGCATGGATGGAACCATTACCCCTATCGTATCGTCTGGAAGATTATCTAAAAACTCATCTACCTCATGCCCAATTCCTCCACGCAAAGTCGTATCTATTCTTTTAGAGAACATGTTACAACCATTAGAGACAAGTTTTTCTAAATTATGATGAATACTTTTTTTGGCATTTTCTGGTGACAGATGACGGCTATCGCTACTTAGAACAATTGCTTCCATTTCAGCGACGTCTGTTTTAGAAAAATCAGAGAAGAAAGCAGCCGTTCTAATATTATTTCGCGCAAGTAAAACACCTACTGTTGTTGCGCCTGTTAAATCATCTGCAATTATCCCTACCTTATTCATTCATTTTCCCCCTTATCGATTGTTTTTCATATCCCAATAATCAGCTGCAACCATAACTGATTCATATAAACTAATATAATTAGCAATTCCTTTACCTGCAATATCAAAGGCTGTTCCATGATCAACAGAAGATCTCATAAATGGTAATCCCCATGTTATCGTAATTGCTCTTTCGAAATCTAAAGTCTTACAAGCAATATGTCCTTGATCATGATATAAAGATAAAATCGAATCATAATGACCTTGTAAAGCAAGATGGAAAACAGAGTCTGCTGGAACCGGTCCAACCACATTTAAACCTTTTTCTTGTGCTTCTTTTACAGCTGGAATTAATTCCAATTCTTCTTCATTTCCGAATAATCCGTTATCTGATGCATGTGGATTTAACGCAGCCAAAGCAATTTTAGGATTATCAAAACCAATTGATTCAAAAATTTGGTTTATTTTTTCTAAATAATCAACACATCTCTCTTTTGTCACATGGTCACACGCATTTCTTAAAGACATATGACGACTTAAGAAAAACACTCTCAAGTTTCTTACATGAAACATTGTTAAACCAAAGTCTGATTCTGTATTGTTTTCAAAAATTTCAGTATGACCTTCTTCTTTAATACCTACTAGTTTGATAGCTTCTTTATGAATAGGTGCTGTCCCGACAACATCTACAATACCTTCATTTCCTAATTCAATTGCTTTTAGAACAAAATCAACTGACATTTGACCTGCCAATTTTTGAACTTTTCCATACTCGATGCTTTCACAATCGTACTCACCAGTAATTAATAAATCGATTGTACCAAATTTAAAAATGGCTTCTTTCACATCAGTAATAACATTTAATTTAAAATTAGATTCTTTTAGTGCCATAGCTCTTTTAATAGTTCCTTCAGCACCAATTAAAAGCGGATTCATTTTTTCATAAACTTCTTTTTGAGATAATGTTTCCACACATGTTTCTGGTCCAATTCCTGCTGGATCTCCAATAGTTATTGCTACAATAGGTTTTTTCATTTTTATTCGTCTCCTTTATTTAGTAAACTGTTCCCAGTCTTTTTCAAATTGTTCAATTCCTTTTTCAGTTAATGGATGAGTCAACATATTGTCAAATAATGCTGGTGGTATTGTGGCAATGTCACAGCCTGCTAAAGCCAATTCTTCAACATGTTTTATCGAACGAACACTAGCTCCTATAATTTCTGATTTATAGCCAAAAGTATCTATGATTGAACGACATGAATGAATTAAATCAAATCCGTCAGTTCCAATATCTTCTAATCTTCCTAAAAAGGGACTAATAAATGTTGCTCCTGCTTTAATAGCTGATAAAGCTTGTGTCACATTAAAAATTAAAGTAACATTTGTTTTTATCCCTAATTTGGATAGCACCGAAACAGCTTTTAATCCTTCTTTAGTCATCGGGATTTTTACGACTACATTTGATGACCATTGAGCTAACTCTTTTGCTTCTTCAATCATTTCATCAGCCTTAGTTCCAACTACTTCTGCACTTACCGGTCCTGCTGTAATTTGACATATCTTCTTGATTGTTTCCTCAAAATCTTTTCCCTCTTTAGCAATAATTGATGGGTTCGTTGTCACACCATCTACTAACCCCATCTCATTTATTGCTTGAATACTTTCAACATCTGCTGAATCAACAAAAAATTTCATCTTTACTCCCCACTTTCCATTGCTATAATTTGTTCTATTTTTTTAGCTGAACTTTTTCCTCTATCGTCTAAAGTAAATGTATTATTTAAGTAAGTATCTACAATTTTTTTAGCTAACTCTGGTCCAACAATCAAAGAGCCTATCGTTATAATTTGCGCATTATTACTTAATTGAGCTCTTTCTGCTGAATAAACATCATGCGTTTGAGCGGCTCTAATTCCTTTTACTTTATTAGCTGAAATTGCCATACCTATTCCTGTTCCACAGATGAGTATTCCTCGGTCTAGCTTATCATTAATAATATCATTTGCTACGCTTTCTGCAATCTTTGGATAATCAGTTTTACCATCAGCTTTAACACCGTAATCAACTACATCAAAACCTTGTGTTTCAATATAATTTTTTAGCATATCTTTTAATTCATAACCATTAATATCTGAGCCTATTCCAATTTTCATGAATAACTCTCCTTTCGTTTACAAACATATCGTAAGTCATAATTCTATATTCGGCAATAAAAACATTATATTAGAAAGTATATTAACTTCGTTTCTTTCGTTTTATCTTTCTTTTGATTTTCGTTTGTGTGTGTTATATACTAAATTGTGAAAGGATTTGATCAAGATGAAAAAAAGAAGGGATGAAATTGTATCTATTGTAAATGAAAAAAATGAGGTTGGCGTTACTGAGTTATCGAAAAAATTCAACGTATCTAAACCAACCATTCGTGCTGACTTAAATGAATTAGATGAACAAGGATTAATCCATCGAACCCACGGTGGAGCCAAAAAAAAAGAATTAGACTTCCCATTAAAAGATTCTGAATATGATGAAAGAAAACTAAAAAATATCGAAGACAAAAAAGAAATTGCCAAAAAAGCTTTATCACTTATTGAAGACGACGATTGTATCTGCTTAGATGCAAGCTCTACTTGTTATGAATTAGCAAAACTGATCTTTTATAGTGATAAAAAAATTACTGTTTTAACAAGTGGTTTGAGAACAGCTAACCTTTTAAAAGAATCTAATAACCTAACTGTTATCATTATAGGAGGAATTGTTAAAGCAAAATCTAATGCTGTTGAGGGTAATCTATCCAGTAGTTTAATCCAAATGTTTAACATCAAAATATTTTTTACCTCTAGCTATGCCATTTCAATTAATGAAGGATTATCTGATTTTAGCTTACATGAGGCAAACTTAAAAAATGAATTAATAAGGTCTTCTTTAAAAACTGTAGCTCTAATTGATCATACTAAATTTAATAAAAATTCAATCATTAAATTCGGAAACTTGTCTGATATCAATGCTATTATTACTGATAAAAAAATTAGCCCTGAAGTTTACAAGCAGTATAGTCAGCGTATAGATATTATAAAATAACCAAAAAAACAGGATGGCTAACTAATTCTTTGCCATCCTATTTTTATTACTGCCTAATATCAAGTAAAAATAAGTTCTTTCCATCTAATTTTCTATAAACCTGTAATAAAATATTTTAATTATCCAATTTTCACCGCATCCACTATCAATGAAGGAAACACCAAACTCTCTCCCTGATTTCTAGGATCACATTTTTTAGATCTATAAATTAAGCCATCTCTTATATCCCATTCATTGTGATGAAACCGACCATTTTCATCACAATACTCTAGTAATCTAGCTTCATATCCTGCTTCTTCAAACATCGCAGTTAATAGACGGTAATCATAAACAATTTTATGGTCAGCAGCTGGATGATCTTTAGGACCTGGACCACCAACTTTAACAATACTCTGATAAACCTCATCTTGAAAGAACGCATCTGGTACTGCGCAACGAATGTAGCCATCTTTCTTTAAATAGTTGTAAGCTATTTTGGCAGCTACTACTCCTTCTTCATAAGTCAAATGCTCCCAAACGTGCTCTACTAACATCGCACTAATTGAGCATTCTTTAAACAGTTTAGCCCAAGTCGTCTCATCTAATAAATTCAGTTCATTCTCTTCTGTATGTATCCATCCTGGATTATTGTTATATCCTCCTGAACCGACAACAACTTTTAACTCTTCCATAATCATATCTCCTCCAATCATTTATACGAAAAAAAATTGTATTCATAATACTTCTAAAAGTCTGTTTTAATTACAAACATGATACAATTTATATAGATAAAAAGGAAGGAGTGACTTATATGTTTTTAGCCATTAATGAAATTAAACATTCCCTTTTTCGTTATTTTTTAGTAACTGGCGTCATGTTTTTAATTGCTTATCTTGTCTTTTTTCTTACAGGACTTGCTTATGGACTTGCTGAAGACAACCGAACTGCCATCGACAAATGGGAAGCTGATCATATTATTCTATCCAAAGATTCCAATGAAAACTTAAACATGTCCATGATTCCTCCTGAAAACTTTGAACACATTAAATCAACTGACAAAGCTCAGTTAAGACAAACACCTAATATCATCTCTAAAAGTGGTAACTCTGAAACCATTAATGTTGCCTTTTTTGGTATTGATCCCTCAGAATTTTTAACGCCTAACATTATTGAAGGACACCTTTTTAAAGAAAAAAATGAAGCTGTTCTTGACCAAAGTTTAAAAGAACTCAACAATATCAACATTGGGGATACTTTAAAACTTTCAGGAAGCACCGCTAAGATTAAAGTTGTTGGTTTTACTGATGATGCTAAATACAATATCTCTCCTGTCATTTTCGTTTCAATGGACACCTTTAAAACCGTCAAATTTAAAAATGATAGTTCTTCAAAAAATGTTAACTTACCACTAAATGCTATTGTTACGCGTGGTAAACCACAAGACGTTCCAAGTACACTCAAAACAATTCCAATCAAAACCTACATTCAAAACCTACCTGGCTACAACGCCCAAGTTTTAACATTTGGTTTCATGATTGGCTTTCTTATTTTAATTGCTGCCATTGTAATTGGTATTTTCATTTATGTTTTAACAATGCAAAAGATAGATATCCTTGGTGTCATGAAAGCTCAAGGTGTTTCTAATCGTTATATTTCTTTTTCAATTGTTTGCCAAACCTTTATTCTTTCTATTACTGGTGTTGGAACTGGAATGCTCCTGACTTTCTTAACTTCTTTAGTTCTTCCTAAAAAAGTTCCATTTGCAATTAATCCTTCTTTTTACTTAGTTATTGGATTTTTAATGGTTATATTTGCCTTAATCGGAGCACTTTCTTCAGTTAAATCAATTGTTAAAATTGATCCCTTAGAAGCAATTGGATAGGAGTGAAAAAAATGAATGCTATTGAATTTATAAATGTTAAAAAGACATTTCAAGATGGTGATCAGACAATTGAAGCCTTAAAAACAACTAATTTTTCAGTTAAACAAGGTGAGTTTGTGGCAGTTATTGGCCCTTCTGGTTCTGGAAAAAGTACTTTTTTAACGATTGCTGGTGGCTTACAAACCCCTAGTGAAGGTCAAGTATTAGTAAATGGCAAACCTCTTAGTAATAATAAAGAAAAAATAAGAGCCAACATCCGTTTTGAGGAGATTGGCTTTATCTTACAAAGTTCAAAATTGATTCCTTTCTTAACTGTGGAAAAGCAGCTTATTCTTGTTGATAAAATCAAAAAACAAACGCCACAAATGACTCATCTCTTTAAAGATCTTGGTATTGAACAATTAACACATAAGTACCCTGAAGATTTATCTGGTGGTGAGAAGCAACGTGTCGCCATAGCTCGTGCTTTATATAATAATCCTTCTATTATTTTAGCTGACGAACCCACCGCAAGTCTTGATACCAAAAGAGCTTACGAAGTTGTTCAAATTTTAGCTAGAGAAACAAAAGAGAAAGCAAAAGCTACTATCATGGTGACCCATGATTTAAGAATGATCGCTTCTTGTGATCGTGTTTTAAAAATTGAAGATGGCTTCTTATCTGAAATAAACGACCCAAACGAATTAGAACAATTAAAAGAAAAATTGAGTATTTAAAAATCAATCATCCCCTCTTTTTGAAAACGCTTAATTTGTTTAGGATAAACCTCCTTTTATCTATCAAACTTCGCTATACTTATAGTAATGATATGAGAGGAGTTGTTAAATTAAATGATTGTAGGTAATCACCGACCGAGTTGCTTAATTATTGACCGCAACGCTGTCAGACAAAATATCAAAAGAGAACAAGAAAAATTAGGAAAAGATGTAGTGATTTTTGCTGTACTAAAAGCCAATGCTTATGGAATGGGTACTTTAGAAATTGCTAAAGTTGCTAAAGAAAGTGGCGTTAAAGGATTTTGTGTGGCTATTCTAGATGAAGCTATTGCTTTAAGAGAAGCAGGTTTTAAAGAACCTATTCTTGTTATGGGGGTAACAGATATTAATGATGTTATCCTAGCAAGTCAACTAAATATTTCTTTGACTATGCCTTCTGTTGCTTGGCTAGAAGAAGTATCCTCAAAAAAATTAGAAAAACCACTTAACGTTCACGTTAAATTAGATACTGGCATGGGACGGATTGGCTTAATTGAAGAAGATGATATTCAGAAAACTTTAGCGATTTTTGATAAAAACTCTCAATTAAACTTAGAAGGTTTATTTATGCATTTTGCTAAAGCTGATTCTGAAGACTTAGCTCACTTTAATTTACAAAAGGAACGATTCACTCGAATGAAACGTTTCTTCTCTGACACTATCAAATATGTTCACACATCAAATTCTGCTGCTGTTATTTTTAGAGATGCTTGGGGCTCAAATATGGTTCGTTTTGGTTTTAGTATGTATGGAATGAACCCTACAGGTAAAGACTTAAAAATGCCCTATCCTGTTGCTGATGCGCTGTCAATTGAAACTGCTCTGACTCATGTTAAACAATTAAAAAAGGGAGAATCTATTAGTTACGGAGCTACTTACTACACGAAGTCTGATGAATGGATTGGTACCCTTCCTTTTGGTTATGGAGATGGTTTTCCTCGTACGCTTCAAGGTTTTGAAGTCATTGTTGAAGGAGAAAAAACTCCGATTGTCGGCCGCATGTGTATGGATCAATGCATGATTAGACTACCGAAAGAATATCCTATCGGAACAAAAGTAACGATTGTTGGGAAAAATGGTGACCAGATTAATACACTACAAGATATGGCTGATCACGCAAACACAATTTGCGCAGAGCTTCTTTGTCGGTTCACAGATAGGATGCCCCGTTATTACATTAATTAGAACAATCTATATAAAAATCACGATAAACAACATTTGCGTTTATCGTGATTTTTTTATGATTAAAAGATTTATATTTCTATACTTCATCTAAAAATATATAATAGACTTATATAACTTAATTAGATAAACAACCTTTAATTTCTTAATGTAAAATGAGTTTATAGTTACTTAATTTCACTATTTATAAAGACTTTTGACTGATAGCTTAAGATAAATCATATAAACTTTAATAAAGGAGGACACTATGGAGGTATCGGAAAAATTACAAAATAAGCGAAAAGAGATGAATCTCACTCAGGAGGAAATAGCTGAAAAAATCCATGTTTCAAGACAAACTATTTCTAACTGGGAAACAGGTAGAACTTTACCTGATATCAAAAGTTTGATACTAATAAGTGAAATTTATAACATTTCTTTAGATACATTATTGAAGGAGGATAACGAGATGGTGAATCATTTACAAAATCTCTCAGATAATAACAAATTTTTAAAACTATTTTGTGCATTACTTTTAATTAATATCGTATTGATAATAACAATAGCACTAATAAAAAACACCCTATTAACACCTATTCTACTTACGTTGATAGCCTTTAACACGGTTTGTATTTTCTTTCTAATTATTAAAAAAATCTAGTTAATTAAGGAGGTCTTCATCATGAAAGCTAGTCTCTTATTTTTACTTGTAGCAATAATTTCTTTTACAGCTATTTGTCTTGCTTACTATATGTACCAATTAGTTCTAATCGATGCCAAAAGCAGAAACATCCCTAAGCCAAAATTTTGGGCCTTTCTTGCCTCTTCTTCTCAAAATGGAGCAGGTATTACTATGTATCTCTTTAAGCGAAAAAACACATTAATTTTTTTGAATACTGACGATCAAGAAAAAATAATTAAAATCAAAAGAAAAATATATGCTTTGTTAATATTTGATTTAACTATTTTTATTCTTGCTATTTTTATTCTATAAGAATCTTTTCTAACTAGAGATTGCGTCAACACTTGTCGCAATCTCTCACTTTTTCAACACATAACTTGGATGATTCAATCCTGTCGGTTCATAATAATAATCTGCTTCATATTGAAAGCCTAGCTTCTCCAACATCTTTCGTGAGGACACATTTTCTGGATTATGTCCTGCTCGTAATATACTTACTTGTTTCTCTTCAAAAGCATAGTCAATGATTGCTATAGCTGCTTCAAATCCTAGTCCTTTTCCCCAGTACTCTTTTTTCAAATGAAATCCTATTTCAAAAACTGAATCTTCACCTACACAAGGACGCAGTCCACAGCATCCTACTAACTCACCACTACTAATTTCAAAAATCGGAAAATACTGAACATGAAACGCTTCATAATTAGCTACTTCTAAATCTAATCTATCCTCAATTTCTCGCCTATCGAAGTAACCTTTAGCGCTAATATGCTTAGTGACTTCTGGATCTCCCCATAATGGAATGGCTAACTCGATGTCTTCTTTCTTCCAAATCGAAAAACCAAGTCTTTCAGTTGTTAAAAAATAATCACGCATTTGAGTCACTCCTTATTTTTTATTAATAAAATTATAGCATGCTATGATCCAAAAAAGCCTTCTCTATTTTTCAAGAGAAAGCTTTATAATTACTATTTTTTTACTAAGTGGGTAATTGGATACGGTTTGCCAAATCCGTCTATCTCATCCTCTGAGGAAACCTCAAACCCGTGTTTTAAATAAAAATTTTTAGCATTTTCATTCTGAGAATTTACGTCAATTTGATTGATTCCTTTATTTTCCATCAGCCAATGTAAGATGCGACTTCCATATCTTTTTCCAATAAAATCAGGATCAAGAAATAACATCACTAATTCAGTATCACTAATACCACTAAAACCAATTAGATTCCCTTCATCGTACCATAGTAATAAATCCACAGAATCTAAATGTTGTGGAATGACTTCTTTATAGAAATCAAAATCCTCTTTTGATAAAAAATGATGTGTTTCTTTTGCTGATTTTTCCCATATATTAAGAATCGCCTCATAGTTATTTTCAGTTGCTTCTTGTTTAATTAACATGTTAATTTCTCCTTTATTTGTTTTTTATCCTCTCCTTTCCATCTATTCATTAATGATTTTCTGAGTATATCCCCATGCATAATAATAATTCACTCTTCTACCTCTTCACTGTCCATTTCTATGTGGCCTATCTTAAAGAGTTACTGTTAGAAAGTCAAGAATGAAGGTATTTTTATTGGTTTCCTTTTTTGCTTGGATCTGCTTCACGTTCATTAGTTAATTGAATAATGACACCATAAGGATCTTTAACAATTGCATAAAAATCAGCAAACTCGTTTGTTGTTGGTTCTTGTAGAATTACTGTGTCCTTATAAGCAACTATATCCTCATAAAGTGTTTGAGCTTCTCCAATATTTTTGGTTAAGACGCTAAACGACATTGTAGTTCCTTCTACAAAAGTCATCGATGGATAAACAGGATTATCTGCAATTTGAAGTTGAAGATTTCCAATCATTAAGATTGAGTGGGAAATAAATGCTTCCTCTTCTTTTGGTATCTCTATCGTTGGATTCATTCTCTCCTTAAACTCTTTATTAGTAATTTTGAAAAGCAGGTCTCCATTAAATAAAGTTTGATAAAATTCAATAGCCTCATTTGCTTTTCCATTAAGTGTTAAAAATATGGCAATTTCTGTTTTTTTCATATTGTTTTTCTCCCTTCATTTGATATATTTAATGTATCATTTAAAGGTTTCAAAAGATGACACCATTGGAGGAGTTTATGAAAAAATCAGAACGAATTAATCAAGAATTGTTCTACTTGAACGATAAAACAGAGTTTAACTTGAAAGATTTAATGCATGCCTTTAACATTTCAAAAAGCACTGCTCTAAGAGATATTGCTGAGCTGGAAAGTTTAGGTGTTCCTATCTATGCAACAAATGGTCGTTATGGAAGTTATCATATTATTCAAGAAAGTCTTTTGCCCCCTGTCTATTTTAATGAAAAAGAAATATTCGCTATTTTCTTTTCGCTACAATTGCTCAAGTCAACCAGTAATTCTCCCTTTGGACACACTTATCAGCAAATAAACAATAAATTACTTAATACCTTTTCAAAAGAAAAACAAAAACTAATCACTCAAACAATGGATGTGGTTCAATATAACAGCCTGCTTCATACTGAATATATTGATCATTTAGATACTCTTTTTGAAAATATTCTAAAACAACAAGTCATAACGTTTAACTATTCCAGAGGAGAAACACGTGAACGAACCATTCTACCTGTTAAGTTAGTTACTCGAAATGGCTACTGGTACTGTCTTGGTTTTGACATTCATAAACAAGCTTACCGTACCTTCCGTTGTGACTTCATTAGTCAGATAAAGATTAATGATAATCACCAAATTAACTTATCTCAAGAAGAAATCAATGAAGGTTTACTTCAACAGCAAAATGACTATCGATTCCTAGATTTCAAAGTAGAAGTAACTAAAGATGCTAGAACCTTTTATCAACAAAATAATTATCCTAATATTTCATTTGAACAAAATGATGAATCATACTTTTTGACTGGTTTTATTAATCCAAATGAAATTTCCTTTTTAGCTAACTATCTATTAGGATTCGGTACAGATATAATCTCTATTTCGCCAAATGAACTTCATGATGCATACAAAATCTTAATTGAGAAACTACAACATAAACTGATTAAAATGAATGAAAAAAGAGGCTGACCCAAAAGTCTCTTAAATAAAATAAAAGGAACAGAATCTTTTTACGATTTTGTTCCTTTTTTTGACGAAAAAAATAGCACTATCCTTTATAATTAAAGCGTCTAAACCAAATCAAAAGGGAGTGCTATTTATGTATAAAAATTATAACATGAAACAAGTTACATTATCACTAGATTTAGAAATTTATTTAGAAAAAAATGACATCGCTTTCGCGATTAATGAATTAGTAGAGAGTATTCCAAGTCACGTTTTTTCTGTTTTTGATCATCAAATGGGAACCTCATCTTACGACCCAAGAATGATGTTGAAACTTATTTTATGTGGCTACACACAGTCAAATTTTTCTGGTAGAAAAATTGAAGCGATGACTAAAGATAGTATTCGTACTAGATGGTTGACTCAATCACAATTTCCTAACTTCAGAACCATTAATCGTTTTCGAGTGAATCCTTTGGTTCAGCCGATTCTTCAAGAGTGTTTTATTCAATTTAGAAATCAATTAGTTTCGCAGAAATTGATTGAAGAAGATGCTATTTTTATTGATGGGACCAAATTAGAAGCTAATGCCAATAAATATAGTTTTGTTTGGAGAAAGAGTACGACCAGATTTGACGATTCTCTAACAGAAAAATCAAAAATATATTATAAACAATTAGTCAAAGAAAAAATCATTCCGTCGATTCATAATGAAGATGAGGAATGGGATGATAAACAGTTGAATCTCATTGCCGATTCTATTGAAACTAAAGTATCTGAGTTGACTGAACAAATAGATGATACAGAAGACGTTACACTTAGAAAAGAACTCCGTCGTCAAAGAAAGGAACCTAAAAAAGCCTTAAAGGCTTTTCGAGAATTCAGTGATAGGAAGAAAAAATATAAGCAACAATATCAGATTTTTAAAGAGAGAAATAGTTTTTCAAAAATAGATATGGACGCTACTTTTATGAGAATGAAGGAAGATCATATGATGAATGGTCAACTGAAACCGGCATACAATATCCAAATCGCAACCAACAATCAATATGTTCTAGCTTATGATACTTTTTCAAATCCAACAGATTTTAAAACGATGATTCCCTTTTTGACCACTATCAAAGAATCTTATTTTGAGTTACCTAATTATATTGTAGCTGACGCCGGTTATGGAAGTGAAGAAAACTATCAAGCCATCTTGGATGATTTTGAGAGAACACCATTAATCACCTACACTATGTATCAAAAAGAACAGACCAAAAAATATAAACAAAACCCATTCATTACTAATAATTGGAAATACAATGAATTAACAGATAGCTATACTTGTCCTAACAATAGAGAACTGCATTTTAGAAATTACTCTACTCGCAATGATAAACAGGGATTTACAAAACAGTTAAAAATGTATGAATGTGAAACATGTATAGATTGCCCTGTCAGATCTTTGTGTACCCGAGCAAAAAGTAATAAAAGTAGAGTCATTCAAAAAAATGGTAACTGGGAATATTTTAAAGCTCACGCAAGAGAGCTTTTGAGCGATGATGTAACAGGAGCGATTTACCGTCGAAGAAAAATTGACGTAGAACCAGCCTTTGGAAACCTAAAGGCTAATTTGTCGTTCAATCGATTCTCGGTTAGAGGTCAAGATAAAGTAACACAGGAGTTAGGATTTGCCTTTATGGCTCTAAATTTGAGAAAATTAAGTAAATTTAGGAAGGATATAGACAGAAAAATAAGAAAAAACAAGAATTCCAAAATGATAAACCTCATTTTAGAATTCTTGTTTTGTTTTAAGAGACTTTTGGGTCAGGCTCTTTCATCTATAATTGTTTTAATAACCTCTTTAGATTCTTGTTTGTCATAAGTAATCAAGGCTTTCCATAAAGCCCATCCTCTAGCTCTATTAATAGTATCCTGATCTAGATCTTGTAAGAAAACTTTTCGACTACTCTTATCAAAAAAAGTCCACGCCATTGCATAATCACAAGATGGATCCCCGATTCCCATGATACCAAAATCAATTACACCAGATAATTTATTTTCTTTCACCAATAAATTACCTGGAGTAATGTCACCATGAATCCAAACTGGCTCTTCTTGCCATTTCGATTCAATTGACTCACTCCAAATTTTCTCAATTAATTTGACTGGTAATTCATCAGATAAATTTTCTAATACCTTTTCCACCTCTTCGTTATAAACAACAGGACTCGAACCTCGGTAAAAATTATGTTCACCTGAAACAGGAGCTCCCTCGGGATTAATACGTTGAAGTTGTCTTAAAAATTTAGCTAAATCATTTGCCAATACATCCAGATTAGAAATATTAGCAGGATCAGCCGTTTCACCTTCAATGTAGCTATTAATAGACCAAAAATAAGGATAGTCTTTATTAGGTTTTCCAAGTGCTTTTGGGCATGTGATTGGTAAATCTAAATTTTCAGCTAAAAAAGGTAACCATTTAGCTTCTTTTTCTACTTGAGCTACGTATCTTTTATCACTTGGAAGACGTAACGTCATCGTTTCTCCTAAATGAAAAGTTTTATTATCATTACCGTTTTTTAAAACAGGGGAAATTGGCAAATCTTTCCATTCAGGAAATTGTTCTTTTACTAATTGCTTAGCAACTTCTATAGGTATATTCACGGATGTTTCTCTCCTAACATTTTAGTTTTCAACCAATTATCTCATTAAACGGACTAGAGATTCAATTAAGAATGTTATAATATTAGCAACTAGTTTTCATTAAGGAGAGGATTCAAAATGAACGTTGAACTGACAAGATTTAAAGTAAAAGAAGGTAAATCAAAAATTGTGGATGAATGGCTTTTATTTCTAAACGAAAATATGAAAGAAACGTTGATTACTCTTGAAAAAGAAAAAATGTATGTAGAAACTATTTTTCGAGAAGTTCTTAATGGTGATGAGTATCTTTATTGGTACTCCGTTCAAGAAGAAAATGGCCAAGAGGTAGAAGAATCTGAGCACTGGATTGACAAAAAACACTTAGAATATTGGGAAGAATGTATTGATAAAAACTTTAAACCCATTGATTTAAGTACCGAAGTTGTAATGATTCCTGAAAAAGTAAAGAAAAGTATGATTTAGTTTTTTGATTTAACCTAATTTCTTCTTTCCTATTAGAAGCTTTAAAAATAGCTACACTTTGATATAATTAAGTAAAAACGTATGATATGGAGTATTAAAAGTGAATAAAGAAGATAAAAATCAAACTAGAAGTTTAAAAAATGATAGAAGTAATAAAGATTTATTACGAACTGAAATTAATAATGCCACAGATCCTAACGTAAGACTTGAACTAACTAAAATGTTATTAGAAATTGAGAACGAAGAGAAAAAAAGAAAAGTTAGAAGATGGGCTTTTGTCGGTGCCCTAATTTTAGGAATTATTCTTTTACTTTTATATCTAGGTACCCAAGAAACAAAAGAAAAACAGCCTAATAGCTCAATAGAAGCTAAAACAAGTATGAGTACAGAAGAAAGCACTGTATCAACCACGACTGATTCAAGCATTTCAGAAACAAATTTAACAGAAGAACAATTGAAAAAATGGGTAATGTCTATTTTAGATTTGCTTCCTCCACCATCAACGAGATACGTTCTAGACGTTTATACAGAAAATGATTTAGTCTATATTAGAGTTGGGGTCGATCAATCAGATAATCTAAGTATTTTTAGAGTAAACCATAGAGGTGAATTAGAAGCCAGTGTTGCTATTACTGGTGTTTTAGGAAAAGAAAATTGGACCTTAATGTCAGATAAATATTTGGATACAACTATTGCTTCAGAATTTCTTAAAGAACGAGATAAGAAAATAACTAGTAATAATTCTAATATTAATAAAGCTAGAGAGATACTAATTGGAAAGAAATATACAATCGTCCCGGAACTATATGACGGTCAAGATGCTACTCAAGCAATGGACGACAACAAAGCACCACAAAACTTGATTCATGATGGTGCTCAAGATATTGAGTTCCTTAATGATACTGAAGTCCATATTGGATTACTCGGTAACTACAGACCTGACTTTGATGATACTTATTCGCTAACAAAAGATACCTTAATCATTCGAGACAATCATATTCCTTACACTATTAATGATCAGGGAATTTCATTTAGTTCATGGACTAGCGACATGGACGGTCATACTATTACTTGGCAAATACGTGAAAGATAAAATAAGTGTTTAACAGATTTCATATCTGTTTAAACACTTATTTTTTTATCACAAAGCTTATTTTATCAACTTTTAAAAGGTTTTAAAAGTTGGCATGATACTTGCTTATATATAAATGAGGTGAGGAATAAATGAATAGAAATTATTTAATTGCAACACACGGTGAATTAGCAAAAGGATTTCAAAGTTCACTTGATATTCTTGCAGGAAAAGGGAATGATTTCACTGTCATTAATGCCTATATGACAGACGAAGACTACACACCTGTTGTAGTAGATTTCATTCAACAAGTAAGTCCTGATGAACAAGGTATTGTTTTTACTGATTTATTTGGCGGTAGTGTTAATCAAAAAGTCGTTACAGAAGTTTTAACTGCTGAGTGTGACAATATTTTTATTTTGTCGAATGTTAATTTAGCTATTATTTTATCAATTTTATTTTTACCAGAGGAAACTCCTCTAACGCAAGAAATTATTCAAAATGCTATTAACGAGAGTCAAGTAACATTAGTACAGACAACACAAGATAACACTGATGAAGAAGATATTTTTTAGGAGGAAAAAGAAATGATTACACAAGTTAGAGTAGATGACCGATTAATTCACGGACAAGTGGCCGTGGTTTGGACAAAAGAGTTAAACGCACCATTATTAGTCGTAGCAAATGATGAGGCTGCTAAAAATAATGTTATGCAAATGACATTAAAAATGGCTGTCCCTAATGGAATGAAGTTACTAATTCGTTCTGTGGAAGATTCAATTGAATTGTTTAATGACCCTAGAGGAAAAGATAAACGTATTTTTGTCATCGTTAATAGTGTTTCTGATGCTAATAAAATAGCCCAAAATGTGCAAGATATTGAAGCTGTTAATGTGGCTAATGCTGGGCGTTTTGATAAATCAGATCCTGCTAGCAAAAAAATGGTTTTCCCAAGTGTTCAATTAAATCCAGAGGAAATTTCAGCAGCAAAAGAGTTGGCCGCTCTTGATCATGTAAAAAGTTACAATCAAGTACTGCCAACAAACCCACAATTAGATTTAAAAGATACAATTAGTAAATTTTAAAAGGAGGAAAAAAAGTAATGGTAATGGAAGCAACCATGGCGGCATTAGCCGTATTTATCTGTTTTGCAGGTAACTATTTAACAGGTCAAAGTATGATGGAGAGACCTTTAGTTGTTGGTCTAGTAACAGGTCTCTTATTAGGTGATATGAAAACAGGGGTTCTAATGGGAGCCGCTCTAGAAGCTGTTTTCTTAGGTAACGTTAATATTGGTGGCGTAATTGCTGCTGAACCCGTAACAGCAACTGCACTAGCAACAACTTTTGCTATCATTTCTAATCTAGAACAAAATGCAGCTATGACACTAGCAGTTCCAATCGGAATGTTAGCAGCATTTGTTGTTATGTTCTTAAAAAATGTTTTTATGAATATTTTTGCACCAATGCTTGATAAAGCAGCTAGAGAAAATAATCAAAAAATGATTGTTGCTCTTCACTACGGAACGTGGGTAATTTACTATCTCATCATTGCGTCTATCACATTTATAGGAATTTTAGCTGGTAGTGGACCAGTTAATACATTCGTTGAAAACATTCCTGAACGTTTAATGAACGGACTAAGTGCTGCAGGTGGCCTACTTCCAGCAG
Organism: Vagococcus carniphilus; assembly: GCF_014397115.1. Classification (NCBI taxonomy): domain Bacteria; kingdom Bacillati; phylum Bacillota; class Bacilli; order Lactobacillales; family Enterococcaceae; genus Vagococcus; species Vagococcus carniphilus. Next base: position 2,582,507 of record NZ_CP060720.1, read on the forward strand.
TTGGTTTTGCTATGTTAATGAAATTGTTATGGGATAAAAAATTATCAGTCTTTTATATTTTAGGTTTTGTTTTAACCGCTTATTTAAACTTACCAGCCGTTGCAGTCGCTGTTTTAGGAGTTGTTATTTGTATTGTTAGTGCACAACGCGACATACAAATCCAAGAAATTCCAACAAGTGGTGCTAAAGTAGCAAGTGGTGGTGCTTCAACAAAAGAAGATGAAGAGGAGGACTTTTTCGCATGAAATTCCAAGAAAATTTAGATAAAGAAGAAAAGAAAATGATGCGTTCTGTCTTTTGGCGTTCATGGACAATGAATGCTAGTCGTACAGGGGCAACTCAATATCACGCTGTAGGTGTTATTTATACATTACTACCAGTCATTAATCGTTTTTACAAAACTGATGAAGAACAAGCTGATGCCATTGTTCGACATACAACTTGGTTCAATGCGACCATGCATATTAATAACTTTATCATGGGGCTTGTTGCCTCAATGGAAAAACAAAATAGCGAAGACGATACATTTGATGCTAGTTCAATAACGGCCGTAAAAGCTTCTCTTATGGGACCTATTTCAGGTATTGGTGACTCATTCTTTTGGGGGATTTTAAGAGTTATCGCAGCTAGTATTGGGATTTCACTTGCTTCAACCGGTTCTCCTTTAGGAGCGGTTGTCTTCCTACTTCTTTATAATGTTCCTGCATTTTTAATTCACTACTATGCACTTTATAGTGGCTATTCAGTTGGGGCTAATTTTATTCAACGAATGTACGAATCTGGTGGCATGAGAATTTTGACAAAGGCTTCTAGCATGTTAGGGTTAATGATGATGGGAAGTATGACAGCATCAAATGTTAAATTCAAAACAATTTTAGAAGTTAGTGTTAAAGGTAGCGAAGAAGCCATTAAAATCCAAGAATATTTAGATCAATTATTTGTAGGAATTGTTCCATTGGTAGTTACTCTACTTGCCTTCTGGTTACTTCGTAAAAAAGTAAACGTTAACGTTGTGATGTTTGGTATTATGTTCTTAGGTATTATCTTAGGCTTGCTAGGTATTTGTTAAAACCTTTTAGTATTTTAAAACATCTATGCATTTTTAGGTTATACTTAAAACACGTTTGATTAAAAGACAAAAGCAATACAAACTCTTTTTAAAACTAGTTTGTGTTGCTTTTTTGAAAAAATAATTTTGGTTTTTTTTACTAAAAATAGTTTGGATAAGCAATACTAGGGGGATTATCATGAAAAGGGAAACCCATGATTTAATAATAAAAATTTTAGAAAACGAAAAGAACGGATTAACAACATTAGAAATTGCTGATGCATTAGCTTTAAGCCGTTCTGCTACGAGTTTATATTTAAATAAATTATTAGAAAAAAAAGAAGTGACTCAAAAAGGAACGCGCCCTGTCTACTGGCAGACTTCAACAAGTAGTCATTTAACAAATCAAGAAGACGTGTTTCAACAGTATATAGGATTTGATGGAAGTGCTCATGAAGCTATTGAAAAATGTAAAGCTGCGATTCTTTACCCACCTGTTGGTCTACCGTTACTATTATGTGGACCAAGTGGTGTAGGTAAAAGTTTTTTAGCTAAGCTAATTTTTGACTACTTAAAAGAGCAAAAAAAAGAAGAAGCAAAAACATTTATCATTTTTAACTGTGCAGATTATGCTAATAATCCTGAACTGTTGTCTTCCATTTTATTCGGACATACTAAAGGAGCTTTTACAGGTGCTGAAAGCGAAAAAAAAGGATTGCTTAAACAGGCTGATGGTGGTGTTTTATTTTTAGACGAAGTTCATCGCTTATCAAAAGAAAATCAAGAGAAACTCTTTCAATTTATGGATAGCGGACAATTTAGACCTATGGGAGAAGAAAGTAAAATAGTATCATCTCAAGTTCGCTTACTTTTTGCTACAACAGAAAATCCTAAGGAAGTCTTACTTCCAACGTTTTACAGACGGCTCTCAGTTGTTGTTAATTTACCAGCATTACATGATCGCCCAATCCTTGAAAGAATTTCCTTAGTCAATCACCTATTTGTTCGAGAGGCAATTCGTTTGAAACGAGATTTAAAAATAGATAATCAAATTTTTAAACAATTACTAGATCAACAAATTCCAGGCAACGTTGGTAGCTTAATCAATGAAATCCAAATGTATTGTGCGGACGCTTTGAGAAAAAACTCGGACCATGATATGTTAGAAATTAGCGAAGATGATGCAACCCTTTTTACAACTGTTTCTTATACTCAAAATATAACAGAAAGTAAAATCGACTACTTAGGTCAATTAAATGAAACTTTCACTACATTAATCAATTCTAATTCATCTATTTTAGAACTAAAAGAAGAACTTTTTCAGTTTGATTCTCATTTTTTAGAGGGTAATTTTCATGTTTCTAGTGATTTTTTAGGAAATCAATTAATAAAACAAATTGAAGATAATAACAAACAAATCATTGATAACAAAGCAATAACACAAGCTCCTATTAAATGTACTCTTCGCTTATTACAAGTAAATAAAAACACTCTATCCATAAAAACTCTCGAAGAGTTAAAAAGAAAAGTCTCAAAAGAATACCCAAGGACTGCTCTATTTTCTCATTATGTAACAAATAACTTATCTCCAGAAATAAAATTGTTTGTTGAAGTTATTCTGAGTGTATTACTGGTCGAAAAAATATCTGAAGAAATAAGGTATCATGCTTTACTAGTTGCTCATGGAAATACAACAGCATCAAGTATTCAAGCTGTTGCTAATAAATTATGTGGTGAGTATGTTTTTGATGCAATCAATATGCCTTTAACTTCTTCTATTCGAGATGTCGTAGCTCAAGTTAAATTATGGCTTTCAGAACGAGATACTTCAGAAGGTGTGATTATGTTGGTAGATATGGGATCGTTAACACACCTTTACAAGAGTTTAAAACCACAAATATTAGGTGAATTACTCGTTATTAATAACCTGACTACATCTTATGCTCTAGAAATTGGGCAACAGCTAGTCAATGGACAAATGTTTTATGATGTTGCCAAAAATGCAGAAAAAACATTTAAAACAAATATTCAATATTTTGAAGGGTTTTCTGTTGAAAAAAATATTATTATTGCGAGTATCTCAGGCTACGATATTTCTAAAAAATTAAAAGAAATTTGTGAAAAGAATGTAAATCCTGATATCAAATTGATTGTTTTAAACTTTAATGAATTACGAAATATTCTAGACCGAGCAAGTACTGACCAAAATTATTTAAAAGAAACTTCCCTGATTTTAACCACATCCTATTTAGATAATAAAACCGATGTACCAAGTATTAACTTACTCGATGTTCTAGACGAAGATGCAGAAAAACAATTGAATACTTCATTTAAAAATTTAATTCATCCAAACAATATTCCAAATATTTTAAATGAGTTCATACACTTCTTCTCTAAGGAAGGTTTGTCTGAAAAACTAGAATTTCTAAATCCTGATGTCATTATTAAACAAGTTGAAACAATCACTGAAAAATGTGAGAAACGATTTAATCTTCAATTAAGTGCTAAAATGAAATTCAATTTAACCATGCACCTAGCTCTCATGGTTGAAAGAATGATGCTAGGTGACACTGATTATCCAGTTCCTGAAAATCTACTAGATTTAAAACTCAATCAAAAATTCTTTTACCAAAATATGAAAGATATTGTCTATACATTAGAGCAGTTCTATCGTATCCAAATATCTGACTGGGAACTTTTCGTTTTATTTGAAATATTAAATGCTTAAATAAAAAAAACAGTTACTTTTAAATAAGTAGCTGTTTTTTATAACTATTATGGATAGATTTGATCAAAGCCATGCATTCCGACTCTTTGAAATAATTTCTCATCCGTGTAGACCTTAAACTGTTTTCCACCACCAGTTATAGATCCATCATCATCATCTGTTGAGACGACTATCATATAATAGCTTCCATTGTCATCTTCGCTTATTTCTTGATGATTTTCATTAACACTTATTACCTCAATATTAGATTCGTTTTTATCTTCTAATCCATATGTCCATGAAGCTTTGTGATTTAAAACAAAATCCTTAGCTTCAGGAAAACTTGATATACCACTTGATTGAGTACTTGTTTCCTTTTTAACCACTTCTTTTCCCTCAACAATACTTTGAAAACTATCATTTAAATCCACATTTTGAGATTCTTTAAAATGTAAATAACTTTCCTCATTACCTTGATTTTGCTGAGTTACCATAACTTTAGGATGACCCTCTTCAATGATAAAGAAATAAACATGCTTTTCCATATTAGGCTGCGTTTCAGCATCTGAATAAACCGCTACTAACTGATACTGACTTTTTCCTTTTCCTGTTTTAGACCATTCCAGTTGAACTGGTTGATTATTAACAGCCATTTTCCATTTATCTTTTAAGACTTCGCTTGGTAATTTTATACCATATAAATCAACGTCTTTCGATTGACTATATTCTTTATAGTCTTGTCCCATTGTTTGACTAAAATCACTCATAAACCTTTTTAAATTATCAGCTTTTGAAGAATTCCACAAATCATTACTTTCTTCTTTTTCTCCGGATTCTTTTTTTGAATCATCTTTCTTAGGTTCATCTTTTTGAGTTTCTAAATCATTCTTCTCTTTCTTAGCATACTCGATTAATTTCTCAGAGCCTTTTTTTACTTCGATAACTTCATCAAGTTTACTTATAGCCCCATCTATTTCCTTTTTTTCTTTTAATGTAAGAGCTTCTGAATATAATTTAATTTGTTTTTGATATTTTTTTGCTTCCTCTTCATTAGGTCTACTCTCTAAAGCCATTTCTACAAATCCATCTGCTTGTTCAAATTTTCTTTCAATAATCGCTTCTTTAGCTTTTTGCATAGATTGATCATAAGTATCATTTTTACCACATGATGCTAGAGACAAAGTCAAAAAAATTATCGAAAATATTTTCATTCCTATTTTTTTCATTTTCTTCTCCTCTCAAAAAATTTTCCTTTTAAATATCATTCTCTATTATAGTAGCCATTTTACTTGCCATTTCATCGGATACATTAGAAATATCAACTACTTTTTTATTAGCAATAACCTCTTGAGCCATTTGTTTTCCTAACTCTGGGTCATCCCAATCCTTATCTTGGTAATGACTTGGTACTGGATACATCGTTACTGTTCCATCACCATTATTATGATAAGTAAACAATCCTGCAGCTAATGGGTTCCCTGAAATCACTGTCACATCTTCTGGTAGATAAACTCCCGTAGTCCAGATTTCCATGGAAGATTTTTTCATTAGACTACAAGTAGTATCAGGTGAGTTAGCGATAGCATCATTAGGATTACCACCATGTGACTCGATTTGCTTCACTAAAACTTTTGCAGCAAGTAATTTATTATCTTTATACTCTTTCGTGCTACTTTTCTCCGGCATTTTAGCAGCTTGTCCACCATTTACGATTTGAGTAAATCCATTTTTGATATCTGCATTTTGGGTTTCATTAAAGTACAGATAATTTTTATCATTACCTTGATTTTGTTGCGTTACAAAGACTTTAGGTGTTCCATTTTCAAATACGAAAAAGTAAACATGTTTCTTTAAATATGGTTGCGTATCAGCATCTGAGTAGACAGCTACTAATTGATAAGGTTTATTTCCTTCACCTGTTTCAGACCATTCTAGTTGAACTTCTTGTTCATTAACAGCCATTTTCCACTCACCATTTAAAACTACATTCGGTAACTTAATTCCATACAAATCAACATTTTGAGACGGATTATACTCTTTATAGTCTTGATCCATAGCTTGACTAAATCCAACCATGAACTCTCTTAATTTATCTGCTTTTGATGTGTTCCATAATGTATCACGAGTCTCTTTATCTTTTTTTGGCTTTTTATCTTTTTGGTTTTCTTTTTTAGAATTATCTTTTTCTTCTGCTAATTTTTCTTTTTCTTTTTTGGCATATTCAACTAGTTGAATGGATCCCTCTTTTACTTTAATGACTTCATCTAGTTTAATAACAGCATTTTTGGTTTCTTTTTTCTTTTTAAATGCCATTGCTTTGTTGTAAGACTGAATTTGTTTTTGATAATTTTTAGCCTCTTCTTCTTTAGGCCTACTCTCTAATGCTAAATCAACAAAACTCTCTGCTTCTTCAAACTTCTCTTCATTAATTGCCTCTTTTGCCTTTTGCATGGATTGATCATAGGTGTCATTTTTACCACATGATACCAATAAAAAAGATAGTAATCCGATTGATATGATTTTTACGAACGATTTTTTCATCTTTCTCCCCCTAAACTAAATATCGATATCTTTATTGTATCTTAAAATAAAAATTTTTGGTTATAAACTTATACTTTTTATATTTGTAACTATGAGAAAAACTAAAACTTTTCCCCGTCAGCCTTTAGACTGATTTTCACTTCTCCTTATTGACACACGATACTATGTCACATATAGTATGACGTGTAAAGAGGCATTAACCTAACTCAAGGAGGAAAAGAAAAAATGGAAAACACAAAGAGCTTTAGGGCTTCAAAATTCAAAAAAGAAAAAGGTATCTATAAAAAATTTAATTCTTTAACTGATAATAAGTGGTTCATCCTCATTTTAATAATGATTAGCGCTCCACTTTGGATTCCCATTCTACTAGCAAGTTTTATTGTCGTTGTTGCTTTTTACATTGTTGTTTGGTGTTTGAATTTATTATTCTCTGGTCTTTGTATAGCTAGTCTCATTTTAGGTGTGACCGGTTTAATCGGTATTCCTTTTAATAGTGAGGTTTACTATTTAATTTCTCAATCAGGCATTTCTTTCTTATCACTTGGATTAGGTCTCTTATTCTCGATATTAGCAGTTGAAATCATTAAAGTAGCTGCTAAACTTAGCTCTCTAACTACAAAACACGTAATAAATTTTATAAAATATTAAACGAAAGCAGGAATTCAATTATGAATACAACTATTAAACAGAAAAGAATTATTGTAGGAACTATAGGTGTGATTGGTGTAAGCTCCATCATTTTACTAGCACGAAAAGTAGGTAAAAAAAATGGCAAATAATCATATGAAAAAAATTAACATAAAAATAGCTTTTAGCATTATTCTGTTAGGTTCTTTTTTATCGATTATTGGTTTCAGTTTATCTGGGTTTGATATTACTAAATATCAAACAAACGACGATCACTGGTATCAACTTATTTCAATTCCAAAACATATTGGTTCTAAATAAATGAATGAAAATACAAATAAGCAGGATATCTTTAGTTATCCTGCTTACAATCACTTAAAAACTGAATTATATTATTGGAAAAAAATTCTTAGTTTTATACTTATATCAATTGGTTTATTGAGTTTTATTCTAAACTTTATTACTTGGCATATATATTCGACTCTTTGGTCAATACCCATCTCTTTAGGAGCAGTTTACATATATAGAGTACTTATCTGGATTTTATTTGATCAATCTTACAAAAGAATAGGTAAATTTTTATGGATTAACTTTTCTTATCTTGTTGCCTTAATTACTATAAGTAGTTTCCTCTTTAAATCATTTAATTTAGTCATGAACATTCTGTTTCCTATTATGATTGTTTCAATGATTATTTTTATCTCCTTTTTATCAGTTGGTGATAAAACAACTATTTATAAAGATTTTTGGTATCTTATTTTTACTTTTTTAGGTAATTCATGCTACTTTTTTATTTTCTTTTACCTGACTTTTAAAATAACTGTTCCAACAATTATTTTTAGTTTAACTTTTATCTTAATTACAGTTTTAGCTATATTTCTAATTAAGTTGAAAACCATACAAGTCTATTTATCTAGCAGTTTCTATAAATAAATTTTTTAAGGAGTATCTATGTATTTTAATAACGTTGAAAAAAAGAGAACCAGTCAAAAATGGCTAAAGTTAGATACAGCAGCTCAATTATTCCCTGCTACTTCAAGCCCAACTAATAGCTCAGTTTTCAGACTATCAGTTGTCTTAAATCAACCTGTTGACGAAATAATTTTACAAAATGCCGCTCAAAACGCTTTAAAAGCAATCCCGTCTTTAAATCTCCGCTTAAGAAAAGGGTTCTTTAAAAGATATTTTGAGTACTCTCCCCTTCCCATTCAAGTGGAAAAAGAGAAGGATACTCCTTGTCAGTATATGAATGATAATCAATTGACAACACATTTGATGAGAGTTTTATACTATGGTAATCGAATTTCTATTGAAGTTCACCACACACTTGGTGATGGACTAAGCCTGACTAATTTTTTAAAGACTCTCCTAGCCCGTTATTTTGATACTGATTATTCTAATAAAAATAACACTTATTTCGTTCAGGATATTGAAGATTCCTACATGAAATATGCAACTAGTGACCATCAATACAAAGGATACTCTAACCAATTTAATCACGATACCTATCATTTAACTGGTAAACGTTACCCTTTCAACCAAACAAGTGTCATACATGGGCATATTAATTTAGCATCACTAAAACAAATAAGTAAAAAATATCAGGTTACTGTCAACACTGTTGTAATTGCTGTTTTAATTTTAGCTACTCAAAAACAAGAAAGACACAAACAAAATAAAAAAATCAAAATAGCAATTCCTGTTAATCTGAGAACATTCTTTCCATCTACCACGACAAGAAATTTTTTTGGTATTACTACCGTTATTATAGGCCATTCTGACGTGCAAAGTTTTTCTGATTTACTCATAGCAGTTGATACGCAATTAAAAGAACAACTACAAAAACATTCTCTTTTAGATCGAATTAATGATAATGATGCTCTTCAAAAAAACTATTTTGCTAAGAATACACCTCTTATTTTAAAAGAAAAAATATTGAAACTAGGTTTTAGATACTTTAGTGAATCAAATAAAACTATCACCGTCTCAAATTTGGGAATAATGAAGCTTCCACAAGAACTTGAAAATAAAGTGAGTCATTTTGAAGCCATACCTTATCCGACTATTAAAGCTCCTGTCAGTTGCGGTATTATTTCATCTAAAGAACACCTAGTTATTTCTTTTATTAAAAATATCGAAGGACCGTCATTTATTGATGATTTTTTCTCAATTGCAACTTCTTTAGGAATGGACATCTTTATTCATGGAAATAATATTTAAATAAAAACTGCCTGTTTCAAGTTGCTACTAAACAGGCAGTTCTATTATTCTTTACACATTAATTTTAATAGCTTATTTCTTTCTTCTAAAAATCCAGGCACTTGATATCATTGCTAATGTCCCTGATAAAATCTCTACAACAAATGATTTTTCCCCAGTTTGTGGTAATTTATTAGCAGTTGAAGTTTTTACATAATGTAAATTATTAACTTGAGGATTCTTACTTATTGTAGGATTTGAATTTCTTTTTTCCTTTCCAATCTCTTTTGGTTTTTCCTGTATTTCAGGTTTACTTTTTTCTTCCGGATCTTCAGATATTTCAGGTTCGTTAGGCTCACCAGGTTTTTCTGGCTCTTCTGATTCTCCTGGAACTTCCGGTTTTTTTGGTGTCTCAGGACTTTCTTTTTGTTTAGGTTTTTCTGGTTCTGGTACTCTCTCAATATCTGTCAATTCTTCTGGTTTAACAGGTTTCGTAATACCTTCTATACCACCAATTTCTATTGGATAAATGATATTTTCCGGTACTTTTATATCATCTTGATTTTTATCAATTTCTTTTGGATCTATAAGTTGTTTAGGCAACTGAATTTCAACGGGTTGATTAGGCAGTTCATTTGGTGAAATTACTTGTTCACCACGATCGATTTCACCTGGTTTTTGAGGACTGACTGGTTCTACTAATTCATCCAATTCCCATTCGTTTTCAGCGATATCTCTAGAGTAAACAACATCTGAAACTTCTTCTGGTTTGACTATTTCTTGTTTCTCTTGATCTATCTTCTCTGCTAATTCAGGTACGATAATCTCTTCTGGAGCAATTAATCTGTCACTATAAGAAGGTTCAACCGGCTTATCTGAAAGAGAAACCGGCGCAACATCAATAGTAATTTCTTGTACTAGTTGCGGTTCAACAATTTCTGGAGGTAAAATTGGTAATTCGGGTAAAATAACTTCTTTTCCAATTGGTTGTTGTACTTCCAGTTTAATTCCATTTAAACCTTCTATATTTTGATAAACCACATCTGGAATCTCTAAATCATCTTCATCAAAATAAGCATCCATATCAGAAATTGAAACATTAAAAAAGGTTTTACTTTTAAACATGTATTCTTGATAAATAATATCATTGAAATTAGCTGGTGCTCTCCCAGGTAGACTATTAGTCTCCATGGCACGTTTATGTTTTTCTAAAAATTTTTCCATTTCAATTCCACTTGCAGCTTCTTTTACATTATGATAAACCTCCATATTATTTACTGTATTCTTTCTAATTTGAACATCAAAAGAATTGTTTCCTCCAGTATCTGGCATAATATTATCTGTTAAATACTCATTTAAATCTCTATAGGTGTTTTCAATAGCTCTATAACCATTCTCTAAGTCAAGATATTCCATTGGAAAAGTTTCATCAATCTCTTTCAGTCGATCTAATTGTCGATTAAATACATCAACCTGACTTCTAAGTTCTTCTAAATTATTTTCAAGGGATGACGTATCTTGAGTTAATCGAAAGAATTCTCTTTCAACATCAACTTCGTGTTCCTCAAATTGTTTAATAATATTATTTACTTCTTCTTGAGGTATTGTATAAAATGGTTTCTTTCTATAATTATTATACAAGGTTTCTGGTCGTGTGCTTACTTCGTTCAATGCGTTTACAGTCTCTAAAGATTCTCTATGAGTGATATCAACTTTAGTCACCATGAGCTGATTCAGCTCTTCTGCCTTTTCGCTTAATTCCTGATGGATCTCCATAATGACTTTATTATTATCATATACTTTTAACGCTTGAGTATACCAACTTGAGATTTCTTCAAAATAAATCCTCAAGCTATCTTTAGAGTATGAACTTGATAAAGCTTCTTTCGGCGAATTTTCAGCTTGGCTATTTGATTCGTTAAATTTATCTAAGGCTAGTTGATAGGTATCAATAGCACTTTCAATTTTTTCTTTCGCTGCTAAAGATTCAGTGTATAATTCTGTCCACTCTTTGACAAACTGATCTTTTTTAAGTGTCATATCTTTGGGTTCTTTGCTTTCTTCCACAGGGAATTCTTTCGTTAATTTTGCTAATTGATTAATTGTTTCTAACTGACTTGAAATCTCTTGAGTTACTTCTCCGTAAGCTTCTAAAATTTTCTCTAATTCTTCTTCTACTCTTTTTTTCTCTTTTTTAGCTACTTCATAATCAGTTAATGCCTGATTATGTTCAGTGAGTACTTCCAGATAAGCTTCTTTTGTTTCCTCATACATTTTCTTAATATCTTTGTATTCTAATCTCAATTTAGATAATTCTTCTGAAATAGTTTCTACATCTTGATTAATAGCTTCACTTGATATTTTTAAATCGTTATATTTTTTTAAAGTATCATCATAAGCTACTTTTATTTTGTCATAATCTTGCTTCATTTTTTCATATCGGCTGTTGGCTTCATTATACTCGGACAGTAAATTTTTATAATCATCAACTTGATTATTATAAACCGTTTCCATATTCTTATATTCTAAAAAAAGTTCATCGCATTTAATTTGAATCGTTTCATTTTTACCATTAATGGTTTCTAACTTTTTACGCACACTATTATATTCATTAAGTGTGTTATGATAATTTTTTGTCACTACATCAAATTCAGATGAAACTTGTTCTTTTTCTTGCTTCAGATTTAGAGAATCAGTTTTCAATACTACAATCTGTTCTTCTAGTAAGGTTTTCTTTTCCTTTAAGTTCTTCTGACTAGCCATAGCAGACTGATATTTTTCTGTTGTTTCATCATAAGTACTTTTTACTTTTTCATACTCACGCATCATCTCTTGACGTTCGCTAGTTGTTAAATCATAGTTGAGCTCTAACTGATCATATACTTTTTTGAGTTTATCGTACTTTTGTTGCAACTCTTTTCTTTCATTACTTATTTGCTCATAGTTTTCTTTAAGAGGTTGATAGTCTGAATTTAAAGAGTTAAACTCTGCCATTAATACTTCTCTTTCTTTCTTTAAACCATCTACTTCTTCTTTTGTTTCTTGATATAGCTTATCAACTGTTTCATATGATTCTTCAGTTGTTGTGATAACAAGTTGACTCTCTTTAACAATAACTAATAATTGTTGATGATTTTCTTCCATCAATTTTGCTTCTTCTGCTAATTCAGAAAATTGGATGCTAGCCTCCACATATTGTTTTTTAGCTTGGTTGTATTTTTCAATTAAAGGTTGATACGTATCGTTGAAATAAATAAACTCTTGATTAATTTTATTCAACTCTTTTTGCGCATTATCTTGTTTAACCTTTTCCTGATTATATAAAATAGTTACTTGGTCGTATGCTGCCTTAACCTCGTTATACTTAATCAATATTTCTTCATAAGCAGGTTGATCCGTTTTTTGGTACGTTTCAAGTTGCTTTTCATATTCAGAAAGTTGATTTAGGTAATTATTTTTATCTACCTCATATTTTCCTAATGTTTGGTTTATATTTAACAAATTCTGATTATATTCTGTCAAACTATTCTGATAAGCAACTTTCTTCTCTTCATAAGGTTTCTTTTCTAGCTCATAATTATTTACTAGCACCTGATAACTAGCTACTTTTTCTTCATAAGTAGCTAGCCTAGATTCATAAGACTCTTTTTTTCCATTGTAGTCATTGATTTTTTCTTGAGCTGAGTTAACAATTACTTGTGTTTCTTCTAATGTTGTTTGATAAATATTTCTTTCTTTTTGATACTGCTCTAATTTTGCATTGTATTCTAATATTTGAGGGTCATATTTTGAAATTTTTTCTTCATAAATTTTAGCTTTTACCTGGTAATCATTTAACAAAGGTGATTGTGTACTCAGAAGTGATTCATAGGTTGCTAAATCAGCCTGATAAGTTGAAAGAATTTCTTGATATGTCGTTAACTGTTCTTGATACTGAGCAGCTTGTTCTGTCTGTTCTTTTAGTTTCAATTCATAGGCTGATAAATTTTGTCCATATTTAGTTAAATCTTCTTTGTATTTATTACTAATTTCAAATTCATATAAGGTAATTTCGTTTTTTAATGTTTCTGATTCTGACTCAAAACTAATTATCTCTTGATTAAAATCAGTTAATTTAGTATTATAACCTTCCATAATTTCATTATAATTTTCTTTTGCTATATTATAGTTATCTAAAAGAACGTTGTAATCTGTAATAGCTTCTTTATAACTTTTAGAATCAACTTCGTAACCAGATATCATTTTTTTGTATTCAAATAACATTGACTCATAATTAAATAACGTATTTTTATAATTATTTATTTTTTGTTCGTAATTTTTTAGTTTGGGTAATATCATAATCGATGCTTCATCAAAACTATTTTTACTCTCTTTGTTATATTTGTTCAATTCTTCTTGGTAAAGAGATAATTCCGATTCATAAGTCTCTTTCATTTTTTTATAATCTTTTTTGCTTTTTTCAAGATTAACTTTTTTTAATTCTAACTCTTTTATTTTATCCTCATAATCACTTTTTTTCTGATTATACTCAGATAATTTATCCATATAAATACTACTATCTAGCTGGTTTTTCCGACTATTTTGATGAACAAATGAATCAGTACGCGCTTTATTATACTTGAGAGGTTCTGTAAAAGCACTTACGGATGAGGTTCCCATGTTTACTAGCGTCATTGTTACGATACTACCTGTCAACCAATTACTTTTCTTCATAAACTATTCTCCTTATATTATAAATAAACGTTTATTTTATGAAATAATAACAAAATATTATCTATTTACATAATACATTCATACTAACATAGATAGCGTTTTTTTAATAAACATATGATAACTAAATCATCTCAAAAAATAACTTATATCACATTTAAAACTCTAGTAAGCTTAAATAAACATATTTAACGATATAAAGATATAAAAATAAAACAAAACAAATAATTAAATTTACAAAATAATATTTTTCGTATCATTACGATATAAAACTCTATTATCTGTTAGCCAAAATAGCATAAAAAAACTACCTGTCAATTATTAATACAAAACAGGTAGTATACTTTATTATCTATTTAGTTTTAAGGTTGAGCCATCCACATCGGTTCTAACGTATTTCCATCTAAATCTTGTACTTCTAATCCAAACATAAATTCCTCAGAAATACTAGTTTCAATTTTATACACATTTCCACCATTTTCTGAAGCTACTTTTCCAAATTCTTTAACTGCTTCTGCACTTGTCATTGAAAAAGCAATCAACACGCTACTTGTTTTGGTATTATCAGCAATCGTTCTATTCGGTGTAAAAAATTGATATCTATTATGCTCCAGCAACATCACAAAAAAATGTTCATCCCAAACCATACAACTTGTTTCTTCATCTGAAAAATCTGGATTTAACGTAAAACCTAATGTTTCATAAAATACAGTTGATGCTTTTACATCTTTAACAGGAAAATTTACGAATACCATTGTCGACATCATTATCATTCCTTTTTCATAAGATAATTTATTATAATTTAACTTATGATTTGTGTAAACAAAAAGACATTTTGAATTTCAAATGGTATAAGAAATAGTTAATCATAAGACTGTAATATTAATCTTAACTCACTCAGATAGGATTCTTTAAGTTCTTTAGGAGATAGGACTTCAACGTGTTTTCCTAAAGACACTAAATACTGAACCATATAATCCAGATGTTCGTTGTTGTAGCTACCTACAATAAAAGAATCGTTATTTTCAATTACTAATCTCATATTTGGATAATGTCTTTTCAAAAAAAGTTCCTTACCATACGATGTCAACTTACATTTAAACTTGATATCAGGATATTCATTTTCATAAATAGTAAGAAATTGATTCATTTCATTTTTTGAATATGGCTTATAGGATAAACTAGCTTTTTTAATCTCTTTCATATAGTCACATCGAAAAACTCCCCATCTCTCAGTGTCCATGTTAATTGCATTACAAAACCAAAGTCCATTTCTATAAAACAAATCAAAAATTTGAAGAGTCATTTTTTGATTTGTAAATTGAGTATAAGTTAATGAAATCACTTTTCTATGAAGGATGGATTCTAATAAATCTGTTAAATTATCTACTTTGTTTATGGGAGATACATGGTGGTAGCTAACTACTTCAAGTATTTTATTTACATTTATTTGCTGATTTTGCGGTAGAGTTTCAAATAATTTTTTTCTGATTTGTGGATAAGATTTATCAAAAGGGGTTGATGAAACAAGATCTAAAGCCTTAATCGCAAAAAAGATAGCTTGTATTTCAGCCTCACTAAAATAGATGGGTACCAATAGATTTTGTTGAAGTAATTGATAGCTTCCACCTCTGCCTTGTTCGGTATATAAAGCTAGTCCCATGCTTTCAAGCTCCTGCACATCTCTGATAGCCGTTCTTTTTGAAATACCAAACTGTTCCATCAAATCTTTTAATTGAAATGAATTTTTCCCTTTGAGAAAAATCATTTCTTGGTTGAGCCTTTCAGATTTTTTCATATTTATCCCTTCTTAAGGTGACAGGAATTGACACCCTTTTTTTATATAATCAATATATCAAATGAAAGAGGTGGCTGTATATGAAAACACTAATAATAAATGCACATCCTGATTATACAAATAAGAAACATTATTCAGTATTATTCCAAGAGAAGTTTTTATTTAATTTCAAAAAAAGATTTCCTGAAGAACTACCAACGATAATAAATTTGTACGAGGATGACATTCCAAGAATTGAACATGGACAACTTTTGAGTATATGGGATAAGGAAGAAAAAAATGAAGAACTAAATTTTGAGGAAAAGAGATTAAAAGAAATTTCGTTAAATCTATTAAATCAATTTAAAAATCATCATCGTATCGTTTTAACAACTCCCTTACATAATTTTAATGTGACATCAAAAACTAAAGATTATATTGATAATCTTTTAATCGCAAGAGAGACATTCAAATACACAGAAGATGGTTCTGTCGGACTAATGACTGATGACTACAAATTACTTACTATACAAGCAAGTGGTTCCATTTATACAAAAGAAGACAGATATAAATCCTTAGATATCAGTAGTTTATATATTAAGGGGATCTTTGAAGAAATAATGGGATTTTCGGCTGTTGAATTCCTTAGACTTGAAGGGACTGCTTTTCTACCAGAAGACCTCATTATAAGTAATGGAGAGAAAGAGCTAAATCGATTAATGGATTCTTTTTATTAAAATAAAAAAAAGACATTTAGTAGATAATCCACTAAATGTCTTTTTAACTTTGAATTTAATTATGCTTTTTCAATGTTAGTTGCTTGAAGTCCACGTTGTCCTTCTTCAACTTCGAAAGTCACTGCTTGACCTTCTTCTAAAGTTTTGAATCCTTCACCTTGGATAGCAGAGAAGTGTGCAAAAACATCTTCACCGTTTTCTTGAGTGATAAAACCAAAACCTTTTTCAGCGTTAAACCATTTAACTGTTCCTTGTGCCATGTTTGTTTCCTCCTATTCTTAAATTATTGCAATAAAAGTGATGCTAATAGGATTTAACTTAATGACCCCATAACGCTCAAATTACTACTTTCTAAGTATAACAAGCTAAAGTAAACTAGTCAACACATTCATTTGAAAGTGATCATATTTTAAATAAATTAAAAAAATAAAAGTAACAGTGAATATATTAATCTTCTCAATCTTGATAAGTTCGATTAAGTTTTTCTTCTGTTTTCAAATACTCTTTTTCAAGGGAATTGTACTTCGCTTCATCTTTTTTATCTATTTCCTTATTTTCAATTGAAATATCATCCATATCAATATCTGACATTTCTTCAAGTTTTGGAATAAGTTGATTAGTTTGCCCATCATTTATTAATCTTTCATTTCCAAATTTAAATTTCTTAGCCTCTCTACCTTCCATCATAACTTTAAAAGCACTATTCATTAAATAGACTCTTCCTTGGTTAGCCGTATTATGCGGATAACTAGTCGGTGCGTAAGTGGCGTCAACATAAGAAGGACTGCCTATCCATGTGGCAATCGAAAGTTCTGGTGAAGCCATGGCTAAAAGTGCATCCGGTGATTTGTTTTTACTATCTGGAACAGAACTTTCAAAATTACTTAATCCTGATTTCATTACGTAAGTATCCTGCTTAAAACCTGTATATTTAGGTCCAGCATATGGCTCTGAACCACTTGCCCCTGTTGCTTCTTTCAACATACTAACCATCGTTTTAGCAGTTGACGAACTCATTGCTCGTTTACTTTCAGGCTCTGACAATTTAATGTGCTCCGAACCTGTCTGAATGCTTTTAACAGTTGTCGGCTCTACTCTGACTCCATCATTTCCAAACGTACTAAATGCTGAAGATAAAGCTAGAACGTTTGTTGGGTAATTAATAGACTGTTCAGCCGTATAACTAGCTCCATTTGGATTATAAGAATTTAAGCCAAACGGTTCCATCATACTATTTTTTTGCTGGTCGTTTGTCATCTGAAAAGCCTCTACAGCTGCCGTATTAAGAGATAAACCTAATGCAAACGAAGCTGTTACATTGCCATAATTTTCATCTCCGTAATTTTTAACTTTCCAATCACCAACAGTAAATGATGACCCATTTTGAATCGTACTTGGCGTAAGACCTGCATATTCGATGGCTGGTGCATAATCTAGTAATGGCTTAATAGTCGAACCTGATGATCTTGTTGACGTATAAGGAATTAAAGGATTATCCGAGTTGGTGGCTAGTCCAATAATATGCCCAGTTTGAGAATCAATCACAGAAATAGCTGTCAAACTTTCTTTATGCTCAATATAACCATTTGGAAGTCTATCATCCTGTGGATATGTTCCCATGGTTATATTATGTAATTCTTTCAATTGATTACCATCGGCATAAGTTTTCACTGTAATCGTCATGTTTTTAGGTAAATTCAACTGATTCAACTCATCTTTTACCTTAGAAACATATGCTTGATATTCCTTTGGTGTCCCTTTTTGTTTATAACTTTTTAAGGTAAATTCTTCCTTGTCACTATTAACAACTGCTACAGCTTTGTCATACATTTCCTCGCTAATCAGAGTATTCTCTTTCATAATAGATAGAATGGTTTTAGTACGAGCCTTTCCACTCTTATTGAAATCTTGGATATAAACAGAAGGAGATTGACCCAGTCCGGCCATAAAGGCAACTTGAGCCACTTGATTTGGATCATTGGCATCGATTTTTGACATATCATTACCAAATAATTCAATTGATGCTGCTTTAACACCAACTGTATTAGGCGTTAGACGTAGTTCATTTAAGTAGGCCTTCAAAATATCATCTCGTTCATACTTTACAGCAAGTTTTCTAGCATCAATTAATTGGACAATTTTATCAGATACCGAATTTTTATTATTTGTCCCAAACACCATAATTTTGACTAATTGCTGTTCAATTGTAGAACCACCTCTAGATACGACATCTTTTCCCATTTTTCTTTTTACTTGGGACATAGCTGCCCCCATTGTTCCTTTAATTGAATAACCTTTTGTTTTTCTTGTATAAAAAGTATTATCCTCAACGGCTAAAAGTGTGTCTAAATATAGCTCATCAATATTCCATTTTGGTTCATATTGGATAGGATCAAATTTAACTATCTCTGTATTTTTATCTAAAGGTTGATCATTTCTATCTAAAATAATAAAAGATTGAGTAATCTTTTGATCAATATCTTGTATTTCAAGAAGAGAGCTATAGGGACTATATCGTTTGCTGATAATAAATCCACCAATTGATGCAGATAAGACAAGCAGCAGAGCTATCATACCTAGTATATGCCATACTAGTTGGCGACGTTTATTAGATTTTGAACGTTTCTTCTTTTTTTTCTTCTTATTAAACATCTGAAAACTCCTTTTCTTCTAATTTTTAATCTGCCTGTTCACGTTCACTGCTACTTGTCGTAGTAGTAGTTGATGTTTCTTCACTGCTACTAGTGGTAGTTGTTGAGGTATCAGATGTTGAACTGCTACTTGGTTCAGTTGATTCCTTTGGTTTTTCAATTGGATTATTTTCAACTACCAACTTAATAGTGGAACCTTGGAGAATAAAATCATATTCTAAATGAGACGGTTCCTGACGTAAAATTTTATCCTTTTTATCATCATCCCATGTTTCTATACCTCTTTGAATCTCCAGAACTCTTTCACCATTTCTATATAATTTATTTGTATAACCTCGAATGTTAAAATTTAAATCTTCTTTACTTAATTCTCTTAGAGCTTGCTCAACAGTTAATCCAACCAAATCAGGAACTTCAACTGACTTTTTAATTAACCTTTTATTGTAAGCTAAATTAGACTGAAGCTCATCATATTTTTGTTCAAACGCCGTAACAACTAAACTGGATTGCAAGTAATCATTCGCTTTAGAAACATAATCATCTAATTCCATACCTAGTCTCGTTTCAGGATCAGGTATCGGTTCTTGTAATGTATCGTAGTCAGCAACCAACGTTTTTATTTTATTCACTTCAGTAAAATTACTATTTATCTCTTCTAACAAACTGACAGATTTTTTAAAGTTATCGTCATTAGTAACAGTCAACATCCCTTTTTGATTATAAATTTTATTTAATAAATCAAGTAAGGCAAATATATCTTTATACTCAGCTTCCGGATGTTCAACTGTCATTTTTTGGAAAGATTCATCAGCCTTTTTATACTGCTTTGGTAATACTTTCTTATAATATAAAACATACAATTCTTCAATATCAGCGTTGCTAATTGTATCAACATTCTTCTTTAAGCCTGCAATAACATCATCAATTTTTGATACTTTAACATTTCCCTCAACAACACTTGATATAGTTCCTTGTGTTTTCTTTAACTTTTTGACTTTATCATCATTTGCTTCATAGAGCCACGAATCAAATGCATCATTCTTCAAAGCACGGACGAGCTTGATGTCTGACTCTCCAATTTTTGTTAAATCGTATATCTCTTCTTGAGTGATATTATTCGCTTTTGGTATATCACTAATATACCGATACGCTCTAAAGAAGAAATAAAAACTTAGTACAATAATTAGTAGATAAATAGCGTAAACAATTTTCTGTCTACGGCTTAGTTCTTTTCTATTCTTTTTAGATTTTTTAGTTTTCATTTTTTTACCTCTACTAATTTTTTTCAGTTGTATTTCTAGTAAACACTACAATTAAGTATACACGATAACTGGCAAAACTTGGTTATCTCTTTTGATAATTCATTATACCTGTCACTTAATCTTGATGCTAGAGGTATTTATGTGCTCTTTTGTCGGTTTTTTATTTTTATAAGATTTTTTTAGGATGTAAAAAGCCCAACGGCAAGTGGCTGTCGTTGGGCTTATGGTACATTTAAATCAAACTTATGTGTAATAAAATAGTTTTCTGTTCGAACATTCAATAACCTTCTATTTTTTTGAATACAGAAAAAGTCCAATTACACAGAATGTCATTGGACCTATGGTTAGAATATGTATGTAACAATTTTTTAATCAACATTACTTATTCCATAAAAGAAAGATTTTGTGGTTCATCTGGATGAGAATCTGCACTGTCAAAGTCAGTTGTCTCTACGTCTTTAGAAACGATTTCTAAACAAAAATCATCTGCCCAAAGTTCTCCTTCACCCTGCAATAAAAATCCGATATTTAGCACCTCTGCTTCTTTACTAACATCTAACACTGATGAGTAATAATTCCATTCGTTAGTTCCAACAATAGGTCTATTTTGCATATTATCAAACTTCAGCTGCTCAAACTGTTTTCCATCAATTCTTACCCAGAGACCACCCCAACCATCAACCTCTTTGGTTTTGAAATACCCACTAAATCTAATTCGTTTGTTGATATAGTTTTTAGCATTCACCTGTTGCATAATTGTTATAAAATCTTCAGTATATAAACTATCTTTTCGACTAAGTTTGACCGATTTAGTTCCACTATGAAAGATAGTATGATCCATGGTTACATCATACTTATCAAAATTACTACCAGAAACAAGCCAACCTTTAATTTTTAATTCATCCATCTCTAGTTTCCTCCTAAATAGTTTTTTAAACTGGATTCTATACTGACGAGGAGGCAATTGATAATGTAATTTAAACGTTCTTGAGAATGCTTCTTGTGAAGAAAATCCACTAATCAAAGCAATATCAATTATTTTTAAATTACTATTTAATAAAAGTAATGAAGCATTAGATATACGCCTTGTTTGAATATATTTATATACACCACAATTTAACTGCTTTTTAAAGATTCTTTGAAAATGAAATTGAGATAATCCTACTTCTTTAGAAAGTTTTTCCAAAGAAATTTCATTGTACAAATTCTCTTCAATATAGATCAACGCATTTTGAATATCCACTGTATAATCCAATATTATCACCTCGTCATACATTAATCTTACTATTAACTATAGAGATTATTTTGATAATTTTTGCTATTTTGTCTCCAAAAACCTCATCATTTATGATAAGGTTCTCCGTATCATAAATTAATGAGGTTTTTTAAGACCATTTCAATGTGTCTATATCATAAATAGGTGAGATTAATCATCTAACAGAAACAGCATCAACTATAAACAGAATAACTTATCATAGTTAGTGCTATTTTAAACATATATATAAGAATTTAATAAGTTTATACTAGACCTTAAATGCTACAAGTTTTATATTATGAAAATCTACTTTTAGTTGCTTGATATTTTTTTAACAATTCAGCATGATATATAGTCTTTGAAACAGATTTTTTATTTTCTATATACGTCTCTATTGCTTTTTCAAATTTCTTTTTCTTATCCTTATCATTTACTAATAGATACCGAATAGTTTCTACAGCTAGTTTTTCTCGTTCAACTTTTACTATATTTCCTTCGTAGACAAATTCAAATAAACTATTCTTCATTCTCGATACATCAATAATTTTTTCCATCAATTCTTCTTTTAACGTTTCTAATTCTGTGTCATTAGGCAAAGAGTAGGTTTTTATTACACCGAACCTGCCGTAAAAATCTTTCGAATTTTCTGTTATACTGATTTCCATTAACTTATTGACTTCATCTACAAGTTTATCTGTATTTGCATTTGATATAAATATCAATTTTTTCTTCAACTCTTGCAATTCTCTATTAAGTCTTGTTGAATTAAATTCAACCATTACCGATTGTCTCTCATTAACTTCCAAAGTTTCTTTGTCATTTAATCCAATTAAAATTTTTATATTACTTCTATCTAATTTACTAATTTTTTTGCGTATTTGTTCTTTGTAATCATCTTTATTTTTCTGATTTACTTCACTTGCGTATAAACTATAGTATTTATTTATTTTTTGGCATTCCTCAAATTCATAAAGTATTGAATTTATATTATATAAAATGCGATTATAATCATTTTTTGAATCTATCATTCTTTTTATACTTCTTAATTCTTCTTTAACTTCTTTATTTATGGAAGAATCTCTTTTAAAATTATATGCCTTATATTTAATGTTTGTTTCTCTTAAAACTCGATTAATAGCTTCCTCACTATTACTACTATCAAAAAAACGAATGTCTTTCAACATATCCTCTAAACGTTCACTATCCGAATCATATACTGGTTTATCTAAAACTAAATCACTAAAAGAAAAGATAAACGCCTCACCATTTATTAAAAAATTGATACCTTTAGCATGTTTAAAGCTTATCTTAAAACTAAAATCATTTACTGATTCAATTTTTATATCTTTATTTAATTTGTTAAAATCACCCACAAAACACTCATAAAAAGTTTTACTTTTAATTTTATGAGCAGTTTGTATAGTTATAACACTATTATATTGTCCAGTTATTACATCTATGATATTGGCATAATTTAACTGATTAAACTTCATTTCATCAAAAATACTTCTACTCAAAACGTATTTTCTTTTTTTGTTATTTTCTATAAAGGTATTAATTTTAAGTTTAACTAACAATAACTGTTCGTACACTTCCAACAATTTTAAAAGGTTTTCATTAATATTTTTACTTTTAACTGTTTTATTGTATAAGTTAACTAACTTCTTGCAAACTTCCCTATACTCTTTTTCCAAATCCCTTGAAACAACCACTGGAGTTCTGCTCAAATACAACGACCAATCATCAACTATATTTCTAATATCTGGAATACTTTTTTGAATTTCCGATATATTATTTAATTCTCTTTCAGACTTTAACTCTCGATTACGAGATTTTTCATATTCATCACCCAATGTGTATAAACAAGTTGTTCCTACTTGAATAATTTTTTTATTCCTCTTATTCTCAAAATAGCATGTTTCTAGATGAGGTTGATTACACAAATTACATTCTTGATTTTCAGTAAAAACTTTGGCATTTTTATATTTCCATTCCAATCTAGCTTGCTGTATCCAAAGATCTTTATTTGCCTTAATGGAAACTAATTGATCACTAGTAATATTTTTTTTAACAAAATAATCTTCATTCACACCACTATTTCTAACTTCCCGAAAGAATGGTTTTAACCAATGGTAACTTTGGGTTTCAAAAATTATTGAACTTAATTGCAGCAATCTATACTCTTGTAAAGAAAAAAGTTTAATATTTTTTTTCATACAAACCTCCAAAATTTTATATTAAGTCAATCCTACCACAAACGTGCGTTCTCATCAATTTCAAAAAAGAATTACAAGAAAAAATAACAATTACGCTTATATCTGTACATTGTTCTAGTTACTACAGATAAAAATACTTTTTTATTTTCATTTATATATTTGCTACATCTAAATGTTTATAATTCAATTTTAATCTCTCTTCTAAACTCAAAAATAGCCATATCTTCTCGTGATATGGGTTGCGTCAAGAATTATGTGTAAATGGAAAATCCATTCTATAATTTAAGTTAAAACATTGATTCTAATGTATCCTCTATATCTTTAAATCCCTTATGAACTCGGCATAAAAATTTTTGATTATAGTTGTTAAACTGAGTAACTAAGAATCTCTCCAGAGATTCTTCATTAGGGAATTGCTCTTTTCTTTTGGTGTATTTCTTTAATTGTTTGTTAAATCCTTCAATCAAATTAGTTGAGTAAATGGTTCTTCTGATTGACGGAGGAAAATTATAAAAAGTTAATATAGCAGGATTCATGAGTAATTTAACCACTCGTGGGTACTGCTTTTTCCATTTATCTATCATGAAACTTATTTGATTACTTGCTTCTTCTTTTGAATTTGCTTGATAAACCAATTTGAAATCATTACAGATTTCTTGTCGATCACTAATGCGAACCTTATGAGCAATATTTCTAGAGACACGAACGCAGCATTGTTGAAACTGAGCATTTGGATAAATACTATGGATACAATCGTTAATGCCACTTAAACCATCAGTTACAACTAATAAAACCTCTTCTAAACCACGGTCCTTTAGGTCTTGAAGTATCTCTTTCCAAACATATGCAGATTCAGTTGGAGCAATGCTGAATTCAAGAACCTCTTTGGTTCCATCTAATCGAATGCCAATCACAATATAAACCGCCTCTTTCGAGACAGTTTGTCTTTTTAAAGGAATATGAGTGGCATCCATGAAAATAATTGAGTATTTAGATTCTAAGTTTTTTTCTTTAAAGGCGATAACATCTTCAGATACTATTTGAGTAATATTAGAAATAGTTTGTGGTGTGTAGTGATGTCCGTACATTTTTTCAATCAGTTCAGAGATTTCAGACATCGTAAACCCTATGGACTTTCTTTTTTTCTACCCTAAATTTCTATTTACACAAAATATTTTACGCTATCCTATTCTTCATGAATAATTTAAATTTAGTTTCTTTCTTATTGTCTTAAAATATAAAATAAGTAACAAATTTATAGTCAATCAATTAAAAAAATATACAGCTTTATTACTTCACTATCCATTAACAAAGGATTGTTTTTATATACAAATTAATCCATAATAGACCTATGAAATAAAAAAATGGAGGTTTGATTGTTGAAAGTTGCTATTTGTGATGACAATCCATCACTAACAGAAAAAATAAATACCATGCTGTCTAATTATAACCACAATATGTTTGAAACATATACATACTACAACCCAACTAAATTAATCAACCAACTTGATACAGAGAGTTTTGATTTTTTTATATTAGATATAGAAATGGATGAAATGAAAGGAGTCGATCTTGCGAAAAATATCCGTGAACGTGGAATCCTATCACCTATAGTATTTTTGACAAGTTACAAGGAATATATGGAAGAAGTTTTTCAAGTTCAAACATTTGATTACTTACTAAAGCCCCCGTCTGAAGATAGAATGAACCAAGTTTTAGACAAACTAATTCAACATATAGGTAAGTATGAAAATTATTTTGTCTTCTCCATAAACAAAGTAACTCATAAAGTGCCCACAAAAGAGATTGTGTATTTTGAAAAAGACAAAAGGCAGGTCATCATTCATACAACTAATGAAACTTATAAACCATATATGTCTACAAATCAAGTGAATGAACAACTGGATGCTGACTTCGTTCAGATTCACTCTTCATTCATAATAAACTGCTCTTTCATAAAGGAATTGGGGAATAACTTTCTTTTGTTAAACTTCAAGGGCGAATTCATCGAAATACCGATTAGTAGAAGATTTAAAGCATCTTCACATGAGAACATCGTAATGTCCATGAGAGGTAAAATATAATGTTTAGCCTAATACTTCGAAATTTAAGCTTATTAGCTTACATATTTATTGTTTCTTACTTTTTTTCCAATTGGTCAAAAACTGTCAAAAAACACAGTAAATTTTATAAAGTTATCTGGGTGTCTTTGATATTTTTAGTCGTACTTACCAGTACTTTATCAAGTACCTATTTCACTAACACGAATTTACCATATATAAACTTATTACTAAGTGTCATCTTGATTTACTCTGTAGCAATGTTGAACTCTGTCCCCTACCTAGATTCTGTGGTTTGGACTATAACACTCATTTCAATGAACTTAATATGTGAGGTATTGTCACTATATCTCACAAAAATAATAATCAGTACAGATTCTGCAACGTATGATAACCCTACTTTCGCTATTGTATCAATAACATTTACAACATTAATCGAATTAATTGGAATAATAATAATAAAATTTTCAATCGTAAAAGGAAATAATTCTAAGCTATCAACAAGCCTAACTTCTACACTGTTTTTAATTTCCATCCCTATCCTCTCAATATTCATTTTGTTTGGACTGTTAATGAAAAATGAATACTCTGGAAGCAACCAAGTATCAGAAGCCGCAATTACCAGTAGCGTCATTATATTAAACGTTTGTGTAATATTTTTATACAAAATAACAATAGAGCATCAAAAACAAAAATATGACATATCACTCAACAAGAAAAATATTGAATCTGAGTATAGAATTCTAAATGAAATAAAAAAAAATAGAACTAACGTTTTAAAACTAAAACACGATTTAAAAAACCAATACTTAATAATACTTGGACTTATTGAAAATGAAGAACTACCTGAAGCTATAGACTACATTAAGAGCAGTTTTGATATTTTGGAACCTTCTACCAAAACCTATGCTTCAGACGGTGTTTTGAATTATTTATTAAACGAAAAACTTGCAGAAGCAGAAAAAAATCAAATAAATGTTGATCATCAAATTTTTATCTCTAAAAACATTAGAATTAACAACGATGTTTTAACGATTGTAATTGGAAATATCATCGATAACGCTATTCAAGCATCTATGAGAATCGGCCCTAATAATAGGCAACTCAACATTGTAATCAAGCAGTTTAATAATGATCTCCTAGTAGAAGTATCAAACAACTTTAATCCCGAAGAAGTATCCACAAGAATTCATAGAAAAAATGAAGGATTAGGAATGAAAAATATAGATGGTCTTTTGCAACAAATCGGAGGAATATATCGCCATTGGACTGAAGAAAATAAATACTTTGTGACAGTGATCATTTTTAATGTTTACCAAAAAAAATAAAAAAGCGGTAAGATCTAATAGATCACCGCTTTTAATATACTTCCATTTTATTTAGTGTCTTAGAAAACTCTATAAATATCCAAGAAAACAGCAAACCCATCATCACAGATGATACAAAAGTAACAGTTGGAAAATTCATCAACCCCATTGCAGAGAAATTAGAAAACATTAACATAAGAACCACTGCTGTTATTACAGTAGTAATTTCTGATTGTTTCCAAATTGATATTAATTCTGATAATATCAAAATTAAAAATAATAAGATACAACTTGTTACAATCACTACAAAACCAAGATACATTTCAAAGATTATATTTGAACTATCAAATTTCAAAAATAAGTTTAATACCACTTCTACAATAAATGAAACGAAGAGTGCACTACCAAAGCTGGTTAAAATAATAGTGAAAAATGAACTTGTTTTTTTCATGATTAGATCTTTCCTGTCTACTGGAAACAAGAACGTTCTATTTCTTTGATCGCCTATATAGAATCTTACTAACTCTTTTCTCAGAAGCACTGCTCCATAAATAGATATTCCGCACATCGTAACTGTATTAGATAGAGCAATTATTCCCTGGAAAGAAGATATGGTATCAGAACTACCATCAAATTTCCCCACTACAGAAAAGAACATAAATGATAGTAATTGAATCACTATTGTGATTAAAAAAACTTTAGACCAGGTGCTTTTGATTTTAGACATTTCATACTTAAATATATTTACCTTTTCATCATTAATCACGTTTTCGTTTTTGTTCATCATAATAATCTTTCAACCCCTCTTTATACTCATTTCTTATTTCATGCATTGGCTTGGCCTTCAAAACTTTCCCTCTTTCAATAAAGATTACATCATCGAGAAAAGTTTCCATATCTCTCAATACATGGCTACTTACGATTAGCACTCTTCCTTTCGACAAGGATCTTACATTCTCTATAAATAGATCCACACCATCAGGGTCCAAACCATTGAATGGCTCATCTAAAAGAACCAATGAAGGATTATGTACCGTTGATAGCCCCAACAGAAATCTCTGTTTCATTCCTAATGACATTGTATTAAATTTCATTTTTTTATTCACACTTAAACCTACTTCATCCAAAAGCTTTTCAATTGTAATTAAATTATTTAATCCATAATAAAATACGTGATCATTATAAATATCTTCTAAACTAAATCCCTTTAAACTATCTGAATTAACGAAGTTTGTTCCAACTTGAGATAAGATTTTTGAATCTGCTACCTCTACTTTCTCGTCATCTATTTCAAACATACCGTCATCAGGCCTTAGCAGTCCGCACAAACACTTCATTAAAGTTGTTTTACCTGCCCCATTTGGCCCAACCAACCCGTAAATCTTGCCAACCTCTAAATTCAAATCGTTAACGATTAAATTGAACGAATCACTTAAGTTTTTATGTAAATTATTTATTTTAATTGTTTGCACTGTATTACTCAATCCCTTCTTGACAGTGAAGTAAGTGACAGTGAAGTTGTTAATATTAGCCAAAAACAAATTATTAAAATGTTGCTAACGTTAACAGTTCCTTGTCCGTAAAACATTGCCCTTATCAAATTACTGGATGGAACAAATGGTAAAAATTCAAAAAAGCTTACTAAACCTGAAGGCAATCTCTCCGTAGGGTATGTAATAGGAGAAAACAGCAGTCCACCTATCATAATGATCTGAGTTGCCAATCCAACAACATTTGGAGATAACCAATAAGCTAATACAAAACCTATTGAAATCATGCACAATTGAATTAATA
The DNA here is from genome assembly GCF_014397115.1 of Vagococcus carniphilus. Lineage (NCBI taxonomy): Bacteria > Bacillati > Bacillota > Bacilli > Lactobacillales > Enterococcaceae > Vagococcus > Vagococcus carniphilus. The sequence goes on from NZ_CP060720.1 coordinate 2,611,398, forward strand.
TAAGAATTATTATTGCTTCTATAGAAAAGTTAATTTTAACTCCAAATCTAAAGTACGCTGCTAAGAATGACATAAACACTCCTGGAAGAGAGGCCATTCCCCAAATCAGAAAATCAGCAATCAAAATGTTAATCCTTGAAACAGGCAAAGTTCTTTGATAGCTTACAATTCCATCTTGTTTAGCAGTACTTATTATTTGAGCAGCAAGTACGCACCCAACTGCAATAATTCCAAGGGTAGTAGCTCCAGATGATAAATAGACTGCTGTTTCTTTATCTACATCAGGTATGAGTAAAGCTAACCCATAAACTATCGCTACTGATAAAAAGGCTTGAGTTAAAGTGAAAACAGGTAGTAAAGATTTGTGTCTTAACAAGCTCCATTTTATTAATGCAAATAATTCTTTAATTATTGATTTATTTCCGTGAGTTTTCATCGTCTCCATCTATCATCTCTCCATATGTTTCATTTAAGGATTTCGGCGAAATCTTATAGTTTTGAACCTTTCTTTCTCTTATCAAATTCATGACCCAGTTAATAGCATCTGATACTTGATCGTTAGTTAATTCCATCGCTATCACCAACTCTTCATTGTCCATATTTGTTTTTATTGCATTCGGTATAATTACATCCTTCAAATCATTTAGATTAATAAAGTTTACGACCATGTGGTTTCGTTCACTTATTTCAATTGATTGTTCTTTTAAGTTTTTATCCTCCAGAACTTTCCCACGATTCATCAAAATATACCTGTCAGCATATTTTTCGACTTCTAATATGTTGTGTGTGACAACAATGATTATATGTCCATCATTTGAGAGTTTTTTTAAATGCTTCCATATTATCTGTCTTCTAATTGGATCTACATCGTTAGTTGGCTCGTCAAGAACTATAATTGGAGATGGAAATGCAACAGCCATTGCAAATGACGTAAGCCTTCTAAGGCCACCCGAAAGCTTCTGTCCTGGTGTATCTTTCCACTCATCTATTTTCAATTCTTCCAATATTTTATTACATTCTTTTTTTGCCTCTTTCTGATTAAGTCCTCTTATCTTTAAGATAGATTCGACTGACTGAGCCATTGTTACACCATCTAATGGGGCGTGTAATTGAGGCATCATAGATACGTATTCCCTTGCCATTTTGCTATCTGTTGCAAATGACACTCCATCAAATGTAATGGAACCCTTTGTAGGTTTTGTTATTCCAATTATTTGGTTTAACATTGTCGTTTTTCCAGCACCATTATGACCAGTTATAGCTGATATCTCACCTTGATTAAAGGTCAAATTAATGTTTTCATTTGCATAATGATTTGCTTTTTTATATTTTTTACTTAGTGAATGTAACTCCAATTGTTTATTCAAAACTGACCTCCTATAATTTGGTTTAATTGAATTGATTGAAAATCGGGATTATCCATAACAATAACATCATTATCAGTGAAGAAAGACTAACTATCTCTACTATAAATGACACTCCTTGACCAATATCTTCAAAATAAAACGGATTGTCTGCGAGGAAAGATGTCAATATATTAATATCAGTTTTCTTAGTTATGATAAATTGCCATATTAGTCTTGTTATTAGTATTGATGCTCCAATTGAAGCTAATCCACTACCACTACCAAATGCAACTAAGAATACTGCCAAAAAAATTATATCCAATGACATCCCAGATACAATAGCAGTAATCCTCCCAAGTTTGCTCCATGTCCAGACATGAGTCATAGGAACCGTCGCAACGGCTTTGGTTATGTTAATATTGATTTTATTTGAACTTCCCGAGAATATAATATGCATAAATTCATGAAAAACTGTTGATACAATTGAAATAGGAATAGCGATTAGAAAGAACTTTAAGGGATTTGCAAATAATATATTTACTGCACTTTCAAAAGGAAATCCTTTAGTAAAGACTTCAATGACACTAATAAAAAAAGCAACTATACCGCAAATAATTATTAAGAGGGACAATGCTTTGAATAGGCCACCCTTAGGTTCTTGCGATAGCTTGATCTTATCATCAATCGAGGAACTTCTCTCTACCAAAATTCCACTTTCGACCAACTCCAAGAATGATTCTTCGTCAATTAATTCGAGTGAATTAAGCTGTCTTACCACTTCATCACTTAATATCAAGAGTTGATTTCCTTCTGATATGTACACCCAATCACCATTCTTTAACTTGCGTTTTAATGAGTGAGCTTCAACATATGTTGGTTCTACTTTTTCTCTTGATAGTATTGGAATATTTCCCATTGGGAGACATCTCCTTTACCGCAAGTTGGACATTCATCTTCGAATCTTGGCCAAGTTTTGTGAGTAAACGAATTTCCATCTTCATAGTTTATTTCGTATTGAGTTCCTAAACTTTTCGGTTCAGTATACCCAGTAGTCACTCTTATTAATTCATCGACAATAGAGGCTGTTAATTGGAATATACCTGGTCCATATGCTATTGAAGGTGGGTCAAATTGAATGTTTCTAAAACCTACAAATTGCTCTATGAATTTTGGGTCATTTTTACTAAAGTTTAAATTCATGCAATCAAAACATCCTGTTTCTTGTGGTATTACTGTATAAACTCTTCCTCTACTAACCTGGGAAGCTCCGAACACACAAGGAAGTCCAACTTTAACAATGGCTTCATTAACAATTCTATGAATGATAAAAGGTGGTTCATCAATTGCACAAATCACAATATCAATTCCCTCCGTTAGCTCAACAACATCATTTACATCCATTATTTTCTTATCTACAGTTTCAACTATTATGTTTGAGTTCATTTCATTAATGGCTCTTTTAGCCACCACTGTTTTCTTCTCTCCAACATCAGACTCTCTATATAGTAATTGGCGTCCAAGATTACTCGATTCAACTCGGTCATAATCAACCATTCTGATCATCTTAGGACCAAGACCAGCAAGCAACGTTACAATGTTAGAACCACCGCCACCAAGTCCTAATAATAGAATATTTAAATTATTAATTTTATTTTGAATTTCGAATCTATTATCTTCAGCTTTACAGTATCTACTGAAATAATTCACGTTAGCTATGTATCTATCTTCAACCGACAGACTAGGGTATGTTTCTTCAATTAAGCCTTCCTCATTTAAAAAATCTATTCCTTCTTCAACGTCTTTAGCCGTTAATTCTGGATATTTTTCTTTCATTTCAACTACAACGTCATTAAATGATCTAACGCCATCAAGAGTATTTGACAATGTCCAGAATTGCCCTTCCACGTCATCAAATTCAGTAGTAATTCCAAGCTGGGCCCCTACTCTGAATCTCTCTTTATTTAATTGGTACAGCGGATAAATTGGTTTAATTCTTGGATATTCATACTTCATTCTTTTCTCTCCTTATTTAGAAAAATGGCGAGATATCTCTATCTCGCCTAATAGTTATTTGGTTATCAAATTAGATAACAATCCACCATGCTGTTGCGTCAACTGTGTCTGCTTTACGTACATTAACTTTTTTCATCATATTTTCCTCCTTTCCTAAACCTCTTATAAAGTTTTTTTGCGAAACAGAAAGTTAATTTCTCTTTCGATATATTTATAATACCTTTTATAATCATCAATATTCTTGTCTGGTAATAACTGACAACCTAAATGTAACATTCGGCATAATAAATAAATTTTTAAACAAAATTAAATTAAAACGTTGAATTTAAACCACTATTAAGAGTATAGTTTACTCATTATATAAAAAAGGAGTGTAACAAATGAGCGTAAAACAAACTAAAATACAGAATAAAAGAAGGTTTAGACCTAATAGAACAACAACAATAATCATCCTATCTTTAGCAGCTTTTATATTGGGACCTATCGTATCACTCTTTCTTGTCTATGGAACTACTACTTTTTTAAACATCGAGATGGGACTTAGTGAATTGATTATAACAACACCATATAACATGATTATTAGCATGTTAGGATATCCAATTATTTTATATTTCTTGATTATCATCAACAATAAAATGTATGAAAAAGATCTCACTAAATTTGGCTTTTCAACTAAAAATATCGGTTCAAAAATTGCTAAAGGTATAGTAATAGGAACTATTTTAGCGATGAGCTTGTATCTTTCTTCAACACTATTATCAACTGTTACTATATCGGTAAATAGCAACTCCAACACTTTAATCATCCTTCTATTTATCATAGGTTTCTTTTTTCAGGGAATGGCTGAAGAAGTTTTAATGCGTTCGATTATAATGAAAGAAATTCAAAATAAAACTAATCTCATAATTGCCATAGTTAGCAACTCTCTGATATTTTCTCTATTCCATCTATCTGCTCCTGGTGTAACAGCTTTGCCAGTAATTAATTTATTTCTGTTTGGCATAATGTTCTCTTTAATCTATTACACTACAAACAACATGTGGTTGACAGGTTTCGCTCACGGAGCCTGGAACATTGTTCTTGGAGTATTTATTGGAACTGAAATAAGTGGGCAAGTTATTGAAAACAGTCTCTTTCGTACAATATCTACCCCTTTAAAACTACTTTAAGCGGAGGAGATTTTGGTCTGGAAGGAGGCCTTGTTATGTCAGTATTTACTATAATTATTATTATCATTCTAATATTCACAGCAAAAAAATTAACATATCTTGGTAAAATAAAAAGAAGCATAGAATAAAAATTCTGCTTCACTTCAATATTATTTGAATTTATATATATATATTATTCTATTTAATCGTACATGTATCAATATCAATCTTATAAGAGGTTGCGTCAATTAATCCCATTTTTTTACAATTAAATTCTGTTTGTTTTCTATAGCTGTTTTAATAGTTTCCAAAGTAATATTCCATAAATAAGGAATTAGTAACACATCATCTACTGGAGTCAGATTAGTTTGATTACTACGAATCAAACCCATTTTCAAATGATTCATAGATAAATATGGATAGTGATACTTTGTCAATAGTTTTTGAGCTAAGTTAGTTTTTCCAGTATGCGTAGTTCCTGTAATTAATATAATCATCTATACATCAATTCCTTCCTATTTATAAAACTTTAGAATAACCTCATCATTTATGATACGCATGTCCATGGATTATCCTAAACGCCCGATACACTTGCTCTGTCAGTATCAATCGCATCAATTGATGTGGATAAGTTAATCGTCCAAATGATATTTGTGCGTCACTTCTCTTCATAACTTCATCTGATAATCCTAGCGAGCCACCAATAACAAATGTGAATGAACTTGTTCCCCTTGTACTTAGTTGGTCAATTTGATTGGCGAATCCTTCTGAAGTGATTTCTTTTCCTTGAATAGCTAAAGCAAATACATAATCATTATCTGATATTTTAGCTAGTATTTTTTGTCCTTCTTTTTCTTTTACTTGGATCATCTCTAATTCACTTAGATTCTCTGGTGCTTTTTCATCTGGCACTTCAATGATTTCAAACTTACAATACTTGCCTAATCGTTTTTCATACTCTGCAATTCCTTGTTTTAAATATTTTTCTTTTAGTTTTCCTACGGCAATAATTTTTATTTTCATGAATGTTCGTCCTTTTCACTTATTTTTTATTAATTGGAAAGTTATACACATCTATCCACAGTTTTATCCACATAAATATCCCTTTTTCTTTAGTTATCAACGGACTTATCCACCGCACTGTGGATGAACCGTGTGGAAAACTAGATAAATTTGACCATCTATTTCTTAATTTTTCATGTTTAATTCATTATTTTTAAGTTAAAAAATTGAAATTTAACGAAAGTTCTTCACTTTTTTTTCAAAATTGAGGGTTAGACTATAGTCAATAAACAAATTATAATAAATATAGATAAGTAATTAAAGGAGGAAAGGTGTTTATCACCGAAAATTATGAGAAAAGACGTAACCCCTAATTCTTCAAAATCAAATAAAGAAAAGGTTGTTTATAATCAACCAAAAAATAATTCTTACATGAAACGTTTTGGTGTTTCTTTATTAGCTGGTGCTCTAGGTGGCATGCTAGTTGTTGGTGGCTATACTGCTATTAATCATAACAGCAATAGTAGCGACAAAGTAACTTCTGTCACTCCTTCAAAAAGTGAAGTTAACGATACAGGTAAAACAAAAGTTCAAAATGCAAAAGTAGATGTTTCAACTGATGTTACAAAAGCTGTTAAAAATGTAGAGGATGCAGTTGTTTCTGTTACTACTCTTCAAAAACAACAAAGTCAGCTATCTGATTTAGAACGTATTTTTGGTCCTTCTGACAATAATAAAAATGATGGTGAATTAGCTGAAGCTAGTGAAGGTAGTGGTGTTATTTACCGAAAAGATGGTAATAAAGCCTACATCGTTACAAACAATCACGTTGTCGCAAATGCTGACGCTGTAAGTATTCTATTTAATAACGGTGAAAAAACAGAAGCCAAAATTGTTGGAACTGACGTTTATAGTGACTTAGCTGTCTTAGAAATTTCATCTAAAAATGTAACAACTGTGGCCGAATTTGCTGACTCTAATGATATCAAAGTTGGTGAGCCTGCATTAGCTATGGGATCTCCATTAGGTTCTACCTTCTCTAATTCAGTTTCTCAAGGTATCGTTTCTGCGAAAGACCGTATGATTAATAACCAAACTGAAGATGGTCAATTAATTAGTAGTAACGCGATTCAAACGGATGCTGCCATTAACCCTGGTAACTCTGGTGGTGCTCTAATTAATTCAAGTGGACAAGTCATCGGTATTAACTCAAGCAAAATAGCTCAAGCAGCTTCTGGTGTGTCTGCTGAAGGTATGGGATTTGCTATTCCAAGTAACGATGTTGTTTCTATTATTAACCAACTTGAAAAAGGTAAACCTGTTGCTCGTCCAATGCTTGGTGTGTCAATGATTGACCTAAACATTGTTAGTGCTGAAGAACGTGAAAGTGTTCTTAAATTAAAAGATAAAGATATCACTAACGGTGTAGTTGTTGGTGGTGTAGAAAAAGATTCACCTGCAGAAAAAGCTGGTATTAAAAAATATGATGTCATTACAGAATTAGATGGTAAAGCCATCAATAATAAATCAGAATTACAATCTGTTTTATATCGCAAAAAAATCGGTGATGACATGGATATAACTTTCTATCACGAAGGTAAAAAACAAACTAAAAAAGTTAAACTTGACCAAGATTCAGCTAAATTGCTAGAAAAACAACAAAAACAACAAAAAGAAAAAGAAAGTTTAGACCAAAGTAATTTCCAACAATAAAACGACCAAATAAAAACCATTAGATTTTCAACTTTTCGAAAATCTAATGGTTTTTTTATATCGCAAATAATGAGCAAGCTTTTTCTGGATCTGTATCCATTACTTTTATTTGGTTAATCGCATCATAGTCATGTTTCATTAATGTATCTGTCATGGTCATATGTGCTATTTCTTTTAAGTTATTTTCTTTACTTAAATGTCCTAAATAAATGCGTTTTGTCTTATCACCAATAACATCAGTTGCTACAAGAGCCCCATCTTCATTGGATAAATGACCTTTATCGCTCAAAATACGTTGCTTTGTGCTCCAAGGATATTTCCCCATTCGCAACATGCCTAAATCATGATTACTTTCCATTAAGTAACCATCAGCATTTTTAATAATGCCACGCACTCGGTCACTACAATAGCCTGTATCTGTTAGAACAACAAATGATTTATTATCTTTATGGAATTGATAAAATTGAGGATCTGCTGCGTCATGAGACACACCAAAACTTTCAATATCTAAATCCCCTAATGTCATAACTTCGCCCATATTGAAAATATTTTTCTGTTCAAAACTAACATCTCCAATTAAAGGATCCATTGCTTGCCAGGTTTTTTCATTGGCATAAACATCTAATTTATATTTTCTTGCTAACACCCCAACCCCGTGAATATGATCTCGGTGTTCATGGGTCACTAAAATTGCATCTAAATCTTCTGGTTTGCGGTCAATCTGTGCGAGTAGTCCCGTAATTTTTTTTCCACTTAATCCAGCATCTACTAATAATCGTTTTTGACCAGATTCAATATAAAGTGAATTTCCAGAGCTACCGCTGGCAAGAACGCTTATCTTAAATCCATTATTTCCCACAAAAACTCTTCCTTCCTAATAACCCATATACTGACAAACAGTATATCTCAAATCCTTTAATTTTTCACCTCAGACACGTTCGAAGAGATAACAGCACTTGAGAAGGCATTAACTCGTTCCACTTGTGCTGTATTCTTTCCTGACTCAACGTTAACAAACCAAGCTGGAATATACACATTTTTTCCTCTAACCGTAAAAATACGCGTATAGCCAAGACTAATTGATTTTACTTTATTTCCTGGTTGCAACCTGTTATTAGTATATAAACTGATGATTGCTTCTCTTTCTGAAATTAACGGTTGTTGTTCCCTTAAAGCTTCAATATTATTCAAATAAGTTTGCTCATAGCTTTCAATGATTGGCCTGTTAAGCTCATTTTTTGAAACACTTACAGCAAGTCTAGATGTCTCATCATAAAAAGGAATCCCTTCCCATTTTTGAGAATAAATATATTGTTTACCAGGTTTACTTTCGTATGAATTAAGAACATAATCTTTTCCCTTAATAACATTTTCTTTTTGTGACACGAAATTATCGATTTTCTTAGCTTCATCTGAATCAGATATTTCCATATCGTTTTTTCGAATCAAACGAGCTGTTAATTGATTATCGTTAATTTGCCATTCAATGTTTCTTAAATCTTCTTTAGCTTCAACAACTAGTTCACTTTCTTCAGCAGATAAATAGTACCCTTGTTTGTGTTTTTGAGATAAATCATGAGGGATTTTAATTTCATCAGCTGATAATCGACTTTCAATATTATCTGAAATCGTTCCTGTTGATACTGTATCTTGAGCTGATTTTCCTTCTTGATACACATAAAATAAAAACATATTTAAGAATAAGAAGACTACTAGAAAAATACCTTCGACTCGTTTAAAATCCATCTCCTAGAGGCCTCCTTTTTCCAATTTACTGACTAAATCTGCATGAGAAAACCAAATACCATCATATTTAATGTACCATGTTGGGACTAAGTCAACAGCTTGCTTAGTTTCTGAGTTTGTTTGCCATTCATAACCTATTTGGACATCTTCCACATGGCTTAATTCAACACCAATATTTACAAGTTCACTCATTAATTTCTCTGTTGAAACAAGGGTTATCGTTTCATCTGATGGGATGGGCATTTGAATCATCTCTTGATTCGTTCTAACAAAGACATTTTTATTTTGAACAACAACTTCCAAACGTCCCTTCATATTCTTCCCAAAAACAGGAAATCCTTCAATATAATTACGATAAGTTACGTCTCCATCTTTTGCGTCAAAGTAACGTAATGTTCCCATAGCATTCCCAATATTTTCAACGTATTGGAATGTATCAAAATACAACGCATTTTTTTGTTTTTTTTCAGTTGTTTTTAGTTTACCAAAATAATTAACTTCTCCTGTATCTGATTGGATTGTTAATGATTCTCCTTCACCATTTGACAAATTAACATTACTACTCTCGTTTGAATACAAATCATTAGATTGATTGAAAAATGCTTTTGAAAAAGTAGTAAAAGATTGAGTGGCTACAATGTAACTATATGTTTTTAACTTCACATCATCTTTCATGTAATAAATACCTGAAACATTTTCAGGTTCTAAAGTTACTTCATAATAATTATTTTTTTTCTCATTAGCAACAAGGTCTTGGATTCTTTTACTATCACCTTTTACTTCAAATGAAATTCCTTTTTTTAAAGAATCATTCGTAAAGGTTACTTTTTCAGTTTCAAAAGAATAAAGAATTCGGTTGAATTTAAAATCTTCTAAATTACCTGGAAGATTAAGCTTCAAACCATAAATACTAGCATAAACAGAAATCGGAAGTTCTTTTGGAAAGAATAGATTAAAAGAATTTGTTGTATACATTGCTTCTCTTGTTGCTTTTTCATCCAATTCTTTATTTGATTGAAATTCGAAACTTCTTAATTTATCGTGAACGCCTACGATAGTAGTTTCTTTATTTGAGTATAGTAACTCTTCTTTATCTTTATGATAAAAAAGTTTTGTTGGTACATACACATCCGTCATCTTTTTTGTTTGTACTAGCTCTGAGGTGTTGTCCTTATCTTTTTCTGCTAATGAACGATTGGCTGGTTTTGTCCAGATTTTCCATGAAAGAAATAAACTAAGCAAAATCATGCTGATTAGACTAATTTTAACTATTTTATCGGTTATTTGATTCATTCCCAAAGATCCTCCTCATAGGGTTCATATGGTAACGAAATAAAGAATGTTGACCCTCTATTTTCCTCACTCTCAACCCAAATATTACCACCATGAGCTTTGACTGATTCTTTTGAAATAGCTAAACCTAACCCAGAGCCACCCATTGCACGTGAGCGGGCTTTATCCACTCGGTAAAAGCGGTCAAATACTTTCCCTAGGTTTTGTTTTGGAATACCCAAACCTTCATCAGAAATGCTAATAATGACATTTTTGTGCGTCTCAAGAAGACGACACGTAATGGTTCCTCCTGATGGGGAATATTTCATTGCATTGTTTAAAATATTATCAAACACTTGAATCATTCGATCTGTGTCTAACTCAACCCAAATAGAGCGTTTCGTAAATTCTCGTTTGATTTCATAATTTTTCTCACTATCTTTAATCACCATATCGAATCGATCAATAACATAATTAAACAATTCATTTAAGTTAACCAATTCTTTTTTTAACTCAATTTTATTGGAATCCATCCGTGATAATTGGAGTAAATCATTAATCATTCTAATCATTCGATTGGTCTCTTCTTGTGTTACTTTTAAGAAAGCTGGCGCTACTTCTGGATCTTGCCAAGCACCATCAACTAATGCCTCAATGTAACTTCTCATACTCGTTAATGGTGTTCTTAATTCGTGGGAAACGTTCGATACGAACTGACGACGTTCTTCTTCGTCTTTTTCTTTTTCCGTTACATCATGAAGTACACAAACCAAACCACTAATAAAACCAGATTCTCGACGTATCATAGAGAACTCCGCACGTAACAGCATTGCTTCTCCTAATTTGTCAGAAAAATCGATTAATGTTTCTTCTTGTTCTTCTAATAATGTTCTGAAAGTATAGTCCTCCTCAATATCTAAAAGAGTTAGTATAGACTCTCCTAAAACATCTTCCATTTGAACTTGAAGTAAATTAAGGGCCGTTTCATTGATTAAAATAATATTCCCACGGCGATCAGTTCCGATAACACCATCTGTCATATGTGAAAGAACACTGTCTAACCTTCGTCTTTCAGCATCCATTGTTTCCTGAGCTTCTTCAATTCTGGCCGACACTTCATTAAAAGTTTCTCCTAATTGACCTAGCTCATCTTTACCATAAACTTCCACTTGCCTTGAGTAATCACCATTCGCAATTCGTACAGCTTGTTGCTTCATCTCACCAATTGGCTTGGTTATAGTTCTTGCTACAAAAAGTGCTATGATTAGCGAGAATACAAGAGCAATCATCGACGCATAAAAGAAAATTAACGCAATATCACTTACTTGGCGATATTTACTTTCAATGTCACTCTTAACGTAAAGAAAACCGATGACTGCGTTACCCGTTGGAGAATACACTTGTTGAATATTCACGTAAACACGGTCGCCTGTTACCGGATCTCTTCGCTCTTCTCTTTTTTGCGTAAAAGTATTAAACGATTCATAGTCATTTTTCTTGCCGATATCACCTTGTAAATTAGGATCACTTGTGGCAATCACAATCCCCTTATCATCTACTAGTCTTGCTTCCAAAATATCACTTTTTGAAAACTCAACTAAAGTTCGTTTCAAATTATTCTCTTTTGGATTTTCTTGATACTTCGTCAGTTCACTACTTAAATTGGTCGCTAAAGCATCCACTTGAGACGTCATATTATCCTCAAATGTCTTAATGGTTGAACTTTCCAATTCACGAATAAAAATAGCACCAATAATCTCAATTGAAATCATCAAAAGAAGAACGAATACTAGTGCTATTTTAAAGTGAACCGAAGAAAAAAAGCGTAATTTTTTCTGATTCATAATTGTAAAACCCTCTAATCCTGTTCTGGATTTCTTAAGTAATAACCAACACCACGACGCGTTACTAACCAAGTAGGGTGACTTGGGTTATCTTCAATTTTTTCACGTAGACGTCTGACAGTTACATCCACTGTACGAACGTCACCAAAGTAATCGTAACCCCAAACTGTTTGAAGTAAATGCTCACGCGTCATGACTTGACCAATGTGTTTTGCCAAATAATGTAATAATTCAAATTCACGGTGAGTTAATTCGATTGTTTCACCACGTTTAGACACAATATAAGCATCTGGATGAATCGTAAGAGCCCCAATGTTTAACTCATTGTTATTGTCTTCTTCAGCTTTTGCTGCTGTATTGCCATGACGTCTTAGGTTTGCTTTAACACGAGCAACTAATTCACGGTTTGAAAAAGGTTTTGTGACATAATCATCGGCACCTAATTCTAATCCTAAAACTTTATCAATTTCTGAGTCTTTGGCTGTTACCATAATAATAGGTGTGTCGTAATTTTTTCTAACTTCACGACAAACTTCTAATCCATCTTTTTTAGGTAACATTAAATCTAATAATATTAAGTCTGGTTCCACTTCTGTCACCATCTCAACAGCTTCTTCTCCATCAAATGCAGTAAATACTTCATAGCCTTCTTTACTTAGATTAAATTTAACAATATCCGAAATCGGTTTTTCATCGTCAACAACTAGTATTTTTTTCAATGTTGAACCTCCTAGAAATAACATTTTATGCTACTGTATCAGACCTATTATACAACATTTTGACTTCTTTCTAAAATATTTCTTTTTTTCCTTCTATTAAATTTATTAAAAACTGATTAACCCTGTATTTTAATTATAATTATTATCACTTAGTACATATGCATATGCAAAACATGAAAAGTAGCAAATGTTGATTTCTAGCCTTTTATAGAAGCGTTTTTTAGCATCAAATAAATAAAATGATTTTGGTATTGTCAGTTCGTCAGTTATGTTTTAAGCTTAATGTATAAATTAATTTATTTAATTTATTCGGCTAATAATTGATGCGCAAGTCTTGTTTTCCCCTTCCCTTACAAAACCTTGCTTGCGCTGAAGCAAAAAAGCAGTGGACCTAGTCCCTGCTTTTTTTGTTCGTTTTTTTATTAATTTTTTGTTATCTAATGATTAAAAAAAAGCCTTAAAAACAGCTGTTTTCTAGTATATACATGTTTGAGTATTATTAATTGACAAATGTATCAAACAAATGATTAATTTTCAATAATAATAGATTTCGAGTATTCACTCTCAAAAACTCCTGTTGTTTGATAGTTTATTGGAAATTTAAACAAGGGGCCATCTACAACAAATGTATGATATTCTCCGTTTTCACCACATACATCAATGTTATGAGTATTCAAATAATCAATAAACATTTGATCTAGCGGTTGACCTAAAAAACTATCAGGAATTCGTGACGTCTTACTAATGGTTTTAATAATAGCGTGATACCCTTTTTCTACAAACTCTGTAACAATCTCTTCACGAGACTCTTCCCACAAAGGTAATAATGGTTTTAAACCAGACTTTTGACAAACATTTCGGTCCCATTGCCCGTTTTCTTCAATATCAATGTCTCCAAATACACAATAATCAATTCCAGATTCTTTCATTTTTCTTAATGAGGTAACCATTCGTTCTTGATAATTTTCAGGATTATTTTTAACAATGACTAATGGTATTTGTAAACTTTCAGCCGCTTGTTCTAAAAGAGAAAGAGGTATACCGTGAAACCAAGAACGATTAATATCTTCGCTCACACTAGTCACTAATCCTGCACATTGATAGCCTGCCGTAATCATACGATCTAAGGCTAAAACACTGTCTTTACCTGTACTATAACTCAAACAAAACTTTTCCATCGAGATCCTTCTTTCTCATTAGATTATTTTCTTGTAAATCATTTTAATTATCAATTTTGGTATAAAAATGTGTTGATATTTGGTTAAAAATAATTCTCTGCCACGTTTTCTGCCACCAGAGGCTGAAATTAAGAGAAAAAGAAAAAACGCTAATGTACAAGCACCTAATAAATGCTTATATATCAATGTTTTTGTCGTATGGGCTGTAGGGGGTTACAAAGAAACGTTACACTAATAAGCAATAGTGGTTTGTTACTATATTTTTGATTGTTTAACATTTTCTTCTACCCACTAGCAACCATAAATAAATATCTAACCGTATTCAATTACGTATTCAAAAAATCTTCATTATCACGGGCGAGTTTTTAAATAATTACATCCATCTAAAATCTGTATCAATAATATCTGTAAACACTTTATTTTTACAACTACCACAAGTTCCAGATTTATATTTGTCCCATCCTCCACCTTTCAATGACAACCTTACTAATTTACCTTCTTTGTCAAACATGTCGTACAGTACGGTCCATCACCTTTATGATAATATGCATTACCTTTATGTTCTAATTCACTTCTTACTATATCAATGTTCTTCAATTCTAAAACTTGTTGTCTCAACAACCTGTTTTCTTCTTGTATTTTAATCAAATCTTGTTGAACTTCCATGACTGCTTTTAATAGAATCGGGTCGTTACTTCCTGAAACTAATTCACACATTCTTGTTATTGCGCTTGCCATACTCATTTTTAACCCCTCGTTTCATTTGTATAACCATTATACCAGTAAAACAGCTAATGTTAACAACGATTTAACCAGCGCAAACTTTACCTCGTTAACCAACCAGCACAATCGCTATTCCCCTGTCACGACGACTGTGTGTTAATACCAAGTTTTCAACAAGCGACAGCCTACAAGTGTGTTTTTTAATTTTTTTTTAGATTTGTGTAACTGTCGCTGTATCGTTAAACTTCTGATAATACTATTTTACTACCATTAGATATGCAAAAAAGTTTAAAAAGTGTTTAAATATCAAGCATTTTATCTAACTCATCGAAAAATTTCTTTCGTAACTCTAACGCTTTGTTCCTTCCACAACTTAGTTTGTTTTGCTTCACTAAACCTTGTATCGTATATTGAGGAAATTTCTTGATATACAGCTCCCCAATGATTGTTTCTGTATCATCCCACATTCTTCTAACAATTCAGTTATAGCTTACTTTTTAAGTTTTAGCTGATTGATCGCTTTATGAGTTTCAATCGTCCACATAGTATCGAACATCAAGTCGTTATCAATTCTAGTACCTTTAATATTTCTCTCCAATATATCCAACCACGCACTTAAAGAATCTAAAGATTTTAACCCAGCTTGGTTCTCGGGAAAAGTTAACAAAGTCAGAGGAACACTACTTTGAGATAATCTCTCAGCTCTATCAATACCGATTAACTCCCCTGCTTCGGTTTCCTCACCATGTTTAGCTATAACTAAACCTTCTTCTGATTCATTCTGTAAGAACATCGTCATTAGCAAACCTTCTCCGAATTTAATTTGATAATCCGTTTCGTTTAAATTCAACTTATCAAAAATATTTTCTACTTCTCTTGTTTCCAAATGTTAGTCCTTCTCTTAAAAATTGCATTATTTGTTTATTTATGGTATATTAATAAATGGAATTTCGTTATGACTTATCAAGTCGCCTTTTAATCTACATCAGAAAGGAGAATGTATATGACATTCAATAACAAACAATTAGAATATCGTGTAACACTAGACACAGAATTAAACCTATTCATCGTTTTTTCAAAAGAGGATGAATCAAAATTCGCTACTGGTACAACGATTCAAAACGCAGTATCTGAATTACAAAACATTGCATAAGGAGTAACTTACCTAATGAATATTTCATATTCGTACTGAGAGCATTTACCTATTTCCATGACAGGTAGATGCTTATTTTTTATATAAAAGTCTATTTACAAGCTTTTAAAACGTTTTCGTGTTATACTTATCGTATAGAAAGGAGATGGAGATATGATGAATATTAGAAACTCTGTAATCGTTCCACACAGGGTGAAGAATTTCAAAACACTAAATCGATCCCTGTCCAAATTATGGCGTAACCACAGAGGCGCCCCATAGAAAGAGCATTCTTCAGAAATTTGTTGAGTGCTCTTTTTATTTGTCTCATTTTCTCTCTTCTCAATCTATCAATAATTATGATAACGAGCTATTACTTGTTATTCATGTTACACTTAACTTGTTCTAGAAAGGACATGATTTTTATGAATAATATTGATATGACCCTCAGGATGATGCTCAACAATATTAATAAATTTAAAAATGTTGGACCCAGACCGTATACAAGTCCTAAATCACCTATGCACACACCTAGAAATAACTTTTCTTTTGCTATGGAAATGATAACGGAACATAGTTTATCAACAAAACCAGATGGTTCAGATATGACAAGTTACCAAGACACTTGCATTTTAACTCCTCTAGGTAGCAGATACTTAGGAATGTTGAATTCAGAATTCAGACAGTTTTATACTTTCTATAACCTTTAAACGATATTAAGAGCTATTAAATCTAATACGTGTTACTCTTGACCAAAGGGGAGGTGTGATAATTTTGATTATTTCATTCATTCTTGCTGATTTACCTTTTAGAACAAAACAATTCATAATTCTAGAATTATCACTAGCTAAGTTACGGCAAAATTTTAGAAATAAATTACCTTAAGCATTCGTTCATCAGCGAATGCTTTTTTATTATCCATACCTCTGATTAACTTTACCTATTTTCTAGTGTATGGTTCCAAACTTCTAGTTTTCTTATCATACTTAAACAGTTTGTCATCTTCTACTATCAGATAGCCGTTTTACATTTTTAACACTTCAAAATACTCGCCATCGTTGATGGTCTAAATCTAATGGTTACCCAGCAAGCAATCAGTCATTATGAAAACGTAACAAGAGTACTCGATGATGTAATTTGGCATTCTATATCTAAAAAATTAAAAGTTAGAGTCGAATATCTTAAGGGTGAAATTGAGGATCCGGAAGGATGGGATCTTTGGTCCAAAGAATCTGGATATACAGTCGAAGAAATTAAAGATGAAATTAAAAGAATGAAAAGTGTAAATCACGCAGGATTTCTAGACAACTATCAAGATTTAATATATCAAGCTGTTAAAAATTTAAACGGAATTGGTAATACAGATAAAGGGATTATCGAACAAGTATATGAATCAATACAAGATATTAAATATTCTTTACCAGAATACTACTCTGATAATAGTAAAGAGGCTTCTATTTCTGATGAAGAATACATAAACTTGTATGAAGTTTCTGATATTCATGAAATATCAGAAAGAATATATGATGATTTAGACCCTAGTATTTTTATAGAAATTAATACAATTTTAAATAATGCATTATCTGAATTGAAGGATATATCAGACAAGTTATAATCTCCCTCCCTCTACTACTCGCCCGTGGTTAGATAGGAGAAATTAAAATGGCAAAATTTGAACAATATGAAAAGAAAAATGGCACTAAAGCTTGGTTATTCCAAACTTATTTAGGTGTCGATGAAGTAACAGGGAAAGAAGTAAGAACTACTAGACGAGGTTTTTCATCGTTAAAAGAAGCCAAAGTAGAAGAAAGAAAAGTACAACATGATTTCTTAACAAATGGTTTTCAAAAGAAAAGCACAACCACATTCAAGGAAGCTTATGAAATGTGGTTTATTCAGTATAAGAATACTGTTAAAGAAAGCACCTGGGCTAAGACTGGAGAAATGTTTGTTAACCACATACTGCCTGCTTACGGAGATTTAAGAATTGAGAAAATCGATGTGAAGTACTGTCAGAAGATAATTAATCAATGGTTTGATCATACGAAGACAAAATATAAACGGATGCATAACTATGTTTCTAGTGTATTTGAGTATGCTATTTCATTAGGGATAGTATCAGATAACCCAACTAAAAAGGTGACAGTCCAAAGGTTATGGAAGAAGTGAAAGAGGAAACAGAATTCAATTATTACACCAAAGAAGAATTAATTGAGTTCCTGGATTTAATTAAAAAGAGTAACAATTTAAAAGCTTATACCGTTTTCCACCTCTTAGCTTTCTCTGGTCTGAGACAAGGCGAATTGTTAGCTTTAACATGGTCAGATATAAACTTTGAGCTAAAGACCTTAACTGTCAGTAAGACACTCACAAGGGGGGAAAACTCACGTTTAATCGTGCTACCTCCTAAAACGAAAAAAAGTGCCCGTACAATGGCACTTGATGATGGTACTCTTTCAATTTTGAAGACTTGGCGTAAAGTTCAACGTACTGAAGCTTTAACCGTTGGATTTAATACAATGAGTAAAGACCAGCTTATTTTTACTAACATCGACAACGGCTTTCTTTCGCCTGCTAAATCTCGTAAATGGTTAGTGGCCATCCAAGAACAATACAATCTTAAAAAGATAACTGTTCATGGTTTTAGGCATACTCATTGCTCTTTGCTTTTTGAAGCAGGAGCAGCTATTCCAGAGGTACAAGAAAGACTTGGACATACCGATGTAAAAACAACGTTAAATATCTACACGCATGTTACCAAAAAGACAAAAAAAGAAACGGCTTTGAAGTTCGCTAAATACCTAGATATTAGCTGACCGTATTCAAAACCGTATTCAAAGTAAAATAAAAAATGCTTAAACACCCATACATCATTGATGTATCAACGTTTAAACATTCCTTCATAGTCGAGTATATGGGCTGTAGGGGGTTCGAACCCATGACCCACGGATTAAGAGTCCGTTGCTCTACCAACTGAGCTAACAGCCCCGACTAGGTAATTATAACACTTGCTTTTTTTATTTTCAACGCTATTTAAACATTATTTTTCTGTTTTTTAACAACGGATAATTGAATAATATTATTTTTTGAGCTTTTTTTTTCAGGTGTTTCAAATCGGTCAACAAAAGCATACAATTTATCTAAATCATCTAAAGAAGAAAGATCAAGTCCCATCTCTTTACCTAAGTTATATAGCTTTTCTTCTAAACTGCCTTTTAGCGATACTTCAACTTCATTTAACATAAGAGGTTCTAACTCTTTAATAACGCCAATCAATTTTAGTCCATTTTTTTGTAAATTCGCATAAAAAGCAAATTCTAAGAAACTACTTAATACAGGAACTATCTTTTTGAAAAATGAAATATCTGCTGAAATTTTATGTGGAAAAATAGCGATTAAAATATCTCTTACGCTAGTTTCACTCCATGAAGCCATCTCTTCTAAATGATAATCAAATAACCATTCACCAAACGTTAAGATAATTTCTCTTGCATCTTGTTGCTCTGAATATTTTAATTGTTTATAACTAAGTGTCTTTTCAAAATCACCTTCAGCCTTTTCAATAACTGACATCACATGATTAAACATCTCTTCAATTTCTAATTCATTGTAATTCTCCATCATTTATACCATCCCTTTCCCTTTTTAAAGTGTTGCTTACAAAAAGAGTATAAGATGAATGGCGTCCTATTTTTTAATCCCTTTCGTCTGACTAAACGACAAAAAAAGAAGAAATCATCAAATCAACGATTTCTCCTTTTTCAATCATTATTTTTCTTCTAATTTCTTTAATGCTTTTTCTGGAACTTCTGACTTTTCTATTTCTTCCCAACGCCTAACATCTTGACCTTTTGTAGTCACTTTCAAGAATTTATTAGGTGTTAACTTCTTTTCAAAAGAAATATACTTTAATGTTCTATTATTGCCTTTTTCAGTAAAACTATTTGTTTCATAGACATAGTTCTCTTCATCTGATCCTTGACTCTTATATGTTGAAATAAATTCATTCGTTGTTTTGATATAAACGGTTGAATTTTTAACAAATGGATTAAGTAAATCCATCACCATCGCAGCATTTGATGTTCTATTTTTAGTTAGTAACGGACTACCAAAAAACAGACCTCCTAAGGCTAAGAATAACACTAAAAACAAGCTTTGACTTTTCTTCATAACTCTTCCCTCTTTATTAACAGACATTTATTACTGTCAGTTTACAAAAGGATACTTGTTTTTTCGTAAGTTTCAGCTTACAAAGAACGAACAATTTTGTCACATTACTTCTTTTTGACAGGACAATCGACAGAAGAACAATCACATGTCGATTCTTTTTTTATACCATACTTATAAACTACTCGAGCTACACCTAAAAAAATGATGCCTCCTAAAATAATTGTTCCCATAACAATCCTCCTATAAAATTTCAATTCCTTCAACGACTAGATTTCGTTTCACTCGTGGTTTCATCACTAACATTCCTAGGAATCCAAGGACACATAGACTTGCAAGTAGTTGACCAAAGCCAAATGGTGCTCCTTCAATCACAACACTACCTAATTGATAAATGACAAAACTTACTATATAAGCCAATCCACATTGATAAGAAATTGCTAGTGTTGTCCATTTCCAATCATTCATCTCTCTTCTAATTGCACCAATTGCTGCAAAACAAGGAGCACATAACAAGTTAAAGATTAGGAAAGAATAACCCGCTAATGGTGTTAAACTTGCACTAAGAAGTGGCCAGTATTCTTGTCCTACTTCACTTACTAATTCTTGATGGCCATATAAAATACCAAATGTTCCAACAACATTTTCTTTAGCAATTAATCCTGTAACTGTCGCAATCGTTGTTTGCCAATTTCCCCAACCAAGTGGAGCAAAAATAAAGGCAACTGAGCGACCTATAAACGCTAACATACTCTTATCTGCATCAACCATTTCTAGTTTAAAATTAAATGCCATTAAGAACCAAATAATAACTGAACTTGCAAAAATGATAGTTCCTGCTTTTTTAACAAAAGCAGAGGAACGGTCAAATGTTTGTCTCACACTATTTTTCAAACGTGGTAAATGGTACGAAGGCATCTCCATAATAAAAGGTGCTGCTTTACCACCAAAAAGTTTGGTTTTCTTCAATATGATACCTGATAGTACAATAGCACCGATTCCGACAAAGTAAGCTGATGGAGCTACCCAACTACTTTTAGGGAAAAAGGCTCCCGCAATTAAACCAATAATTGGTAGCTTAGCTGAGCATGGCATAAAAGTTGTCGTCATAATCGTCATTCGGCGGTCTTTTTCATTTTCAATCGTTCGGCTGGCCATAACTCCTGGCACACCACAACCTGTTGCGATTAACATTGGAATGAATGATTTACCAGATAAGCCAAATTTTCTAAAGAAGCGGTCCATTACAAAAGCTATTCTTGCCATGTAACCACAATCTTCCAAAATAGAAAGACATAGAAACAGAACAATTAATTGCGGTAAGAAGCCTAAAACCGCTCCAACTCCTGCGATAATTCCATCTAAAATAAGTGACTGAAGCCATGGAGCAATTTGCCATAATTCTAAGTAGTGCGTTACTTGATTAGGGATCATTTCTCCAAATAAAACATCATTGACCCAGTCTGTTCCCATAGTTCCAACTGTTTGAATTGATAAGTAGTAAACTGCCCACATAATACCAGCAAAAATAGGCAATGAGAGCCACTTATTCGTCACTATACGGTCAATTTTGTCACTTGCCGTTAAATGTAAGTCTTTTGATTTAATCGTGCTCAGAGCGACTAATTGAGCGATAAAATCATAGCGTTCATTGATGATAATACTCTCACTATCATCTCCCATGATTTTTTCAGTCATTTGAATGATTTCCTCAATTTCTTTATGAATCTCTTCAGTAATAGTTGTCATTTCTAAAACTTTGACATCTCTTTCAAAAAACTTAATCGAAAACCAACGTAATTGATGAGCTGGTACGTATTTATTAATCAATTGACTAATTTCTTCTAAAGCTACTTCTAAACGATCATCATATAGAGGATAATTATCCGATGTTGTTATCGCTCCTCTTTCATGACTTAGCTCTTCTTTTATTTTTTTTAAGCCTAATTTTTTAACAACACTTATTGGATAAACCGGAACTCCAAGCCCATAAGCTAATTTTTCGCAATTAATAATAGTGCCTTCTTTTTTGACAACATCCATCATATTGACACTCACCATCATCGGAATACCTGTTTCCAGAAGTTGAGTTGTTAAATAAAGGTTTCTCTCTAAGTTAGTTCCATCCACAATATTTAGTAGTTGATGAGGGTGTTCCTGTAGTAAATAATCTCTTGCAACAACTTCTTCTGGTGTATAAGGTGATAAAGAATAAATACCAGGTAAATCCTGCAATACAACATGACTATCTTCTTTTAAACGTCCACTTTTTCTTTCTACTGTTACACCAGGCCAGTTACCAACAGATTGATTAGCACCTGTTAACTCATTAAACAAACTTGTTTTCCCACTATTTGGGTTACCAACTAAAGCAATATGTTTTTCTGTCTCCATTAGCTAATCTCTCTTTCTACTAAAATTAGTTCTGCTTCTTTCTTTCTTAAGGTCAAACTATAGTTACGAACTGTAATTTCAATTGGATCTCCTAAAGGAGCATACTTCTTCACTTCAATTCTTGTTCCTTTAGTTAATCCCATATCCATTAATCTTCTTTTCAAAGCACCTGTTCCTAATATTTTCACGACTTGAGCTGAGTCTCCAACACCCAACTGGTCCATTGACTCTAGCATTGATTCATGAACTGTGCTTTTTTCCACCACTTGAATACCACGAGCAATTTCTTCATCTAAACCAATTCTTGTCCCTTTAAAAACAACAATAATCGGTTGACCAACTTGTTTTGATACTATATATAGATCTACTCCACTCACTAATCCTAAGTTTCTTAAATGACGCTCATAATTTTTAGATCCCCTAAACTCCTGAAACTGATATATGTGATTCATTTTACAATTGGTGACATTCTCCATCATTAAGTCTCCTTTTAATCAGCACTTTTAGAATGATACTGATAACCATTCTCATTAATTATCATTCTAAATCCATCCTTAGCTTGAGTCAACAACTAATTGTGAATATTAACACATTTCATAAAAATTGATTTAACAACGCTTTTTTTCAGAAAATAATCATTTCTAAATTCATTTCAACTTTTTTTAATTTGAAAAGGTAAATGAAAGCTTGATAATATTGTTTTGTGAAATACTTAATCACAAAAGATTGTGCTTACATAAAAATAAGCCACTATATCTTGTGTTTTTACGTTGACATTTTTCTATAAAAAGCTATACTAATATTTATAGAAATCAACAAAAAATGGAGTGAGAATAATGAAAACAATTACTTTATATACAAAAGATAACTGCCCACAATGTAAAATGACTAAAAAATTCTTGGCAGATAAAAACTTAAACTTTGAAGAAATCAACATTGATAATGAACCACAATATATAGATACTCTAAAAGAACAAGGCTTTAGAAGTGTTCCAGTTATTACAACTGCAGATGAAAGAGTGACTATTGTAGGTTTCAGACCAGATCAACTAAGAACGTTGGCTGTTTAATATGAAGTTAGTCTTTTTTTCTTTAACCGGGCAAACAAGACGATTCATCAAAAAACTAGACCTCTCTACACCTGCCCATGAAATCGATCCAAATAATCCATTTCATGAATTGAACGAACCTTACATTCTAATCGTTCCTACTTATGACGCTGAAGTCACAGAAGTAGTGAACGATTTTATTGAGTATAAGAGTAATCAAGACAACCTGTTAGCTGTCGCAGGTGGAGGAAATCGTAACTTTGCAGATTTATTTATTTTTACTGCTAAAGATATTGCAAGAGACTATGATGTCCCACTTGTCTTTAGTTTTGAATTTAATGGAACACCTGAAGATGTAGAAAATTTTAAGAAAGTAGTGAGTGAAATTGAGTCTAAAAGACCTTAAAGACGTAACTTATTTTGAATTAAATAATGAAATTAACAGGCCAGTAAACGATCAAATCCCTTTATATAAGGATAAAGAAGCTTTAGCTGCTTTCTTTAATGAGAATGTAGAACCAAATACTAAAACTTTCTCTTCTATTGAAGAAAAATTAAACTATTTAATAGAAGAAGAATATATTGAAGCAGAATTCATTAGTAAATACTCTATTGAATTTATCGAATCTTTATATACTTATCTTGATGAACAACACTTTACTTTCAAATCATTTATGGCAGCTTACAAATTTTATTCTCAATATGCCTTAAAAACAAATGACGGAAGTGCTTATTTAGAAAGGTATGAAGACAGAGTAGCTTTCAATGCTCTTTATTTTGCAGACGGCAATGAAGAATTAGCTATGGATTTAGCTGAAGAAATGATCTATCAACGTTATCAACCAGCAACACCTTCCTTTTTAAACGCTGGTCGTAAACGCCGCGGAGAACTAGTTTCTTGTTTCTTAGTCCAAGTAACAGATGATATGAATAGTATTGGTAGAACGGTTAATAGTGCTCTACAATTATCTCGTATCGGTGGTGGTGTTGGGATTACACTTTCAAACTTACGTGAAGCAGGCTCACCTATCAAAGGTTTTGAAGGAGCAGCAAGTGGTGTTGTTCCTGTTATGAAATTATTCGAAGATAGTTTTAGTTACAGTAATCAATTAGGTCAAAGACAAGGTGCTGGTGTGGTTTACTTAAACGTATTCCATCCAGATATTGAAATGTTCCTTTCTACTAAAAAAGAAAATGCAGACGAAAAAATTCGTGTCAAAACTCTTTCTTTAGGATTAGTTGTTCCTGATAAATTTTACGAATTAGCTCGTAAAAACGAAGATATGTATTTATTTAGTCCTTATAGTGTTGAGCGTGAGTATGGCGTGCCATTTTCTTACATCGACATCACAAAAGAATACGATAATTTAGTGAAAAATCCTAATATTCGTAAACAAAAAATTAGTGCCCGTTACTTAGAAAATGAAATCAGTAAACTGCAACAAGAATCAGGTTATCCATATATCATTAATATTGATACAGCTAACCGTTCTAACCCAGTTTATGGAAAAATTATTATGAGTAACTTATGTTCAGAAATTTTACAAGTACAAGAACCATCAATGATTAATGATCGTCAAGAATACGAAGAATTAGGAACTGATATTTCTTGTAACTTAGGCTCTACTAACATTGTTAACTTAATGGATAGCCCTAACTTTGGTAAATCTGTTCGTGCAATGACTCGTGCCTTAACTTATATTACAGATGCATCTGATATCGAAGTAGTGCCTTCTATTCAAAACGGAAATCATTTAAATCATACCATTGGTTTAGGTGCTATGGGCTTACATACTTATTTTGCTAAAAACCAAATGGAATATGGTTCTGAAGAATCTTTAGAATTTACTGATATTTACTTCATGTTATTAAACTACTGGACTTTAGTAGAAAGTAACAATATTGCAAAAGAAAGAAAAGAATCTTTCTATCAATTTGAAAAATCAGATTATGCGAATGGTTCATATTTTGATTCTTATATTAATGAACCAATCTTACCAACTTCAGATAAAATCAAAGAATTATTCACAGGAATTGAGATTCCTTCTGCTGAAGACTGGACTCGTCTAAAAGAAAATATTCAAACATTTGGTTTATATCACCAAAATCGATTAGCGGTGGCACCAAATGGATCTATTTCATATATCAATGATACAAGTGCAAGTATTCATCCAATCACTCGTCTTGTTGAAGAACGTCAAGAAAAGAAAATTGGAAAAATCTATTACCCAGCACCTCATCTTTCAAATGAAAGCATGCCATATTACACATCAGCTTATGACATGGATATGAGAAAAGTCATTGATGTTTACGCAACGGCACAAAAACACATCGACCAAGGAATGAGTTTAACGTTATTCATGCGTTCTGAAATGCCAGAAGGTCTTTACGAATGGAAAAAAGATACAACCAAACAAACAACACGTGATTTAAACATTCTACGTCACTATGCTTTCCATAAAGGTGTTAAATCAATTTATTACGTTAGAACCTTTACAGATGATGCTGAGGAAATCGGTAGCAATCAATGTGAAAGCTGCGTTATTTAATAAGGGAGGAAAATCACTGTGACAAATAGTTATTACAAGGCAATCAACTGGAATGCCATTGAAGACATTATTGATAAATCAACTTGGGAAAAACTAACGGAACAATTCTGGTTAGACACACGAATCCCCTTATCAAATGATTTAGATGATTGGCGTACCCTTTCAGAAGATGAAAAAGAAAATATTGGTTTAGTTTTTGGCGGCTTAACTTTACTTGATACAATTCAATCAGAAAGTGCTATTGATGCCCTAAGACCAGATGTTAGAACTCCTCATGAAGAGGCTGTTTTAAATAATATTCAGTTTATGGAATCTGTTCACGCGAAAAGCTATTCTTCTATCTTTAGTACATTAAATACTAAAGCTGAAATTGAAGAAATCTTTGAATGGACTAATACAAACGAATACTTACAAAAAAAAGCAGAAATCATTAACGAAATCTACTTAAATGGTAATCACTTACAAAAGAAAGTAGCTAGTGTTTATGCTGAAACTTTCCTTTTCTATTCAGGATTTTATGCACCTCTTTACTACTTAGGAAACAATAAATTAGCTAATGTGGCAGAAATTATTAAATTAATTATTCGTGATGAGTCTGTTCACGGAACTTACATTGGTTACAAATTCCAAGTTGGATTTAATGAATTATCTGAAAAAGAACAAGAAGAAACAAAAGACTGGATGTATGATTTACTCTTTACTCTTTATGAGAATGAAGAAAAGTACACTGAGCTTTTATATGATAAATTAGGCTGGACAGAAGAAGTAAAAACATTCCTTCGCTACAATGCCAACAAAGCATTAATGAACTTAGGGATGGATCCACTGTTTCCTGATACAGCAAATGATGTTAACCCAATCGTTATGAACGGATTATCGACTGGAACAAGTAACCACGACTTCTTCTCTCAAGTAGGTAACGGCTACTTACTTGGAACAGTTGAAGCAATGAACGATGATGATTATTTAATCGGTATGTAAAAAAAAGAGCTAAGAAGCAATTGCTTCTTGGCTCTTTTGTATTTTAAAGACGATTTTTTTTGAGAAAAAGTAATTAATAATAGTTGCTAACACTTGAGATATGACAGTGAAAATAAATTCATTTAATAACTTCTCACTTCCAATAAATCTAGCAAACATTGGATTAGCAAAAAAAGCATTTTGATAGTTAATATACCGAAGCCCCAAATGATTAATCCAAAATCTTCCATATTTATCCACAAAAAAGAAAGCTATCCCTAAATCAAGTAAAAATACTAAAGCACGACCAATACAGAACTCAAAAAATTGATGGCATGCTTTTTTAAAACCTGTTCCTGTATTTTTGAAAACAAAAAACTTATTCGCAAAAAAAGAAAAAACGATGGCGCAAATTTGACCAACAATAACAGGTATTAAAACACTATCTGTTAAGCCTTTTGATGTAAATCTAGCAAAGAAATAAATGAACGTTCCTGTTGTCCCTGCGATTGTATACAATAAAAACTCTTTTCTATTGATCAAATTTCTCACCCTCTTTCTTCAAATAAAGAAAGGGAATGTCTAAGAAACATTCCCCGACTCGTTCTTTTATTTTCTTGTTACTTAAAGTAATATCTTGTTAACTCTAACGCATTTCGATCCATGATGATTTCACCATATTCATCTAAAATATCTGTTGTCACATTTGTTTTACTAGTATACTCATATAATTGAGCCATATCATTTTTCACTTGTGCTTCATTGTTTTCTTCGGTGAAAAAAGAAACTCTTAAAAAGTATTCATCTTTAAACTTATAAAGATAACTGAAGACATTTTGTAATTGGATATTTTTAGCTAATGTAATCATCGTTTCAAAATATTCTAATCTGAAGATTGTTTCAAAAACATTGTTTAAACTTTCTCCTAAAAAATCAATTTCTTCATCTAAGACATCTTCTTTTAGTTTGCCATTTCCTGCAATATGTTCTTTTAGAAAATCTGTAAAGCCATCTCCTAAAACATTATCTTGCATCATGTTTAAATTATCATCATCATTCATCGGTAGATTTTTACTAATGAATAATTCTAGTCCGTCATGATTGGGTAGCACTTGGAAAGTTACAGAATCTGTCTCTTGAAATTGTTCGTCCACATCTACTTCTTCTAAAATACTGTAGAAAAAACTTTCTATCTGTTTTTGATTACCAAGCAAGTCTAAAAAAGTAACTCCTCTTTCAGCCAAGTCGTCATTTCCAATTGAAACACGAATGGTATTCTCATTAATCCTCTCCATCTCCATCTCGCTACACCTCGTTTCTCTTAATTTTATCTTTAGCCTTATTGTATCGGAAAAAATTAAAAAGTAAAGTAAACGCTACTCTTTAATAGAAACAAACGAAAAAACAGCATGTTCGATATCGTTTTATCAACATGCTGAAGTTTATATAAATAATCTACTTAGATACCTGCCATCATTTGAGCATGTTTTAATTCAATTGCTCTGACTTCTCTTGGTAAGAATCGACGAATTTCATCCTCGTTAAATCCAACTTGAAGGCGTTTTTCATCTACCATAATTGGGCGACGTAACAATCCTGGATTTTCTTGAACTAACTTCAATAACGTAGGAAGCGATAGTTCATCCAAATCAACGTCCAACTTTTGAAATACTTTAGAACGAGTAGAAATTATCTCTTCTGTTCCATCCTCAGTCATGCGCAAAATCTCAATTAGCTCATCTTGAGTTAGAGGTTCCGAGAAAATATTTCTTTCGACAAATGGAATTTGGTGCTCTTGTAGCCAAGCTCTTGCTTTTCGACATGATGTGCAACTAGGTGAAGTATATAATTTCAACATACGATTCACTTCCTTTCAAAATTAACAGACTAACAGTTTTTATTCGCTGTTTTTGACTTTAAGTTAATTATACTATAACACTTTCTAAAATACTAGATTTTTTTTAATTTTTTTTGCAAAAAACGTCTATTTTATAGTCGTGTAAAACCTTGTCATATCCACGTTTCCGATACTGTAGTTAATTCTTAATACATTATTTACAAATAATTCACAATTAAGAAAAAAAATGAAACAGCTATGAGATGTGTACTACCGATTTTAAGTAAGCTGTACTAAACTCCCATGTTCTATGATGATTTTCTGTCTTTATCTGACTTTTTTAGTATAATGTACTTATGACAAATTTAAAAAGGTGGAATAATTCATGGAAGTAATTTTTTCTGGTATCCAACCAAGTGGTATTCCCACTATCGGAAACTATATCGGAGCAATGAAGCAATTTGTTGATTTGCAAAAAGAATACAAATGCTATTTCTGTATTGTGGATGAACACGCAATTACAGTTCCTCAAGATAGACTAAAACTTAGAGAACAGATTTTACAATTAGCCGCATTATACCTTGCTGTAGGCATTGATCCTAATCAAGCGGATATCTTTATCCAATCCGAGGTAGCAGCTCATGCTGAGGCTGCATGGATCGTTCAATGTAACACCTCTCTTGGTGAATTAGAAAGAATGACTCAATTTAAAGATAAATCTCAAAAACAAGTTTCAGTTAACGCTGGACTTCTAACTTATCCACCATTAATGGTTGCTGATATTATTCTTTATAATACTAATTTAGTACCTGTTGGAGAAGATCAAAAACAACATCTCGAATTAACTCGTGATTTTGTTGAACGCTTCAATTCTCGTTATGCAGGTAAAAACCAAGAAATTTTGACGGTTCCTGAAGTTAAAATTCCTGAAAAAAATAGTGGCGGTCGTATTATGAGTCTACAAGAGCCTACTAAAAAAATGAGTAAATCTGATGATAATGCTAAAGGTTACATTTCTATGTTAGACGAGCCTAAAGTTATCGCTAAAAAAATTCGCTCAGCTGTAACAGATTCAAGCGGCATTATCGAATATAATCCTGAAGAAAAACCAGGTATTTCAAATCTTTTAGTTATTTTCTCTTCAGTAACCGATTATTCTATTGAAGAATTGGCTCTAAAATACAAAGATAGTGGCTATGCTGAATTCAAATCTGATTTAGCAGAAGCTGTTGTTACTTGGATTGAACCTATCCATGAACGCTACAATCACTATCTTAATTCTGAAGAATTACATGAGATACTTGATAATGGCGCACTAGAAGCTCAAAAAGTAGCTAATAAGACATTACAACGTATGAAGAATGCTGTTGGACTAGGACGTAAACCAAAGCGTTAAAAAGAGCATATTTTTTGAATTATGTTAAAATAGATTTAGTATATATTGGAGGTTTTTCTACCATGGAAGAAACAAAAAAACAAGATGCAAATGCATTATTAACACAAAAAATGATTGATAACCGTACAATCTTAATTTACGGAGAAATTAACCAAGATTTAGCTAAAGAAGTTAGCAGTCAGTTGCTATTATTAGCTTCTTTAAGTGATGATCCTATTACCATTTTCATCAACAGCCAAGGCGGACATGTAGAAGCTGGTGACACAATTCATGACATGATTAAATTCGTCAAACCAGACGTGAAGGTAGTCGGTACTGGTTATGTAGCCAGTGCTGGTATTACTATTTACTTAGCAGCTAACAAAAAAGATCGCTATTCTTTACCTAACACACGCTACATGATTCATCAGCCAGCTGGCGGCGTTCAAGGACAAAGTACTGAAATCCAAATTGAAGCACAAGAAATTATTAAAATGCGCGAACGTATCAACCGCTTAATCGCAAAAGCAACTGGTCAAACATATGAAAAAATCTCAGAAGATACTGATCGTAACTTCTGGATGAGTGCTGATGAAGCCGTTAAATATGGTATCGTTTCAAAAATTATTGAAAAATCAAAACAAGTTAAATAACCCCAAAAAAGGAAGACTTTATCATAAGAGTCTTCCTTTTTTTTAGTATGTAATTTCTACTATTTTAGATGTTACTTTATTGGTTTGTAAAAGGATTTCATCTCCGTTTTGATCAAAACAATAAGCTATTGGTATGGAGTAGCCACAATTTTTATAAGAGCCATCTGCGTGACTTGTCCCTACAATAAAGCACTTATTCTTTATCGCTATTTTTTTAGCCTCAGTTACCCATTCATTCAATTGTTCTTCACTAAACATTCCTACACCAATCGGATGCACGATTAAATCCATATTAGTTACCTTAGGAAAATCCCGTATTCCTTTTAAAACTTCCATACATAGTAAATACCCCATAGATCTTCCTTCCAATGAGAAAACTAAAGGCATTCTCAAACATGACTGATCATCAGCTTCTGTTTTTTCCCTAAAATAGACTAGTTTTCCATTTGAATTAATCGCAACAGCTATATCTTTACCATCTTTTCTAACCGAACTGACAATAGAAACTGAATACTCTTTTGCTAATAAGCTGGCTTCTTTTAAGGCTGCTTCTGAATTAAAGTATCCCTCTGGATAAATCACCAAATCAAGAGTTTGTTCAAAAAATTGTTCTAAATCTTTTCTAAGTTGATTAACGCCCACTTCAAATTTAGGTTGTCCGATTAGTAGTTTCATTTCTTTCTTCCTTTGTTTATAAGCGTTACTCTTTCAATAGCCAATTGATAGAAATAAAACTCCCAGTCTATTTTTAATCCTTCTTCAGAAATTTCTTCTAAATAACTAATATTGAGTAAATACTGATTCAAACATTCCAAATCGTAATCTTGCATAAATTGATCAAAGGACAATCGCTTGTTTATTTTTGGCGTTAAAAAAGAATAATAAGTCTTTAAGAATAGCTGAATATTTTCTTCTTCATCTAAAAATGAGAACCCTTTTTTAAAAGATACTTCATCACCTGAATAAAAAGCACCAAAACGAGCTACATCACATATATAACTACTTAACCTAACATGTTCCAAGTCAAGAATCTTAATCTGAGTACCCTTTTCATCAAAAAGAACATTAATTGGTAATAGATCATCATGACAAATCGTTTTAGGCATCTCTTTAAAACGAATAATGTACTCTTCATAAGTTTTATATAAGTTTAAATTGCTTTTTAATTTCTCTAGCAATTGATATTTAGATTCTATTTGTTTTTTTAGATTAGGAGAAAAAGTTCTTAAACTATCATTTTCTTCAAAAAAACAATTGGCTAACTTAGCTAGTTTTTCTCCTAGTTTGATAGCTGCTTCTTTCTTTAAAATACTTAAGTCTTCCCCTGGAAAATACTCAGTTGTTAACCAGTACTCTCCACTTGAATCTTTCGTTTGATTGATAAACTCTGGAAAAGTTTCAACTCTATTTAATAATTGATACGCATCACATTCTTCTTTACTCACTTTTTTTAACACGACCGATTTTCCCTCACGAGTCGAAAGACAATACACTTGATATTCTTTGTCTAAACGCTCATTAAAAAAAGGAGAAACTTCTAGTATTTCCAATCCAGTTAATAATTCAGCATATGATTTGTCCATTTTGATTAATCTCCATTTTTTATTATAATTGTATCATTTATTTCACATCAAAAAAAAGAAGAAACTATTAAATCTAGTTTCTTCTTTTAACTGTACAAATTTAATAAAGTAACTCAATTAAATCTTCAGCTTCAATATTTCCAAAATATTTCTTCACATCAATCGTTGCTACAGCTTCTTTTATAGCTTCTTTATCATATTTTATGCCGCGCAACACGTTTTCCACATCTGAAATTTCACCAAGTCCAAAGAAATCTCCAAAGATACGAATTTCTTTAATTTCACCTTCTGAAACATTCATTTTAGCTTCAATTGAACCAATCGTAAATCTTTTTCGTCTTACTAAATCAAACTCTGGTGAACGACCATAGTTCCAATCCCAATTTCTATATAATTTATCAGAAATAGCATTGATTCTTTCCCAATCTTTATCTGTTAATTTATAAACATTAACATCATCTAATGAGTCTGTTTCAAAAATCTTCAATAAAATTTCTTGTCTGAAGTCTTTAGTCGACATATTTTGATGAGTATCAGTTAAGTAAGGTTTGATATTTGTTACACGTGAGCGAATTGATTTAATTCCTTTAGATTCAATTTTATCTTTTCTCACTTTTAACGCATTAACAACTTCATTCACATCGCTATCAAACATCAATGTTCCATGAGCAAACATACGGCCATTAGTTGAATACATGGCGTTACCTGAGAATTTTTTACCATCGATTACTAAATCATTACGACCCTTAAGCTCAGCTCCATCAACCCCCATATCATGTAACGCATCAATAATTGGTTGAGTAACTTTTCCAAAGTTTCTAAACGATTCACCATCATCAGGCATGATAAAACTAAAGTTCAAGTTCCCAGCATCATGATAAACTGCTCCTCCACCACTAAGGCGACGAACAACATGGATTCCTTGTTTTTCTACATAATCTGTATTGATTTCTTCAATTGTATTTTGATTACGTCCAATAATGATAGACGGTTCATTGATATAAAATAAAAGAATTGGTTCCTCAACCGGCATCTCTTGTACTAGGTAAGTTTCAATTGCTAAGTTAATTCGTGGGTCTGTAATTTCTTCATTTGATACAAAAATCATCATTCATTCTCCTTTTAAACTATTATTTGTAGTTGAGTCGATGCTAGTAATGTTTCAATACTGCTCTCATGATACTTTTCTGTTTGTTCTTTTAATAATTCTAAATCAATATCTTGTCTTAAATGACTCAAAACTAACTTTTTAACTTGTGCTTTTTTTGCTAACTCTCCTGTTTCTCTAGAAGTTAAATGGGCATGATGATTTTCCATTCCTTCTAAAAAATAAGTATCTGTAATCAATAAATCTGCTTTTTCACAAAAAGAGTCTAATTCAGCAAAATATCCCGTATCAGCAGTGAATACAAAAACTTTTCCAGTTGTGTTTTCCTCAATCCGCATAGCGTAGCAAGGGACTGGATGGATTGTTTTAATAAAATTGATACTAAAAGGACCAACTGTTAATGTTTTTTCTGGATTATATGGTACGCCTAGAGAAATACCTGCCATCGTTAATTCTTCAAAATGCTTTTGATCTTCTTGATGCCCATAAATTGGTAATTCTGCTACAGGTTCTTTTGGTTTTAACTGTCTTAAATACTGTAAGACGCCAAGATCTGCCACATGATCATGATGGTAGTGCGTTAAAATGACTGCATCTAATTCTAGCGGGTCCATTACTTTTTCTAATTGAATCAACGTACTGCTTCCAGCATCTAATAATAAAGAAAAACCATCAGATTCTATTAAATAAGATGACGTCCCCTCATTGTTAAAAGGAAAACCACCCCAATAGCCAAGTACTGTTACTTTCATTTTGTCACTCCTATAACAATCAATCTATTTATACTTTACTTGTATTATGATTATTCCACAATTAAAAGAGATTGAACACCCTTTTTTTGTGAAAATACTGTCTTAAAATGCTTCTTTTGGAACAATCTTGTATTTACCAAAAACTTTATTTTATTTTTCAAATCTTTTTTAGTGACAAATTGTCACTTTTGTTTTATACTTTAAAAAAGTGACAATTCGTCACTATTAATTTATTTTAGTAAAGGAGAATTTTTATGTTTTTAGCTTTAAAAGAAATGAATTATTCAAAATTAAAATACACATTAATTGTTGGGATTATTGTGTTAATTTCCTATGCAGTTTTCATGCTTTCTGGTTTAGCAAATGGATTAGCAAATGAATTTAAACAGGTTATTGTCGATTGGAATAGTGAGACTATTGTTCTTTCTGAGGATAGTAACAAAAACTTAGCGGCTTCCCAATTAAGTCTTAAAAATCTAAAAGACGTTTCTACTGATTCATCAAAAGCCCCTTTATCTATTTACAGTGGTGCTGTTGACAGTCAAAAAGAAAAATTAGATGTTACTCTTTTTGGTACCACATCCAATGCTTTTTTACTTCCTAAACTAACTAAAGGAAACATTTTTAAACAAAAAAATGAAATGATTATCTCTCAAAATCTTGCTGATAAAGGCTTTTCTATTGGGGATAAGATAAAAATAGGTAGCGATGACATGTCAATGAAGGTTGTTGGTATATTCCCTGAAACATTTTATACAGTAACTCCTGTCATTTATGCTTCTGTGGAAGATACTGCTAAAATCAAATATGGCAAAGATTTCTCGATAAACCCTGAAGAATTACCAGTTAACGCTATTGTTACTAAGAAAAATGTTACTTCAATTAATAAAGATAGTAAACCGCAACTTAAACACTTAGCTACGGCAGACTTCATTGAAAATTTACCTGGTTATTCTGCACAAAATTTAACATTAAATGCGATGATTTACTTTCTATTCTTTATCGTCACTGCAATCATCGGTATTTTCATGTATGTCATGACGCTTCAAAAAACAAGTATTTTTGGTGTTATGAAAGCTCAGGGAATTTCAAATAGCTTCATCATTCAATCAATTATTAAACAATCATTCATGATTGGCTTATTAGGAATTGCTATTGGTTTTGGTTTAGCTTACGGAACAAGTTTCATCTTACCTGGCGCTATGCCATTTAATGTTGCTATGACTCTGTGGTTAATTTATAGTCTTATTTTACTAGTGGTAACAAT
Organism: Vagococcus carniphilus; assembly: GCF_014397115.1. Lineage (NCBI taxonomy): Bacteria > Bacillati > Bacillota > Bacilli > Lactobacillales > Enterococcaceae > Vagococcus > Vagococcus carniphilus. The sequence goes on from NZ_CP060720.1 coordinate 2,646,928, forward strand.
TCTAGGTAGTTTATTCTCTATTGGTACTGTAACAAAAGTTGATCCTATGAAAGCAATTGGAGGTTAAGAACATGAAAGATATGTTAATGATGAAAGATATTAGAAAAACATTTAAACAAGGAACCTCTGATATTCACGCATTAAAAAATGTTAACTTTACAGTTAAACAAGGTGAATTTATTAGTATTATTGGTCCTTCTGGTTCTGGTAAAAGTACCTTTTTAACTATTTCAGGAGGTCTACAGCAACCCACAAGTGGTGACATTCGAATCAACGATATCTCTTTTTCTCACTTATCTGAAAAAGAACGAGCAAAACTAAGGTTTAAAGAGATTGGTTTTATTTTACAAGCTTCTAACTTAATTCCCTTTTTAACGATTAAGGAGCAATTTCATTTAGTGGATAAAGTCAATAAAAATAAAAAAACAGATCAACAAATTGAGGAATTGCTGACATCTCTTGATATTAGCCACTTGAAGGATAAGTATCCAAAAGATTTATCAGGTGGTGAAAGACAACGAGTTGCAATTGGGCGAGCATTGTATAACGATCCCCATCTTATCTTAGCAGATGAACCTACTGCTAGCCTTGATACTGAACATGCTTATGAGGTTGTTAAATTACTAGTCAAGGAAGCTCATGAAAAAAATAAAGCAACTGTTATGGTAACTCATGATCATCGAATGATAAAATGGAGTGACCGTGTGTTTGAAATGAAAGACGGAGAACTGATAGAAGTTAAAGATTTCTAGTCATTCAATTTATGTTAAAATGAGAGTGAAGAAAATCAAAGGAACATAGAAAGGGGTTTAAGGAATGCCTCACGATACCTTTTTAAACCTATCTAATGATAAGAAAAACTCGATTGAAAACATTTTATTAAATATTTTTTTCAAACAACCAATTAGCCAAGTTAAAGTATCTGAAATTGTAAGTGAAATGAAAATGTCTCGTGGTGCTTTTTATAAATATTTCACTGATTTAGATGATGCTTATACCTACGTAATAAACAAGTATGCCTTGATTATCCATCAAGATATTATTACCTACATCCAAAATGATAAAAATCAATTCTTTTTAGGAATCGAAAAATACTTAATTTGGTGTAGTGAACTAAATCATGAGAGTGACTATTGGAAAAGTTTACGCCTTTTAACTGAATCAAATGATCTATCAGCCTATAAAAGATTTCCTTTAACAGAAGATTCTCCTCTTTTGACTAAATGGACAGACATCTTGGAAGCTAATCAGATTATGATGGAAGATTACGATGAATCTATTGCTTTTCTCTTTTTCATTATGGAGTTGGTTATGAACGCCTTAACTGGTTACATAGCCAATGATTGGTCCACAGAAGAACTAGTTAAGGATTATCGCTACCGAGTTAAATGGATTACTAAAGGAATTAAATAAATAAACTCAAAAAAATCAGCACACCTTTTTAAGAAGTGTGCTGATTTTAGTTTTATTTTACCGCGTGTTGACTGATATAACCATACCATTTACCCTTATTATCATATAGAGAATAATATGTTGAACCATTTATGTGATTATACTTGCCGCGTGCTATAAATGTTTTACCTGCTATGTCTTTTGATGAGTGACGTTTTTTCCAATTAAAATTAGACCAGGTATTATAATTAGTCTTCGTAACTTTTACTTTACGTCCATCGCTAATATATGCACCTTGTTTACCTTGTCCCATCTTTGTAGCATTTGAATTAATGTATCCTTGCCATTTTCCTTTACTATCATATAGAGAATAATATGTTGAGCCGTTGAAATGTTCATAACGACCTTTGACTTGATAAGTTTTATTAAAGATGCTTTTACTTTTTATTTTTCTTTTCCAACTAAAATTAGACCATACATCATAGTTACTTTTAGAAATTGTGACATATCTTCCATCATTTATATAGGCTCCTTGCTTGCCACTTCCTGCCTTAACAGCCTTTTCATTAATATAACCTTGCCACTTACCTTGGTTATCATATAACGACAAGTAAGTTGAACCATTGTTATGAATATATTTACCTCTTGCTTGATATGTTTTATTCAATAATTTAGTCGATTCATTTCGTTTTTTCCAATTAAAGTTAGACCAAGTACTGTAGCCTTTTTTACTAATTGTCACAAAACGACCATCTTCGATATATGGTCCTTCTGCTTTATTTGTTTTAACTTTATCTAGTCTTATTTTGGCCTCTTTACTTATTGAATCAACCTCTAATTTTGAAGAAGCTTTATTAATTTTTTGATTTGTTTCACTCAAAATTTTTGCTAATTCTTGTTTTTGTTCTTCTTTATAGTCATTTGGATTTTTATAACCGGATAATATTTTTTTAGACTTTTCTTTGTAATTCGTCAATTCTTTTGCAGTTAATTCTTTTTCAGCTTCAGTCAATTGTTGATTTGTTTTTACTGCATCCATTTTCGCTTTACTTGTCTTTAAAACTGTATCGATTGATGCTTTATCTTTTGCTGTTTCTATTTTACCGTTTGCTTCATTTAAGATAGTTTTAATTTCATTTTGTTGAGCTGAGCGATAATTGGCTAAATTTTTGTAGCTAGACAATGCTTTTTTTGATGTAATTTTGTAGTTCTCTAACTCTTTTTTATTTAATTGGTTCTCTGCTTCAGTTAATTCTTTATTTGTTTTTATTTTATCTATTCTATTTTTACTTGCCTTTACGATAACATCAACAGCTGCTTTATCTTTTGATGCTTCTATCTTGCTGTTTGCTTCATTCAAAATAGCAATTAGTTCATTCTGTTGAGTTTGACGATACTCTTTAGGATTCTTGTAATTTTTTAATGCTGCTTTTGATGAAACTTTATATGCCTCTAATTCCTTAACTAATAGCTCTTCATCTCGGTACTCTCCTTCAACATCAATCATATGAATCTTATATTCATAATTAGAAGGTCTGCCATCCCTTAACATACCCGCAACTTTTACAGTATATTCTGTATTCTTTTCAATTTTAAAATTATCATTAGGCTTAAAGTTAACAATTGCATAACCACCTAATGAATAGTAACCAGAATCAGAATTAAATGCTGTTAATTCACCACCATTTGAATCATCAACTACATTCATCTTTTGTCCTGTTTTATTATTTTTAATTTCTACAGAAACATTATCTCCAACCTCATATTCTTTTGTATTGAAAAAAACAGACCATCTCATATTTGTACTACTTTGTTTATTATAAGTTTGGATTGGGAAGTAACCACTAGATGGCCATTGAGTAACAAAATCTTTACTATAGTGACTATCAATTGTTCCATAATTTAGGTTAGGATACAAAGATGAATATGTTGCTGAATTTGAGGCGTATCCCACACCAAATGACGTTATAGGTAATCCCATAATATGAGCTCTATGTCCTGTTTGTCGGTTATTAGACCCTGAATCTTCCATAAAAGAATCTAAAACATAATTCAATGAATACCAATAACCTGTTCCACTAAAATAATGAAGGTTAGAGGATTCTGTTGCACTTGTTGCTATATCCCAAAAACTCTGAGGCATATCAGCCGGCTTGTCATACTCTCCTAAATAATGTGTAAATTGATTAGTAGCAGCTAGACCAATCGCTCCATGTTGTGCAAATTCCGTATCTTTTTCAGTAAGTGGAATACTAGAAAGACCAGCTAAATTTCGATAAAAGTTTAATTGTTTCTCTACTGATATCAATGCTTCCTTATTAAATTTCCCTAGTTTATATGTTCCATTTTCAAAAACAGGGTATTCAGTAAACATATCATTTGCATAATAAGTTACTTCTTTTTTATATTTTTCTTGAAGCGATTTAACTTTAGCTAATTCTTTTTTAGGTAAATAAACTGCTTCACTTGAACTTTCAGCTAAAGAATAATTAGCAACATCTAAACTAGTGATTTCAACCTCATCTTCTCCTATTTCTGGAATTTTTAACTCTTCTGCGTAAACGCTACCAACAGATACACTAAGAAATAAGCCAGATACAACCAAATAAAACTTAACTTTTTTCATCCTTCATTCTCCTTTTTTTTATTTAACAATTTCATCATATCATCAACTTATGTTATTTTCTATATCAATAACATACAACTGTTTAATAAAGTTTAATAAATAGTTATTCAACAATTTTAAAATATTTTAAAGTCAATATAGTTTATTATTTTAAACAAAAAAAGCTCAAATTTCATTTATAGAAATTTGAGCTTTTAGTTTTATTTATTAATAACCACGTAATTCTTTTACTTTTTCGTCGTCTAAGCGTTTCACAACTTCTGTCACTAACTTAACTGTGTTTAAGTAGTCATCTTCATGGATAATTGATGTATGTGAATGTAAGTAACGAGTTGCGACAGTAATTGCTAATGAAGGAATTCCATCTCTTGTGATATGTTGAGTACCTGCATCTGTTCCTCCACCTGTGATCACAGTATATTGGAATGGAATTTCTAATTCTTCTGCAACGCCAATCACAAAATCACGTAATTTTTTGTGAGGAATCATAGACGCATCAAAAATAATAATTTGAGGGCCTTTTCCTAAAACTGAATCAGCTTCTTTAGGAGTCATTCCCGGTGTATCTCCTGCAGTTCCTGTATCTAGCGCAAATGCAATATCTGGGTTAACTAAATGCGTACTAGTTCTTGCCCCACGAAGTCCAACTTCTTCTTGCACGTTGCTTCCGGCAAACAGAATATTAGGATGTCCTTCTTTAGCTAAGTTTTCTAATACTTTTAATGAAACTGCTGTTCCAATACGGTTGTCCCAAGCTTTTGCTAATAAATATTTAGAACCATTTAATCGTTGGTATTCGATGTAAGGAGTAATCATGTCACCTGGTTTAATACCCCATTCACGAGCTTCTTCATCACTTGAAGCACCAATATCAACAAACATATCAGTAATTTCATATGGTTTCTTACGCGCTTCTGCACTTAATACATGAGGAGGTTTAGAACCTATCACACCGTGAATTTCTTTACCTTCACCTGTTGTAATAGTTACTTGTTGGGCAAGCATAACTTGTCCCCACCAACCGCCTAATGTTTGAAACTCTAAGAATCCTTTTTCTGTTACCTTAGTTACCATGAAACCAACTTCATCCATATGACCTGAAATCAAGACCTTAGGACCTTCTTTATCACCAATATGACGCGCGTTAATTCCGCCTAAACCATCATAAAGAATCTTATCAGCATGTGGTTCTGCATATTTTTTAAAGATATTACGAACTTGGTCTTCATTTCCTGGAACACCTTTAGCATCTGTTAGTTCTTTTAAAAACAATTCTTCTTCTTTTTCTAACACGTAAGTCACCTCATTTTATTTTTATAATCTTAAGTATAGCACTCTTTTTATTAAATTTCTCTCATATTTCGTTTTCTTAAATAAATAACTAAAACAAAAGATATAGCTAGTGTAACTAAACTGATTATTAAACCTAATGTAAATGATTTTGAACGATAAGATAATCTAACTGTATGATTTCCTTTGTCTAAGCGGATGCCTATAAAGTCGCCTACAATTTGTTCTGGTCGAACTTTTTTTCCATCAACGGTAACAAGCCAATTGTCATCATAAGGGATTGAAAGATACATTAATTCATTTTCATCTACTACATCAACTTTTCCCTCTAAATCGCCTCGTTTATCAACTTTTAGAGGACTAGAATAATCTTTTAGATATCTAATTAATTCATCAAACTTCTCTTGATCCAAACTCACCCAAGTCATATCTCTTGTTTCTATTTTTTTCTTCAATTTCAGTTGGATTTTTATCTGTTCGTCTTCTTTAAAATCACCTAAATTGAAAAGCTGGTTGGTAATAATCAAAACATCTGTCTTAATTTCTTTTCCATTTACAGCAAAATATTCCACATTATCCCAAATAGCATTGGGCAAATAAAGGTAATTACTTCCATCAGCAGCAACTTGCCCTTTAATTTCATACAAATCAACTTCTTTAGTCGTATGTATTTTTTCCATTGTTTTGAAATATTTTTCATTTTTTAAAGGTTTAATACTTTGTAAAATAGCTTCTTGATTTTGAATTACTTCACCTTTGTTTATTTTAACTTTGGCTAAATCAACAGGCGCTAAAAAGCTAGTTCCTACCGCTTCTTTATTCTTGTATATATTTGCTAAATCTTTTTCTTCTAATAATTCCTTATTCGTCAATTCTTTTGGATTAATTGTATAGTTAACATTTAATAAAAGATTAGCGACTTGCGACTCATCCACATAAGAAAAACGTCGTTCATTTTTGGAGTATAAACCTAAATCCGTTAAGGTATTTTGAACTTTTGAATCTAAAGTTGACGTATAGCTTGAAACTCCTGCATAACCAAATAGCATTGGGTTATTATAGCCATTATTGGTTTCTTTATATCCCATCATTTCTGTTTCTACTTTTTGATTAATTCTAAACAAGTCATCTCGTCCACTTTTAAGATACTTGATTAACATTTCTTGCTCTGTGTACATCTGGGCATATATATCTTGATTACCAAAAGGAATATCTTTCATCGATATCCAGAGGTTTCCTCCCAATTCAAGGGAGATACAAAGAATTAAAATCCATCTCCACATATAATTCTTAGTTGATATTTTTTGTGATAATACCAAGACTAATATCCACACAATGGCTAAATTTAATAGGAAATATTTATTAGATAATAAATACTCTGATTTAGATTGTAAGACTAAAAAAACTTGGCCAATACTTAATAGAACTGAAAATGACACACCTGCTAGCAATAATCGTTTCTTCACGATTTCTTTGTCTTCTGTTAAACGTGAATACAAATAAGTTTCATAGGCTAGCTTCACTAAAATAAAACTAAAAATAAAGGCATTACGATACGGAAAGCCAGCTGGACTTTGGAACATATGCCAAACTGTATTAAACATCTCAAAAAAGAAACTAAAGTAGATAGCAACTAATAATGCCCCCATAGCTCTTTTCTTTCTTTTGGGGACAATAGGTAAAGTAAAATATAAAAAAGCCAAAAGCCATACAAAAACACCAGAATAAATCATTGGTAAATGGTCCAGCCTAATATCATAATTAACCGTTCCTAATCCCATTTGAGAGAATACTTCAACACCAAATCTTGGTTTCAATAGGAAATCTTGCATATGGAAACTTGATTTTCCTGTTTGAAGCATACCTAAAATTGCCGGAACAAGCATAAAAGCAGTTGCAACACCTGCTAATAAAGAGGTTGTAAAAAAAAGACGCCAACGTTTTAAAAAGACACTTATTTTTTTTGCCGGTTTACGTTCAAATTTTAAATAATAAATAAAAACACTATACATCACGGCAAAGATACAAACCATATAACCTAAGTAATAATTCGTTAAAATTGTAAAAAATAACGTTACAGCATACAAACCATATTTTTTCTCATGCCACAAACGCTCTAAACCTAACACTAAAATAGGAAATAAAATTAACACGTCTAACCACATAAAATTTAATAAATACACCACTACAAATCCACATAAACTGTAAGCTAAAGCAAAAGCTTGTGTTAATGGGTTTGACTGCTTATAGTGTAAATCTAAATAGGTATACATTGATAGACTCATCGTTGCTATCTTTAAAGATATAATCAAAAGAACCGCTACTGGCATTAAATTATACGGAAATAGTAACGCGATAAAATTATATGGACTCATTAAATAATACGCTATCGTTGCCTCCATTGGTCCGCCTATTCCGTTTGCAAAAGAGTAAAGACTTTCTCCCCCGTCCGTAAAGAAGCGCTTAAAGCCAGTTAAAAAAGGTAAGTATTGAGATCCCAAATCACTAACCATTAAATTTTTATCACCAAAAGGCGCAAGGCCTAAAATTGTCCACACCATCGTTAACACAGCTAGTGGGAGAATAAAACTAATTAAGTAAGCCATTAGTTTATTTTTCTTTTTCATTATAATCACCATTTATCCTTCATTAAAAACCACTCTTAACCATACCTATATTCTATCAAAAATGCAATTTATATTTTAGTGAAAAAAGAAAAAAAGAAGCTGATTAAACAAAAATGTTTTATTGTCTAATCAATTTCTTTTATTTAAGAGTTAACAATTTTATTATATGAGGAAGATGTAGCAAAATAAAAGGCGACATAAATGATAATTAAAAAGGCGACTGAAATATAAGTCAGTAATAATGTTGGTTTGCCAATTAAAACAAATAACACTTGTAGAGCAAAATAAGCATGGAGTAAACTGACCAAAAGAGGCGCAAAGAAAACAATAAAATTTTGTTTATAGATGCTTCGTTTAATCATTTGTCTTGGTGTTCCAAGTTTCCTTAACATACTGTACCTACTTGTTTCATCTTCTGCTTCTGACAGCTGTTTTAGCGTAATAATACTTCCTGTTGCTATCATAAAGACCATTCCTAAAAAGACAGCCACATAAATGAGAAGTCCTGTACTTTTCACTAAACTATTATGATAAGGATAGCGAATACTAAAAGCATCTCGTTTACTATATCCCTTTGGTAGAGTATCTTCTGTTACTTGTTCTAATTCTTTTACCTCATCTACCATATTCCCATTTTTATAGACTGTATTTCCAATAATATAGCTCTTTTTATCAGAAAGATGATTCAATTTTTTTAAAGAGGTTTTGGCTAAAGTTTCATTTTCATCAGCACCCTTAACATTAATTAAGTGATAATCGTAGCTATATTTAGCATTCAACTTTTGATATAGAGCATCCGTTACAACAATCGCGTTATACGAAAGACGCATATCTCGAACATTTCCTAAATAATCAGCTTGAGCTTCAATAATATTTACTTTTCCAATTGTTCCAAGCGTTCCTGCTTTATCAAAGGTAACGACCTGATCAAGATAAACTTGATTAGAACCTCCTAAAATCACAACATCTTTTTCTTCCTTCAACTCAATCGGTTTAGCCTTAGGAATTAACTTTTGTACTTCTTTATAATTACTCAATGACATAACATTATAAAAACTATCCTCTTCTTCATGTTCACCGTTTATCGTATAACCAATTTTTGCTCCAACATATTTAAAGTTTAACGTTGCTTCATTTAAAATTTCAGCTTTTTCTTCTTTTAAAACTTGTTTAACTTCTTTGTAATATGGAGTGGTAACACTATACGAAGCAGGGTTTGTTGAATCACTTAATTCAAGTGTAAAAGATTGAACACTGGCAGCCCCTGCAATAGCGGCTAGAGCTGTTCCAGATAAGACAGCAATTGTTGCAAATGTCATGGCATTTTTTTTCAAATGAAAACTTAAATTTCCTGTTGTGACCATATTAATATCTTTATAGTAATGAGCTTTCATTTTACGGACGAGAAAAAGGACGATTGCAAGAAAATGACCAAATGTTAGATAAGTCCCTATAACACAAATCAGTAAAATTAATAAAGGACCTATCAGCATAGACATTCCTTGTGTGTTGTAAGTTAACTCCATCCATATCATGAAATCTAAAAAGCGTTTGGCAAGTGTATAGCCTGTTATTAATAAACTAATTCCAATCAAACCAAAAACCCAGTTATACCATTTAATTTGGTAATTGCCATCACTCTGTTGGTCTGCTTTGAATAACGTAATTAATTTATAACGGTAAACTGTTGCGCCTGTCCTAATGGAAACAATTCCCAAAATAATCATGAAAACAATAATAGTATTTAACATAGCTTCTAGAGAAAAGATAAAACTACTAGATATCGGAACTTGTATTGCCTTTAATAAAAGCATGGCAAAAAGCTTAGAAAAAACAACCCCTAACAGAATTCCTGTAATAAGAGCAAATATTCCTAAAATCATGTTCTCTACAAAAAATAAAGTACCAATCTGACTCTTTCTCATCCCAAGCAGATTATATAACCCTATTTCTCGCTTACGTCTTTTTACAAAAAAGCTATTCGCAGAAAACATAAAAAGAATAATGAAAAGAATAATCATCACACTACCAGATCTTAATCCAGCATCTATTCGCATATCATTAGATGCTCTCGTTAAAAGAGCCTCATCAAAACTCATCGAAACAAAACTATAATAAACCATTACCGAAAAAGCCATACTGACAAAATACATCAAATAATAAGAAAATTGTGTTTTGACATTTTTAAAGGCTAACTTAGACAACATCATGACTAACACCGCCTCCAATGGCCGCTTGCATATCAATGACTTTTTGGAAGAATTCTTTTCTACTTCCCTGTCTGACAATTTCAGAAAAAATAGCTCCATCTTTAATGAAAAGAATTCGGTGGCAGTAACTTGCTGTAAAAGCATCATGAGTTACCATAATAATCGTTGCTTTTTCCTCTTCATTTAATCGTGACAAATAATGGAGTAATTCTGTTGCTGACTTAGAATCCAAAGAGCCTGTTGGTTCATCTGCTAAAATAAGTTGAGGATGAGTAATAATGGCTCTAGCAGCTGCCACTCGTTGTTTTTGTCCAATCGAAATATCAGACGGATAAGAGTTTACAATTTGATTGATTCCTAAAATAGATGTGACATGAGCTAATCTTTCCTCCATCTCTTTAACAGGAACTCTATCTAAAGCCAAAGGCAACATAATATTATCTTTTACTGTTAGTGAATTCATTAAGTTAAAATCCTGAAAGATAAAACCCAATTCTTTTCTTCTAAAATCACTTAATTGACGCTCTTTCATACGAGTTATATCTTGTTTACCTATTTTTATCGTTCCAACAGTTGGTTGATCAATCGTTGATAGCATATTTAAAAGAGTTGTTTTGCCGGCACCACTTGGTCCCATAATTCCTACAAATTCTCCTTTGTCTACATTTAAAGAAATATTTTCAAGTACTTTTGTAGGGTTACTTTTCCTACCATAAATTTTAGATAAATGATCTACTTCGACAATTCGTTGCACATTTTTTACCTCCTGTTTTTTTCTATCCTTATCTTATCAATTTTTTGGTTTTTCTAACATCTAAAAATATAAAAAGAAACTTACAGTATTGTCATATAGAAAAAGATGTGAGATGAAAGTATTTTTCTTCCATTCCACATCTTTCTAATTTGGAGCTTGATAATTATCTTTAACTTGATTCATTATAATTTTAGTTTGTTTACCAACTTGATATTTTATCCCAAAAGCCGCATCACTCTGATTACCAATAATTCTAATATAGTTTTTTCCAGCAGGCATTTTCTTCTTCTTTGTTCCTTTATCAGTATTCTCAAAAAGCGTCTCTACTTTATGATTTGGTTTAACCAAAATTACTTTGAATTCTCCAGCCTTATTTTCCGAATGATAATTAATATCTAAAAAATCTGATGTTGAACAATCTAGTTCCCAAACTGTGTCAATTCCTGATAATTTCACATCTGCTAATAGTTCATTTTGTGTAAATACTTTGCTTTCCTTATGATCATAATCAAAAGAATCCTGTAAATTCAATGCACGTTTTTCACTATCGTATTCTCTAAACGTTTCTTGTTTAGCACAGCTACTTCCAATAAAAAGAATACCACCCAATACAAAAACAACAATTAGACCCTTCATTTTATCGACACCTCTTCCGATAATATGTACTATATCATTTGAATATACTTACTTAATTATACACAATATCCATCTATTTTTGTATATGAAATATCATTTATTACTAAATTCTTTTTATCAGACATAAGTCTCATGCTATCTTATTCTTTTTTAGGTATAATTAATTTGAAACTACAAAAGGAGTCGTTACGATAATGAAAATAATGATTGTAGAAGATGATGAAACTGTTCGCGAACTGGTTACAGAGTCTCTAGAAAAATGGGGATTTGAAACGGTTGAAGTAAAAGATTTTAAACGTGTCCTTGATATTTTTAAAGAAGAAGAACCACACCTTGTCTTACTAGATATTAATCTACCTGTATTTGATGGTTACTATTGGTGTCAAAAAATTAGAGAAATTTCTAAAAATCCGATTATCTTTATTTCTAGTCGAGATACAAATGCTGATTCTATTATGTCTATGAATATTGGTGGAGATGACTATGTTAACAAGCCGTTCTCAATGGATATCTTAATTGCAAAAGTCAACGCCTTACTTAGAAGAACTTATGATTATTCTAAATCTGAAGGTTCTAGTATGGAACATCGTGGTTTGAAGCTTAACATGGAAAACAGCACAATGCTTATTCAAGATAATCCTGTTGAACTAAGTAAAAATGAATTTCAACTGTTATTAATTTTAATGAAAAATGCTGGAAAAATTGTTAGTCGTGAAAAATTGTTAAGAGCTCTTTGGGACGATGAACGCTTTGTTGACGACAACACTTTAACAGTTAACATTAATCGCTTAAGAAAAAAAATAGAAGGAGCTGGAATTAGTAACTATATTGAAACCAAAGTAGGACAAGGTTACATAATTCCTTAAAAAACTATGACATTTACAAATTACCTAAGAGATCAATTTAGACTTATTCTGTTATGGATTAGTCTAATCAGTTTAACAGGTTTCATTCTTTGGTTAACTCCTGAAGTTAAATTTAATTTGCCTTCTCTTGTCTATATTGCTCTTCTTGGATTTATTCTAGTCTTTATTTTTCTTAGCTTGGATTACACTAGAAAGAAGAAATTTTGGCAACAAATGGAAGTTAACTCAAACCAATATGTTGAAACACCCAATTTAATGGATGCAAGAAGTCATGAAGAAACATTGTACCAAGATTACTTTAATGAGATGCATCGAGAACACTTTTTACTACTTAATGATGTAAAACAACAATCACAAGAGCAAAAGGATTATATTGATAGTTGGGTACATGAAATCAAGGTCCCACTTGCTTCTTTAAATTTAATTTCAGAAACCATTGAAGATGACATTTCCGAGAAACGATTTAATCAATTAAGAAATAATCTTAAACGAATGGATGACTATGTTGAACAAGTCCTTTATTACTCACGTTTAGATAGCTTTTCAAAAGATTATTTAATAAAATCCTATTCACTAAAGAAAATGGTACAACAGACTGTCCGAAAATCTGCCGATTATTTTATTCAAAATAATATTAAATTTTCTTTAGAAGGTGAAGATTTTGCTGTTTTAACAGATGAAAAATGGTTGGAATTCATTTTAAATCAGCTAATCAATAATGGCATTAAATACACTGACTCAGGAGGAAGCCTCAGTGTTTCTCTTAGTAAAAATGACCGTGGGGTCTGGTTAACATTAACAGACACAGGAATAGGTATTCCCCAAGAAGATTTACAACGTATTTTTGATAAAGGTTTTACAGGTAAAAATGGCCGAAATGAAGAAACTAACTCTACGGGATTAGGCCTTTATCTGGCAAAATCTCTAGCAGAAAAATTAGGACATCATCTCTATGTTGAATCTCAACTTGGAAAGGGAACTTCATTTCAAATTTTATTTCCTCATTTGAATTATTACTCTGAAACAGAAGAGTCATTTATGATTTAAATAAAAAATAGGCCATCACAATTACGTGATGGCCTAAAAAAAGGAGTTGTTTTACTTACACCTAAGTAAGTAAAATGAAAAAGTTTGTTAGGGTTGTTTTGTTGGTATATTTATATAATATCCTGTAAATGTGAAAAAACAATGTCCTAACTTTTCCTAATTAATGAATTAATGCCCTGTTCCAAATAAATTCACCATGATTGTTCCAATAATAATAAACCCTAAGCCGACAATCGTCATTCCATTTAAAGGCTCTTTCCAAACGACTACTGAAAAAATAGTAATTAAAATAATACCAATAGCACCCCAAATAGCATATGCCACACTTATTGGAATCGTTTTAAAAGAAAGTGATAAAAAATAAAACGAAATAACATAAGCGATTACTGTATATAAAGTTGGTAAAGGTTTCGAAAAACCTTCTGTCGCTTTTAATAGATTAGTGCCAATTACCTCACCAATAATAGCCACTAATAGAAATAAATATCCTTTAATCATGCCCCAATCTCCTTCTTCTAAATTCAACTTATTTTACCACATTATGAAAGAATCAAAAGATATTTTATAAAGCCTTGTATTTCCTATGTTTCGGCAGTACAATTGAGGCAATAACGGGAGGTTTTTTAAATGAAAAAAATTAGTTTTCTACTGATTTGCTGCCTACCATTTTTAGTGAGTGGGGCTACTATTTCCCACGGGGAAGAGTCTACTGAAAATACCATTGAGATAACAAAAAATGTGGCTAAATCAGAAAAGCTTGAAGTTGACACTGAAAAGAATCCGGTCTATGCTACCGTCCAACAAGGAGAAAGCATACAACCTAATGACTTCAAAGAAACAATTGAAGAAGTTCACCAACTTAAAATTAAGAAGATTGATTTTTCTGGCAATCAAAGGGCAAACACCATGAGTATGGGTAACTTTAAAACAGAATTAGCCTTTTCCACAACTGATGGAAAAAACTATGTTGGAAAATTTCCATATCTTGTAGAAAATGAACAGGCAACTATTTTCTTTGATAACGTTAGCTATGATACAACTAAAACAAGATTTTCTTTTAAAGTCTCAGAACAAGATTCAAATGTTTACTTAAAAGCAAATGATGATATTTTTAACTGTCATCCTGATAATAATGGTTTTTTTGAAGGCAAGTACAACCCTAAAGTTTCTCCTAAAACAATGCAATTAATTGCTCTTAATTCAGTTGGAAATTATAGTGATGAACACATTTTATTACTTGAAAAAAATAATTCACATGCTATTATTACTTCACTTAATTACCAAGCCAATGAGAATAAAATAACTGGAACTGTGCCAAAAAATACTGATATTATTATTCATTTCTCTGAATTTGAAAATAAAACAGTTAAACCAGATAACAAAGGTATTTTTACTTTCTCTTACAAAGCAACGCCTGAAATTATTCAATTAACCTTGAAAGATAAAAAAGGCTCAACTGATTACGAATTCAAGCCATTTAAACGAAATGCTAAGACGCTAAACGAACTAAATAAAGCAGACAACCATTTAGCTCCACTTAGGGATAAACGACCTAAGAAAACCGCTATGAGTTTAACTTTTATTATATCACTCGGAGCAATTCTTTTAATTATCCGACATTTCTTATCAGCACGTAGACAAAATTAAAAAGTCATGTTGTTTCCTTTTTTTATTAGTCTACCACAATCAATAACTGTGCTCCGTATACACGTCCTTCAGATGCAAAGAAACCTAATCCAATATAATCATATTGATCGCTCAACATATTTTCTCTATGTCCTTTAGAATTCATCCATTGCTTAAATAACTTACGAGCTACTTCTTTACCATTGTTTTTTACATTCATGTTATAAGCAATATTCTCACCTAAACCAATATTACTAACATCAATTCCAGCTTCTTCTAACGAAGTGCCTATATCACTACCATCTGGTCTTTCATGTTCAAATAGTATTTTTAACTCTCTTGCTCGGTAATTTGCAGCAGTATCAAACGGACTCATACGTCTTAAATCATGAATACCTTGTTTACGTCGTTCATTATTAACTAAGCGCAACATTTCTGTTTGAGCCTTTTTCACTTCCGCCGCTGATAATTCAACAGTTGGTTTAGAAGCATTTTTGGTCGCACCTGCGTTAATATAACCTCTCCATAATCCTAAATCGTCATATAATGAATAATAAGTCGAACCATTAAAATGTTCATAGCGACCTCTTGCTTGGAGTACTTGGTTTTTCAAGTTCTCTGAAGTTCCTCTAAAATCAAATTTAAAATTATCCCATAGATCATAATTATCTTTAGTTACTCTTACATAACGACCATCTGAAATATAAGGGCCTTCAGCTTTTGTTTTGGTTACAGCATTTGAATTTAGATAACCATACCAGTTTCCTTTATTATCAAAGATTGAATAATAAGTTGAACCATTAAAATGTTCGTAACGTCCTCTTGCTTTAAGCACTTTACCATACAATTTAGTAGTATTATTTTTTTTCTTCCAGCCAAAATTTTGCCAAGTATCATAGTTTTTCTTAGTTATTTTAATATAACTACCATCGTTGATGTAATTTCCTTGAGCGTTTGTTTTAGAGGTTGCACTCGCATTTAAATAGCCATGCCATTTTCCTTTATTATCATATAATGAATAATAAGTTGAGCCATTAAAATGTTCGTAGCGGCCTTTTGCTCTTAACACTTTTCCAAACAATGAGCTAGATTTTCCTTTTTTCTTCCACTCAAAATTTTGCCATAAATCATAGTTTTTACTTTTTATCGTAACATAACTGCCATCACTAATATAATTTCCTTGAGCAGATACTTTTTTAGTCGCTCCTGCATTAAGGTAACCTTGCCAAACATCTTTATGATCATATAAAGAATAATAAGTTGCTCCATTGGAATGTTCATAACGACCTTTTGCTTTTAAAATTTGTTGATAAAAATTTGTTGAATTATTCTTAGTTTGCCAATTAAAACTACCCCACATATCATAGTTTTTCTTAACAATCTGAACATAGCTACCATCGCTAATGTAGTCGCCCTGTGGTAGTTTTTTCTCCTGAATCGGTGCTGAAGCTTTTAGTTTAGAGAAATTTTCTGTCGACTCTTCTGTTAATTCTGATGATTCTTTTGTACTTTCTACAACTTCTTGAGAAACTTCTGTTTTGCTTATTTCTGCAGTCGTTAGTGTTTCAGACGAACTTACTTCTTCTGCACTAGAAATAGTTGTGCTAGCTAACCCAAACAAACCTAGAACCGATAAAAATGTGACTAATTTGGTCTTTTTCATTTTGAATAACGTCCTTTCTTTTTTCCAACAAACTTTTTATACATTTTTATTATACACTATTATGAATTAACTATTTACAACTTTCAAAAAACTAATAAATTAAAACAAAAAACTAAGTATGAAAAATTAATTCATACTTAGTTTCAAACTTTTTTATTTTACCAAACAACAACAAAAGTTTGGATACCATAAAGCATTCCCTGAGATACATAGAAACCAAATCCTGCATAATTACAGTATTCATTTAGCATCATTTCTTTATGTTTCTTAGAATTAGACCATTGTTTAAATAATAAATTGGCCATCTTCTTACCATCATTTTTCTTATCTCTGATGTCATTATTATAAGCGCTGTTTTCACCAAATCCAAAACTTGTTACATCCACACCAGCTTCTTTAATAGCTGTTAATGAATCTGTTCCATCTGGTCGTTTATTATCAAATTTTTGTTTTAATTCTCTTGCGCGATAGTTTGCAGCTTTATCAAAAGCGTCGTCTCTTTTTAATTCAGCTACACCATTTTTACGTCGTTCATTATTAACCAAACGTAACATTTCAGCTTGAGCTTTTTTCACTTCAGATGCTGATAACTCAACATTTTGTTTATATGATTTAGTCGTTGCTCCTGCATTTACATAACCTCTCCATAAACCTAAGTCATCATATAATGAATAATATGTTGAGCCATTAAAGTGTTCATAACGACCTCTTACTTGTAATGTCTGACCTTTTAAGTTAGTTGAAGTTCCTCTTTGATTAAACTTAAAGTCTCTCCATAACTGATAATTATTTTTAGCTATTTTAACATAGCGACCATCTTTAATATAAGGTCCTTCAGCAGTTGTTTTAGAAACTGCATTCGCATTTAAATAACCACACCATCTGTCTTTATTATCAAACATAGAATAGTAAACTGAGCCATTGAAGTGTTCATAGCGACCTTTTGCTTTTAAAATTTTACCATAATAACTATTAGTATTTGCTTTTTTCTTCCAGCCGAAGTTTTGCCACATATCATAGTTCTTTTTGGAAACTTTGACATAACTTCCATCATTTATATAGTCACCTTGGACTTTTGTTTTTGACACAGCAGCAGCACTTAAGTAACCTTGCCATTTACCTTTGTTATCAAAAATTGAATAATAGGTTGAACCATTAAAATGTTCATAACGTCCTCTTGCTTTTAATACTTTTCCTTTTAATGAATTAGCACTGCCTCTTTTTTTCCAATTAAAATCTTGCCATGTACTGTAATTTCCATTTTTTATTTTTATATAACTACCATCTTTAATGTATTCACCTTGAGCTGCTACTTTTTTTGTTGCTTTTGCGTTAATATAGCCTCTCCACACATTATCTTTATCATAAACAGTGTAATAAGTTGAGCCATTTGAATGCTCATAACGACCTTTAGCTTTTAATATCTGTTGATAAAAATCTGTTGAATTATTTTTGGGTTGCCACTCAAAACTTCCCCACATATCATAATTCTTTTTCATGATTTTTACATAACTACCATCACTAATATAATCACCTTGAGGTAATTTTTTAGCAGGTTCTGGCACAGCTGCTTTCATTTTTGCTACATCTTCCACAGAATCTGCTGTTTCTGTCGATTCTTGAGTACTTTCTACCGTTTCTTTTTCTACTGACGAACTAACTTCAATCGTACTTTCAACAGTATTTTTTTCGCTAGATGTTACCTCCTCAGCATTAGAAAGCGTCGCACTAGCCAAACCAAACAACCCAATAACAGATACCAACGTTGCTATATTTCTCTTTTTCATCCTTAACCAACTTCCTTTCTTATAGTTGTAAACCTTTTCACAATTACAATTATACACTAATTAGTTTTATTTGTTTATAAAACATTTAAAAATAACATAATGGAATCAAAAAAAATAAGAACCGTCTTAAATAGACGATCCTTATTCTAATCATAATATCTTTCTTTATCCAGGCATTTTTCCCAAATAACCACTTCTTGTTTTTCTAAAGATTTTTGAACATCAATAATACGTTGATTGCTACTACCTCTAAACTGTAACGTCAAATCACGTCTACTTAATTCAAAGCGACCATCTACCAAAACATCTATTTTAGATAATAAATCTAATTTATCTTCTGTTTCTAATAGTAATTCTTCAAAAGTATAACCAGACCATGACCAAATATCTTTAGACTGACCAAACTCATCTCTAAAGCGATTAACAATTTTCAAACAGACTTGTGTATTTAAAAAAGGTTCTCCTCCTAAAAGAGTCAACCCTTGAACTGATTCATGGTTTAAATCTTGGAAGATTTGATCTTCCAACTCTTGCGTGAAAGGTGTACCATAATTAAAATTTTGAATTGCTTTATTAAAGCACCCTTCGCAAGCAAATAAACAGCCACTCACGTAAATGCTACATCTTACTCCTTCACCATCAACAAACATGAAAGGTTTGTAATCAGCAATATAGCCTTTACTCCATTTTTCAGCAGTCCATTCTTTTGGTTTAGGATTTTTCATCTTATCGTCTCCTAAATGAAAGAGGATATGGTAAAAGTTTTAACTCTTTTACCACACCCCACTCTTCATTAAATTTTATTTCATATGTTTAACACGAGAAGAAATTTCTTTGTGGCGACCATGAACCATTGGACGAGCTTGTGGATTACCTAAATAACCACACGTTCTCTTCACTACGTCACATGTTTTAGGATCATTATTACCACATTGTGGACATTCAAATCCTCGCTCTGTTGGGTTAAAATCACCTTCAAAATCACATTCGTAACAATGATCAATTGGTGTATTTGTTCCAAGATATCCTACTTTATCATATGAATAATCCCAAACAGCTTCTAATGCTTTTCTATTTTGTTGTAGTACTGGATATTCACAATAATGGATGAAACCACCCGAACAATATTGTGGATAATCTTTTTCAAAATCCAGTTTTTCAAAAGGTGTTGGATTTTTTCTAACATCATAATGATAACTATTTGTATAATATTCTTTATCTGTAATATTTTCAATTTCGCCAAACTTTTCGCGGTCAATTCGGCAGAAACGGTCTGTCAAACTCTCACTTGGTGTTGAGTACACACTAAAATGATAGCCATATTCATTTCCCCAGTCATCTGCATGACCTTTAAGGGAACGTAAAATATCTAATGTAAATTCTTTGGCTTCAGGATTATTTTCCCATTCGCCACCATAGAAACTAGCTGCTACTTCATAAAGACCAATATAGCCTAACGAAACAGTGGCACGTTTATTTTTAAATAACTCATCAACTGAGTCTGTCTTCTTCAATCTATCACCAAAAGCGCCATACATATAAAGAATAGGTGCATTTGCTGGTGTTGCTTCTTTACAACGATCAATTCTAAAGACTAAAGCATCTTTCATTGTACGTAATCTCTCTTCAAGAAGTGACCAGAATTTTTCTTTGTCACCATTAGCTTCTAAAGCGACACGAGGTAAGTTTAAAGTCACAACACCTAAATTCATACGTCCTGCATTTACTTCTTCACCATTTTCATTTTTCCAGCCCTGTAAGAAAGAACGACATCCCATTGGTACTTTAAAACTACCTGTTAAATCAACAATTTTGTCGTAATTTAAAATATCTGGATACATTCTCTTAGTAGCACACTCTAAAGCAAGTTCTTTAATATCGTAATTTGGGTCAGTCACTTTATGGTTAACACCGTCTTTAATTGAAAAAATTAGTTTAGGGAAAATAGCTGTTCGATGTTCTTCCCCTAACCCTTTAATACGGTTTAAGAAGATAGCTCTTTGAATTTCTCTTTCAAACCAATTTGTCCCAAGTCCAAATCCTAATGAAGTAAATGGTGTTTGCCCATTTGAGGTAAACAAAGTATTGATTTCATATTCTAAGCTTTGCATAGCATCAAAAATATCTTTTTGTGTTTTAGATTTTGCATAAGCATCATGACGGCTTTCATCTTCAATCCACTCTTTTGCATCTTCTAAATGTTTAAAATAATTTTTTTCAGCAAATGGTGCTAAAAATTCATCAATTCGATCTGCAGAACAACCACCATATTGACTTGAAGCAACGTTTGCAATTATTTGAGAAATTTGTGCAGTTGCTGTTTGAATCGATTTCGGTGCTTCTACTTCTGCATTTCCAATTTTAAACCCATTATTCAACATACCTTTAAAGTCGATTAAACAACAATTAGTCATCGGTGAATATGGATGGTAATCTAAGTCATGGTAATGAATATCTCCTTTTTGATGGGCATTAGCCACATGAGGAGGTAACAGTTTCAAACCAATTGATTTTCCTACAATCCCTGCTGTTAAATCTCGTTGCGTATTAAAAACATCACTATCTTTATTCGCATTTTCATTAACTAGTTGGCTGTCTTTATTTAGCAGTTTTCCGATAGTGAAATTAATATCTGTTGCACGACTTCTTTCAAAGTCACGACTTGTACGATAATTAATATACTCTTCTGCTAGTTTATACTCTTGGTTGTCAAGTAAGATATGCTCAACAATATTTTGAATTTCGTAAATTTTCACATTATGATTAAATCGTTGGATAATTTCTTCAATGACTAAATCAACTAATTCTTCGATTCTAGCTTCAGAATGAGGTTGAACTGCTCCATTTATTTTCTTTTCAGCTTTTAATAAGGCATTAGTAATTTTAACTTCATTAAATCTTACTACTCGGCCATCACGCTTGATCACTTGGATATTGTTCAAATCAGAACTATTCTCTGTTAAATCTGCCCTTTTTTCGTTGATTTCAATCATCTTACTCAGTCTCCTTTTGTTTCATTCTAGTATATGATAGCTTAATTATTTCAGTTTTTCAACTACATATAGTGTTAAATATTTTATAAAAAACTATTGACAACTATATATAGTAGATAGATTACGCTTTCTTAATTATTTTCATAAGGAATTTTTTTATTATTTCACATTTCTTAAAAAGTTCTCATATTCACATTTAAAGTAAAAAAAGAGTCCCGATTTCTCAGGAACTCTTTCTTAATGATTATAAATAATAGAAGCAATGATATAAAGAAGCCAAATATGAGCTGGATAAAAAATATAAAAGAAAGATCTCATGCCTCGACCTTTTTCTCCGTTATAAAGAAGAATTGGTATAACTGAAAATACCATCATCCACTGCGTATTTGACGTAAATGCTGCACTTGGATTTCCTAAAAGGAAGATAAGAGCCACAACACCAATTGCTAAACACTGCCATTTTTTATTTTTTCTTAACAAATACATCACAGGTATCAAATAGACCATTACACTATTTTCAGCAAATAAGGTAGCAGGGAAAACTCTTGCTATAGATAATAGAAACATATTTCCACTTGTCATTCCCACTAATGGAATAACTGAAAAAATAATTGGACACAATAGACAAGCCAAACCAATCAACAATGATTTACCTTGTTTTGTTTCTTTAAATCTAACCAAACTGTCAATTCCATACATAGCTAAAACGCCGACAAATAAGTCAGTAAAGATATTATTAGCTAATGCCATATTTCCTAAAGTAAAGACCTTTTGCACCAAACTAGAGCCAATATTCATTAGCCAAAATCCCATTAATAATCTAAATAAATATTTTTCTTTATTTCTTGTATGACTAAATCCTTCTACACTAATAAAGAAGAATAATGTAGCTACGGGACGTCCAAACCAATCAAGCCAACCTGGTGCTCCCATAAGTGAAAACATTTGATGTATATGATCAATAAACATAAAAACGATACCTAGTATTTTTAAATCAAATGTCGTTAATCCTTTTTTACCACTTAACTCCATTTACCTCACACTCCTTAACTTTGTTCATTTTAATCTTTTTTATCCAAAAAATATACGAACAAAATTGTAAGGTAAATGTCACTAAAATGCCGGAACTAACGTATCACTGTGTTCTTTTTCTAAAAATTCTTTCACAGCTTGACTAGTCATTGCTTTTTTAAGTGCTTTAATTTCCTCTGAATCTTGATTGTCTTCTCTTGCTACCAAACTAATCGCAAAACGTTCATCCACTGTTTTTTCTAAAAATAGAGCATCTGCTGGTTTCAAGCCAATTTTTGCAATGTAAGTAGGATAGTTATACACAAGTGCTACTTCTTTTTCGTTATATGCTTCTGCTAAATTTAGTAAATCAACTGACATAAACTCTAAATTTTTATCATTTTTCTCAATATCTTTAAGAGTTCCCTCAAAACCAACACCCTCTTTTAACGTAATAAGACCTTGGTCGTTTAACATAGCCAATGCTCGACCTTCATTTGATACATCATTAGGGATAGCTACCTTAGCACCTTCTGGTATGTCTTTAATATCTTTATAGTCTTTTGAATAAAAACCTACTTTGGCGTTATAAATTTTTTGTATAGCTACTAAATTCGCTTTTTTCTCTTGATTAAATTTTTGCATATAAGGCTCATGTTGTGCAAAGTTAGCATCTACTTCTTTATTTTTTAACAATTCATTGTATTGAATGTTGTCAGTTACTTGAACAAGTTCAACTTTCCAGCCATCTTTTTTAGCTTCTTTGGCTGCAACTTCTACAACATCTGTCATTGGTGTTGTTTGAGAGGCAACTTTTATCACTTTTTCTTCTTTAGTTTTTGAATCTGTTGCTTCTTTTTTCTCTTCAGCTTTATTACCACATGCTGCAAATCCTAATAATAATCCTAATAATCCAATTGATAATCCTAATTTTTTCATTTTTGCTTACTTCCTTTTATCTAATTTTTTACTAACATAAGTTCCTAATAGTTGAATACTTCCAACAATAATAATCATAATAACAATCGTAGCGTACATAATTTCATATTCGTAACGTTGATAGCCAAAACGAATAGCAAAATCACCAATCCCTCCACCTCCAACAACTCCCATAACGGTTGAGTAAGACATTAAACTAATGATCATAGAGGTAAAGCTTAGAATCAAGCCACTTCGACTTTCTTTTAATAAGAAATGACACACAAATTGGCGTTTAGTCGCTCCTAACGCATTAGCCAACTCAACAACCTCTTTTGGAACATCTAACAACACCTGCTCAACCAATCTACCAAAAATGGCGATTGCAACAAGACTAAGTGGAAAGGAAGCTGCTACTGGACCAAATGCGGTATTAAAAATAAAGCGTGTTAGAGGAATCACCGCAACTACTAATAGTAGAAAAGGAAAAGAACGAGTAATATTGACGTATCCATTTAAAAATAGCATCAAACTTTTATTTGGTTTGATTCCTTCTGATCGATATAAATAAAGAGCTATGCCTATTAAAAGTCCTCCTACTAATCCTAGGCTAACTGAAATTCCGAGCATAATCCCTGTTTCTTTTAAAGCTTTAAACATTTCTGGTAAATAATAAGTAATCCCACTCATAAACTCAACACTCGCATTGCCTTTTCACTATAAGACTCAGACATCGAGTTAACTTTCTTTTGATTAACTCTTGTTTCATTGACTATCTTTCCTTTTTCTATTATCAAAACACGTTCACAACTTGATTTAATGACATCTAAATCATGACTTACAAATACAATTGTTGGCTCATAACTTTTTTTAACTTTTTCAAGGAGTACAAGTATTTCTTCAGTGGTTCTATCATCCAAAGCACTTGTTGCTTCATCCAATAATAAAATTTCTGGATTTGTTATTAACGATCTTGCTAGTGCGACACGTTGCTTCTGACCGCCACTTAACTGACTAGTATAAGATTTTTTTTGCTCACTCAAACCTACAAACTCTAACAATTCTAATGCTTTATCAAGATCTTTTCTTTGTTGTAATTTAAGTGGTAGTATCACATTATCTAAAACAGTTAAGTTACTAAGTAAATTGAAACTTTGGAATAACATACTCATTTTTCTTTTCTGAATTTGTTTTTGCTTTTCTGTCCATTTTGAAGTAGGCTCTCCGTCAATTAAAATATCACCCGTTGATGGTGTTTCCATTAACTGAATCAACCTTAACAAAGTTGATTTACCTGAACCACTCTCTCCGACAATTCCCAAACTCTCTTTTTTATTTACTACAAAACTAACTTCACTTAATGCTTTAGTAGATATTTTCCCTTGGTGGTATGTTTTAGAAACTTCTTTTATCTCAATCATTATTCTTCTCACCTACCAAAAATGAAATAAAATCTTCATTTGTTAAGTTAGCGAAATACTGTTGAATATCCACAGTTTCTAATGCTTTTTCCACATCTCTTTTAGTTAAATAAACACCTTCTAAAATCTGTCTCAAACCAATTAATTCTGTTTGATTAAAGAAATCACCTAAAAAATCAATTAAATGAATTCGTCCTTCTTTCAATTGAAATCTTGCTTCCAGTAAACCAACAGATGGAATATAAGCTTTTTGCTTAGTTGTATAAGGCTGATGATGACCAAATACCCACTCTTGATTGCCATAGATTGTTTCAACAGATTTTGCTATCTCTAGTTCCTCATTAGGAGTTAAAAATAACTCTTTTTCAGAAATATTGGATAAATCCGGAACACCATAAATCTTTTTTATTAATTCATCTCGAAATGCTTCTGTTGATAACTCTTGGTACTCTC
This sequence comes from Vagococcus carniphilus, assembly GCF_014397115.1. Classification (NCBI taxonomy): domain Bacteria; kingdom Bacillati; phylum Bacillota; class Bacilli; order Lactobacillales; family Enterococcaceae; genus Vagococcus; species Vagococcus carniphilus. The sequence goes on from NZ_CP060720.1 coordinate 2,672,248, forward strand.
TATCTAAATAAGGTTTTATATTAGTTACTCTTGAAGAGACTGATTGTATATGCTTAGATGCTAATTTTTCTTTTGAAACATTTAAATATCTTGGTAATTTTTCTAAATCGACATCATGTAATAAAGTTCCATGAGAAAACATTCTATTTTTCTTTGTATACATCGCATTACCTGATATTTTTTTATCACCAATCAAAATATCATTTCGTCCATTCACCTTTGCATCTTTGACTCCCATTTCCTTCAAAGCTTTTACAATAGGTTCTACAATAGATACATAATCACCAAAAACAACTTTAGATTTATCCACAACAAAACCAAAACTGATATTACCCAAATCATCATAAACCGCTCCGCCACCAGACAAACGTCTTGTTATTGTCACATCATCAGCTTCTGCGGCACTTAAATTGATTTCATCATAAATATTTTGATGTCTCCCTACAATAAGACTAGGTGCTTGAATATACATTAAAAGAATAGGCTCATCGATTTGATAATGAGTCATCAAGTAATTTTCTGTCGCTAAATTCGTACGTATATCACGACTAACCATTCTGTGAAATAACACTTAGACAACACTCCTTTCCAGACCAACGATTTGAGTTTATCTGTTAAAGCCTTTTCACGCAATATTTCAAGATTTACTTAACTTATTAAATAAAATTATTAGAAATTTTTTTTCACAGAATTATTGATTTAACTAGCTTTCTTACATATTTTTTTGAAAAACTCCCTTTAAATAAATCATCGTTTAAAAACAATTTTGTTTTATGCTAATAAAAAGTAACAAAAAAAATAAACCTCAATGGGTTTATTTTTTATTTATTTAAATACGTCATTACTTCCTCAGCTGTTAACTTTCGAACCTCTGTATTAGGAAATTCTTTATACTCTCCTGTCCTGAAAACAGGGACTTTGTTACATTTTTTTTCTTTATCTTTTTTTAAATAAGAAATCAATTCACTCTTGTCACTAAAAACTTTAAATATATGTCTCTCTTTGTCTAATTTTATTTCATAAATAAAACACTCTTTTTTCAGTGTATATTCTGCCGTCCGAATATAACCTTTAGCGTCTTCTAAAGATTTAAAGGGAAAATTCCAACGATATAGCCCTCTATTTTTATCTTTTTCCATACAAATACAACGATGACAAGTCCCACAAATATACTGTACATGCTCACTAAGACAATTATAAGCTTTAAACATTGGTGTCATACGGCTATTTTCACTATAACACTCTGGACATTCGCTCATGAATCTCCCTCCTTTTCCTCTTATTTTAACATTAAAACCCATCATTTGTTCATTTATTAACTTTTAATTAACATAAAAAAAGACCCTTCCAAATAGGAAGAGTCTAAACGCCTAATAATTTAACAAGAATTTAATTATTTAGCTAATGCTGCTTTAGCTTGTTCTGCGATAGCTGTGAAAGCTTCTGCATCATGGATAGCTAATTCAGATAACATTTTGCGGTTGATGTCAATTTCAGCTAATTTCAAGCCGTGCATCATTTTGCTGTAGCTTAAACCGTTCATGCGAGCGCCAGCGTTAATACGAGCGATCCATAATTTACGGAAGTTACGTTTTGTTTGTTTACGATCTCTGAATGCATAAGTATGAGATCTCATCACTTGTTCTTTTGCTGTTTTAAATAATGTATGTTTTGAGCCATAGTAGCCTTTAGCTAACTTAAGCACTTTTTTACGACGTTGGCGAGTTACAGTTCCACCTTTTACACGTGCCATGATAATTCCTCCTTGGGTTCTCTTAAAGTTTGTTGTTGTTTTTAGTCATTATCAAAAAACTAAAAAATTTATCTCATACCTGTCAATTGTTGACGGATACGTTTGTAATCGCCTTTTGATACCATTCTTGGACGACGTAATTGACGACGTTGTTTTTTAGTTTTACCGTGGAAACGGTGACTTGTAAACGCACGATATCTTTTTAATCCGCCACCACCAGTACGCTTAACACGTTTAGCTAGTCCGCGGTGAGTTTTCATTTTTGGCATTTTGTTTTCCTCCTCAAATTCTTGTTACTTATCTGCTTTTGGTGCAAGTACGATAAACATACTTCTACCATCCATTTTAGCTTTTTGTTCTACTGTTGCAATATCAGCAGTTTCATCAGCTAAACGGTTCAAGACGTTCTGACCAATTTCTTTATGAGTAATCGCACGACCTTTGAATCGGATAGAAGCTTTCACTTTATCTCCTTTTTCAAGGAACTTACGTGCGTTACGAAGTTTTGTATTAAAATCATTAACATCGATTGTTGGACTTAAACGTACTTCTTTAACATTGATTACTTTTTGTTTTTTACGGGCTTCGCGTTCCTTCTTTTGTTGTTCGAAACGGAATTTACCGTGATCCATTACTTTCGCAACAGGTGGTTTTGCATTGGGTGCTACTACAACTAAGTCTAAGTTTGCACTCTCAGCAATTTTCAATGCTTCTGCTTTACTTTTAACACCTAACTGTTCGCCGTCTGCTGAAATTAAACGTAACTCTCTTGCACGAATGCCGTCGTTTACCATAATATCTTTTGCTATGGTCATTCACCTCCAAAATTTTTAGAGAAAATACGAAAAAACGAGTCCTTTTAAAATTAAAAGACCCGCACCTAAACAATTAGCCTTACCAAAATAAGGTTAATCTTACTATCTAGCCCAGTCATAAATATCACTAAGGCGAGAAGCGGGTGCTTCTTCTTAATTTCTCAACTCCCTTATTATATCAACTCACAAGTAAATGTCAATACTTTTCATTATTTATTTTCATAAAATAGTATGGTACGCTCAAACTACTTAATATAGAAAAATATCACTGGAGGTCTTTTATATGCCTGAATTTAAAATAGAGCAACCCATGGTTAGTTTAACTTTAGAGGAAATTCTTCCTGAATACCTTGAAGATGAGCTATTAATCAAAAATCAATTTATTCGTGAAACAGCTTTTACCAATACTGATTGTAACAACCTAATTATTGAAAAAAGCCGATTAACAAAAGTAGACTTTACAAATAGTAACTTCAATCGATTTGAATGTGCTGATTGTCATTTTGAATCTTGTGATTTTTCAAATGTTGAATGGATTGGAGCTGCTTTTCATCGAACTATTTTTAAAAACTGTAAACTAACAGGTACTAATTTTGCTGAAGCTCTTCTTCAAAATTGTCAGTTTATAGATTGCACTATCAACTATGCATCATTTAATTTTAGCCAATTAAAACGAGTTTTCTTTTCTGAATGCCAACTTAATTTTTCTGAATTTAGTGAAGTTAAATGGAATCACATTGAACTTAATCACTGTGAACTTAATAAAACGAATTGGATAGGCACTAATTTGAACAAATTAAACCTTTCTTCTTGTCAATTTGAAAGTCTTTCTTTATCTCCTGATCTAATCAAAGGTTTTATCGTTAATTATGATCAAGCTATTATCGTTGGATTGACTTTAGGTTTAGTATTAGATGAACCTCTCATTGAAAAATAAAAGGCTTTTGCCCTTTATTTTTCTTTTTTTCTTATTTATTAGTAAAAGTCTAATTTTTCTATCACAACTTGTTTCAAACCTTCCTCAATCAGCATTTTAGTTTTTTTATCAAGTTCAGACAAATGGCGTTTTAAAGCTACTAGATAATCTTTTTCTTGTTCCATCAACAAAAAATCTTCTAGGCTAGTTAACTCTTCTCCTGATTGTTGCTTAATAAGACAAAGATATGAAAAAATAAGTTCTAATGGCATCTTACTAAAAAGATATGACCAATCTTCTTCATTAAAATACAATGTCTCTAAAATTTCTTCAAAATCATAAGGAGATTTGACGTGACAAGATATTTCCTCTACTATCTCTCGATTCGACAATTTTTCTAAGCAAACTATCAAAGACTTGTAGTCATTTTCTAGCATAGGTTCTACTAGTTTTATCTCGCTTATAGTTTTTTGCTTCTCTTTTATCAATAATGTATGTGTCTTTTTTTGATGAAGCATAGCAATTAATTTTTTATATGATTTTTCATAGTAAGCATCAGAGTTAATAAATAAACTCATTTCTTCAGGCAAAACAAATTCCTTTTGAGACATTAAATAGTCTAGTTCAATCTGGGATAAAGAAACCATTTCACTCAATTTTGAAGTTACTAGGAATTTAGTAACTACTTGATTAAAGATTACTTCATATAAATTATTAATATCGATTCGATAATCAAATGATAATTTTTCCTCATACTCTCTCAATATGTCATTAACAATCGTTGGTGGTAGCTGATAAACAAAAAGAGCTTCTTTTTTTAAACATTTAATATAATGACTCATGTAATCTATTCCTTCAAAAAGTTGATCATTAATCGGATGAGCTAGTTGGTAGTCTATCCACGCTTCTCCTGTTTCCTTAGCTTGATAATCGACATCATAAAATTTAAAAAAAGTAGTTAGTTCTTTAAACGTATCTTGATAAGATAAAGATTGCTCAAATACATTCAATTCTTGAATAATGCTTACCTCTTTCTTTAAAAAAGATATTTGCATCTCTATTTGCTGTTTTCCCGATAAAAATTGTTCCTCAATCGTACCATTAACCACACTATGATTTAGTACATATTGAATTGAATCTGAAATTAAAAGGACTTCATCCATTGACATAATACTTGTCCCAGATAATTTACTACGAATATGACATAGTAAAAATGTTTGAAACTCTTCATTATTATTTTGAGTTAAAAGATTCATCTAACTCCTCCTCATACCAAGTAAGATTTGTCTCAAAATAACCAGCAACATGTACCATATCTTTCTCAAACACATTAGCTAATTTTTTGATTCGCTGATAAATGATTTCATCTTCAATAAACAAAGGCGTCTCTTTTCTAACTTCATAAAAAATATTAAAAAAATCGGTTATTTGGGATTGCCATGATTCTTTTTTTAGATGGGAATCATCTGAAAATAAAGCTGCTCCTTTAATCAAATACTCAACTGAAAAATCGATTATATTTTTTTCCACTAAAATTTTGTTTCGATTCTCAACCATGACTTCCACATCTTCCTTAGTTACTAAAAAAAATGATTCTTCATTCAATTCATTTTGAATTGTTCCAAGCAAGTTATTATCTACGATGGACAAATTAAATAACACATCTTCAGATTCTTTTTTCACTACTATCAGCTCCTTCTCATAATAAATATCACATCTCCCTCAAAAATACAATATTGATTTCCAACCCATTTTATGGTATTATAAACTTGTAATGAGGTGTAAAAAAGTTCTTTTTTTTTACATCTCATTCTTTTTTTCACTTTTTCAGCTAAAAGGACAAAAAATTAAAATAACAACTTTATTAGTTACTATTATTATGAACTTTTAAAAAAAAGTTTTATAATAAAAAAAGAAAGGAGCTTACTCCATGAATTTACAAACGCATATTCTCTTCTTAGAAAAAACGACTTCTATCACAGTTGATGAATTTCCTTTGACCATTGAGATTATTAAGACAAACACTGTTCCTAAATCGTTAAAACAAAATGGACTTTATCTTTTAGTAAATGAAAAACAAATTCTTTTTATTGGAGACAAAAAAGAATTACATTCCCTTAAAAAAGTAACATTTGATGAAATAATCGAAATTAATAGTCAAGAGGATATTGAATGGCGTTATCTTGAACGTCAATTAATTAATCAAGCAATTGAAGAAGGACTATCACTTGAAGTCCATGATACACAAGCAGTTCCTGAAAACATTCAACATCAATTAAAAGACATTATTGATCCACTTCTTTTTATTTTAGAGAAGATGGGGATTCCTTTTAAGAAAGCACAAAAGAAAAAGGCGAAACCTGCTAAAGCAAGACATAAATGGACAAAAGAAGTTAGCGAAAAAGAGTTCTTTATAAATACAAGGGATAGTATCGCAACTGTTATGTGGATTAAAAGAAATCAAATGCTTATCAAAAAAGGAGCAACCATGATGAAGGAAGCTCCTTTAAATAAAGATGGTTCGGTTGGTTTTGCCGCTAAAATGGGAGATAAGATCCGTCTGGACCATCAAAGTCAATTTAAAAACTTTGTCACAACAGAAGATATTATTCTTAAAAGTGTTAATGAAGTTGGACTGTTTCTTTATTTTGCTGGAACTAATAGCTGGCTTGAGATGCTTGATTCAGATGGAAAAACATTAAATGAATGGACTGTCGTTGAGTAAATAAATATGTTTTATCTCGTCATTTTATGATTGAGGTAAAACATTTTTTTGTGCAAAAAAACAACGTAAACCCTAATCAAGTTTACGTTGTTCATTTAATTTATTTTACAGCATTTTTGTTAACATAGCCGTGCCATTTTCCTGCATTATCATATAATGAGTAATAAGTAGCTCCGTTCATATGGTTATATTTACCTTTAGCAGTAAAAGTTTTGCCCATTAATTCATCAGTTGTACTACGTTTTTTCCAACTGAAGCTTGACCAAGTGTCATAACCTTTTTTATTAATAGTTACTTTTTTACCATGGTGAATATAAGCACCTTGTCTGCCATCTCCAACTTTTACAGCATTAGCATTGATGTAGCCTTTCCATTCGCCTTTATCATTATAAAGTGAGAAGTAAGTTGCTCCATTAAAGTGTTGGTAACGACCTTTAGCTTGGTAAGTTTCGTTAAATACTTTTTTACTTGTTGTACGTTTCTTCCAGTTAAAGTTAGACCAAATATTGTAGTTATCTTTTGATACAGTTACATAACGACCATCATTGATATAAGCACCTTGTTGACCATCTGCCACTTTTACAGCAGATTTGTTGATATAACCATGCCATTTTCCTTTATTATCATAAAGTGATAAGTAAGTTGAACCATTAGCATGTTTGTATTTGCCTCTTGCTTGATAAGTTTCACCTAATAATTTACCTGTGTCATTACGTTTCTTCCAATTGAAGTCTGACCAAGTATTGTAACCAGTACGGTTAATTGTTACATATTTTCCATACTTGATGTAATCGCCTTGTAAATTTTCAGCTTCTTTTGTTGCATTTTCATTGATGTATCCTTGCCATTTACCTTGATTATCATAAAGAGATAAGTAAGTAGCTCCATTTTCATGCTCATATTTACCACGAGCTGTGAAAATTTCATTTAAAACATTATTAGATTTGTTTCTTTCTTTCCAATCAAAGTTTGACCATAGGCTATAGTTTTTCTTAACAACTTGAACGTGACGGCCATCTTTTATGTATGGTCCTTCAGGGAAGACAACTGAAACAGGTCCAACAATACGAGTTGGTCCAACAGCTACATGGAAATTAATTTGTTTATCAGTTATGGCTGTTACCTTAACTTCAAATTTTCCATCTTTATCTGCAGTTCCTTTACCTAATTCTTTACCATCTTCTGTTGTAAATCTAACTTCAGCACCTGGTAATGTTTCACCTTTAATAACTGTTGCTTTTTTCTTAACTTCATTCACTTTAGAAGCATCACTTAATTCAGCTTCAGTTACAGTTTGTTTTTGTTTACGTCCTAATTCTGGAGAGCCAATTTTTTCACCTTTTTTGTCCATCGCTTTAAAGTAATCAACAAATGTGTCTGTATCTGTGTCCATTGCTGTTACAAGTTTTCCTTTAGTGAAAGCTGTGAATCCGTCTCCTCCACCGAATAAGAAATCATTGATAATAACATTGTACGTTTCATCATCTTTAACAGGAGTTCCATCAGCTTTTTTAACATCCACTACTTTAAATGAACCATCATGTGGTGTATTTGGAGCTGGTTGTGTCATACCTGTATAAGCATAAGTTAGTCCAGAAATTTGTAATGTGTAGCCTGTTTTACCATTATTATATTGTTGATTTAATGCTTCTTTTACATCTTTACCTGTCATAGAAACAACTTGTAAAATGTTACCAAATGGTTGAACAGTTTGAGCTGCTCCCCAAGTAATTTCATCTTTATCATTTACTATAAGATCCGCACGAATTCCACCACTGTTAGTCAACGCAAAATCAGCTTTTACTTCATTGCCAGAAGCATCTGTTAATTTTGTATTGTTAGCCATGTATAATTGACCGTCTGTAATCAAGTTACCTGCTGCTGACTCATCGTCTTCGTTAGCTTTACGGCTAACCATTTTTTTACCGTCAGTTACAGTTAATTTTTCTGGATCTGCTTTTGCGACTGCCGCATTTGTAATTGGTTTAATCGCTTCAGAAGCTTCATCAACAATTGCTTGAACTTTTGCATCAGGTGTTACTTCACTTGCTTCTGTTGGAACAATTTTTGCAGATGGTGTTTCTTTAAAGTCTTTTGTTACAGTATCTAATTCACCTGTTAAATCAATAAACGCTTTTCCTTGAGATGTACTTTGAACCACACGAACATCTTTTTTACCATTGCGGTTAATCAAACCATTTGTTTCTTTGTGGTTATGTCCTGCAAAAACAACGTCAACACTGTTTTCAGGGTCTTTTTGGTCAACAGTATTCATCATGTCAACCACTTCACCTTGAACATCACCTTGTTTACTTGTTGCCGCTACGTGAGATACCACAACAATAGCGTCAACTTTTTTATCTTCTCTTAATTCTTTTGTATATTTAGCTACTGCTTCACCTTCATCAATAACTTCAAAATCTTTTGTATGTTCAGCTAAAACTAAACTTGGGAATTCTTTTGTTACGACACCTATATAACCAACTTGAACACGGTCTTCTCCTTCACCGTATGATTCAACAATGTATGGTGGTAAATCATAAGGTATTTTTCCATCTGATTTATTAACTAAGTTGGCAATCGCAATTTTTTGAGTACTTGGTGAGCGTGGATAATCTTTAAAGATATTCCATAAATCATCACTCATACCGCCCATAGCAACACGATCTGGAGCTTGACCTTTAAGCATACGGACAAATTCGCCTAAACCTTTATCAAACTCATGGTTACCTAATGTTCCAATAGTAAATTTCATTTCATTGAAGACACGCATAGTCGGCTCATCTCTTAAAAGAGCTGAGTTAGCAGGACTTGCTCCAACTAAGTCTCCAGCTTGAATACGTTCTGTTTTACCAGTAGCATTGTTAGTAGCAAATTCTGCTTGAGCTTTATCTAAGTGAGCTGCTAAAACTGACGCACGACCTACATTTTCATATTTAATATCTTTTCCACCTAATGGATTTTCTAAATAAACACTTGCTTTAGTGTCTAAGGCACCATGGAAATCATTCACTCCAAGCATTTGGATAGGGATTGTTTTTGATGCTTTGTCTTCCTTAGAATCTGTTTCTGCTGGTGCTTTTTCTTCAGCAGTTACTTCTGCTGATTGATTCATTGATACTTCCTCTTTCGAGCTTGCTGTAGTATCTTCAGCAGCTAATGCACTTGTTGCTGTTAAAGTTAACGGGCACAGTAAAATAGCTGTTAACAATAAAGAACTACCTTTTTTTGTTTTCTTCATGTTTCTCCTCCTAATGACATAAGTTATTGTATTCGTTTTCATTTTACCCCTTTCATAACAAATGTTCAAGTTCATTTTTCAGCATTCATGGTAAACAACTCAAATCTTTTCCTATCTATTATTCAGTATTGAAATTTATTCACAATAAGTTTCTAGACACATTTTAGTTATTTAAACAATAAAAGTCCCTTCTACTATAATTAATAGTAAAAAGGACCTTTATTACCAAGCAAAAGCATCTGTCGGTTCATTTAAATAATCTAACCATTTTTTTTCTTTTAAAGCTAAAAAAGTTAATGAAATACCAGCCATGTTAGTGGATGTCATAAAATTACCACTTTTTTGAAAGACTACATCAATTTCTTCTAGCTGAAGTAATCGTTTAACATCGTTTGCAAAAATATACTGTTCCATGACAGTAGTTGCTCCTAAACCATTAATCATAATAGCAAAAGGCAACTCTGATATACTTACAGGATATTGGGTTAACAATTTATTAATTAGTTCATTTGCTAAATATTCTGAAGAGAAAAATGGTTCTTTTCGGTAACCAGACTCCCCATGAATTCCAATGCCAAATGAAATTTCTCCTTTTTCAAGAGAAAAAACGGCTTCTTCTTGACCAATTGTCTTTCCACTAGCTAGAGCAACTCCTAAAGTATTCATTGAAGCAACTACATCTTCTCCTAATTGCTTCAACTCATCTAAATTTTTACCTTCCTTAGCTGCTGCTCCTAAGATTTTATGAACTAAAATAGTTCCTGCTACACCACGGCGTCTTTTTTTATAACTACCTTCTTCTATAGAACAATCATCATTAACAATCACATGAGCGACTTTAATTCCTGATTGTTGTGCCATTTTTTTAGCTTCTAAGAAATTGGTCACATCAGCTTCGAAGTTCTTAATAATTAAAAGAACACCTTTTTCAGAAGCAACTGCTTCTATTGCTTTTACAATTTCTGCTGTTTTGGGTGGCACAAAAATTGGACCACTAACACTTGCGCTTAACATGCCTTCGCCTACATATCCAAAATGGGCTGGCTCGTGCCCGCTACCTCCACCACTTATTAATGCAACTTGGCTGTCATCTATTTGTTGTTTTTTTATAATTCCTGTATTTGAAAGACGTTCTAATTTTTCTTGGTGAATAAAAGCCACACCATTTAACACTTGAGAAACTGCGTCTTTTGGTTTATTAATAATTTGAGTCATAGCAAACTTGCCTCCACTTTTTAACTCATCCTAGTGTAACACAAAAAGAATCACAAAAAACCTATTAACCTCTCTTTTAATCTCATACAAAAACAACTAAAAAAGAGGAAGCTAAATAAAAGCCCCCTCCTTTTTCAATAAAATAATTAATGTTAGTTCATTACTTTTTCTTTATAATCTTTACCAATTTTATCCGCTGCAAGAATAGCTTGAGCTACTTCAGCTTCTACAATAGGGAAAGGCATAGAATGGATAGATTCTTCTGGAATACAAGCTTTGGCTGCAACTTCCATTGCTTCGTCATAAGTAATAGAATCAACACCGATATCTGCTAAACAAACTGGTAAACCAATCGACAAACTAAAATCTAACACTTCGTACAATTCTTCCATTGGTGCATTTTCTAATACTAATTGACAGATAACGCTAAAGGCAACTTTTTCACCATGGAAATAATGATGAGTTCCTTCTAAAGCTGTCAAGCCATCATGAATAGCATGAACACCTGCTAAACCACTACTTTCAAACCCAAGACCTGATAATAAAATGTTAGTTTCAACAATATTTTCTAATGCTGGTGTTACAACATTGTTATCACAAGCAATTTTAGCGTTATAACCATTTTCAAGTAATGTTTCGTAACAAGCTTTGGCTAATGTATAAGCAGCTATTGTATTTTTAGCTGGTGCTGTTTCTTTTGTTAAATAACCATTAGGCAAACCTGCATTCACATTAGAATATGAGCGAGCTGTTGCACGAGCTTCAAATAAAGTAGATAACGCATCTCCCATACCAGCAACTAAAAAACGAGTTGGTGCATTAGCAATAATTTTTGTGTCTACCATAACAACACTTGGGCTTTGTTTGAAGTAAGCATAGTCATCAAACTCACCATCTTCTGTATAAAGAACTGCTGAGTGAGATGTTGGTGCATCAGTTGCTGCAATTGTTGGAACAATGATTAAAGCATCACCTTCTGCCACACATTTTGATGTATCAATGGCTTTACCACCACCAAGACCGATAACACAATCCGTTTTATTTTCTTTTGCTACTTCTTGAAGTCTAGCAACTTCTTGGCGTGAACACTCACCATTAAAGTGACTAGCGACAATTTTAATACCAAATTTTTCAGCTGTTTCATCTAATTGTTTTTGAACACGATTGATATCATCTTGATGAGCGATTAACAAAGCTGATTTCCCAAAAGTTTTCACATAATAACCTAGGTTTAGGATTTCATCTTCACCTTGAACATATTTTGTTGGACAAATAAATGCTTTTCTCATTTACAAAAATCTCCATTCATTGTTTTATTTTACTTTTAGTGGTAATAACTGTTCTTCAATAGCAGAAATATCTGCTCCTGCTTGGATCAATGCTGCTGCTGTATAGCTACTTTCTAATAAAGCTGTGTCGTATAAAGTCACTTCCTTATCTGTCATTTCAATAGCCATCTCAAGATTCATTTTGGCACTTCCTAAATCGTAGAAGGCTAATATCTTATCTGCTTCATTCTTTTCAAAAGCAGTTAAAATCTTTTCAAAACTAGTTCCTACACCATTATCTTCTGTTCCACCTGCTGTTGTAACAGACACGTCTTTAGCAACCTCATTAATCAGTCGCTCGATTCCATTTACCACGTCAGACACGTGAGAAACCATAACAATTCCTAAACTCATCTTTATTTCACCCCTGCTTCTAGCATCGCTTCAAAAAGATAAGCACTTGATTGAGAACCTGGATCAATATGACCGATTGAGCGATCACCTAAATAAGATGCTCTTCCTTTAGTTGCTTTGATGTCTTTTGTAGCTTCTGCAAAACCTTGAATTTTTTCTACAGTTAACTCATCATTTTTCAATGCCTCAATAACTGGAGCCCACGTATCAACCATTGTTTTTTCGCCTATTTCAGCTTTTCCACGTTTTTGAATGTCTGCTAAACCTGCTTCTAAAATATCTACTAAATTTTCTGATGACATAGAAGCTTTAGTCATTCCCATAAAAGCTGAACCATATAAAGGTCCTGACGCTCCTCCAACTTTACCGATTAATGTCATAGCAGCTAGTTTAAATGTATCCGTTACTGTTTCAGGATTTTTCTCAACAATTGCTTTCATCATTTCAGTTGTTCCACGAGCCATATTAGCTCCGTGGTCCCCGTCTCCAATTGGTGTATCTAAATCACTTAGGTATTGTTTATTATCAACTACTTTTTCTGTGAAAAGTTGTAACCATTTTTTTAATGTTTTTACATCCATATTCGTTCCTCCTATTACCATGCAATCGTTGTAACTGGATGATTCAATTGATCTTTCCAATTATCTTCTAGTTTAACCATTGTTAAAGATAGCCCTGCCATATCAATAGACGTCATTAAGTCGCCTACCTTTTTAAATTCAATGTCTAAGCCTTCTTTATCAAATAATTCTTTCACATCATTCATGAAAACAAATTGTTCCATTAATGGTGTACTACCTAATCCATTAACAAGAACCGCATATTTATCGCCTTGTTTCCAAGCAAACTCACCTTTTAATTTTTCGACTAACTCTAAGGCTAATCCTTTAGAAGGTTGTAATTTTTCTTTTCTATAACCAGGTTCACCGTGAATTCCTACACCGTATTCCATTTCATCTGCTTCTAAAACAAATCCAGGCTTACCTACAGCTGGAACAGTAGCGCCACTTAAGGCAACTCCAATTGTTTTAATGTTGGGTACTAATTTGTCAGCAACTTCTTTTACTTCTTTCAAACTCTTACCTTGATCAGCATAAGCTCCTAAAATTTTATGAACTAAAACAGTTCCTGCTACACCACGTCTACCTGCTGTATATGTACTGTCTTCAACAGCGATATCATCATCTACAATAATCGTTTCAACTTCAATACCTTCCATCTCAGCCATGTCTTTTGCCATTTCAAAGTTCATAACGTCCCCTGAATAGTTTTTAATAATCAACATAACTCCAGCACCTGTATCGGCTGCTTTAATTCCTTCTAACACTTGATCAGGTGTTGGTGATGTAAAAATTTCGCCACAGACAGCTGCACTTAACATGCCTTTTCCAACAAATCCAGCATGTGATGGTTCATGACCACTTCCGCCACCACTGACTAATCCAACTTTTCCTTCATTCTTATCTTTTCTTACAATGACATCGGTTTCATTTATTCTCTCAACTAAGTCACTGTAAGCAAAAGACAAGCCTTCAAGCATTTGGTTTAAAATCTCTTCTGGTTGGTTAATTATTTTTTTCATATTCTCTTCTTCCTTTCTTTTTGGCATTTCCTTATCGACACTTACAGTATAAGTTGAAAAGGTTTCCAATGTAAGGGACAGATTTTATAATGTGTCCGCTTACTTTTTTTAAATTGTTATTTGGTTCATTAATTGTTATTCTTAGAGTGAATTCAAATAGAGGACGTGTTGTGATGGTACAAAATAGTTCCTTAATTACTAAAAAAGTGATTGCTTATTCCTTTAAAGACTTATTGAAAGTAAAAGAATTTCAAAAGATATCAATCAAAGACATCATGACTCATGCTGATTATAGAAGGCAAACTTTTTATGATCACTTTGCTGATAAGTTTGAACTACTAGAATGGATATACAATCAAGAGATTACAGAAATTATCGAACATTTTATTAACTATGAGCATTGGACTAAAATTATTCCGAGAATACTTGCTTACTTTGAAAAGAATAAATTGTTTTATCAAAAGACATTAGTAATCACTGAACAAAATAATTTTGATTTACTTTTTTCAAAACATTTAGAACATTTCATTCGAACAATTTTAATGGAAGCCTCACCCGGAAAATTATCAGATCAAGAATTGAAACAAAACACAAAATTCTATGCTTATGGTTTTACTGGTATTATTAAAGAATGGCTTTTTAACGATTGTGAAACATCTACTGATGAGATGGAAGTTTTTTTGATTTCAGTCATCGAAACAACGATAAAATAAAAAAGATAAATCCAGAAATGTCTTCTGAATTTATCTTTTTTTTAGTGTAAGATATGACCTTTTTTAAGGTTATCATTAATTTTTCTAAATAAGCGGTCAGCTTTTGGATACAAGATATATCCAGCTACAAAGAAGGCGATGGTTACACCTAACAGAATAGATATAGCTTTTAGAGCTGATGGCCAATAAACCCCACCCACCGACTCACGTAAAAGGTTTACCGCATGAGTAAATGGAATATATGGATGGATTGCTCTAAAGAATGGACCTGACATCTCAATTGGGAAGTTACCCCCACCAGCTGAAATGGACAATACCAAGATAATAATAGCAATCCCTTTACCTAGGTTATCGAATAAGCCAACCAAGACATAAACCATCATCATGAAAGCAAAATCAATAAACAGAGCAAATATTAAATTCCAAATAGGATTTTTAGTATATGAACCTAACAGCCATTGATTTCCAAGAGTAACAATTAAAGCTTGGAAGAAACCAACTGTTAGATATGTCATCATTCTTCCTAAGAATTGTTGACGTTTAGAATATTTTTTCTTTTGCTCTTCATCTAAATTAAATTTAGTTGAAGCAATACTTGAAAATAGGACAGCTCCTACCCATAAACAAAGAGCCGTATAGAATGGCGTACTTGCTGAACCATAGTTTGGAACAGGGTAAACATCAGTCTGTTTAACTTTAACTGGACTAGAGATGAAGTTACTTTCAGAATTAGCATCATTTTTCAAATACTTAATGATTTCTTCTAAGTTAACATCCTCTTCACCTTTTCTAATTAAGTCGCTTGCTTTTCCAATGCTATCCTTAATTTTAGGCCAATCATTATTAATTAAATCAGTTGCTTCTGATAAAGCTTTTTCAAATTTTGGTGCTTTTTCATTGACCATTTTCATTGTCTTTTGAACATCTGTTTCAATACCTGGTAAATCATTTTGAATGAAGCCTGAAGCTTTATTCAATTTGTTTTTCAACGTAGGGAAATCATTTCTAAAGAATGATGCTCCGTCATTAATTCCACCAATAATTAAATTCATATTGCCATTTAATAATACGTTAGCTGAATGAATTTCTTGTTGAATAGCTGGTAGTTCTTTTTTATATGATTCTAAGAAACCAACAGCATTTGTAATGGTTGCTGAAGTACTTGTCATCAATTGATCAATTCGATTAATTAAATCTTCATTGATAATTGAATTAGTAATATTTCCAGCATTTGTTAACATGCTTTGTGCTTTATTAATTAACGCATTTACTTCTGATTCGATAGCTCCTACATTAATTTTAGAAACAACTGAATTAATGTTAACAGCTTCTGCTTTTATAGCTGCTAAAGCTTGTGCTAATTGTTGAGGTGACTCTGCTAGTGCATCAAAGTTAGCAAGAACATTATCCACTCGTTGTTTAGCCCCATCTACAACATTTTTAGCTGATTGTAATTGGCTAATCAAACCATCTAAATTATGAGAACCAGTAAGCTCTTGTAAATTTTGAACCGTATCAATAATTGATTGAATCATAGCACTTTGAGCATCTAAACGACCTGATAATTTTTGTAAATCAGCTTTTATTTGAGCTTTTTCATCAGGAGTTAATTCATTTGTATCGATTATTTTGATAATCCCATCTGTAATCACTATCGTTTCATTAGAAACTACTTGAACAATATGAATACCTGAATTAACACCACCGGCTATATTTGGTAAAGCTTCTTGTACTTGACTCAAATTATTTTTTATATCTGGAATAACACCATTTGCTGTTTTTACTAATTCACTTACTTCTGGTAATAATTTTTGTGCATCACTAATAATTCCCAAGCCTTTATTAGCTTCATTTATTGCTTCATCCATCATTTTAACAACTTGGTCAAAATCTTGATCAATTTGATTAATTTGACGTCCTGCATTTTCAATCTCAGGAATTTTCCCTTGTACTTGGTAAACGATATCGCCATATTTTTCAATTTCTGGCATTTTTTGATTAAGTGTTAAAACTTTTCCTGTCATTTGATTAACTTCAGGAATCATTCCAACAAAATCATTTGCTTGATTCAATTTGCCTTTAAGTTCAGGCATTTTTTTGTTTAACTCAACAACTTCTTTTGTATAGCCATCAATTTCATCTAAATTATCATCAATTTCTAAAACCTTACTTGTCATCTTCTTAATAGAAGGAAGATTACTATCTAAGTTAAAACCAATTTCATTTAAAACTTCCATTAATGTTTTACTAACAGTTTCCACAAATTCTTTTGAGATAGTGTCTTTGATTGTTCCAGCACCTTTATCTGAAATTTTAGGTGCAATCGCATTAATTTTTTGGTTCACGCTGTAATCAATTTCTGGATGCTTAATGTCTCCATTAACGAAACTGACTAAATTCTCAGAGAAATTTTTAGGTAAATAAATACCTGCGTAATATTTACCGCTTTTAACACCCTTGTCTAACTCATCTTTTGACTTAACAAATTGCCAACCAAGCGTATCGTTGTCCTTTAAATTATCCAGAATTTGATCTCCAATATTAACTTTCTGATCTAACACTTCTGCTGTCACATCATCTGAATAAATCGCTATTTTAATATCGCCCGTATTAGAATACGGATCCCATAAAGCCGCAATATTAAACCAAGCGTATAGAGATGGAATAATCATTAATGCAATGATTAAAACAAATGTTAATTTATTCTGATAAATTCTCTTCCAATCTAAATGATATAATTCTAATACATTTCGTATTCGTCTTTTCATCTAATCTCCACCTCACACGTATTGATTCCAATCTCTTCTTGGAATTTCCCCATAATTTTTAAACACATCTGATAAGACATCTTGAACGGTTACGTTTCTCAACTCTTCATTCCAAGCAATGTCTGCTTGCGTAAATACTTCAGTGATTGTTTCGTTCCCATTTTGAGCAATTTCATTAAAATCAGAAAAAGCTCTTTCTAAAACCCCAATATGAGGAAAAGAATAAAATGGTCCTTCGATTGCTTCAACTATATCTAATAATGAAATATCTCTCAAGCTTTTTTCGATATAAAACCCACCATTATTTCCTGAAACACCTTCTATTATTTTCGAAACCACTAGCTTTCTAAGTAATTTTTTAACATAAGATTGAGAGACAGATAATTTTTGATAAATTGCCTTAGACGATGCAGGCATTTCTTCATCTTGAGTTGCTAATATTGCAATTATTGCTATTGCTTGTTCCGTCGCATTGGTTAATTTCATGAAAAATTCATCCCTTTCTCTACTTCAAATAGCCATTATAGACTCTTTTTATCCACAATGCAATTATTTTATCACAAATAATAAAAAATTTTAAACTATCTTAACCTACTTCTCAACAAACCTTATAGTATCAGTGTTTCCCTGATATAAAAGTTCTTATTTTTCATCATATTTATCAAAAAAGAGGCTGACAATCGTCAACCTCTGTTCATCCAATTCAATTATTCAATTCTATAATGCTTCTTTTTTCTTAATGAAAGTAAAAGGATTTTTTCTATAAATAGCTATTACTGAAATAAGATAGCCGATTGATAACGCAATAGTTGTTGTAATGAGATTTTGGAGCACACTTGGATGGTAATCTCCGTACGGACTCACACCTGTTACATTAATTTTTATAGCATCAATCAAACCTGGACCTGTAGCAACAACAAATAAATAAACTAAGAAGACAAGTTGAATCGGTTTTCTTAAGAAATCAAACATTAAGTATTTCCCATTATTTTCTAAAGACAGTTGATCATAAAGTTTCATACCCCAAATAAATAAAATAGCTGATACTACTATAAAGAGACCCAAATAGATAAAGACTGGTAATGTATTTCGTTTGGATAAATTGAAAAAGAAGGTTAATTCTAAAAATGGATAACTAAATACTCGGTCTGTTAAAGTAGAATAGATAGAAAAAATACCTACTGCAAAGGAATGGAACATATACCAGAATCCAAATATAGTAATAACACCTGTCACCCATTCACCTAATAAGATACCCGCAAAACTACTTATCATAAAAACAACTCCTAAGAGTGATATCTGGAGTAACTGACTTGGCAACAGCTCAAAAAAGTTGGCATTTAGATGTTCTGATGGAATAAATAAAACAAAACTAAGAATCCTAGCTACTTTAGCAACTAACAATGTTAAGAGTAATGTTCCTCCAACTATTTTATATTTGGTCAGATAAATATCTCTTCTTCTATATTTAGATGAAAATAGCATCGTATTGAAGTTTGTTTTATTATCATAAAAGAAGAGAACAAATCCTGAAACAACAGCCATTAAGGTAATAATAAAGATTGATTCACTAACATAATCAGAGAAACCTGAAACAAAATGAGGATTGTCGTGAAACACTTCTAAGCGTGCTTTTTTATATTCTGAAAAATCATTTGTTTCTAATTCTGGTTTACCTTCTCGCTCATCATAAAGAACTACCATTTTCCCGTTTGGATAAGCATCTTTTGATTTTAACTCTTTATAAAATGAACTTTCCGCCTTTTTACTACTTAGTTCAGTTCTTGTTTCTTGCCAAAGTGAAAGATTGGATTTTGTTTCTAAAAAAGTAATTCCTACTATTAAAAGAGAAATTCCTAATAAAAAATATTTATATCGTTGCATCATTAATTGATTTAATTCTTTCTTCATTGTTTCACTCCTTAATTAAACAATTGAAAGTCTTGTTCGTCTGTTAAATTAGCAGAAAACAAATCTTCCAGCGTAATTGGTATTTCTTCAAATAAAACTGGTTCAATTCGGTTAATCTCTTCTTTTAGGACTGGTGTTATTTCTTTAAATAAACCAACAACTACACGGCCTTGAACACTTAAAATCTCAGCATTTTTCTTAATGATTTCTGGAATTTTCTTATCTTTAAAGACCATCTGAACTTTTTTCATCGAGCCTTTAACTTCTTCCAAATGATACTCATTTACAATTTTCCCATTTTTTAAAATCAACGCTCTATCTAATAACGTTTCAAGCTCTATCAAGTTGTGAGATGAAATTAATAAAGATTTTTGGGCTAGACTGATTTCATTAAGCAATAACTTCATCACTTGTTTTTTTACAATCACATCTAAACCATCGAACGGCTCATCTAAAATTAGAACTTGCGCATTTGATGACACACCTAAAATAATGTTAAACAAACCTTGCATCCCTTTTGAAAATTGGCGATAACTCTTATTTTTAGGCAACTGATGATTCTCAATTAACTTTATATATTTTTCTTGATCAAATGCAGAATAAATTTTTTGATAAAATTTTCCAATTGTTATCACGTTCATCGTCATAATAGGATTATTTTGATTATCTAAATAAAATAATTTTTCATATAGCTCACGATTTACTTCAATGTTTTTTCCGTCTATCAAGACTGAGCCTTGATCTAATAAATAGTGGTTAGCTATACTTCGAAAAAGAGTGGTTTTTCCAACACCATTTCGTCCAATAACCCCAAGTATTTCTCCTTGATTGAGTTCAAAACTAATGTCATCTAAAATTAGTTGATTATCGATTGTTTTTGATATATTTTTTACTAACATCTCTTAGCTCCTCCTAAAGTAATGAGAAGATTCTTCAATCCATTGAATCAGCTCTTCTTCTTTTATATTTAAATAGCTAGCTTCTATGACTAGTTCGATGAATTGTTGTTTCAACTTATTAATTTGTTTATCATTCCTTGTTTCAGTATCTAACTGCTTAACAAACGTCCCTTTTCCACGAACTGTCACAATGACATCTTCCTCTTCTAGTACTTTATAAGCTTTACTAATCGTGTTTGGATTAATCATCAACTGCGCAGCCATTTCTCTAACGGATAAAATTTTATCTCCTGGGTTTAATATTCCTCGAAGTATGTCCTGCTTCACTCCTAATATCACTTGCTCAAATAGAGGTTTACCACTCATCTTATCTATCTGCACGATTCCTTCACCTCCAAGGTGTGTTATGTGTACTATTGTAACTAGAACACGTAGCACTGTCAATATTTTTTATCAAAATAGCCTATCTATCAAAATTCCAGTATAATTAAGTTAACAAAAGAGTGAAATAGTTGAATTCTTTAGGACAAAATAAGAAAGCAATGAGTTTGACTTTCTTATTCTCACTATTAGTTTTTTGTGTTATTTCAGATATCATTTTTTACTTGGTGCCTTTATTACTATCTAAGAAGAAAGGTTGATTCAAATGAAAAAAGAAAAACTAGATTTTTTAGCTCTCGTGATCTTGGTTGCTGCGACAATTGTTTATTTAATGTTGACTAGTCAAGATTTTAATCTTAAAAACTCTTTTTTGGGGTTACTTCCTTTTATAACAATCAGTGCATTAACGGTATATCCAATTCGTTCGACTAAATTATTATTTACTCTTTTTCTTCTAATTTTTTTCTTCCTTTTTTATGATTCTGAGTCGATTATAGACTGGACAAGTTATTTACTTACCTTTATATTCAGTTTCTCTTTTGCTTTAGTCTGTACCTACTTAGGTAAACATACACTAAAAAAGCAACCAAGAACTTCTCTAAAAGGCACTTTTATTGGCTGGTTAAGAAACAAAAAACCTGATATTTCAAATCTAGTTCTTTTTCTTCTAAACTTCTTACTGATTTTTATTTCCATTAATATTTTCAATTATTTAATTTTTTCTGGTTTGAATCTTTTTATCCTATTTGTTTCTTTGATAATTGGTATCTATTCATCTTTTTCAGAAATTTACTTTTTTATTATTTTACCTTCAAAAAAAAGAGAATAACCGCAAAACGGCTATCCTCTTTTTGATGAGTCATTATTATTTATTAAATTTTAAACCTCTACTTCAACTTGTGTACGACGGTACCAAACAGCTGCACCTACCATTAATAAACTACCTACAGCTAAGAATAAGTAAATACCATTACCACCAGTTGATGGTAATAAACCTTTTTTAATGTTTTTAACTTCTAATGTTTGTGTCGTAAATTCATCTTTAACCACATTAAATTTAACCGGTTTATCTAATTTAGCGTAACCTGTTGGTGCTTCGTACTCTACTAATGCATAAGACTCGTCATTAGTTAATTTTTCTGAGTATTCTAATCCTTTAACTTCTAATTTTCCATTAGTATCTGATTCAAATGATGTTGCATTATCTGCAGTTGCTGACCAAGTATATTTACCATTTGCTAAAGTAGCGTAAGAAATAACCTTACCATCTTTGTCTACTTTCACTAAATTAAATTTAGCACCTGCTAATGTTTTACCTGACTTGTCATCAACTTTTTCGAATTTTTTTCCACCTGTATAGATATCAGGTCCAACTACTGGCTCTTCTGGTTTTTCAGGGCCTTCACCATCAGGACCAGGTCCAACTTCAACAACAGCCGTATTGTTAATTCCTGTATCAATCGCTGCATCTTCTGTAAGATAAGCGTCGTAAGTAATCTTAGCTCTCTTACCAGCTAAGTTCATAACAGCTTGTTTAGAAGTATTTAAAGTTACTACAAATCCACGACCTGAAGCATCTACTGCAACAGTGAAATCACCATTGTCTTTATCTAATCCTTCGACTTTAACTGTATCAATTAAAACTTGCATTCCTTTGTTAGGTGTATCTGTTACTTTATAGTATTCTCTATCTTTAACATTCCAAGGGATTAACGCAGATAATTCATAACCAAAAGGAACGCCTTGCTCCACGTTAAAATATTCTTTACCATCAATTGTAACTGTTAATTTTTTCTTAGATTCTTCTGATAAATCTTTTGTTAAAACTTGTTCTTTTTCATTCTTTGGATAGATATGAACGTTTTCGTTAATTACTTCAGTATCACCTTTATATAATGGCATTGTTAACACAATTGGTGCTGCTTTTTCTTTAATATTTGCTGGTGAGTTTGTTTCAACAAATAAATATGTTTTAAACTTACCTTTTTCATCTTTAAGTGGTAAATCAGCAAAAGTTGCAATTCCTTCACCAGCAGTTTTTTGTGTTCCAACTTTAGTAGCATAATCTGGTGCATAGTTAGAAGCATTGGCATTTTTAACAATTTCAGCAGTTGCTTGAACATCAGTTAATGTACTCAATAGTTCAATATACTTATTTGTTACGTCATATGCTTCAAAAGTAACATTATTTAATGGTTCTCCACCAAAATCTTCCATAATCTCTCCTGTATTTTGTTTAGGATATGGATTCTCTCCTGATGCGCCCTTTTCAAATACACGCTTGTGTAAGTTGATTGATACTGTTTCTCCATCTGCTGCTTGAGCCGTTGTTGTCATCATTCCAGCTAGTAGTGGAAATACCAGTACAAACAACGTCATAATTTTCCCTAATTTTTTATTCATTTTCTTTTCCCCTTTTCCTTATAATTATTCCAATAAATATTAAAGCCAATCCAACACTTGAAAATTGCCACATATGCTCACCTGTTTTAGGTAAAAAAACATTCTTTTTCGGTTGTTCCTCATTAGGAATATCTTTTTTAGGTGGTCGCTTAATAGAATCATTCAACACGCGTGGTGTTCCTTTAGCGATTACTTCTTGTGGTAATTGTCCTGCTTTTAATGTTTCTAATACCTCTGCGTTAATAGTCATCACTAATCCCGATATAGAATCTGATTTAACCACTAAAGGAATTTTTTGTGATTCTTTTGTTATCTTAAATCCTTTTGGTGCTTTTGTTTCTTCAAAATAGTAGGTGCCAGGTAATAGCTCTAAGTATGGAATGAGAACTAATCCATCTTTATTTGATTCAAACTGGTAGGCATCAGTTAACTGATTAATCGATTTCCAGCTATCATTTTTAGGATTCATTAAATACTCACGTTTTCCGTCTAGTAATTCTCTATATAAAACAAATTGAGCCTTTTCTAAAGGTAATTGTCTCTCACCCGAACTATACTTAAAAAAATAAATAGATGAAGAGTGTGACACTCGTTTTGTGTTGATTTCAAAAAAATCTGATTCAACATTTTCAAAAGACAAAAAAATGGGGAGTGCTTCATAGATAACTTGAGTACTTAATTCATCCTTATCTGGTTGACTTTGAAGGATAACATAGTAATTTAAACCTTGTGAGTCACTGTATTTAGGTAAATCGAACACTGCTTTTTGATCTGAACTTGCCACGACTTCTCGAACTTTATTTGCTCTAATTTCTGATAACCATTCATTTGTTTTTTCTGAAGACATTTCGTATTTATTATTTAACGCTTCTTCATAGTCTTCTCTAGAAATTTCATACACTGAAAAAGGTGTAGCTTCTTGCCCCTGATTATCGTGTGAGAGTTGAATAGTCATTTGATTGTCTAATCTTGGCATTTCAGCATAAACTTGTTGAGAACTAACAACAGTAACTAGTAATAAAGTTACCCAAATAATTATTTTTCTCATCTATTTCCACCTCTTTCGGTGTTGATAGAAATAGAAAATTCCCGCACTTATCATTGAAATACTCATTAGAGTAATTGCAGTTAGTTGTATATTTCGTAGGTGAGTGCCCCCAGTATTTGGCAAAATACCTGGTATTATTTCTTCAACTTTGTTTTCTAAAATAACTCCAACGCGTTTTGGTTCCACTGATTGTAAATCATTAATCGTCACCGCAAACGAGTTCCACGCAGTCCTTCCAGCTTCTGATGTTTCCTTATCTAAAACTTTAGTACCCGAGAGCTCATCTCTTGTTGGTGCTTTCATATCGAATGAAACAAGCAACTCTTGATTTGGCTCCCATAAAGCACTTCCTGTTAAAGCAATCTTAAAACTGCCAATCTCACTCCAATTAGTTACCTGAGAGGCTGTCATCCAGTTTGGGTCTTCAGCTGATGCTGGGTTAACCATCGGTGTGGCTCCATCAGGATAAGTAATACTTTTCATCAAATCGTCTCGTTTGGGATTTTTAGATTTACTATAGTGAACCGTAAACCTATCTCCCATATCTGAAGAAAGTGTAATAGGACCAGATAATTTAGGCCTAAATTTACTTTCACGTTGTACATTATCTGTTATTCCTAAA
This sequence comes from Vagococcus carniphilus, assembly GCF_014397115.1. Classification (NCBI taxonomy): domain Bacteria; kingdom Bacillati; phylum Bacillota; class Bacilli; order Lactobacillales; family Enterococcaceae; genus Vagococcus; species Vagococcus carniphilus. The sequence continues at coordinate 2,696,922 of NZ_CP060720.1, forward strand.
TCTCCAACTGACGGAAGAACGTCAATTAATGTAAAACGATGAATTTTCAAACTATCATTATTTTTCATATGTAGCTGATACTTAATTTTTCCATCAGGTGTAGCATGTGCCATGTCTGAAAATTTATCATCAAGATTACCCTTAACTTGTTTATTAATGGCCACTTGGCTGTTACGTAATATTAAGTAACGACTAATTGTATTAACGCGTGTATGATTAGCTGGTAAATCAGGATTCATCTTATCTTTATTATCTTGCTGATAACTGACCTCTGTAGATCCGTTTCCATTATTATTAGTACGGACAATCGGACTATTATTTGCGTAACTATAAATATTTAAATTTATATTATTCGGCGTTTTTTCTGTTACCTTAACAGCAAAAGAACCCTTTAGAGATTCATTTCTATTTAGCTCTTTAATCGAAGGATTCCAAGTAATTTCAATTTGCTGTCTACCTGACCCATTATAATTATCAGTTATTTTTTTATAAGATCCCTGTGGAAACGTGCCACTAGCTTGTTTAATCTCTATTCCTTTTGTCAGCAAGATGTAGGATTTAAATGGTCCCTTTAAATATTCTAAGGAAGCATCATCATTTTTCATTGAGAAATTAACAACATTATCTCCTTCTTTCACTACATTACCTTCTGACTTATTTAAAGAAACATTGGTTTGAACAATCGGAGTGCTATTTGCTGGTGGTGGTACAACTAAAACTGAACGTGGCTTCATATGTGAAGATTTATCTTCACTTTTCATCGTTACCTTCTTACCATTTCTCTCTACAAAATTTGCTGCAGCTCGGTTAATTATTTCTCCTGTAAATCCTGATTTTATTCTAAATCTAATACTAGAAACTCTGATAACTGTTTCTTTTTTTATTGCTCCTCTATACCCGTACGTTAGACTGGAGACAACATCATTTTTCTTTAATCCTAAATATTCATAAGGAATAACATAATATCCCATATAACTTGGATATTCTGGATTGTTGTATCTATCTCTATAATTTTGTTCTTTAGGTGGTGGATCTTCTTTTTGCATAAGTTCTAATTCACTAAAATTCACTAGTTTTTCCTTAACCTGACCGTTTACCACATATCTAACAAAAACCTCTGGTAATTTTTCATATTTCCGATAATTTTGCTCTCCAGAGTAGGCCGCCATACCAGGAATAGGAACTATCAGCTCATCAATATAAACATTAGGATCAATCGTGTACTCCACATTAATTTCTTTTAAATCATTCCTAACTAATCTCTGAGAAACTGCGTCTCTTTCAGCCCTAGGTACCATTTGTCCATCAATGTAGAAATCACTTTTTCCCCCAGTAGAGTACAAAGCACTAACACCCATTCTAAATTTAGCTGTATCATTCAAAGTAGGAACGTAAGTCCCTGTAAAATCAATCCAATCTCCATACTGAGCAGATCCATAGGTTAATCCGACAAAAATCGATCCTACTGGTTTTTGTTCATTAGTTTCCTTTGAAGCTACCATTACATGAGTTTTATCCTCTTCTTGATACGATTGTTTATCCCCATCTTTTACTGTAATTCGCGCTGTATTTTCTAACAATTTAAAGTTTGGAGCATCTTCTTTGACTTGTGTTGAGAAAGTTATCGTCTCATTGTATAAATACTCACCTGATTTTGCTTGTTCACTGTTACTTTTGACTGGTGTTCGCCAAAAAACCGAATATTCTGTCTCATGCCAAGTAACATTGGAATTAGAAGAACTTGTTAAATACTTCAATTCTTTAGGTAAGAAACTTTTAACAACAACATTCGTTCCTTCTTCAAAATATCGCTGACCTGCTTCTTTATTAGGGACAGAAGCTCCCAGTTCCCATATAATGATATCTCCCTGAACAGGCGCATCATCTTTTCCTTTTAGATTATTGGCTTTATCTCTAATTTCTTTTATCTTTAAACTAATAGTAGGCTCTAAACTTGAAAAAACTTTTGTTTCCACTTTTCGGTCTATCGGATTAAATTCATTAGCTGTCAGTTTTCCTTTAACTTCAATTAATTTTTCTTTAGGTGTTATTCCGTTATCCGTTAAAATACCAAAACTCAATCGATAAGTTTGTCCTGTATTTAAAACAGGTATTGAATAAAGCAATCGCCCTGTTGAAGCATCGTATTTAGGTATCACATTAGCTATTTTTAATTCTGATAAGTCCTGTCTAATCTCTGAACCTTTAGGTAGTTCTAAAAGAATTTGTGCATCTGTATAGACTTTAGTTGATCCCGTTACTTTTAGTTCAAACTGGAAATTCGCATCATTTCCAGCTAATATTTTTTTAGTTGAAGAGTTTGCTATTTCTTCCCCTTTTGCTTCTAAACCAAAACTAACATTATAAAAATCATCTGTTTTTAGTGTGCTGGCAGATCTTACTTCTTCAATCATTTTGCTATTAAAGCTATTTATACCTAATAGGCCAATCGTACTTGTCGATACTTCCTGCCCATCTTTGTCTAAATTAATTGCTTTTAAAGCTCCGTTTTTTGTAATTTGAGACAATGTTAAATCAACAGAATTACTATTAACCTCATTCCAATCAATCATCAAATCTTTTTTCTTAGTCAGCTCAACGCCACTTTCTTCTGAAGTTAAAAATTGAAAATCTGAATTTTCTGGTTTTTTTATCAAACTCGTTGATATCTCTTCATTATGAATGGAATAAGAAAGGGTCTGACTTTCTGATAAATCTATATTTTCTGGTAATTCATCATTAGTTGTCATGATGAAATAGCTATCTTGTTTTTCAGATAACTGATTCTTATCTGCAGCGTGTGAGACTTGAGTTAAATAGAACGTGCCCAACAAACATAATAACATTGTAATTAAAACTTTTTTATTTATTATTCTCACCTTATCCTCCCCCCTCTACGGTATAAGTTTTTTTCAAAAAAAGACTAACAACTCCACACTTACTCAGTATATTTCACAAACTAAATAAGCTGTAATAACACTATATCACAGCCTATAATTCTCATTTGTCCATAAATCATTGTAAGAAACATAAAATATAATAGATTCAATTTTTGATCATAAAAAACACTAATTAGCTAATTTATTAACAATATAAATACTTTTCATTTTTCTCATTTTTTCTATTATTTTATCTGATACAAACTAAAAAAAAAGATATTATTCATATCAATCAGATATTTTATATACACATGTATGTGAAACAGATTAAGTTTAAGTATTAACAAATTATTCTATTATTGACAAAAAGTTAGTAACTTTATTTTTAATAATTAATTTGATAACAAAGAAATATTTCTTTTATTATCTTTTTTGCCAAGCTTAATATTTTACATTCCTAATAAAAAGATTTACACTAATTTAGCGAATATTATACGTACTTTTTTTGAAATCAGGGGGAATTTACAATGAAGACGATAATCGAATCATATAATCAACGCCAATTAGATATTCTTGATATTTTATACAGTAAAAAAGATTGGACTACTATTAAAAATATCGCTACAGTATTAAATGTAACAGAGCAAACTATTAATAATGATTTAAAAAAAATAGCGGACATTGGCCAAGAAAATTTTATTATTGAGACTTCTTTAAAATTAGGCATTAGTGTTCCGGAGCTAGACGCACAAACATTAACTTCACTAAAGTCGAGCATTTTAAAAAATGCTACTTCAATTAAATTTATTTTATCTATTTTCAACAATCCTTATGAGAATCTAAACTTCCATGCTGACAAATTGTATACAAGTCGCTCAACTCTTCATCGTTATTTAGGTACTCTTAATACTAAACTTGATAGATACAATCTATCTATTCTGCAAGATAACGGGGGACTTTTTTTATTCTCCGAAAATGAATCAGATTTACGCCGTTTTTTATCTATTCTTTTAAATGAAACTTTTGATTTTAACAATAAAAATTTTATTGACCCAGATTTACTCATTTATATTGAACAACGTATTCAAAAAATGATTACCAATAGCAATTTTATCAATACTAATGATCATATTATTTATCTGCAAAATCTATATTTTGTTTCTCTAATCCGAAATTCTCAAAACTTTAGTTTACCTTCAATCACTTTTAATTTTAATTATCAACTTGATAAACACGACTTTAAAGAAAAAGAATTATCCGCAAACTCAATGACACTTCCCTCTACTACTTTAATCAATGCAGAAATCACTAATTCGACTCTGATTGATATTGAAAATTTTATCTTCAGCAACTCTTTAACTCACACTAGCACTTTAGATGAAGAGAATAATTTACAAATTATTGATGGTTTTATCTCGGATATCTTTACGAAAAACAATATGAAACCTAATGAAGAAAGAGTTACTTTTTTTATTAGTTCAATAAATAAACTCTTTTTTAATAAAATTAATTCCGTGATTCCAAATTTCTTAATAATTGATCCTTATCAAACCTTTGCTACAGAGGTGAAACGTAATTATCCTGATATTTTTAGACTAACACTTCAATATATCAATCATTTAGAAGCAAATATACATGCGGAACTTCATTCAAATATCAATGAAATTATTCATACTCTTTTTATTAGTTTTCCTGAAATTATGGATATTTCTTATAAAGGGAATGTTTCAATTATCAGCTCACACTCTGCAGAACATGCCAATTTCTTGAAAAAATTAGTTTGCAACCGAATTGATATAAATACTAATTTTTCTCATTTTATAACTTCTATGAGTGAGCAAGATTTTCAATTACCTAAGCAAACAAAACTAATCATTACAAACTCGATTAACATCTATCAAAACGAGGCTAACGCGATTCTTGTTAGTGATTATCCTTCTAATAAAGAATTAAGTGATGTTAAAGTTAAATTAAAAGAGTGTTGTGTCTATAGAAATGAAATTTAAAATGTATCATATACAAAAAAAAGGAATCCGTTGCGAGTTAGTAACTCACAATGGATTCCTTTTTATAATTTTAGTGCTTATTTTTCTTCTGTTTTTTCTTCTTTTGGTTTTTCAATCATTGCTTTACGTGACGCATTCACACGACCTTGTTTGTCAATCTCAGTTACTTTAACTAAGATCTCGTCACCCATTTTAACAACGTCTTCTACTTTATTCACTCTTTCATGAGCAAATTGAGAAATATGTACTAAAGCATCTTTGTTACCGAATAAGTTAACAAAGGCACCGAATTTTTCAATACGAACAACTTTAGCTAAGTAAACTTGACCTACTTCAACTTCTCTCACTAATTCTTTAATGATTTCAATCGCACGATCAATTCTTTCTTGATCAGAATGAGCAATACTTACATTACCTTCTTGATCAATGTCAATTTTAACTTCAGTTTCTTCGATAATCTTATTGATGGTTTCTCCACCTTTACCGATAACTGTTTTAATTTTATCTGGATTGATTTGAATCATTTCAATCTTAGGAGCGTATTTACTTAATTCTTTATTTGGTTCAGCAATTGTAGCTGTTAAGTTAGCTAAAATTTCCATACGAGCTTTTTTAGCTTGAGCTAAAGCTTCTGTTAAGATTTGTTCTGTAATACCTTCAATTTTAATATCCATTTGAAGAGCTGTAATACCTGCTTTAGTTCCAGCTACTTTAAAGTCCATATCACCTAGGTGGTCTTCCATTCCTTGGATATCTGTTAAGATTGTATAGTTATCATCATCCATAACAAGTCCCATAGCAATACCTGCAACTGGCGCTTTAATAGGTACACCAGCATGCATAAGTGCTAATGTTCCACCACAGATACTTGCTTGAGAAGAAGAACCATTTGATTCCAATACTTCTGATACTAAACGTATCATATATGGGAAATCTTCTTCACTTGGAATAACTTGCGCTAAAGCTCTCTCTCCTAAAGCACCATGTCCGATTTCACGACGACCCGGTCCACGACTTGGTCCAGTTGAACCAACTGAGAATTGTGGGAAGTTATAATGGTGAATAAATCTCTTACTTTCTTCAATACCTAAACCATCAATAATTTGATGTTCTCCAAGTGGTGCTAATGTACAAGTTGTTAAAGCTTGAGTTTGCCCACGAGTGAATAGACCTGATCCGTGAACTCTTGGCAATAGTCCGATTTCAGAATCAAGAGGTCTGATTTCATCAATTTTACGACCATCAGGACGAACTTTATCGATTGTAATCAAACGACGAACTTCATTTTTTTCCATATTTTCTAAGATTTGACGAACTTCTTTCATCCACTTAGCAAGTTCTGCATCTTCTGCAAATTTTTCTTCATAAGAAGCTATAATTTCTTCTTTTAATGCATCTATATTATCTTCACGAGCTAATTTTTCTTCTGTTTGAATTGCTTCAACCATACGAGTTTTATAAGCTTCATTGATTTCTTTTTCTAAATCTTCATCAATTTGTAAAAGTGAAATTTCCATTTTTTCTTTGCCAATTTCTTTAGCAATTTCTTCTTGGAACGCCACTAAACGTTTGATTTCTGCATGACCAAATAGTAAAGCACCTAACATATCTTCTTCTGATACTTCTTTTGCTCCACTTTCAACCATGTTAATAGCATCTTTTGTTCCAGCAACAGTTAATTCGATATCTGATACTTCTAATTGCTCTACTGTTGGGTTAATAACGTATTCACCATTAACTCGACCAACATCAACTCCTGCAATTGGACCATTGAAAGGAATATCAGATACACATAGTGCTAATGAAGAACCTAACATAGCAGCCATTTGAGGTGGACAATCTTGCTCAACACTCATGACAACGTTAGTAATTTGAACTTCATTTCTAAAACCATCTGCAAACATTGGACGAATTGGACGGTCGATTAAACGAGCTGTTAATGTCGCTGTTTCACTCGGACGTGCTTCACGTTTAATAAAGCCACCAGGAACTTTACCAACTGCATACATTTTTTCGTCATAGTTAACTGTTAATGGGAAAAAGTCAACATCTTTTGCTTGTTTTGATGCTACTGCTGCAGTTAAAACAACTGTATCACCATATCTCACTAAAACAGCGCCATTAGCTTGTTTAGCTAATTGACCAATTTCAACTGATAACGGGCGTCCGCCCCAAGTAGTTTCAAATACTTTTTTTTCAGAACTTAACATTTTTATTATCTCCTTATGTCGCACTGATGATAAGTTCTACTAAACAAATATCAAAATTATAAAGTTATAATTCTCACATTTGCATAGTAGTTTCACCTTCATCGTGCGTATTTTTTTAAAAGAAAAGCGAGATCCAAAACTAGACCTCACTTTTCCTAAATGTTTAAAAATTAACGACGTAAACCTAAGCTCTTGATTAATTCACGGTAGCTTTGAACATCTGTTTTACGTAAATATGCTAAAAGATTACGACGGTGTCCAATCTTTTTCATTAATCCACGGTAAGAATGATGATCTTTTTTGTGAATTTGAGCATGTTCGTTAAGTGCATTGATCTCAGCTGTTAAAACTGCGATTTGTACTTCTGGAGAACCAGTATCTCCTTCATGACGAGCGTACTCTTTGATGATTTCGTTTTTACGTTCTTTTGTAATTGCCATTTCTTTCACCTCTTATATTTTTTACCTACATCTGAGTAATTCGTTGGTGATTCGAATAACCTAGAAATAGGCCGTGATGTTTATCATCACACAATGGTACTTTACCTGATTTTTACACTAAAAGCAAGGTTTTGTTATGCTTTTTCTGATTTTTTTATCAATTATTCTCTTTCTTTTTAGCTAAACTAATATTACAATAATTCAAGGAGACTATGATAGAATATTTATATAGAAAGGAAGTGTCATGTACATGATTACAATGGATGATATTATCCGTGAAGGACATCCTACACTTCGCCAAGTTGCTAAGGAAGTTTCGTTTCCTTTAAGCGCAGAAGATAAAGAATTAGGCGATAGAATGCGTGAATTTTTAAAAAACTCTCAAGACCCTGAATTATCCGAAAAATACGGACTTCGTGGTGGTGTCGGAATTGCCGCACCTCAACTTAATATCTCTAAACGCATAACAGCAATTGAGATTCCCAATATGGAAGAAGAAGGTGGCGAACCTTTTTTAAGTACCGTAATGTACAATCCAAAAGTTTTAAGCCATTCAGTTCAACAAGCTGCTATTGAAGAAGGAGAAGGATGCCTTTCAGTTGATCGTCACGTACCTGGTTATGTTATTAGAAACGCTAAAGTAACCATTTCTTACATGGATCAAGAGGGAGAAAAACATAAAATCCGTTTAAAAAATTATGCGGCAATTGTTGTACAACATGAAATTGATCATTTAAACGGAATTATGTTCTATGATCATATTAACAAAGAAAATCCTCACTTCGCACCTGACGATATTTTACTTATTCAATAAAAAAAGCCGCCACTTATAAAAGTGTGCGGTTTTTTCTATTTATACTAAACCAAATTCTTTTAACCCGTGATAGATACCACCTTCATTATTAGAAAGTGTAACAAAATCACTAACAGCCTTTAGTTCTTCTCTTCCATTTTCCATTGCAATACCAACTCCTGCGTAAGCAAGCATTTCCATATCGTTATTACCATCACCAAATGCAATAATATCTTCTTGCTTAAAGCCGAATTGTTCAGCCACTTCTTTTAAAGTTTCAGCTTTAGAGCCATTTTCTGGTAAGACATCTACGCCATTTTCATGCCAACGGACAAATCGAAATTCTGGAAAATTACCTTCATAAGCATCCATCTTTTCTTCTTTTAACAGCGCCACAACTTGGTAGACAGCAGCTCTCTTATGAAAATCTAATTCAATTTCTGGTAATTTTTGACCGAAACTTTCCATGGCTATTTTAGTTTCTTCTTGGAACTCTTCATTTCTCAATTTTGTTTCCATTAAGCCATTAAAAACAATATCTATGTCTCTTTGATCACTTACTTGAACTAATTTTTCTAATGCTTCTTCATTTAAAGGATTACTATAAACTTGCTTATCATCAACAAACGCTACTGCTCCATTACTTAAAATATAATGTTTAATTCCTGCTTCATCTAAAACACTTTTAGCAATTGGATAGCTTCTTCCTGTTGCGCACATTACCATATGCCCTGCTTCTTGCATTTTTTTGATTGCTTCTTTTGTTTCCGGTAATAATTCATGGTTATCATTTATCAAAGTTCCATCAATATCAAATGCGATTAATTTACGATTCATTTTTTTCCTCCTAAATTGACTAGTTTAATTATAGCAAAAAAAATTATTTTTAATACTAAAAAGGAATCTCTTTCTTTTTTATATTTCAGCTCTATTTATATTAAAAGATTTATCATTTTATCGTTTGTGAGCTTCATATTCCTATTTTGGTATGTTAACATAATTATTGCAACTATATATGGAACATTTTTTCACAAGTTGAACAAATAGGAGGATGTATATGAAAAAGAATTCAGTTAAACTAACAGCACTTTTGTTAGTTTTGTTTCCCAGCTTAGGCTTTGCTGAAGAAGCAGTTGTTAGCTCAAGTCAACCACAAGAATCAATTGTAAGAGAACAATCAGAGACAGAACAAACTTCTGCTTCAAGCGACATTATTTTATCAGAGACAGAAGAATCTACTCAAACTAGCGAATCTTCAACTACAACAGAAACAAGTGAAGTTAAAGAAAAAGCTGTCACTAAAGTAGAAGAAGTAGACGATATTGTAAAAAAAGAAGTAGAAAACAAATATGTTACAGTTACTAATTCTAATGAAAAAATTTGGCAAGAGATTGGGAAAGAATCTAATAGCACAACTGAAAAGTTAGTTAATCAAACTTTTTCTGTAAAAGAAATTGCCACTACTAAAGAAGGTAAAATTTACTTCCTTTTATATGGAAAAGAAAATAATGTTATTGGATATGTCGCAAAAGAAGCTGTAGAAGACGCAAAAGGTGAACAAGGGATTGCTCAATCAAACAATCAATTTGTTGCTTTAAAAGATAAATCTGTTTCTATCTATAGAAACTTTTCCTGGGAAATAAAAAAAGTTCCTGACACTATATTTGATGAAACACTTCACGTTAAAGTAATTTATCACCATTTTAATGGGAAGACTTATTACTCTTTATACGATAATAAAAATAATTGGCATGGTTATGTAGAAGATAAAGATGTTAACATCGGGGACGGAAGACAAGGTCCTTGGTTGAAACTCGATAAGTATGTAACAGTTTCAAAGAAAAATTATTCTATCTGGGGTAGTTTTAGTTGGAAAGAAAAAAACAATACCTCAAACTTGATGAATAAAACTGTACATGCTCAAGGATACTATCGTCATTTTAATGGCTCTATCTATTACTCATTATATGATAGCAATGGCACTTGGCTTGGTTACGTTAATAAAAATGCGGTAACTGAAACAACCGGTAGACAAGGTCCTTGGATTAAAACATCAAAATATGTCACTATTAGTAATAAAAACTATCCGACTTATTCAAATTTTAATTGGCAAGTTCGATATAATGCCTCTAGCTTACTTAACAAAACATTTAAAGTAACAGGAAGATATGAACATATGAATGGTTCTACTTATTATTCATTATATGACACAAATAATAAGTGGTTTGGTTATATTAACAAAAATGCAGTTAAAGAAGGCAGTGGTAGACAAGGAGCATTTATTAGTTCAAATAATTTTGCTTCAATAACAAAATCTAACTACAGTGTTTGGCAAAACTTTAATTGGAAAAAGAAAAATTCAAGTTCAAACTTATTCAATAAAACTTTCCAAATAAAAGGCTACTATCAACATATGAATGGGGATATTTACTATTCTTTATATGACAATAAAGGCAATTGGCAAGGATATATTAATTCAGGTGCCGCTACAATAGCTGAAGGGCGTCAAGGTGTTTACATAAGAGATGGGCGTACGCTAAAAGTTGTAAATGGTAATTATGATGTTTGGCAAAATTTTAATTGGAAAAAGAAAACAAGTAGTAAAAATTATCTAAATCAGTCATTTGTTATGCGAGGAAGATATCAACATTTCAATGGCTCTACTTATTATTCAATGTATGATACTTCTGGTAATTGGAAAGGTTATTTAAATGCTAATGCAACTGCTCTTCCTGTTACTTCTAGAGTAATAGATTCAGTTCCTTACGTAAGTCAGTACACACCTGTTTTTGCCCCATGGGGTTGTGCAGGAGCTTCGATGACAATGGCATTGCGCTCAAAAGGCGTATCTATTGATTTAAAATACGCTATGGATAATTTACCAATGTATCCTCAATATGCTGGAGGACAAATTGGTAATGTCTATACTGGTGCTGGATTCCAGCGCGTTATCCAACCACAAGAACTTACTAATTACATGAAACGTTGGTATTCTAAGGTTTACCATATACCTGGTGCCTCATCAAAAGACATTACTAATCACATTTTAGATGGAAATCCTGTTTTATACTATGTTTATTCATCTTATCAAGTAGACAAAGCTCGTAACCACGTTAAAGTTATCTTAGGTTATAAAAATAATAGCTTTTTAATCTATGACCCATTGTACTATTCTAAGTTGGCTGGACCTGGATCAGCAGGAAAACATCCAGTATATGACCGTGGTGCAATGCACTGGTTATCTGTATCAGACTTTAATAAAGAATATGGTGGAAGTGCCATTGTAACAAAATAAACTTTACTTTAAACAGATTAAAAAGCCAAAGAGATTTTTCGTCTCTTTGGCTTTTTTTGTTTTTTATTTAAAATTAATTAGTCTAAATACTCTAATTTTTCGTCATTATTTAACCAAGCATAAGTTAATCCTATCACTAATCCCCCACCAATATAGTTACCAATAAAAGTAAATAATATATTAGAAGATACTGCTCCTACAGTCATTCCAACTACCGCTCCACCAGATGAAAAATAAGCAAGCGGGAAGTAAATAAAGTTAGCGATAACGTGTTCGAATCCTAAAAAAGTAAAAATGAAAATAACACATAAGATAGAAATAAATCTTGCTGTATCATCTTTTGCTTTCATTGACATTAAAATAGCCAAGTTTACAATAATATTAGCAAACATTCCCTCAATAACAGTTTGAAGCGGACCTTTAGCGAATTTTCCTTCAACTATATGAGTCAAAAAATTTCCATCAGGCAACGCTTTAAAGAAACCCGTCATTGATAAAAGATAAGCAACTACAAAAGCTCCAATTAAATTGAATAGTACACAAACCATTAAAATTTTAAAAGCTTTACTTGGTTTTAATTTTTTTCGGTAAGCCGCAACTGTCATATACATCATATTAGATGTACCTAATTCTGCATTTAAAAAGATAATTAGTGCCAAACCTAGTCCAAATGTAAAAGCATAAAGCATTTTTCCTACTGGTTCTTCAAACTTTAACCCTAATCCTAAAGCAATCGCAGAACCTAAACTTAAATAAAGTGTTGCTAATAATGAACGTACTGCATATTTACCAAAGTGTTTATCAATGAGCTCATTCTTCTTTCGAATCGACCCATCAATTTTTTTCATTAATTCTGATGTATATTCCATCTTCCAATCCCTCTTTTCACTTAATAAACATTCCTTTGTTTTTTACTTCATATAATTTATCACAAATACAACCTTCATTATATGATAATAGCAAAAAAATACGTCAAAAAAACAAAGTTTAGCTTATTCTAATTTAATGTTGACGAGCTGCATCAATTCATTGTATAATAACTATTGTGTAAAATAATGCAGCTAAAAAATAAGCAGCTCGTCATTAGTTTGTTTGCCTATCTAGGTTCAATTGAGTAGCCACGGCTGCAAGGGTGAAGATTGAAAAATAAACTAAGCGAATGTTAATATTTTTAAGAAATTATTTTACTCCAAATACAAACGAAATTTATTGGAGGAATTATTCATGTCACGTTATACTGGACCAAGTTGGAAAATCTCAAGACGTTTAGGCATTTCATTATCAGGAACTGGTAAAGAATTAGCTCGTCGTCCTTACGCACCAGGTCAACACGGACCTAACCAAAGAAGAAACAAATCTGAGTACGGTTTACAATTAACTGAAAAACAAAAATTACGTCATACTTACGGCTTAACTGAGCGTCAATTCCGTAACTTATTTATGGCTGCTGGTAACATTACTGAAGGTAAACATGGTGTTAACTTCATGATCTTACTAGAACAACGTTTAGATAACGTAGTTTTCCGTTTAGGTTTAGCAACTACTCGTCGTCAAGCACGTCAATTTGTTAACCATGGTCACATTTTAGTTGACGGTAAACGCGTAGATATCCCATCTTACCGTGTAGAACCAGGTCAAGTGATCTCAGTTCGCGAAAAATCTAAAGATTTAGCATTCATCAAAGAAGCAGTAGAATCTACATTAGGTCGTCCTGCATTTGTAAGCTTTGACGCTGAAAAATTAGAAGGTAGCTTAACTCGTTTACCAGAACGTGAAGAGTTATCACAAGATATTGATGAGTCATTCGTAGTTGAATTCTACAACAAATTACTTTAAGATATTCAAAAAAACCAAAACTTACTTCAAGTTTTGGTTTTTTCTTTTGCCTAATTTGTATCTTTACTTAAACTTCAATAAGTTCTATAACAATTTATACTTAATTTGCTGTTTCTTCAAACTTACTTTACCTTTTCTTAAAGTGTTTGTTTTATAGTATATACATACTTAATTAGTGGATGAACTTGGTGTTATACTTGTATAGCTGAATGGTTTTTCCTATATGTAAGGTGTAGGTTCGAATCCTACCGTCCACGTTGAATCTAAAGAAAAAAAGCGCTAGAACTCATTTGTTCTAACGCTTATTTTTATCTATTATTTTGAAAATTTCATAGCATCCTTAAAAACATTCATCATGCTCTTATCGCTATAAATTAATACAGTTGACTTATAAGCTTTAGCTGATAATTTTAAAAGTAAGACAATAGCTACTACCAATAATCCCAATGAAATCCAAATTTCTGGGTTAGTTGCTTCATCATTCGCTATTCTTAACGGCATTGCAAATGAGGATAAGAACGGAATATAAGAAAGAACTTTTAATACAACACTTTGAGGATTAGAAAAACCTAGAGAAGCACTTGGTATAAAACCAGCCATTACTATATACATAACAGGGGCTACTGCCTTAGATACATCTTCAACTTTACTTACTAATGATCCTGTAAAGGCTGATAATATCGTATAAATCAATACTCCTAGTAATAAGTACAACATATTATAACCTAGCAGTCCCTTAAGCAATGCTGAAAAAGAGTTTTCTTCAAAGAAGGATTTTACGACTGTCATATCTTTTACAAATAGGTAAGCTACAGCTCCTGTTGCAATATAAATTCCAACTTGAGTTAGAATAACAAAAGCAATTCCTGTTACCTTACCATAAAAGTGTTTCGCTGCCGTTGTACTAGAGAGAATAACTTCCATAATACGTGTTCCTTTTTCTGACGCTACTTCTTGAGCTGTAATAGAAGAATAAGTCAACACTATTGTATAGATAGCAAATAAAACTCCCATTCCGACTAGCGTCATAATCATTCTATTATTCTCATTATCTTTCATTTTTCCATCTACAAACTCAACTTGTCGTTCAGAATATCCAGCCGGAGAAAGTAAAGAACCTAATTCAGCTTGAGATAATTTTAACTGACTACTGTTCATTCCTATTTGTATTTGATTTAAATTTTGCTGAATTAGCATTGTATCTTCAGTTCCTAGAGTTTTTTTACCGATATATTGGCCATCTATTTTCATATCTTTTGATTTAATCACTAGATAACCATCTATCTCTTCTTTTTCTAAAGATTTTTTAGCCTCTTCTTCTGTTTTAATTTTTTTATTAAAATCAAAATCCTTTTTGGTTTGTGTCATAAAAGCAGTTGATAATTCACTTGTTTCACTTACCACAGCAATTTCATTAGTATGAGAAAACTTACTACTCATAAAATTTATCCCATAAATTAAACCAATCATTACAATAGGGCCTATGATCATCGTCACAAAACTAGCCGATTTGACGTGTTTTTTATAAGTTTCTAGCGTTACTACCCAAAATTTATTCATTGATTTCGCCTACTTTCATTCTAAATATTTCTTCTAAAGTTGGCGGTTGTTGATTAAATACTGGTAAGTAATTTTCTTGTTTTAACGCTTCTTCAAAAACGATATGACCAACTTCTGGATTTTCTAATTGTAAGACATAAACATGCTCTCTTCTTTTTTCTATCTTCAAAACACCATGTATAGCTGTTAATTCTTCTGGAGATAACTTGGTTTCTATTTCTAGTTTAGTACGTCCAAACTGTTCTCTTATATCTTGAACTTTACCGTCTAACACCATTTCTCCATTTCTAAGCATTACCAGATGATCACAAATTTGTTCCACATTTTCCATATTGTGACTTGAAAAAATAACACATGATCCCTGATCTTTTAACTCAATAATTCCTTGTTTTAAAAGCTCTGCATTCACTGGGTCTAACCCACTAAATGGTTCATCTAAAATGACTAATTTAGGTTCGTGAATTAGTGTTGCGATTAACTGAACTTTTTGTTGGTTCCCTTTGGAAAGAGATTTAACTTTATCAGTTTTCTTTCCCTTTACTTGAAATTTATCCATCCATTTATCAATTAACGGAACAATTTCTTTTTTTGTTTTCCCTCTTAGTTTCCCAAAATAAATTAATTGGTCTTCAATTGTTACTTTAGGATATAGACCTCTTTCTTCTGGCAAATAACCAATTATGTTATAATCCTCTTCTTTAATTGGTTGTCCATCCCATAAAATAATTCCCTTATCTTGTTCAATAAAATTTAAAATCAAACGAAATGTTGTTGATTTTCCAGCTCCATTTTGTCCAATTAAACCTAAAATTTTTCCATTTGGAATTTCAAACGTGACATTATCAACAGCTGTCATATCTCCAAATGATTTTGTTAACCCTTCAACTTTTAACATACGAATCCTCCTTAAAATAAGTTAAAATAACCAAAAACAAAGCCTATAATTCCCCCAACTACACCACCTAGCGTTAAAGACAAAACAACATCTCGTTTGAATCGTTGTTTGATGGCAAATTTCTGAGGTTGTTTAAAATAAGAACTTCTCTTTAAATAAATTGATTTGTAATAAACAATTGCCAAAATACAACCTAAAGGAAACATTAAAGTAAATAAAACCATTGCATTCACACTGAACGATAGAGCCACATGTTTACCAAAAAAAGAAGTAAAAAGTGGATTTTTCAAAATTAAAATAGCTAACAAACCAATAAGAAAAGGAATAAATGAATTAAGTAAAACCCATGTATGTTCTCTTTTTATTCTAGTAGAAAAACTTTCCTCGTCAGTATAAACACTTTCAATTTCTTCTGGTGCCTTAAATATGAAATAACGATTTCGATATCGCGTTATCTCTTCCCAACCAGCTGCTTCATAAATTTCTAAATACTCCGGAATATCAGCTTTTTTTCCAGGATAAAAGTCAATTGTCACTTGGCAATTTTCTTTTGGGACTGGTTTTAACTTATAAAAGCCAAACCAGTTAATCGATTCAATCTCCCAACCCTCAGCCAACTCTTTTGCTAAACGTTGCCCCTCTAACTCTGCGTAAAAAGCTAATCCTTTTGAATAGATAATTTTTTTATTTCCTATTTTCATTAGCTCCACCTTTTCTCTCGGACAAAAGACTTTCTCCTGCAAGATAAAATAGCCTCCGTCTTTCAACTTCCTCTTCTAATTTTTCAATCCCCGATTCTGTAATTAAATAAACTTTTTTCCGATCATCATCTTGTTCTAATGCGATGAATTCACTTTTTAATAATTTTTTTAAAATAGTATACATACTTGCAGGCCCAATACTAACTCGTCCCTCTGTAATCTCAGTAATTTGTTTCATAATGGCATAACCATGCTTAGGTTCTAACAATGCTAGCAATATCAAATAATTTGAATCTGTCAATGGTTCATCCATTTTTTCTCCCCCTAAAACTATATCACTCAACAATATATCGTTAGGTGATATATCACTTAATGATATATTAATAAAATATATATTAATTGTCAATATCTTTTCAAAATAAAAAAAGCATGACTTTCTATTTAACGATAAATAGAAAGTCATGCTTTTTAATATTTTTATTTTAATGGTAGTAATCAAAACGACCTTTTTTAAGAAGTGTCTTAGTTCCTCCAGTAGTTACTAGGGATTTGTTGATAATATTTTTCTTCATAATAGAACCAATATATCCTTTAACTTCTTTACCCATCACATTACCTAAACCAACATTATTACCAATAGAAGCTACTGTTCCTAATGGTTTATAGGTAAAGGCATCAATTGACTGATTAGATAATTTTGCAGCTAATGCATTTCCAACGTAGATACCTTGTTGAAGTGCAATCTGAGCAGTTGTTGGGAATGGACGATTTGATTCTTTATCCATTACCGCACTAACATCACCAATCATGAAAATTTCTGGGTAGTCGGCAACTGTTAAATCATCTTGAACGACTACACGACCACGTCGTTCATCAAAACCAGACTTACCAACAACCGCACTGCCTCGAACTCCAGTTGTCCAGATAACAGTATTCGCAGTTAACTCTTTTAACTCACCATCTTGTTCATAAACAACTGTATTTTCTTTTATTTCTTTAATTGGTGTTCCAACGATAAAGTTAACACCACGTTTTTTCAGAATATCAATACCATAAGTTCCTAGTTTTTCTGAGAACATTGGTAAAAGTGTAGGCATTGCTTCAATACATGTTATTTTAATTTTATCTTTTGGAAAATTCAATTTTTCTGCTAGCTTAGGAATACGATTTGTAATTTCGCCTAAGTATTCAATACTCGTAAAACCTGCACCACAAACAGCAATTGATAAATCTGCTTCATCTTTTGATTTTGCATAGTTAGCTAAATTATTATCTAAATAAGCTCGGCAACTTTCTGCTGTTTTAATATCAACTAATGGTTTTGAGAATTCATTCACTCCAGGGATACCAAATGTCTCCGATTCAAAGCCTAAAGCAATCACTAAATAATCATAGCTGATTTCACCTTTTTTAGCTAATACTACTTTCTTTTCGTCTTTTTTCACAAGCGTAACCGTGTCTTCAATAAATGTAACTTTATTCTTATCTAACACGTCTTCTACTTTAAATGTAATCTTTCCAGCAGGTTCTGTTCCAGCTGCAACTTCATGTAATTGTGTTGATTCATAATGGTAATCATTTTTATTCACCAGAATAATTTCAGCATTCACATTCTTTTTCTGCAGCTGTTTCACAGTTTTTAATCCAGCATATCCAGCACCTAGTACAACAATTTTTGGTTGACTCATCTTTTTTCCCTCCAGTGATTCTTTCCTTTTCACTATAGGTTTATTTTACTTAAATGTCAATTATTTAGAACTATTCTAGATAAGCAACTACTAAAAACACTTTTAATCTTCTTTTAAAGTTCGTGAAAAATACCATAAACTGAAACTGTTTACTAAACTAACAAAACCACCATAAATTAATAAGTGATTAACAAATTTTGTACGCGACAAACCAAAGGCATTCAATTCAATCAAAATAACTGCAAGACCAAGCATATAAGCACTCATTGTTAATTGACTAGCATTAGCCAATACTTTTTGAGCCAACACAGACGTTTTAGCAGCAATTACTTTTCTGTAATAGTAAAACATGGAAACTAGGATAACAACAATCGATGTAATATTAATTATTAATGACACGATATTTCCCCTTTAATTATTAAGTTTAAAAAACGCTTTTTAATTGTACCACTTTTTTTCTGAAAAAACTATTCATTCCCTTTTTGGAAATGTTGATAGATGTTTTCTGCTACATTCTTTGGCATTCCCTTTTGAATAATTTCCTCAATAGTTGCCTCTTTAATATTTTTGACAGACTTAAAGTTTTTTAGTAATTCTTTCTTACGTTTAGGACCTAGTCCCTCAATTCCATCTAGTTGTGATGAAAAGCTTGTTTTACTTCTTGTTTCTCGATGGAATGTAATAGCAAAACGGTGAACTTCATCTTGAATCCGTTGAAGTAAGAAAAATTCTGGCGAACTTCTTTTTAAAGGAATAATTTCTAATTCTGGGCCAAATAGTAACTCACTTGTTTTATGCTTATCATTTTTAGCTAGACCTGCAATAGGGATATCTAATCCTAATTGATTATCTAAAACTTCTTGTGCTGCGTGAACTTGTCCCTTTCCTCCATCTATTAAGATTAAATCTGGTAAAGGCAAATCTTCTTTTAGTACCCTTGAATAGCGTCTATAAATAACTTCTTTCATCGATGCATAGTCATCTGGACCTTCAACCGATTTTATTTTAAACTTCCGGTAATCTCTTTTGGAAGGTTTTCCATCAACATAAACAACCATTGCTGATACTGGATCAGTTCCCATAATATTCGAATTATCAAAGGCCTCTATTCGTCCTGGTGTTGGGATTCCCATCGCATCACCTAGTTTTTGTATCGCACCTATTGTCCGTTCTTCTTTTCTTTCAATTAAATTAAATTGCTCTGTTAAATAAATATTCGCATTTTTACTAGCTAATTCAACTAATTTTTTCTTTTCACCACGCATTGGTTGAAGAACTTTTGTATCAACAATTGCGGCTACATCTTCTTTTGAAATATCTTTTGGAATCAAGATTTCTTTTGGAATAAAATGTTGGTTCTCTTGATAAAATTGACCAATAAATGTTAAGAAATCTTCTTCAGCTTCATTATAAAAAGGAAAGTCAAAGACACGACGCTCAATCAATTTTCCCTGTCTAACAAAGAAAACTTGAACAACCATCCAACCTTTATCTACAGCATAACCAAATACATCTCGGTCTATAAAATCAGCATTGGTCATCTTTTGTTTCGTCATAATAGACTGAATCGCTTGAATCTGATCTCGGTATTCAGCCGCTCTTTCAAATTCCATGTTGACTGCTGCTTTTTCCATTTTTTCTTCTAATTCTTTTTGAACCGAAACATAACCACCACCATTTAAGAAATGTTTTATTTCTTCAACCATTTTCTTGTATTTTTCTTCCACAATTGGATTAATACACGGTCCTAAACATTGTCCCATATGGTAATACAAACAAACCTCGTTAGGAAGATTTTTACATTTTCTAAGAGGATACATCCGGTCTAACATTTTTTTTGTTTCATTTGCCGCTCGTACATCAGGATAGGGACCAAAATAAGTAGCATTATCCTTCAAAACTTTTCTAGTAATAAGAAGCCTTGGTGCCTTCTCATTAGTAATTTTTATAAAAGGATAGGACTTATCATCTTTTAACATGATATTGTACTTGGGCATATTTTTTTGAATTAAATTAATTTCTAATAGCAATGCTTCTGTATTTGACTCTGTCACAATATATTCAAAATCAACAATTTCACTCACTAAACGTTCTGTCTTCGTATCGTGACTTCCTGTAAAATAAGAGCGAACACGATTTTTTAGTATTTTAGCTTTACCGACATATATAATGGTTTTATTTTTATCTTTCATTAAGTAACAACCTGGTTGATCAGGTAGTAAAGCTAGTTTATTTTTAATTTGCTCATTCATCTCGTCTCACTCCTTAGACATTCCTTTCCTAGTATACCAAGTCGTAAAAAAAAAATCATTCAGCAGTTCTTTTCGAACAACTGAATGATTCATTTTTATAAATGTTTATCAAAAATTGGTGCTAATTGGGCTTTTTGGTGAACACCCACAATATTTTCTACTACTTGACCATCTTTAAACAATAACATGTTTGGAATACTCATGATACCGAATTGTTGGCTTGTTCCAGGATTTTCATCCACGTTTACTTTAACAATTTTAACACGGTCTGTATATTCTTCTGATAATTGTTCTAAAATTGGTGTTTGCATACGACAAGGACCACACCATGGTGCCCAAAAATCAACTAATACTAAACCTTCACTTGTTTCTTCTGTAAAATTTTGATCTGTAATATTTAACAACATACTATATACACTCTCCTAATCACTTATTGCTTACAATGGAATTATACCAAAGGGGGTAATTTACTACTAGTAATTTGCTTAGATTTAAAAACTAACAATCGTTGCGCCATCTCCACCTTGATTAGGTGGGGCATATTCATATTTTTTCACACGACGATTATTTTTTAAGTAATCCTGAACCCCTTTTTTCAACGCACCTGTACCACGTCCATGAACAATGGTTACTTGAGGATATCCTGCTAAAAGGGCTGCATCAATGTATTGATCCACTTCAGCAACGGCTTCTTCAAATCGTTTACCTCTTAAATCAAGTTGTGTTTTAACTGAACTTCTACTTCCACCTGAATCACTTCTAACTGAAGTCATGCGTCTAACTGGTTCTTTTTCAGGAGCAAGTAGTGTCATATTATCTTCTGACACATTCATTTTTAGAATTCCTAATTGAACTTGCCATTCTTTATTGCCTACTTTATTAATGAGCGTACCACGTTGACCAAACGTTTCAACCATGACATCATCGCCAACTTTGAATGTCTTCTTCACTTTTGCTTTTTGTAACACTTTATTCTTAGCTAGATGAGTTTCCTCATGTTTTAAATCAGACAATTGTGTTTTCACATCAATCAATTCATGTTCCTTCACATTACTTGATGAGCTACTTCTTAATTGCATTTGTCTGATATCTGAAATGATTCCTTCAGCTTTTGCTTGGGCTTCTTCAATAATTTCATTAGCTTTTGCTTTTGCTTTATTGAGCTCTTTTTCTCTTTCTTCAAAGAACAGCTCATAAGCTTCTTTTAAATCATGATGAAGACTTTCTGACTCATCTACATAATGACGCATTTCTAGATACTCAGTTTCTGTCATTTTTCGTTGATTTTCTAAATCGGAAATCATCTCATTCAGATCTTGGCTCTCGCCATCAATGATTTGTTTTGATTGCTCAATGATACTAGACGATAGGCCTAAACGCTTAGAAATATCAAAAGCATTACTACGTCCTGGAATACCAATTAATAAATGATAAGTCGGACTTAACGTATCCACATCAAATTCCATACTGGCATTAATCGTACCACTACGATTATAACCATAAACTTTTAGTTCAGGATAATGCGTAGTTGCCATAACAAAGGCACCAATTTGTCCTACTTGATCTAAAATTGAAATAGCTAAAGCCGCACCTTCTTGAGGGTCAGTACCTGCTCCAAGTTCATCAAAAAGAACTAAGCTATCTTTATCTAAATGTTTCAATATATCCACAATGTTTGTCATATGAGAAGAGAAGGTACTCAAATTTTGCTCAATAGACTGCTCATCACCAATATCTGCGTAAACTTCTGAGAACACACCAATCACACTATCTTCATGAGCTGGAATTGGTAAGCCTGCTTGTCCCATCAACTGGAGTAAACCTAATGTTTTAAGGGTAATTGTTTTACCCCCTGTATTAGGTCCTGTAATAACAATCGCTTGGTAAGCTTCCCCTAAAATGATATCATTGGCAACGACTTTTTCAGGAGCAATTAGAGGATGTCTCGCTTGTTTTAACGACACATGTTTCTCTTTACTTAACGCAGGAACAATACCTTTAATAGTTTTACCAAAGACTGCTTTACTATTGATAAAATCAAGCTTTCCTAAAACAAAGGCATTTTGCAAAATATCTTGACGGAACGGCTCTAATTCATTTGATAATTCCGCTAAAATTCGTTCAATTTCTTTTCTTTCAGCAATTTGATGTTGTCTTAGCTTATTATTTAATTCAACTACCTGTCTTGGTTCAACAAAAACAGTTTGACCAGAAGCACTTTGATCGTGAACAACACCACCAAAATGAGAGCGGTACTCACTTTTTACCGGAATAACATAGCGGTCATTTCTCATAGTAACAATTGTATCACTTAAATACTTACTATTACCGCCACGTAAAATACCATCTAACTGCTCCCTAACACCCTGCTCAGCTCGCCTAATACTTTGACGAATTCCTTTTAATTCTGATGAAGCTTCATCAGTCACATGACCATCTTCATCTACAGAAATACGTATAACTTTTGCAAGTTCTGGTAAAGCGACCATTTTATCGCTCCACTCGTATAAACGTTCTAATTCAATTTCTGCTTCTCTTAAATCTTCAAAGAATTGTTGTAATTCAGTAACAGTTCTTAGTACACGACCTACTTGTGCTAACTCTAAGCCATTTAGCATGGCTCCAATTTCAATTCGCTTCATATGCGGCTTTATATTTTCAAGAACTGGAATCGGAATTCCACCTCTTAATCTTAATACTTTTACCGCGTCTTCTGTTTCAATTAAATATTCCTCTATCTTGTCATAGTCTGTTAGAGGAGCTAATTGTTGAAGATGTTCTTCACCCAGTTTCGTCACAATATGTGACGATAACATTTGTTTTACTTTATCAAACTCTAACGTTTGTAATATTTTTTTATTCATATTGTACTCCTTTATGATCTACGCCATATAAACAAGAGGCCGACAATAAATGTCCACCTCTTTTTACTGACATAAACACGACATAATCAACAGTTAAATTCTCTTCTGTTGCTCTTATAAAATAATTTTAGTGATCCACCAATCATTTAACCAACTAGAAACAAGAGGTGTTGCCTCTACTAAAGCTCTAGCAAAAGAACTTTTTCTAAATAAATTTTGAATGAAATCAATTGGTACCATCGACATTAACGTTAAGACAATGGTTAAAGCAACTAATGTAAATAGAGCATTTAAAATACCACCAGCAACTTCATTTCCTTGCCTCATTAATGGTTTAAATGTTAGACCATAACAAATCATCCCAATAAATTTAGTTAGTAACCATCCAAAAAACAAAATCACAACAAAAGCAAAGCCAGCATAAAACGCTTTGTCTAAGTCGAAAATTAAGCTTTTATCAAATAACACCAACGATGTTTTAGGAGTTGGTGCAGGATATGGAATAAGTAATTCAAATTTTTTCCCAAGGGGTTTATAGTAGGATTTTGCAACAATAAACGATAAAAGATATCCTACACTGTAGACCAGCTGTAGCATAAGACCTCGTCTATATCCTGCATAAAAACCTGTTGCTAAAAAAACTAATATTAAGATTGTTAACATATTTTCTAACCTAACTTATTGATTTATTTTTTCTTCTGATTGTTGTTTCTTTGGATTTTTTCTTTAACTTGTTGATTCAACACTTTTTGAACTTCGATATGATTTAGCATCTCTTCTTCTGTTAATTGTCTATTTTCGTTAATCACAGCTTTTCTTGCCTCTTTTTCACGTTCTTCTATTTTACTTAAACGCTCCTCCAGCTCAGCAACTTTTTCAATCTCTTTTTTCAACGCTAAAATTTCATCACGTTGATCTAAGATTACTTCCTGTTGTTTTACTTGAACTGATAGTGTGTTAATTGCTAGAAGAACAGAAGCTTGTTCTCTTGTTAAAGTTGGCGCTTGTCCCATGATAAGCTCTAGTTGTTCATTTGCTAAATCATTGACAATATCCATATGGTAGTGACTTTCATTTCCGATGATTGTATAGGTACTTCCTGCAATTTTAGCCTTATATCTTTTCTTTTCTTCTTGAACCACGACTTATCCTCCTCACCGTTTAGGGACAACCCAATTATTCTTAGATTAATTATATAAGACTTTCCGCCAAATGACAATTTTATCCGTCAATCTCCACTTAAGTTTTTCTTCCAACACATTTCTTTCTCTTTTTTTTACTGTTATACTTAATTCACTGTAAAAAAAAGAATGGATGGATAGTAAAATATGAGTCAATCAATTACTTTAAAATGTCATAAAGACGTTATTAATAAAATGAACACTACTTACCAACAATCATTAACTAAAGTGCCTCCCTATGCTGTATTTTCTGCCAAACTACCTGGAGTAACTGTTACTGCTTATAATTCTGGAAAAGTATTGTTCCAAGGAGTAAATGCTGAAAAAGAAGCAAGCAAATGGGGAGAACCCGAAACTTCTAAAAAAGGGACAAAAAATACAACTACATCAAAAGAAGATTCTTTGCCCTCTGGTTTCTCTAACTGGTCTGTTGTTGGTAGTGACGAAGTTGGTAATGGAAGTTATCTAGGTCCTGTTGTTGTTTGTGCTACTTATGCTAAAAAAGAGCAATTACCACTTTTAAAAGAGTTAGGTGTTAAAGACTCTAAGATGCTAACAGATCCTATGATTAAGAAAATTGCTAAAGATTTAAAGCTTGTTATTCCTTTTCGTCAGCTAATTGTAACACCCAAGAAATATAATGAAATCCAACCAAACTATAATGTAAACCGAATGAAGGTTGCCTTACATAATCAGGCAATTCACCTTCTTTTAAATGATTTGCTACCAGAAAAACCTGAAGGAATTTTAATTGACCAGTTCACAACTGAAAAAAATTATCGTTCTTATTTAAGACAAGAACCAAATCAAGTAACTTCTAATTTGTACTTCAAAACCAAAGGAGAACAATATCATTTATCTGTTGCTGCAGCCTCTATTATTTGCCGGGCTACCTTTTTAGAAGAATTAGACAAAGCAAGTAAAGAACTCGGAATAACTGTTCCATCTGGAGCTGGTACTAAATCAGACCAAGCTGCTGCTAAAATTTTGAAAAAGGGCGGTCTTCCACTATTAGAAAACTATGCCAAACTACACTTTGCTAACACCGAAAAAGCGAAAAAAATTGCTTTTAGATAATTCATATGATGTTTAATAGCCTTTTATTCAATTTTTTTGTATAATGTGAAGTGAAGTTAAACGAAAAGAAATGAGGAATGCAAAATGACAGATACACATAACCATGATCACAATCATGACCATGAAGATA
The DNA here is from genome assembly GCF_014397115.1 of Vagococcus carniphilus. Lineage (NCBI taxonomy): Bacteria > Bacillati > Bacillota > Bacilli > Lactobacillales > Enterococcaceae > Vagococcus > Vagococcus carniphilus. The sequence goes on from NZ_CP060720.1 coordinate 2,722,729, forward strand.
TTCATGATGTAGATGATTTAATTACATTAGTAGATGATGAAGGAAATGAAGTCCTATTCCGTATCCACTTAACAATTGATGGACAAGAAGAATTCGGTAAAGACTATGTTTTACTTTATGAAGCAAGCACACCAGAAGGCGAAGAAGTTGAATTGTTAGCTTATGCTTATGAACAAGAAGACGGCGAAGCTGAAGGTCGCTTAATGGAAATTGAAACTGAAGCTGAATGGGAAATGATTGAAGAAGTTTTCAATACATTTGAAGCTGAAGAATTAGACTAATCAAAAAAGTTGTGAGAACCTTGATAGTTCTCACAACTTTTTTTACATTTTTTGATCTAAATAATTTTGAAGAATCATTACAGCAGCTAGTTTATCAATGACTTTCTTACGTTTAGCTCGAGAGGTATTAGCTTGTTCTACTAACATACGCTCTGCTTGAACTGTCGTTAATCTCTCATCTTGATAGACAATGGGTAAGCCAAATTCTTCTTTTAATAAATCTCCATAAGCCATCGAAGCTTCAGCTCTTGGCCCAATCGTGTTATTCATATTTTTAGGTAGACCAACCACAAATTGACTTACTTGGTATTCTTTTACTAATTCAGCAACACGCTCAATTCCAAAAACACCATTTTCTTCATCAATTTTTATGATTTCAACACCTTGTGCTGTCCAACCTAAAGGATCACTTACAGCAACGCCAACTGTTTTAGATCCGACATCAAGCCCCATTGTTCGCATCATCCGTTAATTCCGTAATGAGAAAGGTACTCTTTTACTAATTCTTCCATTATTTCGTCACGTTCATGACGGCGAATTAGGTTACGAGCATCTTGATAGCGTGGAATATACGCAGGGTCTCCTGATAATAAGTAACCAACGATTTGGTTAATAGGATTATACCCTTTTTCTTCAAGCGCACGATAAACAATTGCTAAAGTTTCACTTACTTCTTTTTTATTATCATCATTGAAATCAAATCTCATTGTTTCATCTGTAAAGCTCATTATCTTACCTCCTATTAATTGTATCTTTAGAGTTATTTTACAAGAAAGTTAAAAAAACTACAATCTTTTTCCTTTATTGGTAGACATTTTATGCGTTTACGTCCATATTGAAGTCAAATGCAGAACCTACTACTGCTGACTCAGGTAACTCTAAAATACCTTTTACTTCTGGTGCATTGGGTAAACCCAACTCACGAGCGGAACAAACCATTCCAAAACTTGCTACCCCACGAAGTTCTCCTGGCCAAATAATCATACCATCAGGCATCATTGCGCCAACTTTAGCTACAACTACTTTCAATCCTTGTTTGATATTAGCTGCACCACAAACAATTTGTAGTTCTTCGCCGTTATCTACTTCAATTTTAGTGATATTTAAATGATCTGAATCTTCATGTTTGTTACACTCTTTAACAAATCCAACAACAAATTTAGGTGAATTATCCACTTCAACTGTTGCATCAAATCCAGCCTCTTTAATCACTTCATTTAACTTATCGACTTGTTCTTCAGTTAAGTTAATCTGTCCATTGCCTTCTAATTTAGAAATTTTTTCAGAAGCCATAAAAACATTCCAAGCAACAACTTCGCCTGTTTCCTTAATGGTAACGCGAGCTACGTCACCTTTTCTTTCAGAAACAACTTCTTTTTCTTCACTATTTTTAACAACGATTAACAGTGTATCTCCTACACCTTTTAAGTTATAACTAACAATCATCTAATAATTCCTTTCTTTTAACGTAAAGAAAGTAAGCACCGTTTTAAGCACTTACTTTCCACGATTTATTCTGGTCTAACAATTAAAACATCGCAAGGAGCTGTACGAATAATATGATCACTCACACTACCCATCACGAGACGTTCCACAGCATTTAAACCTGATTGACCTACCATAATTAAATCCGTATTGAATTTTTCTGGTAAATCTTTTGACATCATGACTTTTGGCGATCCATATTCTAAAACAGTTTCCACATTATCATAGCCCAATTCTTTTGCTTCTTCAACGTAACTGTTTAACAATTTTCGAGATTCATCTGATTCAGCTTGCACTAAATCTGGTGTGAATGTTGAAAACGACATGGTACCACCATAAAGTTTGTTTTCAATAATGTGAGCTACGACAACTTTAGCATTGTTTCTTTTTGCTACCGCTATTGCTTTTTCAAAGGCCAATTTCGCTTGGTCACTACCATCTGTTCCGACTAATATGGAATCATACTCTTGTGATTCTATCATACGCTCATCCTCTTTCTATAATGTTTTAATAAATGAAATAATCTCATCTTTGGTTTTTCGGTCTTTGCTGACAAAACGACCTAATTCTTCACCATTTTCTACTGCGATAAAACTTGGAATACCAAATACATCCCATTTTTGACACAATTCGATGTATTCATCTCTGTCAATTTGGATAAATTGAAACTCTGGGAATAGACTTTCAATTTCTGGCATGTGAGGTTTTATAAAGACACAATCACCACACCAATCAGCCGTAAAAAAGAGCATTGTTTTCTTTGTTTCCATTGTATTCGCAATTTCTTCTAAAGATGTTGGTATAAGCATTTATCTCCCTACTTTCCGTAGATAATTTGATCTACTGTTTCTCTATCTAAAGATGTTAATAGTTTCATTACCATCGCTTTAGCTGCTTCATAATCTTTCACACTAAACATTGTTTGATGTGTGTGAATATAACGACCCGGTACACCAATTACTGCACTTGGTACACCATCATTTGCTAAGTGAGCTGCTCCTGCATCCGTTCCACCTTTTGAAACAAAAGTTTGATAAGGAATTTCATGAGCATCTGCTGTTTCTACTATATATTCACGCATACGACCTAACATAATCATACCTGGGTCAAAAATACGTAATAAGAAACCGCCATCTAAACGGCCATTAGCATCTTTTTTACCATCTAAATCATTGGCAGGTGAACAATCTACCGCAAAGAATAAATCAGGTTTAAATTTATTAGTAGAAACTTTTGCTCCACGTAAACCTACTTCTTCTTGAACGTTTGCTCCTGCAATCAACGTATTAGGTAATTCTTTTCCTTTTAACTCTTCTAAAACATCTAAAACAAGTGTACAACCATAACGATTGTCCCATGCTTTACTAATAATTCGTTTACCGTTAGCTGTTTTAATTGTTTCAACGTCAGGTACAATCGAGTCACCCGGTCTTACGCCAAATTCTTCTGCTTCTTCTTTTGAAACAAATCCTGCATCAAATAAAATATCTGCTACGTCTACTTTACTTTGACCATCTGTTCCACGTAATAAATGAGGTGGGACAGAAGAAGAAATCACTGGGTAATTTCCTTTTTTAGTTTGTAACGTAAAGCGTTGTGCTGAAACGACATACGGATTCCAACCGCCTAAAGGAACCACTCTAAATAAGCCGTTATCTAAAATTTGAGCCAACATAAAGCCAACTTCATCCATATGAGAGGCTAACATAATACGAGGCGCATTTTCTTCTTTGCTTTGTTTAATACCAAATACGCCACCTAAACCGTCGTATTCAATTTTATCCACTAAAGGAGTCATTTCCTTTGTCATCACGTCGCGCATATTTCCTTCAAAACCACTAGTGCTTTGAATTTCTGTTAGTTGTTTAATTCGGTTAAATAATTTATCATCCATTTGCCTATCTACTAAAAAAGTAGATCCACCTCTCTTTCTATCTACATCTAATTATAACATAATTAAAGAGAACCATAAAAAAGTTATTACAATCATTTTTATTTTTTTCTTTTCATCCTTTTATGCTACAATGTAATCAATGAATTATCATAAGGAGGTAGAATTATGATTAAAAATAAAAAAAACAATAAAGAGTTCTATCAACACGGATTAACAACAGGCATTGGAATTGGTTTAACAGTTGGTGCCATTAGTGGTGCCGCTCTGACTTACTGGTACAAAAAGAAAAAAACATTATCAGCAGATGATATTTTAGAAAAAGTAAAAGCTGACTTTTTACAAGAAGGCCCAATTGAAGGCTCATGGATTCATTTTAAAAAAGAACCTCTTCAAAAATTTGCCATTAAATCTAAAGTTTACACAGGTGGTATTTCTCGTATTGAAGACGGTGAATTAGCACAATATGAATTTGTTGCTGATGCTTATACAGGTACTATTTTAGATATTTATAGACTATGAGATATAAACCTTTAAACTATTTACTAGTTTGGAGGTTTTTTTATGTACTCATTTATAATAAATAAAGGAATTCTATCAAAAGTTCCAAAATATTCCTCTCTATTTTGCTAAACTTCCTTTAATATTCTTTTCATTTAAAGGATAATAAATTTAAGGAGAGGTGATAAAAATGAGTGAATCAATTTTAAGCATAAACTTAAAAAAATTTAGAAGAGAAAATAACCTGACCCAACAAGAATTAGCAGAAATGTTAGATGTCAGCGATAAAAGTATTTCAAAATGGGAATTAGGTCACACTTATCCTAGTAAAAAAAATATGATCAACATTGCTAATGTTCTCAATATTTCTGTTGAATTACTCTTATTAGAGGAACTAACCGAAGAAAATCAAAATACTAAAAAGTTAAGCAAAAATAAACTTATTTCTTTATTAGTAATTGGTTGCCTCTTATTTATTTCTCTAAACATTTATTATGGTATTAATTTAATCAAAGAAAAAGATAATCAGATTCAAAAATTACAAAATAAAGCATCTAAACAAAATGAATTATTAAATAGAACTTATAGTTATAAAATTGTTGTTTTACTTGAACCAAATACTTCAGAAGAGACAATTACCGAGTGGGAAAATTTATTAAAAAACCAATATAGAATTTCTAAATTTCAACTTTTACCTAATAAGTTGGCTCAAGATATCATGATTGATTTTACTGTTCAAGCTAAAAATAACGATGAAATGAATATTATATTCAAAGAAATTAAAGAATCCGCACCAAACTTAAAAAATATTGAATCCTTTTATTTATAGAGTTTATCTCAGCTTTAAAACTTGTATCAAAATAAAAAAAGCATTCAAAGTTAGAATGCTTTTTTCTTTATATTAATCTTTCTTTTTCAATTTCTAGAATAGATAGTAATTTTTCTCCTGCATAATCAGCAGCCTCTTTATCATTTTTATAATAAGTAGTTCCTGCTTCATCATCAGCTAAATCCGTAACAGCGTTTAATGAGATAAATGGGATATCATTAACAAAACAGCAATGAGCTATACTACTAGTCTCCATATCCACGATAAGAGGATGATAAGTTTTTATTATCTCTTTTTTATCTTGACTACTACCAATAAAAGATTCACCTGATACAATTTTTCCTTGTTTGTCATCATCAAAATGTTCTGCAAAAATAGTAACTAAGTGACTATCTCCCTTAAAAGCTGTTCTAAAAGGAAACATATTTTTCATTTGCTTAACTCTAACGTCATGATAGCTAAAACTTTTCCCCAAGACAACATCAAAAGGCTCTAAACTATCAGATAATCCTCCACCTACACCGATGTTTATAATGCCATCTGGTTTAAAATGATCAACCATAATTTGAGTATAAATAGAAGCATTCGTCTTTCCAACACCACTAGCAACTATAATTAATTCGTGATTATTATAGTTTCCTTGATAATAAATGTTACGTTTCAATTGAATTTCTTTGACTTCCTTACACTTAGATAAAACATACTCAATTTCAATTGGCATCGCCGATACAATCCCCAACTTCATATCCTTCACCATTCCTTTTTTTACTATTGTGGTCGTTCAAACGTCTCATTACATAAATAAAAATATCATCCGATAAATAAAAAAACATAACCTTTACATATTAATAAAAAATTCAAATATCTCTTTAAAAAATATTCAAATTCATCATTATTTATTAAAATAGTTTCAATACAATCTATTCGATAATTATAATTTGCTTATCAATAAAATGTCAATAAAACCACCTCACAAACAAAATATTTAGCAAACTAATAATTTTTATTTCAATAAAAATCTTAATAACTGGCTACTTAGTTTAATTAAAATGACTAGAAAAAAACCACTAGCTTAGACTAGTGGTAAAAAGCAGTTGTTTATTTACATTGGAGGAGTAAATAAACATAAAAGTTTGTTAGGATCGTTTGTTTCGTTGATACACATAAATAGTACAGTTAAACTATGAAAATATCACTTCTACTCTATTTCTTTTCTACGAATTTTTTTTTAAGAAAGGATTAAGACATAATCTACTTCATCAGTTAAACGTTACTACAACCTGTTTAAATCATTCAATATTTGATTAACCATTTCTTTTTTAGTCACATTTTCAAAAATCACTTTCTCATCTTGAATCCCTAAAACATCATACTCTAAAAACCAGTTTCTCATCTTCTCTTCACTAAAACTTGCTCCTTTTTTAGTTCGATGTCTTTTTAACGTTTCTTCAAATGACAAATCATAATAATAAGCATAAACAAAATCAGCTTTTCCTATGACGTTTCTTAACATATCTCCGTATTTAGCTTCGCCCAATATTCCTTCAACTATTGTATACTTACAATTTTTAATTCCATATTCAATCTGTACTTCAATTAAGCCAATAGCTAAATTCATAGGCTCATCTTTCACACTAAGCATACTGCGTCTAACATAATCTTGAGAAATTAGTAAATTTCCTTCACCTAGTATTTCATGTAGCTCCTTTGCTACACTAGTCTTACCACTTACTGAATTTCCTCGTATTAAAATAACAGTTGACATAATAACTCTACTCCTAAATTTATTTTTTCTATTTATTTATAGCATAAATTAACAACTTAAATAACAAAAATTATTTTATTGTGGTATATTAAAAGAAAGGAGGAGATTAAAAATGTTAACAAGTAAGTACAAAAAAATTTTAGTGGCAGTTGATGGATCGGAACATGCGGATAAAGCTTTTGAAGAGGCTATGGATACAGCCAAAAGAAACAACAGTATTCTTGAAATTGTTTTTGTGATTAATGTAATAAACATGGAAACTACCTCGTTCGCTTATTCTAGAGCACTTCCTAACTTCTTAGAAGATGAAAGAAAGCTTGCTGATGATGAGTTGAATAAAAAAATGGAGCAAGCTAAAGCTGAGGGTGTTCAAGAAGTAAAAGTCTTTTCAGATATTGCTGATCCAAAACGACGCATTGTTGAGTTTGCAGAAGAAGAAAAAGTTGATTTAGTTATTATGGGAGCAACTGGTAAAGGAGCTATTGAAAGAGCTCTTATCGGTTCTACAACATCATATGTTGTCAACCATGCACCATGTAACGTTCTTGTAGTCAAATAATTCTAATTGCTATTAAAATTTTCAAAGCCAAAGAGCATAAAACTCTTTGGCTTTTTTATATTATTTCATAAAAAAACCACTAGCTTAAACTAGTGGTAAAAAGGAGTTGTTTATTTACTTTGGAGGAGTAAATAAAAGTTTATTAGGGTTGTTTGTTTTGTTGGTATACTCATATAATAACTTCTAATTGTGAATTTTATGTGATAGAGGTTTTGACTTTAGTTGAAATTTTATAAAAGAAAAATTAAGACGTTTTTAATTTTCAAAACGATTCATCAATTTTTTTTGATGGCTTGATAAAATATCGTCTAACTGGATATTATATTTATCAGCTAAAATAAAAACATTATCAAGAACATCCCCTAGCTCTTCCTTTAAATCTTCAACTAATTCATTCTCTGTCTTCTTTGCTTCATCTGGTCTATCTCGCCCAATTTCAATGCTTCTAACAGCTCTTGCTACTTCTCCAGTTTCTTCTGCTAAAAAATTAGCTCTAATGAATGGATTTAATTCATACCAGCCTCTTTTCTTATAAAATTGACTGACCCAACTCTGATATTTTTGAATATTCATTTCTTTGTTCCCCTTCCATTACATTTTCACTATGGTATCATATATTGAGTCTTAGGAGGTATAAAATGAAAAAAATCGCTATATATTGTGGTGCAAGTACTGGTAACAAAAATATTTATGAAGAAAAAACAAAAGAACTAGGACAATGGATGGTCAAAAATCATTATGGCCTAGTTTACGGCGGTGGCGCAGTCGGATTAATGGGAGTTATTGCTGATACTATTATTGAAAATCAGGGCCATACTATTGGGGTTATGCCTACTTTTCTTTCTGAAAGAGAATTAGCCCATCATGGACTAGATGAATTAATTATTGTTCAAGATATGCATGAAAGAAAACGAAAAATGATTGACCTAGCCGATGTCTTCATTGCTTTACCTGGAGGTCCTGGAACTTTAGAGGAAATTTCTGAAGTTATCTCTTGGGGTAGGATTGGTGAGCATCAAAACCCTTGTATTTTTTACAATGTAGACGGCTATTACGACACACTTGCTGAATTTTTTGATCAAATGGTTAAAACTAATTTTCTAACTTTAGAAGATCGTCAAAAAATATTATTTTCTAATTCACTTGATGACATTGAACAATTTATTATTAACTACAAAGCTCCTGTTATTAGGACATATAAAAAAGACAAAGCTAACTAAGCTTTGTCCTTTTCATGAAATACCGCTTCTAAACGATAAATAGGTTGTCCTTTTTGAGAAAATTTCTCTTCATACTCTGTCATAATATTACCTTCATAATCACTATGATGCAAGTCTAACCAAACTCGTTTTAATGTCATTCCATACCAAGTAACACTAGCAAGTGAGTATTCAAATAAACCTTGGTTATCTGTTTTAAAATGAAGTTCTGCTTTTGGTTTAGCAATTGTTTCATATGTTTTTAAGAATGTGTGATAAGTTAAGCGACGTTTCTCATGACGTGTTTTTGGCCATGGATCTGAAAAGTTTAAATAAACTAAATCAACTTCACTATCTGCAAAATAATCTGTTAAATCAGCCCCATTAACTAATAAGAGTTGTAAGTTCGGTAATTTCTCTTCTAATTGTTTTTCTAAAATAGAGATAATCGCATTTGTTTGGAGCTCAATTCCAATATAGTTAATTTCTGGATTGGCTTTAGCCATCTCAACGATAAATTGTCCCTTACCACTACCTACTTCAATATGAATAGGCTGCGTTTTTTCAAAACGTTTTTGCCACTGCCCGCGCCAATCACTTGCATCTGTTAAGATATACTCTGGATGATTTAGAATAGTTTCTTTTGCTCCTGGTTTGTTTCGTAATCTCATGTTTTTCTCCTTTTAAAAACCTTATTCGTAAAGAAAAGGTTGAGGCAGAACCATCTTTGTCCTGTCGCAACCTCTTATTTAAAACTATTTAATATTTATAAATTCTTTTTAATTGCGCTATATAACCATTCATTTGCTCTCGTTCGTATTTTAAGTAGCAACGCTTAATTTGTAACAATAAATTAATTCCTGCATACCAATAAATACGATCCATTAAATTCTCTTCTGGTTCAACTCCATAAGCTTCCACCCAATATTCCCAGTAATCAAATGAAACATAATGACCAAGAATAGTTCCCATATCTAAAGCAGGATCTGCTAAAACAGAAAAATCCCAATCCACTAAATAAACTTCATTCTCTTGAGATATTAGCCAATTATTATGAATGGCATCCCCATGACACGCTGTATAATAGACGGAATGAAATGACGGCAAATGATCTTCTAAATATCTAAAGACTCGCATCAAATACAGATTATTTTTTAAATCCTCTGGCAAATCTGACGCATAATCACTTAGGAAATCAAATGCTGATTTTTCTCTGCCATCCATTCTTTTTAACATTGATTTTAAAGAATCAGATTCATGTAAATGACGTAATATTCGGATGACTTCAGGACTTTCACCCATCTCAACAGGTGTTAATTGGCGACCATCTAACCATTCTTGTGCGGTTAAGACATCCCCATCTCCTGTTCTTTTAGTCCAAAGAAGTTTTGGTGTTAAACCTTCTCTTGATAGTGCTGCTAAAAAAGGCGTCGAATTCCTTTTAATAAAAACTCGTTCACTATCTCGCATCCCTTTATACGCTTTTCCGGTATCTCCTTTAATTGGTTGGAGATTCCAATTTTTATCAAATTTAAACATCTATGTTGTCTCCCCATCCAAATTAATTCAGGTAACCTAATGTAGCGATTCTAAAAAAAGGAATCGAAGAATAGTATAACATATTATCTAGCGACTTTCCTTTTAAATCAATGATTTCTCTAATTTTTTTAACCGTTTCGGTGCATATAACTTTGTGAAAACGATGCCTTCTGCAATCAATATTCCAACGATTGTTAAAGCACCCACTTTATCTTGTAATCGAACCAAGAGTAACACACTAAATATTGTGATTACGACACTTAAGATGATTTTAATTAATTTTTCAACCGCTTTTACTTTTTGCTCTTTTTCAACTGGATATAAAAATGTCATTAACATATAATCAAACTCATTATAAATTGGTAATAATTGAAAACCAATCAAGTAAATGAATAATGCACTGATAATCCCATTTAAAATAAGCTGATTACTAAAAAATAAAAGAAAAGAGCCGATAACTGTTAATCGTATGACCAATCCACTATATTCTGTTCCTCTTAAAAAGACTCTTGCATATAAATATGTAAAGGTTTGACCTTGTTCTTTTTTTATTCTATTTAGCCAAGGATCCATATAAACTCGACGTTTAATATCACTTGATAGACCTGGAACATCTGTAAACAAATTAATAAACGAATAGATTTTTTTCATTCGTTTCCGTTCAAAATTAATCGCCTTTTCCCAATCTAAGGGATGGCTAGCTAAAGATTTTTTCGTCATCATAAAGCTAAATCCTAGGCATAAGAAAGAAACAATCATACCACTCCAAGGATTAAAATACAAATTCAAACCTATACTTAATAAACTAGCTACTATAAAAAGAACCGTTTGACTTTGAATTGTTTTTTTCGTATCCAAATAGAAAGATTGAAGCTGAATTAAAAGATGAACTAGCTTTAAAAGCCATAAATTTAAGACAATTGGATAAAAGTCATTAAATTCTAAAGAACTAGTTGCTACTAGTAATGGCATTGTTATTCCTGACACTAAAACAATTAATATAAAGGGCAACCAAACTGAGTGTTGAAATGCTTTTTTCATATAGCTTGTCATCTGTCGTTCTTTTGGCAGAAGAAAAATCATATCTGGTTCTTTTAAAAGAGTCGCTATTTTACCAACGAATAAAATTCCTAATAACAAGATAAATACAACTACTCTTCCTAAAGAGAAATCTTGATCCAGTGTTTTGATAAAATCAGAATAATAAAGACCAAAACCTCCTAAAGCAATAATCATCACTAATAAGAAATGATCATTCAACACATATTTCATATAACGCATCATATGTTTTTGATGCTTTGCTAATCTATTTTTGTAAAAAAGAGTCATCATTAGACCTCCTCTTCCTTAGTGAGCGAGATATAGATATCATCTAAAGAAGAATCAGGTAAATTAAATTCTTGACGCAATTCAGGCATTGAGCCAATCGCTCTAATTTCACCATCGTGTAAAACCACGAATCGATCACAATATATTTCAGCAGTTGCTAAAATATGTGTAGACATCAAGATAGCTGATCCTTGGTCTCGCATTTCTTTCATCAACTCAAGTAACGCGTTAATAGCTAATGGATCTAACCCTAAAAACGGTTCATCGATAATAAACAAACTAGGTTTAGTTAAAAAAGCACATAAAACCATAACTTTCTGCTTCATTCCCTTTGAAAAATGAGCTGGAAACCAGTCCAATTTATTTTCTAAACGGAATGTTTTTAGAAGCTTGTCCGCTCTTTTCATTGCTTCATCCATTGGAATATCATAGGCCATCGCCGTAATTTCAATATGCTCTCTTAATGTTAATTCATCGTATAAAATAGGTGTCTCAGGTATATAACCAATTGTTTTACGATATTCTTCTGGAGATTCTCTTAATTTTCTACCATCTACTGAGATACTTCCTTTTTGTTCTGTTAAAAGACCAATAATGTGTTTAATGGTTGTACTTTTTCCTGCACCATTTAATCCAATTAATCCTACAATCTCTCCGGAACTAACTTCAAAACTTATATCTTTTAATACTGGAATATGTCCATAACCACCAGTTAAATGTTCAATTTTTAAACTCATACATAAATCCTCCATTATATTCTATGATAAATTATAGCATAACTTCACCCGACTAATTCTTCTTTTTTACTATTATTAGATTCATTTTTGAATCCTTTTATGGTAAGGTTATTTTATAATTAAAGGAGGTCTTTTTAATGACAGACTGTATTTTTTGTAAAATAATTAATCGAGAAATCCCAAGTTATACTGTTTATGAAGATGAAGATGTCTACGCATTTTTAGATATTACTCAAACAACAAAAGGTCACACGCTGGTTATCCCTAAACAACACGTAGCAGATATTTTTGAGTATGACGAAAAGTTAGCAGCGACACTCTTTTCTAAGGTTCCAAAAATCGCTCGTGCTTTAGAAAAAAGTTTCCCTGATATGGAAGGCTTGAATTTAATCAATAATAACAAAGAATTAGCTTATCAATCTGTTTTTCATTCGCATATCCACCTGATTCCTAGATATAGTAAAGAAGATGATTTTTCAATTACATTTGCTAATAATGGTGACAAATACACATCAGAAGAAATGGCGGAAATGGCTAAAACGATAAAGGAGAACATCTAGTATGGATAAAAAGAAATTTTCTGGCAAAAAATTTGTTAAAGGATTAGTTATTGGTGGTATTATTGGCGGATCTGCAGCACTTTTACTAGCTCCTCGTTCTGGAAAAGAAACACGTAAAAAAATTCAAGATGAGATTGATGACACACTTCAATTAATCATGGACGTTAAAAATGGTGCTGAAGAAGTTCAGGCAAACACCTTCCAACTTCAGGACTTGGCTGAAACATTAATTCCAGATTTTATTGAAGGAACTGAGAAAAGTCTTGAACGCTTTAAATTTAAATCAAAATATCGTTTAGAAGACATAAAAAAACAACTCGCTAAAATTGAAACTGAAATAAACGATTTTTCTAACAATTTAAACGAATAAGAAAATTAGATAGAATAGCGTTTTTTCGTATTATAGGTTCAAACTTATGTTTATTATATGAAATTTTTTTGAATTTTGTATTTTTTGAAAGAATTGTATGATATAGTAATATTCGTGATGCAATTATGTAGATTTATAACAAATTATTGAGAATAGGATGTGCAAATAGTAATGAAGAAAAAATCATTAAAATTGGCTGCAGTATCTCTTTTAGGGATTCTAGCGCTTGCTGGATGTTCAGGTGGTAAAGAAGTTGCTTCTATGAAAGGTTCTAAAATTTCAGAAGACGATTTATATGCTGAATTAAAGAAAGATCCTCAAACAGCTTCAGTATTAACTAACATGATCATCAAAGACGTAACTGAAAATGCTTATGGCAAAGATGTAAAAGATGCTGATGTAGACAAAGAGTATAAAAAAGTTGAAGAACAAAATGGTGGTAAAAAACCATTTGAAGAATTATTAAAACAAAATAAATTAGATGTGAAAACATACAAAGAATCAATTAAAGGTCAACTTGCTTTCCAAAAAATGTTAGAATCTAACATTAAAATTGAAGACAAAGACTTAAAAGAAACTTGGGCAACTTTCCATCCTAAAGTGGACGCTCAAATTATGATGTTTGAATCTAAAGAAGATGCTGATAAAGCATTAACTGAAGTTAAAGATGGTGGAGATTTCACTAAAGTTGCTAAAGAAAAATCTAAAGATGAAACAACTAAAAAAGATGGCGGTAAAGTTACATTTGACTCAACTATGACAACAAAACCTGAAATGGTTTATGTGCCTGATCAAGTAAAAGAAGCTGCTTATAAATTAGAAGATGGAAAAGTATCAGAAGTTGTTACTGCTCAAAACATGCAAACTGGTGCTGATAGTTTCTACCTAGTTAAGATGGTTAAAAACCAGAAAAAAGGTAACGACTACAAGAAATTTGAAAAAGAATTAAAAGAAATTACTAAACAAAACAAATTACAAGATCCTACTTTCCAACAAAAAATTGTTGGTGAAGAATTAGAAAAAGCTAACGTAAAAATTGCTGATGACGATTTCAAAGATATTTTAGCTCCTTACTTACCTCAAAAAGAAGAAAAAGCTAAAAAAGATGACAAAAAAGAAGACAGCAAAAAAGACGATAAAAAAGAAGACAAAGAAGAAACAACTGAGTCTAAATAACAACATCAAAAAGAGGTTAACCTAAGTGGTTAACCTCTTTTTTAGTGCTATTTTTGTATTTCTTTAGTTATTTTTTCTAACCATTTATCAGTTCCTAAATCAACTAACTCATAAGTTAAATCAAAGTCTCCTGTATAATACGGGTCTGGAACTTCTTGTCTTTTCTCATCAATACTTTCTGATAAAAGTAAATGAATTTTATTATTCCACTTACTATTTGGTGATAGTTTCATCAAATTAGTTAGATTACTCTCATCCATCCCAATAATATAGTCCACTTGCTCAAATTCCTCATCAGTTATTTTAGTTGAATAAATACCATCAAAATTAACGCCTTTACTTTTTAGAATTTCCTGAGTTCCTTTATGCGGAGCGTCTCCTAAATTCCAACTACCTGTTGCAGCAGAAGATACTATAATACTAGATGATAAACCTGCTTTTTCAACTTTATCTCTAAACACTGCCTCTGCCATAGTAGAACGACAAATATTACCTAAACAAACAAATAAAACTTTAACCATTTCTTCTACCTCCAAATAAAATAAGAAGCTCACCAAAAAGGTCAGCCTCTCTTTATCATTTTATCCTATTATCTCTTCTTCTAAATCATCAGTAAATTGAACTTCAACTGCACGAGTTAAAATATCCGTATAGCTATAAGATACACGTTCAAATGCGTTTTCATCCTGATCTAAATTGACAATAAATACGGAAGGATATGTTTCTGATAAAATTCCACTACGTTCTGTTTGTCGTTTTCTTCCAGTCTGAGCGACTAAAGTAATTCGACTACCGATTTTATTTTCCAATTCTTCTTTTATCGTTAATATACTCGCTGCCATCCAACTCACCTCAAATACCATTATAACATAATAGACAAAAAACTTCAAATTTTATCATAATAACGCTATATTAGCAATAGATTTTCACAAATTTATTTATAAATTTCTGTTCTTTTTCTTACGTTAATTGAACTATTGAGGATTAATTTGCTCAGTTATTCTTCCATCAGTTGTTTTTTTATTTTCTTTCTTAGACGACTATAACCACTCGTTACTTTTACAACAGAGACATTCAATATATTAGCGATACTCTCTACTCCTTCGCCTAACAGCAAGTAAATGTAAACTTTAATCTCAAATTTTGATAATTGTTCTGAAAAATCTTCTAATGATTCTCGGATAAAAATATAGTCTATACTTGTTCCTGCACGGTAATCTACAACACCTTTACTAAAAATTTCTCCTAGTTGATCTACTTTGGATTCTAAAGATTCTGTGTAATGATAAATTTGTCGTTTTTGGGCTTCTTGATGCCTTAAAAGGGTTACAATACGACGCTTGAAATTAATTTTAAAAAACAAGCCAAACGTTACATCTTGTTTAATGTTATAACGTTGCAATGACTGAAAACACACGATTCTACCTTCTTGTAACCAGTCATCTAAATCATAATCTCTTAAGTAATAAGCACTTCTTTGCCTTAAAACTATTGGAACATACTTTTGGAATAGCTCTTCGAAAGCATCACTACTTCCGATTTTAGCTTGCGTCAATAACAGTTCATTTTCGTTTAACATATTTAGTCTCCTCGACCCGAAAGAAACCGTTTCCTCATCCTTTGATTCAAAATATTATCACTAAACAAAAAAACACGAAAGAGAACGTTAGTTCAAACTCGTGTTATTTAATCCAAATCATTATATATCTCTTGTAATTTTTTTAATTGGTCATTAGACCATGGACTATTTCGCCGATAACTCTGGAATTGATAGTCTTCTGCATCAGAACGAATTTTTTTTTCTGATTCTTTAAGATTTTTATAAAGTTCTCTTGCAGATACTCGTAAGGCTCCTTTTGAAAAAATTATCCATTGTTCTGCCATGTCACTTGTTGCTACTCTGACATGTGTTAGCGGATTAATTCTCTCAGCTGCCTCTCGTTCAATATAAGTATCTGCTGTTTCTTCTTCTTTTGTAAAAATAACTGTTACCCCAAACTCATTATACGTTTGCTGGATTCCTGGTACAAACTGAGCATCAAAAACCACAATCACTTCAATACCTTCGTACTTAGCATAATTTGATAGCATTGATAACAATGTATCTCTTGCATCTGCTAGTTTGTCTTGTTTTTTTAATTGGTCAAGAATGGGCCAAGCACCAATCATATTATAACCATCTACAAATAGTACTTGACGTTTCACTGACTTTCTCCATTCTTTTAGCTTCTTCTTTTTCTATGAACTTCGTACATTAAAAGCCCAGCTGCAACACTTGCATTTAAACTTTGTACATGTCCATCGATTGGAATAGTAATCATCTCATCCATTTCTTTTTTCAGAGCTGCTCCCATTCCTTTTCCTTCATTACCAATGACAAGTGCAATATCACCAGCAACATTCCATTTGGTATAATCTGTTCCATTCATATCTGTTCCAAATATCCAGATATTATCTTCTTTTAACTTTTTAATAGTCTGACTTAAGTTAGTTACTCTTGCAACAGGCACATGCTCAACAGCGCCAGTTGATGTTTTAACCACAACTGGTGTAATTCCAACCGCACGATGCTTTGGAATAATAATTCCATCTACATTAACAGCATCAGCTGTCCTCATAATTGAGCCTAAATTATGAGGATCCATTATGCTATCTAAAATTAAGAAAAAGCGATTCTCTTTCTCTTTTGTGTTTTCTAGTAGTTCACCTAAAGATAAATATTCATAAGGTGTAATCTTCATCACGATACCTTGATGATTTTCTTTATTAGTCATCTCATCAAGTTTTGCCTTAGGTGCCCAAATAATCGGTACTGAAAACTCTTTAGCTAACGCTTTTAACTCTTCAATACTATGACTCTTTAAATCTTCTTGGATAAACAGTTTATTACCTCTTCTTGCTTGAAGAGCCTCAACTGTTGCATGTCGTCCAAAAACCACATCTTCCAATGAGACAGGTTCTTTTCGCTCTTGTTTCATCTCACGTTTATTTTTCATTCTTCTCTCCTATTTTCTTAATAGACCAACCTATCAGTTCTTCTAAGCGCTCTTTTTGGTCAGTCAGGTGTAAGTAACCCATCAAGGCTTCAAATCCCGTAGAGGCACGATAAATAAAAATTGAAGTATTCTTGGCACTTGTATGACTCTTAGCATTTCTACCTCTTTTATACACCGCTTTTTCATCGTCTGTTAAAATATCTGCTTCAATCATCGCTTCAATTAAATAGTGTTGTGCTTTAGCCGACACATAGTGGGTAGCCATTCGATGTAATTGGTTTGGTCTTGTTTGACCAGAACGAATTAAAAAATCTCTGATATATACTTCATAAATTGCATCCCCTACATAAGCCAAAGTAAGTCCACTTAAAAGAGAATAATCTTTTTTATCATTCATTAATTTCTGCTCCATCTCGTTCCTTGTGATGTGTCCTCAAGAATAATTCCTTGCTCTTTTAATTCATCTCGAATTTCATCACTTCGTTTAAAGTCTTTATTTTTTCTCGCTTCATTTCTTTCTTCGATCAAAGCTTCGATTGTCTCATCTAGAACTTCTGCTTCTCCTAGTTCGATTCCAAAAACGGTCATCAAAGTTTTTAACAATTCAACAGCTTTTGTTAAGACTATTTTTGATACTTTGTTTTTTTCTAAATAAGCATTCAGCCATTTTACTAGACTATATACGGCTGTAATTCCATTTGCTGTATTAAAATCATCATCCATGCCTTCTTCAAATTGAGCTTTTATTAAATCAAGTTCTTTTAGATATGAATCATCCTCTTCGAGAGTCTCTTCTGCTTTATCTATCCTGAACATGACATTATTAAAACTTCCTTTAATACGTGTTAGGTTAGTTTCTGCCTCTTTTAAAATAATTTCATTAAATGGCATTGGGTGGCGATAATGAGTTGTTGCTAAAGCAAAACGAACAATTTCTGGTGAGACTTCTTGCATTAAATCATGTGCTGTCACAAAGTTTTTCAATGATTTACTCATTTTTTCACCGGAATCACCAACAGTCAGATAAGCATTATGCATCCAATAGTTAGCGAATTTTTTCCCTGTTTTAGCTTCACTTTGAGCAATTTCATTTTCATGATGAGGAAATTCTAAATCCTGTCCACCGGCATGAATATCAATTGTTTCACCTAAATGTTTTGTGGCCATAACTGAACATTCAATATGCCAGCCTGGACGACCCTCACCCCAAGGAGAATCCCATGAAATTTCTCCTTCTTTGGCTGATTTCCATAAAGCAAAATCTAAAGGATCTTCTTTTTTATTTTGCTCTTCACCTGTCCGTTGACTTGCTCCAACTTCAAGTTCATCAAGACTTTTATTGCTTAGTTCACCATATGTTTTAAAGCGACGAGCACGATAATAAACGTCTCCTTGAGATTCATAAGCATACCCTTTTTCAATTAAAACTTCAACAAATTCAATAATATCGTCAATATGATCAATGACTCGTGGATGTAGGCAAGCTGGTTTTACATTTAATTTACCCGTATCTTCTTTAAAAGCTGCAATGTACTTGTCTGCAATCTCTTTAGTCGAAACACCTTCTTCTTTAGCAGAGGCGATAATTTTATCATCCACATCTGTAAAATTAGAAACATAATTCACTTCATAACCTTTGTATTCTAAATAACGTCTCACCGTATCAAAAGCAGATGTACTTCTAGCATTACCAACATGAATGTAATTATAAACTGTTGGACCACACAGATACATACGAACTTTCCCTGGTTCTATCGTTTTAAATTCTTCTTTTGTTCGAGTTAATGTGTTATAAATTTTCATACGATTGTCTCTCCTATTCTTTATTTATCTTAACAACTTTTGCAGGGATTCCTACAGCTGTCGTATTTTTCGGGATATCTTTTAAAACAACTGAAGATGCGCCTATTTTTACGTTTTCTCCAATTTCAACAGGTCCTAAAATTTGAGCTTGAGCCGAAATCATCGCACCTTTTCTAATAGTTGGATGTCTTTTACCACAATGATTACCCGTCCCACCTAGTGTCACACCGTGAAATAACATCACATCATCTTCAATAATTGTCGTTTCACCAATAACAATTCCCATGCCATGATCAATAAATAAACGTTTACCAATTTGAGCTCCTGGATGGATTTCAACACCTGTTATAAATCGCCAAAATTGAGAATGACATCGTGCCAAAAAGTAACATTTACGATTATATAAAAAGTGAGAAACGCGATGTGCCCAGATAGCGTGAAGTCCTGGATAAGTAAAAAAAACTTCTAGATTGGACTTAGCTGCTGGATCGTGCTCTCTAACATTTTTTATATCTTCTCTAATTCCCATGACTTCACCTCTCTTTTTAGAGTAATAAAAAAAACGTCTTTTAGCTGAATATGAGCTAAAAGACGTTTTCACGTGGTTCCACTTTTTTTCGTCAAAGAAAAAATTCTTTCTTTAACCTTTTGATAAGTTAACGATTATCACTCGTTTCTGACTACTAATTTTTCGCCAAAACTACTCAAAGAGGCACTTCAATGATTAGTTGACTCTCGTTTTCACCACCCACGAGCTCTCTTTCATTCAAATAATCATTTACTTTTCTTTTCAACGTATTTAGTTTGTTGCTTGTTTAATATGGTCTAATACTTTTTCTTTACCTAATAACATAATTGTTTCTGCTAATTCTGGACCATGCATTTGGCCACTAACAGCAACACGAATCGGCATAAATAAATTTTTACCTTTTACGCCAGTTTCTTTTTGAACAGCCTTAATAGATGCTTTAATAGATGCTACATCAAATTCTTCTAAATCTGCTATTTGTTTAGAGAAAGCTTCTAATACTTGAGGTACTGTTTCTCCAGCTAAAACTTCTTTAGCTTCTTCATTTAATGATAATGTATCATTAAAGAAAAGATTTGACAATTCAACTATCTCGGCAGCATAACTCATTTGTGGTTGATACAATGAAACTAACTCTTCTACCCAAGCTAATTTTTCATCCGTTAAGTTTTCTTCAACTAATTTAGCTTCTTGTAAGTAAGGTAAAGCTAACTGAGCCATTTCTTTTCTTTCGATTTGTTTCATGTATTGATTACTAATCCACTCAAGTTTTTTATTATCAAAGGCTGCTGGTGATTTACCTAAGCGATCTGCGTCGAAAATTTTAATGAATTCTTCTTGAGAGAAAATTTCATCTTCTCCAACTGGTGACCAACCTAAAAGGCTGATAAAGTTAAACATCGCTTCTGGTTGGTAACCTAAATCACGATATTGCTCGATAAATTGTAGGATTGTTTCATCACGTTTACTTAGTTTTTTACCTGTTTCTGAATTAATGATTAAAGTCATATGACCAAATTCTGGTGCTTCCCAGCCGAATGCTTCATAAATCATTAATTGTTTTGGCGTATTAGCAATATGATCATCACCACGTAAAACATGAGAGATTTTCATCATGTAATCATCCACTGCTACAGCAAAGTTATATGTTGGCATACCGTCACGTTTTAAAATAACGAAATCGCCACCGACACTGTCTGATTCAAAGGTAATGTTTCCTTTAACCATGTCTTCAAAGCTATATGATTTATTTTTAGGCACGCGGAAACGAACCACTGGTGTGATGCCTTCTGCTTCTTTTTGCGCTTGCTCTTGAGCTGAAAGGTTAGCACACTTTCCATTATAACGAGGGATTTCTCCTCTTGCTCTTTGTGCTTCACGCTCTTCTTCTAATTCTTCTTCTGTACAATAACATTTGTACGCTAAGTTACTTGCTAATAATTGATCTACAAGTGGTAAGTAAATATCTTTTCTTTCAGATTGACGATAAGGGCCGTATTGACCTGGTTTAGCAGGAGACTCATCCCAGTCGATATTCAACCATTCTAAGTTCTCTAACTGACTTTTCTCGCCATCTTCAATGTTACGTTTTTGATCCGTATCTTCAATACGGATAATAAATTCTCCATCGTGATGTCTTGCGTATAAATAGTTAAATAATGCTGTTCTTGCGTTCCCAATATGTAAATGTCCAGTTGGGCTTGGTGCGTATCTTACACGAACTTTTTTTGTCATGAAATTACCTTCCTTATTGTCTTTTTCGGTATTAACCTATAATATCTAAATTTTACCCTCATTTTACTAAATAGTAAAGGTACAGATTAGATTCATTTAAAGCTTTGTTAATCATTAATCGTTGTTTGAGAATGAGAAGGTTTAGCAAAAATCATTCGACCGGCTGCTGTTTGAAGAGCGCTAGTCACAATAACATTGATTCTCTTATTCATAAAATGCTTACCATCTTCTACAACAACCATTGTTCCATCATCCAGATAAGCTACACCTTGCTGGCGCTCAGTCCCATCTTTCATCACGAGTACATCCATTGTTTCTCCAGGGATGACAACTGGTTTTATCGCATTAGCCAAGGCGTTAATATTAAACACTGGAACATTCTGAAACTCACTAACTTTATTTAAGTTATAGTCGTTTGTTACAACGATACCATCTAACATTTTAGCTAATTTAATCAATTTACTATCAACTTCTTGTATATCCTCAAAGTCACCTTCATACATCTCAACAGAAATGTTTTCTTCTTTTTGAAGAGCATTTAAAATATCTAACCCTCTACGTCCTCTAACTCGCTTCAAACTATCGCCTGAATCAGCAATATATTGCAGTTCATACAAGACAAAATTAGGGATTAATAAGGTTCCTTCAATAAATCCTGTTTTAGCAACATCATAAATTCTTCCATCAATAATGACACTAGTATCTAGTATTTTGTATTTATGGAAATTATCCGTGATTTTTCTTTCTAAAACCTCTTCGACCCCTTTTTTGGGTTTAGGTGTTAATAATTTTCGCCATTCTTCCGTTTTAGTTGTCCCGACTCTAAATCCAAAATATCCTAATGTCAGCATTATTAGTGCTGGTAATAAAATATTTAGTAAAGCTATTTTTAGGGAGTATAACGGAATAGATGCTAGCGCTCCTAAAAGTAAGCCGACAATCACACCAATACTACCAAATACTAAATCTTGTAAACTCTGTTCGCTAATAATTTTTTCCACTTTTTTAAGGGCACTGCCCACATAACGAAAGGTAAAAATAGAAATAATAATAAAAATAATGGCACCAATCAAACCGTTCGTTACTTCATTATTCAACCACTGATTACTATTTAAATTAAAAATTCCCCAAACAAGAGGCATTAACGTGACACCCAAACTAAATCCAACAATAGCCATCACAACATTAAAGATTTTTTTCTGCATAAAGACATTCCTCCTTTCCTATTTGAATACTTGCCTTAAAGTTTCAGAGACTGTCGAAACACCCACGACTTCAATACCAGTTGGAACTTTCCAACCTTGCAAATTATTCTTAGGAACATATATTTTTTTAAAGCCAAGTTTTTTAGCCTCTGATACACGTTGATCAATTCGGTTCACACGTCTAACTTCACCTGTTAAACCAATCTCACCGACAAAACACTCATGAGGTGAGGTTCCTTTGTCATTATAACTAGATGCAATACTCACAGCAATTGCTAAATCAATTGCCGGTTCATCTAACTTAACTCCACCAGCTGCTTTCAAATACGCATCCTGATTTTGAAGGAGTAAACCTGCTCTTTTTTCTAAAACAGCCATAATCAGTGATAAACGATGACGATCTAATCCCGAAGCCGTTCTATTAGCATTTCCAAACACTGATGGTGTAATCAGAGCTTGAATTTCTGCTAAAATTGGTCTCGTTCCTTCCATTGAACAAACAATAGCAGAGCCCGTTGCCCCGTCTAATCGTTCTTCTAAAAAGGCTTCAGATGGATTTTTAACTTCTACTAATCCTTCTTGTCTCATCTCGAAAATACCTATTTCATTAGTTGAGCCAAACCTATTTTTTACTGCTCTCAAAATTCTAAACGTATGATGTCGATCTCCTTCAAAATAAAGAACTGTATCCACCATGTGTTCTAGCATTCTAGGCCCTGCTAAAGAACCTTCTTTAGTCACGTGACCTACAATAAAAATAGTAATCTGATTTGTTTTGGCAATTTGCATTAATTCTGCCGTAGTTTCTCGAACCTGACTGACACTACCTGCTGCACTCGTAATATCTGGGTGAATCATCGTTTGAATAGAGTCGATTACGACATAATTAGGACGAAGCTGTTCTATGGTTTGCTTAATCAAATCCATATCTGTCTCACCATACACATAAAAATGATTATCTGTTTCACTCAAACGTTCAGCTCTCATTTTTATTTGCTGAGCACTTTCTTCTCCTGATACGTAAAGTACATTGTCATCAATCTTACTTAATTGCTGCGAAACTTGTAAAAGTAAAGTAGACTTACCAATACCTGGATCTCCACCAATTAAAACCATGGAACCAGGAACAACGCCACCACCTAGAACTCGATTTAATTCATCTAATTCTGTTTTAACTCGCGTTTCTTTTTTAAATACAATTTTGTCTAATTTTTCTGGTTTCGTTGTTTCACCTGTTAAGCTTACTCGGCTATGTCTTGTTGGTTTTTCTTGTATAATTTCTTCTACAAGCGTATTCCATTCACCACAATTTGGACATCTTCCTAGATACTTCGGCGAAATATAACCACATGATTGACAAACAAACTCATTTTTCTTTTTTTTTGCCACAAAATCATCCTTATCTCTGTTATTAATCAACTTATTTCTTGTTAATATTTTCATAAGTACATTAACATTTTAGCACATAAACAAAAGATTCTTGAAAGAAAACCCTCTTTATTAAAAGAACTTTATTTTTATTTACCTGAAGAACCAAAACCGCCCTGTCTCTCAGTTGTAGCACTATCCTCATCGGCTTTTAAGAAAGGTAAAAAGATCCCTTGACCTACTCGTTCTCCTTTTTTAATCGTCACATCTCTCAAACCAAAATTTAAAAATTGAAACATGATATGACCTTCATTGTTTTCATTATTATAGTAGTCACTATCAATCACTCCAACCCCATTTCCTAAAAGTAAAAAGTTCTTTAATGGATTACTTGAACGATTACATAACTGTAAGAATTCCTCTTCTCCCATATAAGCTTTCACTCCAGTAGGAACTAAAACTGGTTTCACTTGCTTAATCATCTCTTCATCTAAAAAAATTTCTTCTTTCTTTAAAGCTACTTTAAGAGCTGTTGCAATACCTGATTTCCAAATAGAGGGAATAATAACATCACTTGCTGCTTCAAAGTCATAACCTGCAGCTGCTTTAGTAGCTCGCTTTGGTAAATTAATTTCCTCAAATGTTGTTACTTTTTCAAATCCTCGAATTTTTGCCACATTCATCATCCTTCGTTTTTCTTTATCTGTTCTATCCTACATGATAACTCTATAAATAAAAAGGGGCTAAAGTCGAATCTTTTCTTATTTTATCATCTCCTTATGCTTTTTTTATGGAAACACACTAAAAAAACAGACCTTATGAAAAAACATAAAAGTCTGTTTTCTTTATTTATCTTTTAGTCATCATCTTCATCAAAATCATCTACTTGAATTTGAGTTAAATGACTCGCTTTTTTCTTCTCACCAATAACAAGCGGTACATGTTCAACAATTACATCGCTGTATTCTAATCCAAACCATCTAGCTGGATCAAATGCAATTTTCTTGATAGCTAATTTTGCTTGCATTACCATCGTGTCAATTGTACTTAATGATGTAACCCTTGTTAATTCTTCTCTAATTAAAACAAAAGCAAAATCTCCGACTTCGCGTCCTTTCATAATAGAGTATTTCTGAGGTTGTTTTGGTAACTTACCTTCTTCCATTAACTCTTGGACAATTTGTCTTAAGTAAACATTCACTTCTTGGTTCATTCTAAAACCTAAACGAAGTTGAACATTTACGATATAATCTGTTCCCATCATATCAACATAGTATTCTTTAGTATAAGGTTCATCTGTTACAAACACATTCACGAACCAATAAACTTTCGCCCGTTTTGGTCGTTTATCTAAAATAGAATACATAATTTCTTTTCCAACTCGATGACCTTTAATTTTAGTTGTTAAAAAGACAATGTTCGTTTGATATTCAGGCAATTCAGTATCTTGACTTAATTCTCTTAGTTGTTCTTTGTAATCACATAAAGAAACTTTATCAGATTCTCTTTCTTGAATGATATTACCACGATGCCAAATCATCATGATACCAAAAATAACTAACGCCATAAATACAGCCACATAACCACCATGCAAGAATTTAGTAGCACTTGAAATAAAGAAAATACTTTCAATAACTGCAAAGAAAATAAAGATTGTGTACGATAAGAGTTTTGGTACTCCTCGTTGTAACAAGTAGAATAGTAATAATAAAGTAGTCATCAACATAGTAATCGTAATCGCTAATCCATAAGCTGATTCCATATGAGCAGACGTTCTAAATGTTACGACGATACTTAAACAACCAATCATAAGCAAGGTATTAACAGCTGGAATATAAAGCTGACCCTTTTGATCTGTTGGATAAACAATCTTCATTCTTGGTAACAAACGTAATTTTATTGCCTCTGATACAAGTGTATAAGAACCTGATATCAAAGATTGAGACGCAATAATCGCAGCTAACGTCGCAAATACAACCCCAACAACTGTGAGTGACTTAGGCATCATTCTAAAGAATGGATTTAACATTTCAATACTTTGAAATGTTGGATTATCTTTGACACTAATCAGCCAAGCTGCTTGTCCGAAATAATTTAGAGTTAAACAAACTTTGATGTAAGGCCAGCTAACACGAATATTTTTTCTTCCAGCATGTCCTAAATCTGAATAAAGAGCTTCTGCTCCAGTTGTCGCTAGAAAGACACTACCTAAAATAAA
Organism: Vagococcus carniphilus; assembly: GCF_014397115.1. Taxonomy (NCBI): domain Bacteria; kingdom Bacillati; phylum Bacillota; class Bacilli; order Lactobacillales; family Enterococcaceae; genus Vagococcus; species Vagococcus carniphilus. The sequence goes on from NZ_CP060720.1 coordinate 2,748,803, forward strand.
AATACCCGCTTTATTTTCACTTGATACCAACAAATGAAAAGCGTAGTAAGGATTCAATGCTTTTAGCACACTCAAATTATCAGCGAAATTAATGACACCCATAACACCTAAAAAAGTAAACCAACCTAGCATGATTGGTCCAAAAGCAGTTCCTACCTTTTGTGTTCCTAATCGTTGAATCATAAACAACCCAAAAATAATAACCATCGTAATGACAACAATAACATGTTGATTATTACCAAATGCATCATAAAACCTCGGAATACCTCTTAAACCTTCAATGGCTGTCGTTACAGTTACTGCTGGTGTCAGAACCCCATCTGCTAGTAATGTAGCCCCACCAATCATAGCCGGAAACAGTAAAAACTTCCCAGATTTTTTAACCAACGTGTATAGAGAGAAAATACCACCCTCACCATGATTATCCGCATTTAGCGCGATCATGACATACTTAACCGTTGTAAGTAGTGTTAGTGTCCAAAATATTAAGGATACCGAACCTAAAATAAAATCAGTTGATACATTGGCCAGCCCATCATTACCTTCAATGATTGCCTTCATAACATAAAGCGGGCTCGTTCCAATATCTCCATAAACAACACCCATTGCAACTAAGGCACCTCCAACTTTAAAGGTGTCCATGTTTTCTCGGGTCAACTTGTGACTCACTTTTCATTCCTCTCTTTCAATAAAACAATTTCCTATTTTTTATTAATTACTAAATACAAACAAGATGAATTATATGCTCTTTATCGCAAATGTCAACACCCTTTTTGAACAAAAATAACTTAAGTTTTTTCCGTATTTTTTCCAGTTCATTATTCTACCGTTTAAATTATTCTTTTGGTACATTTAACTTATTATTTACTTACATCACAAAACATAATAATTGATTCTTCAGATACCTTAAATCCATTGTTTTTATAAAAAATTTCCGCTGGCATTCCCCTATCTGTATCTAAAATAATTGCAGGAATATTTTCTTTCAATAATTCTTTTTTAATCAAAGAAAGAAACTGACTCCCGAATCCCTTTGAATGAAATTTCTTTGAAATAAAAAATGTGTCTAACGCATACTCTTTACCTTGATACCAAGGTTTAATATAACCTAAAGAAGCACCTATCCTATTATTACCAACTTCAGCTATAAATCCATTAAATGTATTCATTTCAAAAAGTTCTTTTACATAATTTTCGATTTGTTTAACTTCAAGGTCATCATTCCAAGGTTCAGAAGAAAACACATCTATATAATTCTCAACAATCCAATCAAAATCTTTACTTGTAACCTGACGTAAAATCATCTTATCTCTTCCTTTCAACTAATTATCATTAAATCTTGATACTTATAAAAAAAAGCCTAGAATATTCTAAGCTTTCTAAGTCAATATTTAGTGTCCTTTATGTTTCTCACGTTTTTTAGCTTGTTTTTTTTTCGAACTGCTCTTTTAAATACAATTCTTTACGTTCTCTTTTATTCTTCTTAGCCACTTTTTTTCGCTCTTCATGTTGTAATCTAATCGCCTCTTGAGATTTAGAAGACATTCCTTTTTGTTGCTTCTCTTTGTTAATCATTCGATGAAGTCTCTTAGGATTTATCTTTCTTCTCTCTTTACTTGTTTGAATCTGATTATTTTTAGCTAACCATTTTTCATTCAATAGATTAGGTAACACATAATGAATAAAATTGAAAACCTCTTCTGCTTTTGGCTCAGGTCCAAAAACATGCTCTCTGACTACCCACTGATTTTTTTCATCAAAGTACTCAATCAAGCCACACCAATACTGACCATTAAAATAAATTGTCAAAGACATATTTATTTCCTCCCTTTATTAAAAGATTGGAATAACGGACGACCCAGGGAGGGAAGGTTACTTACAATGTTTCCGGACTACCAACCGAAATGTGATTTTTTATTCTACCTATAAAATAAAGGATTTCCAGATAAATTTCAATTAAAAGAGTATTTTCTATATATTCATCTTTTTATATTATGTGTCTCCTCATTTTTCCTCTTTCTATATTTATCAAACAACCTATGATAAAATAAAGAAGTTAATCTACTAGATATCGGAGGAACACTCAATTGAATGTTAATAAACTAAAAAAATATTTTAAGGCAGAAGGAAAATACGGACTAGCTGCTTTTTTTATTCCCTTTTTCATCATGTTTTTTGTCTACTTAAGCCTGGGCATCTACTGGGGAAGTGATCGAAGTGTTTTAGCAAGTGATGCCTTCTCTCAATTTTCGAATTTTCACGCGAGTTTTAATAATGTCATGCATGGTAAACAGAGTATTTTCTATACTTGGAATGCCTCTTTAGGACTCAATTATTGGTCACTTATTTCCTATTATTTAGGAGGAATTTTTACACCGATTGTTTTCTTTTTTAACAATCAAAACATTCCAGATGCTTTGTACTTACTAACTCTAATCAAAATTGGCAGTGCCGGCCTTGCCTTTTGGTACTTTGGAAAAAATACCTATAAGCTTTCTCAATGGTCGATTATAAGTTTGAGTGTTGCTTACTCACTCATGTCATTTATTACAGCTCATTCTGAATTGATCATGTGGTTAGATATTTTCATGTACTTACCATTAATCGTTCTTGGTATCAACCAAGTAATGGACAAGGGAAAATCTATTTTACTTTTTGTTAGTTATTTACTATTATTTATCTCTAATTTTTACTTTGGTTTTATGATTGGCGTTTTCACAGTTGGGTATTTCTTTGCTCGACTTGCTACGAATCCTAAAGCTTATAAAAAAGCAATCGTACCATACTTTGCTACTTCACTATTTGCTGGAATCAGCTCCATGATTATGATTTTACCAGCTGTTTTAGACCTTAAAACTAATGGTGAAACATTAAGTGAAATGACTCGATTAAAAACTGAGGCTACTTCTTTTTGGGATATTATCATTAAAAATATGATTGGGGTTTTTGATACAACCAAATATGGCTCTATTCCATTTATTTATGTTGGTATCTTGCCGCTACTGTTTTGTCTTTTCTATTTTGTCACTAAAAAAATTAAAACAGTTAATAAAATTGCCTATGGTTCTCTTTTTATTTTACTCATTGCGAGTTTCTATTTAGAACCACTTAATTTATTCTGGCATGGATTCCATGCACCAAATATGTTTTTATTCCGATTTAGTTTTTTATTTTCATTTTTAGTCATTATGCTGGCCGGTTACGGTTGGGAAAATTTTTCAAAAGACGACGGTGGTTACTTAGTAGGTATCGGATTATTAGTCCCTGTTCTCTTTTTATTAGCTAAATTAACAGCGCCAAAAACAAGTTATGATTTTGTCACTTCAACTCATGTACTAATGAGTATCTTATTTGTTTTTCTATACCTAATTGCTATTATTTTTTATCAATTAAAAAAATTACCTGGAAAACGATTAGCTATTTTGTTACTTTTAATCGTCTCAGGAGAAGCTTTTTTAAATACCTCATACATGTTGAATGGTATTTTAGACGATTGGAATTACGCTTCTAGAAGCCTTTATTCTGATCCCTATCCAAACTATAAAAAGTTAACCGATACAGCTGATAAAGCCAATAAAGATGAATTTTATCGTCTAGAATCATTGGCACCTATTTCATCCAATGACAGTTTCAGTTATGGTTATAGCGGAATTAGTATGTTCTCTTCTATTAGAAATCGACATTCTTCTACCTTTTTAAATGACTTAGGCTATCGATCAAGAGGAACAAGCCTAAATATCAGATATCAAAATAATACTTTATTTATGGATAGCCTTCTTGGTGTAAAACATAACATCAGCGATCAAAAGGTTAACAAATATGGTTTTACTTCTGTTGCAAAAGCTGGAAAATACCAACTTTATGAAAATGATTTAGCTATGCCTCTTGGTGTGTTAACAGATGATACACTTTACAAAACAAAATTTCCTAAAAATGATAACTTAGGTGCGCAAACCGCCTTGATTAATCAATTATCAAATTTTGAAGATTCCTATTTTACTTTTACAAAACCAACTGTTGTCGAAACAAAAAATACTCAGATTATCAATAAACCAAATAACCATGTGCTATTTAAAGAACAAAAATCCAATATTGGAAAAACAATCACCTATGATGTTTTTGTTCCAGCTGGTAATCAAGCTTACCTTAGCTTATTCCCAGGAGATTTTTCAAAACTTGAAAGCTCAAGTGCTACAGTCCTTTCTCAAGGAACTAGTTATAAGAGCCAAATTAATATCACTGGTCAGTATTACAATTTAGGCTATTTTGAAAAAGATTCTACTTTACGATTTAGCCTTGAATTATACGGTACAAAAGAAGTAGATTTTATTGACCCTCCTGTAGTTATGATGGATACCAATAAATACCAAAGCGCTATGAAAGAAATTAATAACCAAGGTGTTGATTTTAACGTTCACGGTAGAAAAGCAGAAGCTACTATTGAAACACCTGAAGATAAGGTACTTATGACAACTATTCCTTATGATAAAGGTTGGTCTGTTAAAGTCGATGGGAAAAAAGTTCCTACTAAAGACTTCAAAGATGCCTTCTTAACCTTCAATGTACCTAAGGGTAAACATGATATTACTTTATCTTTCTTACCTCCAGGTTTAACCATTGGAGCATTACTCTTTGCTTTAGGGATTGCTAGCTTTAGTGGTTACTACTACTTTATTTTAAATAAGAAAAAGAATTAAAAATCAGCGTTAACTTATCGAAATATTGATAAGTTAACGCTGATTTATTATTTTATCCAATTTCCTCGTTCAAAACTAGTTGCAATACCATTATTATCAGCTGTATCTGTTATTTCATCAGCCATTTTTTTAAGTTTCTCTGTTCCATTTCCCATTGCTACTTTATAACCTACAGCTTCAAACATCGCTAAATCATTATCACCATCTCCAAAAGCAATAGCTGCTTCTTTTTCTATCTTTAATAATTCTAACACCTGCATAACAGCCCTTTCTTTATCCACACCTTTAACAGCAATCTCACCACTTTCTGGACCAAATAAAGAAACCGTTCCATGATACAAATGACAGGTAGCTCCAAATTTTTTCTTAATAACTTCGTAAGGCACTGTATTATTAATAAAAGAGATTTTATTTATGTTACTATAGTCAATTTTGTGGCTATCATATTGATTAACTAATTCATAAAACCACGTAAGCTGTTGATTTAATTCTTCAAAAGAACGACCTTCTCTCGTAGCAATTTTTTGGATCTCTTCTTGTATTTTTCTAACATAGTTATCACTTCCAAAGAGGCCATCATTTGATTCAATGTAATAACCAATATCATTTTCTTTAAAATATTCTATCATACTAAAAACAATTTCTTTATCCAGTGTTTGATGAAAAACAAGCTCATTATTAATAGTAATAAAACCACCACCCGCTCCAATGACGCCATCAAATCCAATAGATAAAATATTATCTAATATTTCCGGTTTAGAACGGCCTGTACAGATAAAAGCAAGGTTACCCTCATGTCTAAATTTCCTTATAGCCTCTATACTTGTCGGTAACACATTTCCATGACTATTACAGAGTGTCCCATCAAGATCAAAAAAAGCAATTCGTCTCATTTTTTCTTCCTCAATTCATTAGAATCCTCAAAAAAGAAGTGTGACAAAATAAATTTCTGCCACACTTTTTCTTGATTTTAACTATTAAAGTGTCTCACCATTTGAAGCAATCACTTCTTTATACCAGTTAAATGAATCTTTAGGGTAACGAGTTAGACTACCTTCACCCTTATCATCTTGATCAACATAAATGAAACCATAACGTTTTGACATTTGAGAAGTTCCACAACTAATTAAATCAATACAACCCCAAGTTGTGTAACCCATTAAATCAACTCCATCTTTAATAGCTTCTTTCATTTGTTCCACATGTTTTTTGATGTAATCAATTCGGTAATCATCATGAATTTTTCCATCTTCTGTTAACTCATCTTTAGCACCTAATCCATTCTCACAAACAAATAATGGCAATTCATAACGATCGTATAATTTCATTAATGAAATACGTAAACCAATTGGATCAATTGGCCAGTCCCATTGTGATAATTCTAAATGCTCATTTTTAATCGGGCTATCAAAAGATCCTGCTAATTTAGAGGCATCTTCACGAGCTTCTGTTACGTGAGACATGTAGTAACTAATTGCTACATAATCTACTTTACCTTCTTTAAGGATTTCAGCATCCCCATCTTCCATAACTACATGAATATCATTATCGGCAAAGTAACGAGCCATATATGTTGGATACTCTCCACGAGCTTGAACATCAGGATAAAACATATTTAACTGATTTGATTTTAAGGCTTGTAGTTGATCCTCAGGTTTTGTTGTTAAAGCATATGATTCAATTTGATTAATCATACATCCAACTTGAGCTTCTGGCATAATCTCACGAGCTGCTTTAACAGCTAATGCACTAGCTAAAAATTGATGATGACTCGCTTGGTAAGTTACCTCTAATTTTTTTTCAGGGTCAATTAAATCTTCTAAAATACCTGCTCCTGTGTATAAACTATTTAAATTCATGTTCATCTCGTTAAACGTAATCCAATATTTTACTTTTGATTTATAACGATTGAATAGAACACGAGCATATTTATCAAATAACGGAATTAATTCACGACTTGCCCAACCATTGTATTTTTCTGTTAGAGCAATTGGCATTTCATAATGAGACATCGTTACTAATGGTTCAATTCCATATTTAGCACACTCATCAAATACTCGGTCATAAAAGGCTAATCCTTCTTCATTTGGTTCAGTTTCTAACCCTGTCGGGAAAATTCGTGCCCAAGAAATAGATAAACGGAATGTTTTAAAGCCCATTTCTGCAAACAAAGCAATATCTTCTGCATAGCGATTATAAAAGTCGATTCCCCAACGTTTTGGGAATAAATAATTAGCCTCATTTTCTTTATATTCTGCTAATTCTTTTGATGTTACATTAAAAGTAAAGTTATCTACTTTACCTGTTGCGTAAGGGTCTTTATAGGCTGCATAATCTGATGTAGACATTCCTTTTCCACCTACATTATAAGCTCCTTCTATCTGGTTAGCTGCTGTAGCACCACCCCATAAAAAACCTTTTGGAAATCCTGTTTGTAATTCTTTCATAAATAATTCCTCCTAAAATATATTTCTAATTTATATTAAATTTAATTAGTTAACGACCATTAATACTTCTTCTTTTCCTCTGCTAACTCGTTCATTTTCTTTAACAGAAGGAACAACATCCAAATAATTAGGTGTATTGGTTATCACAATTGGTGAATATAAACTTAATTGATGTCTTTTAATGACTTCAATATCAAAGGTTAATAAAGAATCTCCTACACTCACTTTTTGTCCCTCTTCAACTAGACGCTCAAATCCATTACCATCTAAACTGACCGTATCGATTCCAACATGAACTAGCATTTCAACACCTGTATCCGAAACAATTCCAATTGCATGATTGGTAGGTGTAGTCATAGTAATTGTGCCATCAAATGGGGCAACTACAAGACCTTCTTCTGGTATAACGCCCAAGCCTTTTCCAACTATTTCAGTAGCGAACGTTTCATCAGGGCATTCTTTTAACGACTTAACAGTTCCACTTAACGGAGACAAAATTTTACTTTCTTTTTTTACTTCTTTTGAAGAGATAGGTGTCTGCTCTGTTTCTTCTCCTAAATCAAATTTGAAAATTAAAGTAGCAACAAATCCCACAATGAAACTAGCTAAAATACCAATTAAAGCAAACATAAAGTTGTTTGAGCCTTTTTCTAAGTACGTTGGAATAGCTAAAGCTCCTGGAACAGCAAAACTAAAACTCTTAACAGCAAAAGTCCCGAAAATAGCTCCCCCAATTGCACCGCCCATCATACTGGCATAAAAAGGTTTCTTTAATTTCATCGTAACACCATAAATAGCCGGTTCTGTAATACCAAATAAAGCAGGAATAAAAGCAGAAATAGCAACTTGTTTCATTTTTTGATCTTTTGTTTTAAAGAAAACACCTAATGTCGCACCAGCTTGAGCTAGATTAGCAACAAGATTCATCGGTAACAACATAATGTCGTAGCCAAATTTATCTAAACTAGCGAATGTACCTGGGAAAAAGGCATAATGCATACCCGTAATAACAATTAAAGGCATTAATCCACCCATCAAAGCTCCAGCTAAAGGTCCAGCAACATCAAACAACATTGTAAAGAACATTTCTAAATAAGTTCCTACCAAATTACCTAACGGAGCAATAAAAGCTAACATGATTGGTGCTGTTACAAGCAAACTAATCAAAGGTACGAAAATAATCGTCAATGAATTAGGTACAATTTTTTTCGCATATTTTTCAACATAACTTAATAAAAGAACACCTAGAATAATCGGAATAACTGTCGATGCGTAACTATTCATCGGAATTGTTAACCCGATAAATTTAAGACTAGTAATTTCACCTCCTGCAGCATTTGCCATAAAGGTTGGATACATTAAAATTCCTGCCAAAGCTACTGCAATCGATGGATTAGTTTTAAATTTGTTAGCTGCAGAAAAACCGACTAAGAAAGGTAAAAAGTGAAACGTCGCATCTGCAATCCCATTTAAAACAATATAAGTTGAACTTGTATCAGATAAAAGATTGAAAAAGACAAGTAGTGCCATAATTCCTTTAAGTAATCCGCTACCTGTAATAGCTGCTAATATCGGTGTAAAAATACCCGAAATGACATCAAAAACAAAATCTAACATATTTTGTTTACCAGCTTGTCCTGTTTCTTTTGCTTTTTCTTTTCCTTCTAGCAAATCACTAACCTCTTGGTAAACATCAGCCACATCACTTCCAATGATGACTTGGAATTGCCCACTTTGAAATTGTGCTCCCATAACACCATCTAACTCTTTAATATCATCTATTTTGATTTTATCTTTACTTCCAATATTAAATCTTAATCTAGTAATACAATGCCAGCTCTGACTGATATTGGTCGACCCACCCATTTTTTCAATAATTTGTTCAGCTAACTCTCGATGGTTCATCTTTTTTCACTCCAATTTTTTTATTTTTGGCATAGAAAAAACCTAAACAAACCCGTGCTCTTTTTGAATAAAAAGAGTTTACGATTTTGTTTAGGTTAATGCCATTAATGCTGTTACACACCTATTTGTTATTTAGTTTCTGAAACAACTCGTTCGATATGTATAATTAAGTAAATCATCTCATCATCACTAACTGATAAGCCATATTGTTTACTCAACATCTCTCGAATCATTAAGCCACACGCGTAGCTTTTTGGATATTGTTCTTGAATAATTTGGTATAACTTTTCATTTGATTCTGTTGCTAAATCCTGATTATGTAATTGTCGATTCATGAAGTAGCGAATATGTGTGACAAATCTCGAATAATTCATACTCTCCTTATTTAAAGAAACATCAAACAAAGACTGAATCGTTTTTACCATACTTTTAGTAATTTCTGTAATGAGCATTGTTTCATCCATCGATTCCATTCCGTCTTGTGCATTAACAAAATGGAGGGCGATAAACGCTGCTTCCATTTCAGGAAGTTGAATATCTAAGTTTTCTTCAATAATTTTTAACGCCTTTTTTCCAACTCGTGATTCATTAAAATAAAGAAATGGAATTTCCCATTGAAGCGTACTGCTTGGTAGTTCTCCACCTTCATTTTGCCGATTAATTGAGTTTTGAATATGATCTGCTAAAGAGATTAACAAACTTGGGTTTAATTTTTTATCTAAAAATTTTTCACCTGCATCAACTATAATCTCTGTAACGGATAAAACATCTGCTGAAATATTTTCCATAATAGCTGAAATATTTTGATGCTCTTTTGCATGAAATATCTTCGTTACTAAAATGGTATCAATGACGTCCCCCTTTTTCTTTTTAAAACCAATTCCCTTACCAAATAATACATATTCTTCTTGTTGTTCATCATGGGCTAATACTAAATTATTATTTAATGATTTCACCGTAGAATAAATAGGACCACTCCCCATTATAAAGAAAAAAACACCAAACTAAAGCAGGTCTAAAAATAGACTACTAAAGACTTGGTGGTGCCTGATCGTATCAGTAACACTCCTCGTGTTTTATGTAAACAAAGAATATCACCCTTAGAAAGCGTTGTCAAGCATTAAAATTAAAAAAGCGGTGTTAAATACCACATAATCATCGATTCACTTCCAGAAACACAGTACTGAATAGCGATAGACTCTCTAAAACTTCCTGAAACAAATAAATCAATTGCGCTCATCCCAATTGTTCCTAAAGTCGATTTACCATAAACATCCACCATAGCATAGTCACTAGCTTGGTAACGATAAGGTGTCCCACTACCATCAACTACAGTCACAACTGCTCCCATAGCTAAATTATCTGACATAAATCCCATTATACCAGGATTATGACCACCAAAATAAGTGGTTTGATTATCATGAGGATTAAAACTAGAAATAGTTGTCACAATATTACCGCCATCAATATAAGACTGAATAACATCTAAATCTTTTTCACTTCCCAATGATAAAAATGATTGAAATATACCATTGATACCAATTGTATTAGGTGTATAACTAACAGCAACTTCCTCTTTAACATCTGGCTCTACAGCTTTTTCTTCAACGGCTATCGTTGTTGTTTCTTCAATAGATGGTTCTGTTTGTTTGTCTACTTTGATAGGTTCTGTTGTTATATTTTCTACTGTTGTTGATGTTTCTTCTAATTCGACTAATTCAGAAGAAGCCGTCTCTTCAGTTTTTTTCTTTTCTTTTTTACTACTAGATAGTTCTTTAATACCTTCTGACACAGTTACTTTGCTAGTTGTTGTTTCTTCCGTTTTTACAGCTACTTCTTTTTTACCAGCTGAGGCCTGCGAAAAAATTTGCCATCCGAAAAAAAGACAACCAATACTAACAAGTGAGCTAATTACTACAAAATATGTTTTTTTATTTCTTCCCATTGTCATTCCCCTATTCCCTAATAGTTTCCCCTATTGAACTATATCGGCTATTATTAGAGAATAATTAAATAACAAAAAAGAGTAGAGAAATGAATCTATCATTTCTCTACTCTTAGTTTCTTTAAATTTTAAAGGTTTGGTGCTTTTCCTAATTCTGCACTCAACATCCAGATTGTTTTTTCGATATCAGCTTTCATACCAATAAAAATATCTTGTGACACATGATCATTTTCTTCTTCAGTCACTTCAATTCCTTTAGCACATAACTCTCTTAAATAGCGATATCCTTCTAATAAGTTATTTAAGTGATCATCCATTGTTTTTTCATAACTACCAGGTTGATCTTTAATTTTTGTATGTTCAGCAAATTCTTTTAAGGTTGAATAAGGGCTACCCCCAATTGTAATCAATCGTTCTGCAACTACATCTAAATGGTCATTGATGCCATCCATAAATTCATCCATTTTAGGGTGTAAAGTTAAGAAACTTTTTCCTCTCATATACCAATGGGCTTGGTGGATAACAACTGAAAATTGACTCAAATCTGCAACTGCTTGGTTAAGTACTTCTTGTGTTTTTACATTACTCATAATTAGAACTCTCCTTCTCAATTGATACTCTTAGTGTAACACTACTTGCAAAAAGTTTAAAATGAAATGAATCACAATTTTGATTTAGCATTATTTATTGAGCTCTCAAGCATTGTATTCATCTCTTTTTCATAATTACTTTTGTTATTATAACCAGAAATAAAGGCTAAAAGGATCAACTCTAACTTATCATCTTGGCCTTCTACAATTTGCCACTGTTTCTTTACCTTTTCAAATTTAATCGTTACTTCTGTTGATTTTTTACTCTCTTTTCCCTTACTCAATGCATCTGAAAAAGAATGTAAAATCATTTGCTTAGATGTCGAAGCTTTCATATCTGTTTCTTTCATCAATTCTCCTAAGACACCATCTAATGTTTGTTCAACCAAATGAGGGTAGTCAAACCCTTTTATTTGATAAGTTACCTCAATTTGATTTTTCTTTCCTTCTTTAACTTTATACTTATAGCTACTCGTTTCTCTTACTTTTTTCATTAACCCATCTGAAATTTGTTTCTTTTCTTTTTCAGATAAGGGCCCCGTGATTGGATCAAATACACCTGAAAAAGTATCTTCTACACCAGTTGTCATTATTGTTAGTTGTTTACTTAAAATATCACCTTCTACGAAGTTTTCTTTAAATTTTTCAGTTTCCTTATGATAAATGAAATCTTCTATAAAAACTTTAGAAACTTCTTTTTCGTCCAACCCTTTATTAGAACATCCACTAAAAATAAATATTCCAATAAAAAAACAAAGCAACACTATTTTATTTTTCTTCATTTCATACTATTCTCCTAAAATTAATCAAATACAATATACCATATAATATTGAAAATATTATGATTTTTTAAAGAAAGTACTCTTTTTTTCGTATTTATATATGAGAGAGGTGATTATTAAATGTACCTTATTTTTATCATAGGAGTTTTAACAGGATCTTTTTTAGCTGTTATAGCTAAGCGCGTTCCCTTAAATAATTATCATATAACTAGTCGCTCCCAATGTGAAACCTGTCATACCACGCTGAAAACAATTGATTTAATTCCTTTTTATAATTTATTATTCCATCAAAATAAATGTCGTTACTGCCAAAAAAGAATTCCAATTTATCATAGTCTTTTTGAACTAATAACTGCATTTCTTTTTTTATTATTTTACGAACACTTTTCATTTACAATTGATACTATTTATTTACTTATCTTATGGCTCATGGCTCTAACTCTAAGCTTAACTGATTTATTTTATTACTTAGTTGAACCCAAAATACTTTACCCTTTCAGTCTGCTAGCTGGAAGTTTCTACTTTTTTACTCATAATCTGCAACTTAATTTGCTCATTGCTCCTATTTTTTTATCATTAATTTTTTTATTACTCACAACCATTGTTCCAAACAGTATCGGCGGCGGAGACATTAAATTACTAATTATCTGGTCATTCTTTTTAAGTAGCCATCAAGTACTATGGCTCATATTCATCGCTTCCTTACTGGGGATTCTTTTTATCATTCTTATGAATGTTATAGCAAGAAAACAAATAAACAAATTACCATTTGTCCCATTCTTAAGCATTGGATTAGTTGTTGTTACTCTTTTTATCAAATAAAAAAAGTTGAGATTAGGATAAACCCAATCTCAACTTTTTATTATTTAGTCATTTGATTTTAATGCATCAGCTGCTGCCATTTGGGCTTCAATGTCACTAATACTATAAACATTTTCGCTAGCAACGCCCACTTCTTTTGGTTCCATGTTACGGTATTTAGCCATACCAGTACCAGCTGGAATGATTTTACCAATAATAACATTTTCTTTAAGTCCAAGTAAGTGGTCTTTCTTACCGCGGATTGCTGCATCAGTTAACACACGAGTTGTTTCCTGGAATGAAGCTGCAGATAAGAAACTGTTTGTTTCAAGAGACGCTTTTGTAATACCTAGTAACACTGGACGACCTGTTGCAGGTGTACCACCAGCTACTAAAGTATTGTAGTTACGTTCTTTAAACTCACTAATATCAAGTAATGTACCTGGTAAGATGTCAGAATCACCTGGATCCATAACACGAACTTTACGTAACATTTGACGAACCATAACCTCAACGTGTTTATCGCCAATTTCTACCCCTTGCATACGGTAAACTTTTTGTACCTCTTTAAGTAAGTAGTTTTCAACAGTCAACACATCTGTAACAGTTAATAATTGTTTTGGTTCAATAGAACCTTCTGTCAACGCAAATCCACGTTTGATTGTATCACCTTCAGCTACTTTCATACGAGCTGTGTAAGGAACACTGTAAGTTCTTGTATCAGTTTTACCTTTAACAATAACTTCTTTCGTACGATCAGCTGGATCTTCTGTAATTTCAATAACTTCACCAGACACTTCTGAGATAACCGCAACCCCTTTAGGATTACGAGCTTCAAAGATTTCTTGGATACGAGGAAGACCTTGAGTGATATCATCTCCGGCAACCCCACCCGTATGGAAAGTACGCATTGTTAACTGAGTACCAGGCTCTCCGATTGATTGAGCGGCAATTGTACCAACTGCTTCTCCTACTTCAACCTCAGATCCTGTTGCTAAGTTACGTCCGTAACAGTGTTTACACACACCATGTTTCGTGTTACATGTAAAGACTGAACGAATTGAAATTTCTTCAATACCTGCATCAATAATTTCTTTACAAATATCTTCAGTTATAATATCTCCGGCTTCAATAATTACTGCCCCTGTTTCAGGATGTTTCACTGCTTTACGAGTATAACGTCCTAACATACGTTCTTCAAGGGTTTCAATAATTTCGTTACCTTCTTTAATAGCTCTAATATCTAAACCACGGTCAGTTCCACAATCAGTTTCACGAATGATAACATCTTGAGCAACGTCTACTAAACGACGAGTTAAGTAACCTGAATCGGCAGTCTTAAGGGCCGTATCCGTCATACCTTTACGGGCACCGTGAGTAGAGATAAACATTTCTAAGACTGTTAATCCTTCACGGAAGTTAGATACGATCGGTAATTCCATGATTCGTCCGTTCGGTGCGGCCATAAGTCCACGCATACCAGCAAGCTGAGTAAAGTTGGAGATATTACCACGGGCACCAGAGTCTGACATCATGAAGATTGGGTTACGATCATCTAAACTTTCCATCAGTTTAACTTGGATAGCATCTTTTGTTGCATTCCAAATACCAATAACTCGCTCATAACGCTCATCATCAGTAATTAAACCACGACGGAATTGTTTTGTAACAGCATCTACTTGTTTATGGGCTTCTTCAATCATACCTTGTTTTTCATGTAAAACAACGATATCAGCAATCCCTACTGTCATACCAGCATAAGTAGAATGTTTGTAACCTAAGTCTTTCATTCTATCTAACATTTTAGAAGTTTCAGTAATCTTGAAGCGTTTGAAGACTTCCGCAATGATATTACCTAGATTTTTCTTCTTGAACGGTCCAATTTGTGGTTGTTCTTTAATGAATGCTGGAATATCAGTTCCTGCTTCTACGAAGTATTTATCTGGTGTTTGAACTGTTAAGTTATAATCAGTTGGTTCATTTAAATAAGGGAACTCTGGAGGCATAATTTCATTGAAAATAACCTTACCAGCAGTTGTAATTAAAATACGATCTTGTTGCCATTCAGTAAATGGTTTTTCAGGCATTGAGCTTGTTTGTAAACCAATACGAGAATGTAAATGAACGTAGCCATTTCTCCACGCTAAAACAACTTCATCTAAGTTTCTAAAGATCATACCTTCACCGATTTGTCCTGGTTCTTCCATTGTTAAATAGTAGTTACCAAGAACCATATCTTGAGAAGGAGTAACAACTGGTTTACCATCTTTAGGGTTCAAGATATTTTGAGCAGCTAACATCAATAGACGAGCTTCTGCTTGTGCTTCTTCACTTAAAGGAACGTGAACCGCCATTTGATCCCCATCAAAATCGGCATTGTAAGCCTCACAAACTAATGGGTGAAGACGAATCGCGCGACCTTCAACTAAAACTGGCTCAAATGCTTGGATACCAAGTCTATGTAGCGTCGGTGCTCTATTAAGTAATACAGGATGTTCTTTAATAACATCTTCTAATACATCCCAAACTGCGTCTTCTTGACGTTCAATTTGGCGTTTAGCATTTTTAATGTTACTTGCAATTTCACGTTTAACTAATTCATGCATAACGAATGGTTTGAATAATTCAATTGCCATTTCTTTTGGTAAACCACATTGGTACATTTTTAGGAATGGACCAACAACGATAACCGAACGACCTGAATAGTCAACACGTTTACCAAGTAAGTTTTGACGGAAACGACCTTGTTTACCTTTAAGCATGTGAGATAAAGATTTAAGTGGACGGTTACCTGGTCCAGTTACTGGACGGCCACGACGACCATTATCAATCAAAGCATCTACAGCTTCTTGTAACATACGTTTCTCATTTTGAACAATGATTCCCGGTGCATTTAAGTCTAATAATCGTTTCAAACGGTTATTACGGTTAATCACACGACGATATAAATCGTTCAAATCACTTGTTGCAAAACGTCCACCTTCTAATTGAACCATTGGACGTAAATCAGGAGGAATGATAGGAACAACATCCATTACCATCCAGCTTGGTTCATTTCCAGAAGTTCTGAAAGCTTCTAAAATATCTAAACGACGAATCGCACGTGTTCTTTTTTGTCCTTGAGCTGTTTTCAACTCTTCTTTTAATTCAACAACTTCTTTTTCCAAGTTAACATCTTCAAGAAGGCGTTTGATGGCTTCTGCCCCCATACCTGCTTGGAAACCTTGTCCATATTGTTGACGTTTTTCACGGTATTCACGTTCTGTTAATAATTGTTTTGTTTCTAAAGAAGTATCCCCTGCATCTGTTACTACGTATGATGCAAAATAAATAACTTCTTCTAAAGCACGTGGGCTCATGTCTAATACAAGACCCATACGACTTGGAATCCCTTTAAAGTACCAGATATGAGTAACTGGTGCTGCAAGTTCAATATGAGCCATACGCTCACGACGAACTTTCGAGCGAGTTACCTCAACGCCACATCGGTCACAAACGATTCCCTTATAACGAATACGTTTATATTTTCCACAAGCACATTCCCAGTCCTTAGTAGGACCGAAAATGCGTTCACAGAAAAGACCATCGCGTTCTGGTTTTAAAGTACGGTAGTTAATTGTCTCAGGTTTTTTTACCTCACCGTATGACCAGCTTCTTATTTTTTCAGAAGAAGCTAAGCCGATTTGCATACTTTCGAATTTATTTACATCGATCAAAAGATGTCCCTCCGTTTCTTTATCTATCAGAAATAACTATTGGTCAAGTTCTTACTATTCCTTGCCTTCTTGTGCATCTTTTAATGATTTTTCTGCTTGTTCTTTTTCAGCTTGCTCTTTAGCGTATTTAGCTAAAGCATCCACTGTAATCAAATCATCGTCCTCATCATCCATGTCACGTAATTCTAACTCTTCATCATTAATGTCAAGTACGCGCATATCTAAACCTAGTGCTTGTAACTCTTTAACAAGTACTCGGAATGATTCTGGAACACCTGGTTTTTGAATAGGTTCACCTTTAACAATTGATTCATAAGTTTTCACACGACCTACAACGTCATCTGACTTGTAAGTTAAGATTTCTTGTAATGTGTAAGCAGCACCGTAAGCTTCAAGTGCCCAAACCTCCATCTCACCAAAACGTTGTCCACCAAATTGAGCTTTACCTCCAAGTGGTTGTTGCGTTACTAATGAGTATGGTCCAATAGATCTAGCATGTAATTTATCATCAACCATGTGGGCTAATTTCAGCATGTACATAACACCAACAGAAATACGGTTATCAAATGGTTCACCTGTACGTCCGTCATAAAGAATTGTTTTAGCATCTTTAGCTAAGTTAGCTTCCTCAACAGTACTCCATACATCCTCTTCATTTGCCCCATCAAATACTGGTGTTGCTACATGAATATTCAATGAACGAGCTGCCATACCTAAATGTAGCTCAAGTACTTGTCCAATATTCATACGAGAAGGTACCCCTAATGGGTTTAACATGATATCAACTGGTGTACCGTCTGGTAAGAATGGCATATCTTCTTCTGGCATAATACGAGAAACTACCCCTTTATTACCATGACGACCGGCCATCTTGTCACCTTCATGAATTTTACGTTTTTGAACGATATAAACACGGACTAACATGTTAACACCAGGTGCTAACTCATCTCCTGCTTCACGAGTAAAGATTTTCACATCATGAACAATACCGCCACCACCATGTGGTACACGTAATGAAGTATCACGAACTTCACGCGCTTTTTCACCAAAGATAGCATGTAGTAAACGTTCTTCAGCTGATAATTCTGTTACCCCTTTAGGAGTTACTTTACCAACTAATAAATCACCATCTTTAACTTCAGCACCAATACGGATAATACCCATTTCGTCTAAATCTTTAAGAGCGTCATCTCCGACGTTAGGTAATTCGCGAGTGATTTCTTCAGGTCCTAATTTAGTATCACGAGCTTCTGATTCGTATTCTTCAATATGAATAGAAGTATAAACATCATCTTTAACAAGACGACGACTCATAATAATCGCATCTTCGTAGTTGTAACCTTCCCAAGTCATGAAGGCAACCAATACGTTTTGACCTAAAGCCATTTCGCCTTCTTCCATAGAAGAACCATCTGCTAATGTATCTCCTGCTTCAACAATTTCTCCCAACTTAACGATTGGACGTTGGTTGTAACTTGTACCAGCATTTGAACGATGGAATTTAATTACATTATATTTATCTAAAGCGCCATTGTTACGACGGATACGGATTTCTTTTGCATCCACATATTCAACAACACCATCATTTTTACATAAAAGAGCTGCACCAGAGTCATGAGCTGCTTTATATTCCATACCAGTACCCACGATTGGAGAACGAGGTTGGATTAAAGGAACTGCCTGACGCTGCATGTTCGCACCCATAAGTGCACGGTTAGAGTCATCGTTTTCCAAGAAAGGAATACATGCTGTCGCTACCGCAACTACTTGCTTAGGAGAAACGTCCATGTAGTCAACTTTTTCTGTTGAAACTTCTAAGTTTTCACTTTGAATACGAGCCATAACAAGTTCTTCAGCAAAAGTTCCATCTTCATTTAATGGAGAGTTCGCTTGAGCTACCATGTAATGGTCTTCCTCATCAGCTGTTAAATAATCAATATGAGCTGTTACTCTTCCAGATGAACGGTCTACACGACGATATGGTGTTTCGATAAAACCATATTTGTTCACTTTCGCATAACTAGACAAACTATTGATTAACCCGATATTTGGTCCCTCAGGCGTTTCAATCGGACACATACGACCATAATGTGAGTAGTGAACGTCACGTACTTCATAACCGGCACGGTCACGAGTCAAACCACCAGGCCCTAAGGCAGATAGACGACGTTTATGAGTTAACTCACTAAGTGGATTTGTTTGGTCCATGAATTGTGACAACTGAGAAGAACCAAAGAATTCTTTCATTGAAGCAACAACTGGACGAATATTAATTAATTGTTGTGGTGTTAACGTTTCAGTGTCTTGGATAGACATACGTTCACGAACCACACGTTCCATACGAGATAAACCAATACGGAATTGATTTTGTAATAACTCACCAACTGAACGAATACGACGATTTCCTAAATGGTCGATATCGTCTACTTGGCCAATGCCTTCTTGTAAATTCAAGAAGTAACTCATTGTTGCAATAATATCAGCAGGACGAACTGTCTTAACTTTATCGCCTAAGTTACCATTCCCAATCACGTTAACAACACGTTCAGGATCTTTTGGTGATAATACTTTAATAACTTGAACAGTCATTGGCTCAGTTACTACACCATCTTCACTTGGGTAATAAGTAACACTGTTAATACCATTATCTAAGTACTCTTCTAAGTTATCCATAACTTGACGAGAAATAACTGTTCCTTTTTCAGCAACAATTTCTCCTGTTTCAGGATCAACTAAAGTTTCTGCTAATGTTTGGTTTAACAGACGAGTTTTTAAGTTTAATTTTTTGTTAACTTTGTAACGACCCACTGAAGCTAAATCATAACGTTTTGGATCAAAGAAACGAGAGTTTAATAAGTTTCTTGAACTTTCCGCTGTTTTAGGTTCGCCTGGGCGAAGTCTTTCATAGACATCTTTTAAGGCTTCCTCTGTACGAGAGTCACCTGAGTTTTTATGGATATCTTTTTCAATAGTAGCTTGTAAGCTTTCACTTTCACCAAAGATTTCCATAATAGTTGAATCTGAGCCAAAACCTAAAGCACGTACTACAACAGTAAACGGAATCTTTCTTGTACGGTCAATACGAGCATATGATAAATTCTTAGCATCAGTTTCTAATTCTAGCCAAGCACCACGGTTTGGAATAACAGTTGTTCCAAATCCTTCTTGTCCATTCTTTTCAGTTTTTCCATTAAAGTAAACTCCGGGTGAACGAACCAACTGTGATACAACAACTCTTTCTGCACCATTAATGATAAATGTACCCATTTCAGTCATTAATGGGAAATCACCAAAGAATACTTCTTGTGATTTGATTTCTCCAGTTACTTGGTTGTCTAATCTTAATGTGACATGAATTGGCGCTGAATAGTTTGCATCATGCGCACGAGCTTCTTCAACTGTGTATTTCGGTTCTTTCATTTCATAATCTACAAATTCCAATGATAATTTATCGCTAAAATCTGTGATTGGTAAGATATCTTCAAACATTTCTCTTAAACCTTCATCTAAGAACCATTTGTAAGAATCTGTCTGAATTTCAATTAAGTTTGGCAGTTCCAATACTTCACTAATTCTTGAATAACTGCGTCTTTCTCGGTGTTTTCCGTATTTGACTACGTGTCCAACCAAATTAAGTCACCCCTTCTGAGTTTGCTTCAAAACAATCTTATATTACAAATGTTAAGTATTTGTTACAAAAACTGTAACAAACAGTTTTTAAGTAAAAAAAAACCAAAAATAGATGTAGAACATATCAGATATGGTCAGTCTATCTTTGTTTTTCCTTATAACTAAAGGAGTATGGACAATATTTCATACGCCTTTTCATTCATAAATATAAAACCTTCTGCAAATAATCATTTTAACGCCTCAGCGTCTTTTTGTCAACAACAAAAAAAGCCAGATCCCCACCTGGCTTCCTCCCCATTAATCCTTGTCCTCGTATCAACTCTCATTTCAACGTGACATATCATATAAAAAGCCCGACTTTCCATATGACAGGACTATAAGTTCCCGTTTCATGAGAAAAAGTAATAAATCTCCAAGTGGGCACTCTATCATTCCACATATTGAGAAGTTTCTGACAAAAAGAATTTATTCTAAAATCATCAAGTTGCTTAATTTTAAATACCGTCCCTTACAGATTCCCCTATCGATACTTAAAATAATCTAAAAAACTTTTTTTAAGAATAAGCTCTTTTCAAAAGAAGACCTTTTTTATCAAAAAAACAAAAAAGTAAATCACTTTTCAAACACAAAACACTAAATCGGAACTGCATAAATTATTATATTACATATTCTCACAAATAGTTGTCACAATTTTCCTATCAATAGGTAACATCTGAACATTGATATCTTTTAACAAACTTAGGCAATAGAGATAGAAGAGAACTTCACAATTTATTATTATTACTATAATAAAATAACAACAATTACTTTTCAATAGACTCCTTCATTAAACTGTTTTAACTTTTAAAAAGTTACAGATAATTTATAAAATGAATACGTTTTAAGTTTTTGTGATACTCTAATTGTGAAAACAAAAATGCACTACAAATATCTTATTGTTACTTTTTTCACAAAGTATTCTTTATATAAAACAAACCTATAATAAACAAAATATTTCTGTTAACTCTATTATAATGATTATAATAGCATGTTCTGTTGAAAGTCCAGTTATTGAGTTCCTATATAAAATAAAAAAGTAAGCGCATTAACGCCTACTTTTCGCTCACTATAATAAAATAGCCTTTTTCTTTTGCTACCACTTCTGCGTTACCAAAAATCTCTTCCATTTTTTTCTTTGCACTAGGAGCACCTTGTTTCTTTTGAATAACAATCGTTAGCGTTCCGCTTTTTACTAGTTTATCATAAGACTCTTCAATGATACCATGAACGACTGATTTTCCTGCCCTAATCGGTGGGTTACTGACAACTGCTGCAAAATCTGTTCTATCCACTTTTTCATAAATATTAGATGGGTAGATTGTCACATGTTTAATACCATTTAAATCAGCATTTTCTTTTGCCAATTCAACAGCTCGTTCATTAACATCTACCATTTCAACATGTCGACCAGTACTATGAGCTAAAGATAAGCCAATCGGACCGTAACCACAGCCAACATCTAAAATGTCACCTTCTGGTAAATTGGTATCGTCAAAAGCATCAATCAAGACTCTTGAACCAAAATCAACTGTGCCTTTTGAAAAAACATTACTGTCAGTGATAAATGTAAAGTTTTTTCCTCTTAAAGGAAATGTCCATTTTTTTCGGTCATGAGCAACTTCTGGCTGGTTCGTATAATAATGATTTCCCATTTTATTTCTCCTATCGGTTATTAATTGTTTGACTAATCAGTTGTCCAAGTAAATCGTAACCTTCATTTGAGAAATGAATACCGTCTCTTTGTAGATAAATCGACGGATCGACTTGTTGCATCTCTGAAAGCATATCTATATAGTCCAAGCGATATTTAGTCGTTAAATTTTGCGCAACACTGTTAAATGCTTTTAATTGGTCCATTGGTCTTTCATCTTGATAAATAGTTTGATCACAGAATGGAACACCAATTAATATAACTTTTGAAATACCTATTTCTTTAACTATTTCGTCTAAATTTTCTTCATATTCTTCTATAGAAAGCCCTGTCAAATTTGACACATCATTTGCACCAAAAAAGACTGTTACTATATCAGGATCATATTTTAAAACATGATCACTTAAACGGGCTCTTGCTCCTCTTGTTGTATCCCCTGGAATTCCTGCATTTATTATTTCAACGTCTTCAACTTGTGCCATTATTCGTTCGTTTAATCGAAAATCGGTTAAGCCATTTTCATAGCCAGCTGTAATGCTGTCGCCAAAAAGAATGATTTTTTTCATTTTTAAACCCTCTCTATTCTATCAAAATGAAGCATTTGTGATATAATCATTAAGACTTTAACATCATAGCACGAAATAAGGAGTTGTAAAAATGTTTATTGAGTTACCAAAAACAAAAAAATGCCGCGAATCGAGAATTATTCAAACGCACCGGGTTTTCCCTTCTGATTTAAACGCGTTTGGCGCACTTTATGGCGGTAAGTTGATGTCTTTAATTGATGACACAACTTCTATCTCTGCTTCAAGACACTGCAGAAGACCAAGTATGACTGCTTCTACCGACAAACTAGATTTTCTTCATCCAATTTATGAAAATCATTCTGTTTGTGTAGAATCTTATGTCTCAGGTACTGGTAAAAAATCAATGGAGATTTTTGCAAAAGTCTTAGGTGAAAACTTAGAAACAGGCGAACGCTACTTAGCTGCCACTTGTTTTATGACTTTTGTTGTCGTTGAAACAGAGTATAACTTTAAAGGCGTACCTGGCGTTATTCCAGAAACAAATGAAGAAAAAATGATTCATCAAGGATACGAAAAGAGACGTGCCATAAGAATGAAAGAATTAGAGCACAACAAAGACTTAGGCAATCATATCTCATTAAGTATTCCTTGGATGGATGGCTCTGATTTAGGAGAATAGCCATGGATGAGCGAACAAACTACTATCATTTAACTCGTGATGAGTGGCGAAGTTTTTATCGAAACGGAATCGCCCCTTTATCAGATACCGAATTGCAACAAATCAAAGGATTTAACGACCAGATTTCTTTGCAGGATGTCCAAGAGATTTATATTCCTTTAACTCATTTAATCCATATTTATATGAAAGAATATGATTCACTCCATTTGAGTAAGGGATTGTTCATGCAAGAATTTGCCCCACCAGCTCCTTTTATCATAGGAGTTGCTGGAAGTGTGGCAGTTGGGAAAAGTACAACCGCAAGACTCCTTCAGATGATGTTATCTAGAACATTCAAGCGACGTAACGTTCAACTTATTACAACGGATGGCTTTTTATATCCAACTGATGAGTTAATCAAACGAGATATTTTGGATAAAAAAGGATTTCCTGAAAGTTACGACATGGAAAGATTACTTAATTTCTTAAATGCCGTAAAAAATGGAGAAGATGATTTAAAGATTCCTAAATACTCTCATGAAATTTATGATATTATTCCTGATGAATTTGAGTTAATCACACAACCTGACATATTAATCGTTGAAGGAATCAATGTTTTACAGCTTCCTGCTAACCAACAAATCTATGTTAGTGACTTTTTTGATTTCTCTGTTTTTGTCGATGCAGAGCCTGATTTAATCGAATCATGGTACTTAGAACGCTTTGAAGCATTATTAAACCTTGCAAAAGATGACAAAACTAATTATTATTATGAATATGCGAATGGACCAAGAGATGCCGCTTTAGGTTTTGCGAAGAAAATTTGGCAAGATGTGAACTTAAAGAATTTAGAACAGTTTATTTTACCAACTAGAAGTCGCGCAGATGTGGTTATTCATAAAACAAATAACCATACTATTGATGAAATCTCTTTGAGGAAATTCTAAAAAATAAAAGAAAGATAGGGTGAAGCAAGTGACAAACACGTCAGATTTTAAAGACATGGAAAAAATCATTGTTTTGGATTTTGGTAGCCAATACAATCAATTAATTACACGCCGCATTAGAGAGTTTGGAGTTTTCTCTGAATTAATGAGCCACAAAATCACTGTGGAAGAAATCAAAGAAATTGCACCTAAAGGTATTATCTTCTCAGGTGGACCAAACAGCGTTTATGACGAAGAGAGTTTCTCAATTGACCCTGAAATTTTTGAATTAGGCATTCCTATTTTAGGTATTTGCTACGGTATGCAATTAATGACTCACAAATTAGGTGGCGTTGTTAAAAGTGCTGGAGCTCCAGAATACGGAAAAGCCATGATAGATGTTACTGATTCATCTACAAAATTATTTAAGAGCTTGCCTGAACATCATCAAGTATGGATGAGTCATGGTGACTTAGTAACAGAAGTTCCTGCAGGATTTGACGTTGTAGCGACAAGTGAAAGCTGCCCTATTTCAGCGATGGAAAACCAAGAAAAAGGCCTTTATGCCGTTCAATTCCATCCAGAAGTCCGTCACTCTGAACATGGTAACGACGTTCTACGTCATTTTGCTTTTGATATTTGTGGCGCTAAAGGTGATTGGTCAATGGAAAGCTTCATTGATGTTGAAATCAACAAAATCCGTGAACAAGTTGGCGACAAAAAAGTCTTGCTAGCTCTTTCTGGTGGTGTAGATTCAAGTGTCGTTGGTGTTCTTTTACAAAAAGCAATTGGCGATCAATTAACTTGTATCTTCGTAGACCACGGTTTATTACGTAAAGACGAAGGCGATCAAGTAATGGATAGTTTAGCTGGTAAATTCGGCTTAAATATCATCCGTGTGAACGCTAAAGAGCGTTTCTTAGGCAAATTAGCTGGCGTTTCTGATCCGGAAACAAAACGTAAAATCATTGGTAATGAATTCATTTACTTATTCGATGATGAAGCAGCTAAATTAGATGGTATTGATTTCTTAGCTCAAGGTACTTTATACACTGACGTTATCGAAAGTGGTACTGATACAGCTGAAGTTATTAAATCACATCATAACGTTGGTGGCTTACCTGAAGACATGGAATTCGAATTAATCGAACCATTAAATACTTTATTTAAAGATGAAGTACGTGCTTTAGGAATTGAGCTTGGCATGCCTGAATCATTAGTATGGCGCCAACCATTCCCAGGACCTGGATTAGGTATCCGTGTTCTTGGTGAAATTACAGAAGAAAAATTAGAAATCGTCCGCGAAAGTGACGCGATTTTACGTGAAGAAATTGCTAAAGCTGGCTTAGACCGCGACATCTGGCAATACTTTACAGTTCTACCAGGCATCCGCTCAGTAGGTGTTATGGGAGACGGTCGTACTTATGACTACACTGTAGGTATCCGTGCCATTACATCAATTGATGGAATGACTGCTGACTTCGCTCGTATTGATTGGGACTTATTACAAAAAATCTCAGTTCGTATCGTAAACGAAGTGGCTCACGTTAACCGTATCGTGTACGACATTACGAGTAAACCACCTGCAACAGTAGAGTGGGAATAATCGTTGGAGAGCTTGAAACCTTTATGTATCAATGGTTTCAGGCTTTTTTATTCTTAAATTGCGCTTTCATTGCACTTTTTGTTTCCTTACCTCTTTAGTAATCTACAGTGAACTGATTTTTAGGTGAAGTATCTAGGTTTTCTTTAGCTGGTTCAAAATCAAGAATACCATTTAATTTGTCAGCTACTTGGAAATTACTATTAGGATAAAGATGACCATAAGTACCTAGTGTGGTTTGAATATCTTCATGTCCAAGACATTCTTTAATGATTAATGGATTCTCTCCTATGCTAATCAAGAGTGACGCGTGAGAGTGTCTTAATCCGTGAATTCGAATACGATGTACTCCAGCTTTTTTGAAAAACGATCAATCGCATAAGAAAGTGTATGCTTTTGAGTTGGAATACCATTATAACTCATTACATAATGTGTTTTAACAACTTTTTGTTGCTCGTTATGCCATTTTTTTAACAGCAGTAGTGTAGTTTTATCTAAAACAATTTTTCGAGTACTCGCACTCGTTTTTGGTTCAGTAAAATAATATTCATTCTGGTTAAGGTAATTTCAGATTAATTCATCGACTGTTTGCTCAAATTGATAGGATACTAAAGATTAATAATTTAGATGTTATAACAGTCGATGTAGTTGAAGCTGCAAGAGACAGTTTAGTAATTGGTATATAAATAAAAAATGGCATTTTCTAATCTAGTAGAAAATGCCATTTATTTGTTGAAATATTGCCAAATAAAACTAAAATTGACACAGTGTACCCATAATAAGCAATTTGAGATAACTTTTCTTTTTTAGAACTAATGTATATTTCAGGAATATAACCCTCACCACTACTAGTAGGAATTCCTGATTGGATACAAAAAACTTTTTTCCCATCCATCTTTAAGACGTAGATTTGATGAGTCATAACATAACCAACATTCGGGCTGTGACCAGTGTAACTATATGAAGTCATTTCATTTAAACTAAGACTACTTGCCTTTACTGATACAGTACTAGTGAAGAATGTTCCTAGTAAAGTCATCAACACCATCAACACATTAAACCATTTTAATTTCATTATTATTTTCATTCCTTTCTTTACTTTAAGACACAAAAAAAGACATTTCCTATTTTTTTACTAGAAACATCTGTTTAGTGTGCTCTTATTTGTTTTTTCAGTATTCACATTATCATCACTCCTCTCTATAAAGTAATTTCAGAGCACGTACTTGGTTGTTAATCATTAGTAAATTTTCTTCAATTACCTTCAACTGTTCTAGATAAGGCTGTCTATCTCTTGGGTGGATAACCTTGGTTCTTTTGATAGATTCAAAATATTTAATAGTATCATTTAAACAATTAACAGCCAAATGACAAAAGGTCTGTTGAGCTGCTTTTTTTATTTCTGAATCTTGACTCATTTTGTTTTCTCCTTTCCATATACTTTAGCAACATTGGACAAAATAAAATCAGCACATGGTAAAACAATAGAATTACCTAATGCTTTATACCTGGCTGATTCACTAATTATTTTGTTATCATTTCCGTATTCCGTCCAACCTTCTGGTAGTCCCATTAATCGTTCACATTCAAGTGGTGTTAATCTTCTAACAAATCCCTCTGATTCCAAGCCATCATGCCAAAAAGCAAAAGTATCAACGGTACCAGCTAAGAGAGTGGGAAAAGGGTCAGTTGATCTGCCGAAGCTTGAGATAAACCCTTTTTTATTTCCTTCTTTAGCGTAGGTTCGCATTCGTCTTTCTTGAAAAGGGAAGATTTGTATGCTCCGCCTTGTCTCAATAGAAAGGATTCGATTGTCTTTGGTGGTGAACAACCTGCCTTTGTAGCTAGATTCAATATCCGACTGCATTCCTTCGGTGTTAAAAAGTATTTTTCTAGCACGGAACTTTCTAAAATCTGCGACGAGAAAGATTCTTCTACGACGTTGGGGCACACCCCAATATTGACTATCAAGGACTCGCCAACAGACATCAGCATTTCTCCCTCGCACCATTCCGGCGTTTGCCCATCTATGAGAGGGAGGAATTGGAACTTCGGTTTTAAGGAAGGATTCCAACACGGCTTTAAAATCCATTCGGTCATTTGATGAAAAAGCTCCCATGACGTTTTCCCAAATAGCGAGAGTTGGATAGTTTCCATCAGTAGCATTCCTCATTTCTTCAATTATTCTGATAGCTTCATAAAAAAGGTTCGACTTCTTACCAGCCAAACCTTCACGATTACCAATGGTTGATAGATTCTGACAAGGTGATCTGAAAGTAATCATATCAACTGGTGGAATAGAACTACGTTTTAATTTTGTTAAATCACCAAGATGAACCATATTTGGAAACTGACGTTTAGTAATTCTGATTGGGGCTTTTTCTATTTCACTGGCCCAAATTGGTGTGATGTTGTTTCTTATGGCAGCAAGAGGAAACACACCTATTCCATCGAATAAACTGCCTAGTGTTAAATTTGTTATTTGAATCAACTCCATTTAAAATTAATTTTCTACAAAAAAAAGACGCTTCCATATTATTAGAAACGTCTTTAAATATTTATAATTCAAAATTGATATCTTAATTTCTTATATATCTTTCTTACGTATAGATTTTTTATTCTCTCCAGTATAAT
Source organism: Vagococcus carniphilus (assembly GCF_014397115.1). Lineage (NCBI taxonomy): Bacteria > Bacillati > Bacillota > Bacilli > Lactobacillales > Enterococcaceae > Vagococcus > Vagococcus carniphilus. The sequence continues at coordinate 2,777,354 of NZ_CP060720.1, forward strand.
TTCTTAGTGGAAAAATAATAGCACCAGCTATTGTAACAACTACGCTAAAATATTTTGAAATAGAAAAAATAAATTGAGACAAAGGTGCTATAACATTATTGATAGCATACTCAGAATTCTTTAAATTAATGGCATCTGTTTTCATATTAACGAAGCAGTTTATAAAGAAATTTCTTATATAAAAATATGAACATAAAACAATTATTGTAGGAAATAAAGTATACACAAATATAAAAATAATTCGCTGTGTAAAACTAATTTGATTTCTTTTTAATTTTGTTTGAGGTCGTTCATTATCTACTTCCTGACTTTTCTGTTGTTCGACTTGCTGTGCTTGTTTCTGTTCGTCTAGTTGTCGTTGTAATTGTTCTAATTTTTTTCTATTTTAGTTTTTTTTATTCTTATTTTTTCCCATGACAATCTCCCAAAATCATTATAACTACACTAAGTTTTATTTATACAAACATTAATAATTTAAAAATTTTATTTTAGCGTACCATTCTTTATACTTTTTAGAATTGATAATTGTATAAAAAGTTATAATTTACCAATCTTTGTCTTTTAAATATCTATTTTCAAACTCTATTTGTTCTTTATAAGAAGAAAGAAGTTTTCGATTTGTTAACAGGGTAAACATCCGAATTTTATGTTTTTCATTAATTAGTTTCCCTTTCATCTGAATACTATCAATAGGAAATTCATTTTCTTTCAAACCAAAATTTTCAAGGTTAAGTTTAACGTCTTCAGGTAAGTAAATAGAGTTATTTAATTCTGAGAGATTAATGAAACGATTTTCATTGATACATTTATTTATTTCATAAGATAATAAATCACTCAATCTAGATGGAGACTCATTTAAGAGCTCTGGCGAATGCCAGCCAATATCACATCCTGTTGATGAATATGAATAAAAATGTCTATAATCGGTCACAGGCTCATGCGGAACAATAGATACATGTTCCTTTAAATACGGAATATTCTTAACAAGAGAAATCCATTTATCACCATAATAATAAATGTTTTGTTTAGTAAATGGACTTTTCAAGAATCTAGTATGAACTGAAGATAGAGAAAAAGCTGTTGAATCGAATAAGCATTTATAGTATTCATCTTTATCCAAATGTAGTGGTGCGACATAAAAAGCTTGAGAACTAGGTTGATTAGCATACTTAAGCAGTATATTATGCTGAAAATCAGTTGCATTTTTAGCCATTTTTCTTAATTTAAAATATAGAGTAGGGTCGTCATCTAGACCTTTAACATCTCTAAATTCTCTAATATCTTCAAGTTTACTTCTATTTTTTCTAGCTGAGGCTGGAATGTCACAAATAGGCTTAAGACCTTCAGATTTTTTAAATTGAATAAAAAATGAAAACCCTGAATCAAAATATATTTTATCCGCACCAGTTAATTGTTCATCAATATCTAAAAGTCTAAATGGACTATTTTCAGAAATCCAACCAAAGTAATTTGCAACATCAGCTTCAATCTGTTTTTCTGAAAGATTACTTTTTATTTTATACATGTACATACTCCTAACAAAAAATATTTTATTTCAATAATTAAAACACTTATCATTCAATATAAACCAAAAATATATAAAAGTCTAATTAATATCAATATAGAACTATTCATTATATTTACTAATCATTAACCAGATTTTAAGTAACATATTATCATTTTTATCCTTTAATAAATATCACTAGGAACAAAAACATTCAAACAACTACTAATGAAACTTGGTAAGTGATACTGTAACTTTATTAATAAAAAAAGATACTAAATTCATAATGTTTTTATTGAATATTGAAATTAAACTAATATTAAAAAAATTAACAATTATATCTGATTAGCTTCACCATACACTTTATATTCCACACATTGAAAGAAAAGTTTAGAAAACCGGCATTATTTTCTGAATTAATATAAGTACTAGTTTGTGATTTATTATATTGATTCTAACTCTTTTACCGTTACTAACTATATGTTCATCTGCTGAATAAAATAAAAAAACACTTCAAAAAGTGTTTTTATTACTATTTTTTATTTCAAAATAGCACAATTGATTTGTCTTATGCATTGATGCAAAAAAATTCACATTATAAAGCAACACATAGTTATTAATAACTCATTAGATTTATCATCTTATCTTTGTCAAAATTTTTTATCTATCTATTTTTTTAATAAGCATCTAAATAGAATCTAGGGCAGATGCATACGCAAGAATATCTAACGCAGTAACAGTACCTTTCTTGCGTAACATTTCATGAAATTGAATAAAGAAGTAAATTAACGATTCATCTTTAGTACTTGATTGGAATTTACTATTTTCAAACGTAAATGTACCTGCATCTAAACTGCATCCAATTTCTATAACTGATTCCTCATTTTTCTTTAAATTACTATATAAAGAGGTACTATTCATTCCGTCTTTCCAATCACATCTAGTTGTCAGAATACCCGCAATAATTGATTTAGGTGGATTTCCTTTTTGAACGCCACCTGCATGATATATATCTGCTGAAGTTCTTTTAAGATTTCGCACACTCTTAGCCTTGTTTGAGGCATAGGTTAGATGACTAGAATTTAATACTTGTTTGACTTCAAAAACAGCATAAACACTTTCTGCTGGAATATATTTGGCACTGTTATGTTCAAACACCATAGGACAATATTGCCTATCATAAACGACTATGTCAATTTGATCACTAGTATTTCCCTCATGATCTATTACAATTGCTTTATCAGATTTATATCTTTTTGGTAGATATGTTTTAAAAAAATCTAACCAACTATCTTCTGTAGCTTCTCCTTTTGTTCCAGAATGAGTAACAGCATCTAAAGTCTTAAGATTAAAAATCATTTCTTGTTGCATGTTATAAAATAATTCTTTAATATCAACTTTTCCCATATGATCAATCCTCCCACTTCAATTCAGCGTTTTCAAAATATCCATTTTTCAAAAAACATGTTACTGAAGCTTCTATTTCTTGATTTGAATCAAGCTTTACAATTAATAAGATTAAAAAATTCGCATCAGGTATTTTGAAATTTATCAAATCATTCATTGTGGAAATATCTGTCTGACTCGGATGAACTTCAAATAATGGATGAGAGTGCCACTCACCAATATAATTAAATCTAGAATACTCATGATTTGTTCTCTTAAAAAAATTATGAAAATATCGATTTAATCCTATTGTCCACTCTCTTACAAAAAAAACTTTTGTACCACTTCTTTTCTGAGTTGTTAATTCTTTGATTTTGAATGAATTATTACCAATTTTTTCAGCTAACAGTGTCCCACCAATTTCATTTTCACCATTTGAAATTAGTTGCTCTTTAATCAGTATTTTTATATTACTTGGTATTATTATTTTTAGCATCTTTTTCTCCACGAATTTGAGTAATTATCTTGTTTATTCTTATTTTCTCTTTATCACTAATATCTGTTTTTACTTTCTCTACTATTTCATTCTTCTCTACATTCAAAGAGATAACTTGCATAGGCTGTTTGAATATCCATTCTTGCTTACCTCCAATGAAATATATATCTGAAAGAAACTGAATCGATTTATTGTTTGGTTCTAAAATGCTAAAAATAATTTTTGTCATCCACGAAGTTATAATGCTTACATCAGCATCACTTGCGATAAACACTTCATCTCCAATAAATTGTGTATAATTTTGAGTGATTTGGTTTGCTTCATGAGGATTATCTATATAAAAGTTTTTTATTCCTTCTTGAATTTGAAATGGCGTAGTGTTATTCTCAGGATTATTTTTAGCAATAACACCACCAAGTCCACCAGCAAAAACTTTCCCCCAGACCATTGGCCTATTACTCATGATAGAAATATTTGCTAAAACATAAAAAGCCTCGTCATTCGCAGTAGCATCTACTATAATGTCACATCCTGATATCAAGTTAATTAAATTATTATATGCTTGATTTGATTCTAACGTCGATAACGCCAAACAACTCGTCTGTACAAAAATATCAGTATTAATTTTTTTTAATCTTTTAGACAAAGCATCAACCTTCATTTGTCCAAGATGACGAATATCAAGTTCATGTCTTTGAATATTATGACTAAGAAAAACATCATCGTCAACCAGTAGTAAATTTTTAATCCCACTTCTTGCTAATGAAATACTGATTTTGCTTCCCAAAGAACCCACTCCAACAACTGCTATTTTCGTTTCCTTAGATATTTTCCCTACATAGGGATTTCGCTCCTCACAATCATTATCTTTTAATAGAAAAATATCGTAAACTTTTTTATCTATTAAATCTATATAGTATGGCAAAATTACCTGTGAATTACTTAGTAACACAATAATTTTATCTAAAGAATTTTTTTGAAGAGCTTTTATCATATATTCTTTTATTTCTTCTATATCCAACTCTTCAAGAAAATCTTCATAGTCGTAAGTTGATTTTAATTCTGTTACTTTTTGTAAAAAACCTGGAATATCTCGATATCCAGATAAGAGATTAAATTGTTCATCAGGTAATAATTTAATCTCCTCGTCTTTAATATACAAACCACTTAATTGATAAACAGCTGAAGAAGTATCCACAAAATTTTCTTTAAAATTTAATACTAAATTACTATTCACTGTCAGAAAAAGCTCAACCATTTCTTTAGTTAAATATTGAATTCTTTTTTTAAAACGCATCTGTTGACCTAAAGAAAAATTATCTCTAGATGGAACAATTTTTTTATTTGTACCTGTGCTCTTTGGTCTTTCTGCATCTAATAGAGCATATACACTCTTAACCATGTCAACACCATAAACGACATCAGACCAATTATCAGGCCCCCACTCTAAACAAAGAACACCATTAGTATACTGATGACTAGTCCAGCTCACTTCTTTCTCGTTTATTTTAACTGTAATTGGAGAATTAGGGAAAAAACGAGGAAAAATCATTTTTAATGAATACAATTTGTCATCAATATCAATATCAAAGTAATAAACTAATAATTCTTCATTTTCTATATTCCAATTAGTGTTTTTTATCCAATCATTTTTTCTTTCAAGATCATTTAGCAAATCATATTCTTCAATAAATCTCTTATTATTTTCTTCTAACCACATATTTATTTCCCAAATCCATTTGGACCGTTTGGTTTCAGCGGCTTATTTGGAAAGTTAAAATTTGTTGATGCATTTTGCTCGCTATATAAAGAATTAGATGAGCTAGTACTTACTGGAAACTCATTACCAAACACTTTCTTCCAAAGTTTTGTCGACTCTTCACCATCTTCTGTGTCCAAAGCTTGACGAGAAATTATTGCATGTTCTTCAATTTTTTTATACAATGCTTTAAATTGTTCCGAAGTAATTCCATTTAAAACAGAATTATTAGGAACTCCAGGATCAGGAATAAAAGGAACAATATCCAAAAGAATATTAATTGAATACTTGTCAACCATCGATTCAAGAGTTTCAGTAAATAAAATAGCATAATTACTATTATTCTTTGAAATGTTTTCTGCAACCATTAATTCTAAAAGATAACCTTTAGGTCGTTTATAAATTGTCGGGTTTTCTCTACGCCACCATTTAAATAGTTTTACAAGAGGCTTATAGCGATAATTATTATTAGTATTGGTGGTTGTAGAGTGTTCAATTTGACCTCTAGGGTTTGTAATTAACCATTCGTCTAAATCCCTATCAGCAATATACCAAGTTCCGTCGATACCATATGGTGCAATCACGGGTACAGCGTCCATATCAACATTAGCTGTTGTTATACCAATAGAACGTGTTTGTTTAGTTATGTTAAAATATTTGTCCTTTAAAACATTATACAAATCGTCTATTACTTCACTTGGAGAATCACTTAAATCATAATTAGTAACTATAACAACATCTACATCAGGCCTTTTAATTACTCCATTTTGGGCTTTAGGACGAATAGCAGTTTCTCTCCTGTATGATCCTGACAACATAGTATCTAAGTGAATATCTTTATAAGTAGTATGATTTTTTAAAAAAATTCTTAAATTAGTGTGAGCAGTTACACAATTACTCTTTGTAGTCCTACTAGGTTCAATATCAGATAATAATTTTAAAAATTGGGATTGCTTACTCATTAAAAACTCCTCCAAACTGACAAATTATATTACACCTGTATTATAACATAATAGAATATACAACTTTTATTTTAACTTTCTAATTCAGAATAAGTAAAAAATTTCTTGACCTCTCTTGTACTTCGTTAATAATCTATCATCTTACAAAGCAAACTGTATTTATCAGAAATCAAACAATAAAACTTTAAATCTAATTAACAAAACAACAAAAATTTGTTTAATCATAGTATAGATTATGCATAAAAAAAGATACTCATTGAAGAATATCTTTTTAAGAATATTAGAACTAGAATTTATTTTAACAGACTCAAATAATTATGCCTGATCAGTTGCACTTTGCACTTTTTGTGCACTTTTTATTATTTTTATCTTCATTTATATGATTTAATACTTTACTAAAAACCTTCATATTACTGCATTTGTCTTTATACTCTACACGCTGAAAACAGAGTGGGAATAAAGAGCTAACATAATATGAATGGGGAATGCCTATTTAACAGTATTTATGGACATGTAAAACGGACAAAAATGACTTAATTTAATATGATTCCCTGCCAAAAACCCTGCCAAGAAAATTCTTAGCAGGGTTTATTTTATTCAACTTTTCTTAAACTCTCTCTTTCTTCCCTTAACGCTTCCAAAAGTTCATTTAATATTAAATATTGCATTTTAGCATAACCATTATCAACTAATCCCGGATAACTTCCACCAGTATCCTCCTTTAGAAAATCCTTTAATGATTGACGGTCTTCAGGATCTGATAATTCAATATGTTGTACTGCATTTCGATATATTCTTATTTTTAACATTATTTTCTGAAGCTTTGGATAATAATTTTTAAAATCATTGAAAAAATAATTAGCTCTGTATTTATTTTTCAATGTTTCAAAAAAGAATTTGTTTAAGTTAGTTAGCATAATTTCATAATCATTCTTATTTTTAACAAATGGTAATCTTTCTAAACTATCTTGGTTTTCATTAATCTCCTCAGAGCTTGCAAGCCAAGCTTTTCGGTTGTTTTTTCTTTGCTCCATATCAAAAAGATAAAATTCATCTATTATTTTTTTTACATCCATTTCCATATGTTTTTTATTAGTATAAATAGGCAACCCATCTAACAAAACAACTGACTCTAAGTCTAACTGATTATACTCTTCAATCGTTAAAAATGAACCAACTGAACAACAAGTATTAATGTCTTTATTTGAATTTATGATGATATGTTTATAAAAATCGATACAAAAAAATAGTTTTCCATCCGAAACACTCATTGGATAATACTCTGGTAAGTGCGATATTTTTAAGCCTTTATACTTCTTCGCCAGTTTTTCAATTTCACCTATTCTCAACAAGCCATAGTTAGTCGATATCATTTCACCTGTAAAGAACAATTCTATCTTAATTTTATTATTTAGTTTGTGTTTAAATGTTTCGATTAGTGAATCTGTGGGAAGTAACGAATCTATCATAGGTACATAAATTCTAACAATATCTTTAGACTTCTCAATAATTTGTTTAAATTCATCATATTCATCACTAACATTGTCTTTATCAAATACAACTTCTCTATATTTTTTTACTTTATCGGAATATTCATAATCATATATTTGTTCTTCTAAATTTAAAAACTCTGTAATATCTTTACTTTGTAAAAACTCGTCATATTCTGTTAGCATATTTAATCGATCAAAAATTAAATAATAGTTTTTTTCACTTTTCTTATCGTAAAAAATCGCTATTTGTGCCCTTTTATAAAAAACATTAGAATTTTTTATTTCTAACAAATCAACTACAAGTTCGTCTTCTTCATTTTTATTCATTATTCTTTTAGCTTCATAGAAATTTAAATCTTTTAAATTTGGTCTCTCAATTACCATCTTTATATCTCTTATATTTTTCCCTCTCATATTACGCGAATTAACAAAATTTTCTCTTGAACGAAAGTAAGTATTAGAAACTCCATCTATAAATATTTTATTTACTTTTTTTATATTTCTAGTGTATTTGTCTTCCTTTAGATACTCTCTTCCTAAATCACTCAGCATCCCTCTTCTTTTGATAAACTCTTGATGAATTAATTCATTATACGCTACTGTAAATATATTTAAGTCTTCCTCTAATCCCATCAACAATGGGATTTCTTCTTTTCTTATACCTTGATCAACTAACCTAAGAATTGTATCTTGAATAGATGGTAATGTTCCCGTTTTATTACAAAAACAAGTAATTTCTAGTGAATAGATAGGGATACCTATTTCAAACACATTTATTAACTCACATGAAGGTAAGTATTCCCACCCAATTTTTTTTATTTCATTAATAATTCCCATCGCGTAACACCTCTATCTTACTTTCACTATTAAACCTATTCATATGAATCAATACATCTTCAAAATAGTTATGTTCTTTTTTAGAAGCCTCTTTCATAAAAAGTGCATTCCCTACAATGATAATTCTAGATTTCGCTCGAGACAACGCAACATTTAATCTTCTTTGTTCACTTAGAAAACCAATTTTTTTATTCATATTTGATCGAACTATACTGTAAAAAACAACATCTACTTCCGATCCTTGAAAAGCATCTACATTCTCTATTACAATTTCTAAATTTTTCCATTCTAAAGAATTAGAAAATATATATTTTTCAAGAATTGCTTTTTGTCCATTATATGCAGAAATAATTCCCACTTTTATTTTTTTATCTGTTGGATTCATTTTTTCTAATGTCTTTAATTCTTTTAAAATTATCTGAGCTTCACAGACATTTGAAAATGACTTAGATTTAGTTTCTTGTTGTTGATTATTACTCAGTCGTTCAGTTGAAAGCCACGCAATCGGTTCATCAATCCTATAATTCGTTAATCTATCAGTATCTTTAATATCGGTAATGATATCAACATCATCAGTATAAAACACTTTATCAATTAAGTTCGAAATTGCTGGATGCATTCTAAATTGCTTTGATAAAGTAAGAGTTATTTCTGTCTCTTTTGCTAATGTAAATAGATCTTCAAATAAACTTTCAGATAGTGCATTTTTATTTGTATTCTCTAATGTTTTTTCACTAAATTCATTTACTATTGGTGGTAATTGTTTATGATCTCCAACTAAAATCACTTTCTTTCCTTTAGTCATTGGAATCAAAATTTCTGGTACAGTAGACTTAGCTGCCTCATCAATGATTACCCAATCAAAAGATAATGAATCCATAATATTATTAGATGCTATCCCTGTACATGTTGAAGCTATTATAGAAGCCTTATCCAATAATAATTGATCAAAGCTTTCTAAGGAATCCAAACTTTTATACCACTTAGCTATACTTTTAGCTGTATCTTTTTGATTAGATTCATTTTTCTCAATTTTTTCATACTCTTTATAGAAATCTGTCACTTCAAAATCTGAAGCACTCATTTTTTCTAAAATTTCTTCTAATTCTTCATCTATATCTAAATGATTACTACTAATATAGGTAAAGGATTTATTTTTTATTGAATCTGTCCATAATTTTGTTTGATTCATAATTTTATTTGATTCAGATTCTTTGGATATTTTATCACTGTTACCCACTCTAACTAATAAGTCTTTTTCAAAATATTTTTTTAATTTATTAAAAATATGATCAACTGCTACATGAGATTGAGAAGCTAATAAAATTTTAGAGTTTTTTTCTTGTTTTTTTATTTGATAAATCAATTCATTAATCACTGTAGACTTCCCTGTTCCAGGTGGTCCTTGTATCAAAAAAATATCCTGTGTTCCTAGGGCTTTTACAACGGCTTCTTTGTTTAAATCATCCATTTCAGCATTAGCAAAAATAATCTTTTCTGTCGGTTTCTTTACAGATGCAATCGAAGGGTCAACAATAATATTCAACAAATTTTTATTTTTCGATTTACCTAAACTCAAAGTGTCTAATGCTCTTCTTGCTCTCCTAGTAACAATTAAATTTTCAGAGTAATCTATACCAAACTTTCCTGACTCCGAAAAATTTTGGTCATCAAAATCTAGTTCAGGAGAAAAAATCACTCTGTTAGCAACTAATTTCTTGATTTCCCCTACTTTCATTTGTTTCCTTACCTTATCATTATTCATGAATGTAATCTTTTTACCAATGACTATATCATCTAGATCATCAATTTCATCAATCTCAAAATAGTAATATCCAGTTTCTATGTTCTTTTCTAACCCTGAATAATACCCTATGTTTTTCTTTTTATGTAAATAAGACTCTTCTTTCTTTATTTTTTCTGTCCACAATCCAATTAAACGATCTTCATTTTTTTTGTTGTTCTTCTCCTTCACAAAATTCCTGTATTCGTTATCAACTTTTTCCATAAATTTATTTAAAAATACTATATCTTTCTTTAATACTTTAAAATTAAATAAGTCAATATTGGAATTTATTGGAAAAGCTCTTTTAATTTCATTTTCTTGCTGAGAATAATCAGGGATACTGTTAGCATGCTTCAATATTAGGGCACCTATATTTTTATCAAACACACATTTATACTTTATAAGCCCTGAAATTAAATGATATTCGTTATTCTTGGTTCTATAAATAAAATAGTCTGAGCTATTTTTTATATATTGTTGAGCTTCTTCACGTCTAGGAAAATCTAATACACCTAATTTGTGTAAACTTTCGACCACTGAATCAGTAACTTTCAAGTGCAATGTCGTATCCTTGTTTTCAATTAATGAAATTTGGTGGTCAATATCATTTATAAAAGTTTCAATAGCCGTAAAGCGTGAACTGATTACTTTATTTGTTGCTTTCATTAATATTCTTTTTATATCACTATTAACATTCAAATTTTGAATTTGCTCTTCTAATCCATCTTCGGTACTTTTAGGATGTTTTTTTGATAGCATGAATAATAAAATACATCCTAAAGAATATATATCAGAATAGCTCGAAACCCTCTCCCTATCCCTCTGTTCTGGTGATGAGTATAAAACATTATGATAATGATTTACTGTCGTTGTTTCTTCAAAAATAAGGCTTCGTATCTTACTAATGCCAAAATCTATTATTTTGATATCTTTATCACCAATATCACTTGTTATTAGAATATTAGATGGTGATAAGTCTCTATGAATAATTTCTAAGTCATGAGCATGATTTACACCTAATAGTATATCTTTGAAAATTATCAAAGTTGCTAATATTGAATCATTATTTGATTCAATATACTTTTCTAATGTAACACTTCCACCCAAATTTTCTAAAATAATATAATAAAAATCTTCCTCTTCTCCTGAGTCAAAGATTGTAACAATATTTGGATGATTTAATAAATTTAAAGATTTAATCTCTCTGTTAAATAATTCTGATATTTCATCCATTTCCGGTTGTTTAAAAAGCGCTTTTAACACATAAACTTTTTCGTCCTCGATATTCTGAATTAAAAAAATTTTAGAATCTATCGACTTAGAAACATGGATTTCTTTCAATATCAAATATTGTCCAGCAACAATTTTGTTTTTTTCTAACGACATTTTATTACTCCTTTTTCCAACTAGTTTTCTAACGCTAGCAGCAATTCTTTTATGCTATGTAAAACTTTATTTATCTTCTCAAATATTCATCGAATCTAATAGTTCATTAACTATCTCCGAATCACTTACACGACTATTAATCAATAAATAGAAAAAGTCATCATTAGACATTTGAAGCCCATTAATTCTCCTTTCTAAAGTAGGTAAAGTTAAATTAAACCTTCCATTCTCTAATTTGTATATATATTTAGGGTCTAATCCTGCTAACTCTGAAAGTCTTTCTTGACCTAATCCTTGTTCAATTCTAAGTTTTTTTATCTTTTTTATTACTTCACTATTTAGACCACTCATAAACTCACCTCTATAATTGTATTAACTCAATCGTAGGTTTGTTAAGTATAAATAGTAAGTTGCAAATAAAGCTATTTATATTGAAAAAATTCATCTCATAACTATAAATATATTATAGTATAATTCAGGAGGAGTTAATATGATTACTAAAAAAACAGTTATGTTATTTTTAATGTTTTATTTTTTACTTATCGGAGGTTGTTCCCTGTCTAACAAACCAAAATCACTTGAAGAGACAATCAAAAACAAAGCTTTTACATATGAGCTACTTGATACAAACGGTAAAACTATCAACGATAAATGTGGTGTTATTTATTTTCCTTATCATGATAAATATTTTTATAATACCGGCACTAATAGCTTAGAAAAAGCAATAGAATAATTTAATGATCAAACCAAAGAAAAAGGGGAACTATCCAAAAGAGAGAAAAATGTAAGTAAAGATCAAAACTATATTATTACTCAAGGTACAATTACATTAAGTAGAGGGTTTAGTACTAATAAAATAGGTGCTAATTTATATAATTTGAAGTAAATGATGATGGAACAATTACTGGAGACTGGGATACTTTCATTGCTCAAAGCAGTTCTAGCGGATACATCGATTGCAAAGTAATATCAAAAAAACTAGTGAAATTTGTTGTACAGCGGTTATTTTTTTGATTCAAAATTACATATTTCAAATCATACAAAAAAGTGAGAGAAATTCTTCCCTCACTTCGTTAATAATCTATTTCATTCTAAAGATGTTCATTCCCTTAATACGTGTTACCAGTACATACAACTGTTGAAACTTGATAGTAAGAACCCATGTCTACAATGTAAACAGCAACAATCATGTCTTCGTGATTGGTCATAATGATGTTTTCGTAGTGCCCTGATACTCCGGGTCCACCGTTTAATGCTGCATTACGTTCTTCTTCAACGTATTGTTGAAACATTGCTGCAGTAATTAAATCAGCTGACTTATCTGCCAGTAGTCGGATAAAAATGAGAGTGCGTTTCTATATCAACACTCAAGGCCTAAACATCTCTTCTTTCTTCCAAGAACTTATTAATCGATTCAATCTTCTCAGTCTAGTTTCTTCTTTTTTAGCACTCATTATCCACCAAATAGAATCCCTTTTATAAGAAGCTGGAAGTTGATTAAAGAACTCCCAAGCCTTTGGATCATTTTTAATTTCATCTTCATACTCTTTTGTAAGTTGAATATTCCTACTAACTGCTGAGTATCCTTCTTGATCTTTTCTTTGATGATAAAGAACTAATCCTTCTGGCTTCATTTGATTAAGTTCAATTAGTCTTTCTACCTTCTGAACGTTTACTTTACTCCAGACACTATTAGGTTTACGCGGTGTAAAACGGATTTTATAACTATCTTCATCTACTTTTTTTCTTATGCCATCTATCCAACCAAAGGAAAGAGCGCAATCCACTGACTCAGACCAAGTAAGACTAACTTTATTACTTTTTTTCTTAAAAAAACCGACCCAGATTTCATTTGTTGTTTGGTGATGATTCTCTAACCAATCAATAAATTCTTTTTGATTACTAAAATATAGAACCTCACTCATTTTTCTAGCCATTGTAAGATCATTTGATTGAGTTCATCGGGTCTCTCTTCTTGAATCCAATGTCCAGTATCTAACGTCTTAACATCAATATTAGGAACAAAGTCTTTTATATTTGGTAGTGGTGGAATGACGTCTTTCTCCCCGTAAACCATTAATGTTTTCTGATGAACGATTGGTGAAACCTCACCTAACAAATGCCAGTTACGATTTAGATTTCTATACCAATTAATACTTGGAGTGAAACCATTTTGTTTGAACCCTGAGATATAAACAGAAAGATCATCATCACTCATTACAGGCTCACCTAAAGCAACTGTTGCATTAGCTAAATTAATCATTTCCATACCTTCACCAGGGTCTTGTGCTGGAACATTTTTTCGATACAAGTTATTCAAAAATTGTGAGATATTTGCATTTAATATTGCATCTGCAACACCTGGTTGTTTGTTAAAGTGAACAAAATAATAGTCTTCTCCTAAAAACTCTTCCATAAAATCAATCCATGGTTTTTCACCACGTACTTGATAAGGTAAACATAAATTAACCATTTTTTTGACACGTTCTGGATGCAGTAAAGCCATACTCCAAACAACACTTGCTCCCCAATCATGTCCCATAAAAACAGCATTTTTGTATCCATAGTAATCTAAAAGAGCCACAAAATCACCTGTTAAATGTTCGATATCATATTGCGTTACCTCTTCTGGGCAAGAAGAATTACCATAACCACGTTGATTTGGAATGATGACATGATAGCCAGCTTCAACTAATGGAGCTACTTGGTATCTCCAAGAGTAAGCATGCTCAGGCCATCCATGGCAAAGTATAATAGGTTCACCTTTATTTTCTTGTCCTGCTTCGAAAACTTCTAAATCCACACCGTTCACCGAGATAAGTTTTGATGTTGGAAAGTTCTTATTGTTTGTCATTTTATTTCCCCCTAATTAATCAATATGTGTCTTACAAAAACAATATTATCATGGTGGTTTGACAACAGTCTGTCAGCTTTGAAAATTTTATTATTGATATTTGTTTGCCATCAATTTAAGCTTAGAAGCAACTGATTCACGCATTTCTTTTGGGGCTAAAACTTCTACATGTTCTCCAAAACTAAAGATAAGAGAGAATAACCAATCTTTTTCAGGAAAACTAGCTGTTACAAGCAATTCCCCTGTTTCTAACATCTCAATATCTTCTTCATTAAATATATCCTCTACTCGTGATTTCATTAAAGGTGATACCTTCAAGACAAGCTCTATCATTTTTGCTTGCTCGTTTTCTAATGCTATAATCTCATGATAGGATTTTTCACGACGTTTGAAAAATTGTTCTTCCATATGATAATCCTTTATACGAGAAACTCTAAATAATCTAAAATCATCCTTTAAAAGACAATAAGCAAACAAATACCACGTATAATTTTTAAAGATTAATGACATAGGTTCTATTTTTCTATTGCTAACAACATTATCATAATTTCTGTAGTCAATAGTCAGTAAACGAGTCTGTGTGATTGCTTGCCTTAGTGTTTTAACTAACTTTTTTTGAGCTGGCGAGTCACCGTAAGGATGCAAATCTATGATAATTTGCTCCGATTGAATTTTTAAGTGATCCATCTTGTTATCAGGTACAATATTTTGTAATTTTTCTATGGATGATTCTAATTCAATATCATCAACTGTAGAATTAATATCCTTAAGAACAGAAAGTAAAGAAGATAAATTATTTATGGTTAATACTTGATGATTCAACTTGTAATTTTCATAAATACTGAATCCACCATTGTTTCCAGAATGAGAAATAATCGGAATTCCTGCCAAATTAATCGTTTCAATATCTCTGTAAATCGTTCTAACTGAAACCTCAAATTTTTCAGCCAATTCATTGGCTGTGACGCGATTTCTATTAAGTAACATCACAATGATTGTTAACATACGTTCTATTTTCATTTTAGCCTCCTTCTATTATTTTTTTATTTATTCTAGTATAGTACAATCACACACCTACAACAAAAAAACTGATAACATCTACTCAAATGTTATCAGCTTTTTTTATATTTTATGCACTTGCTGCAGCTAATACAAGTGACATGTATTTTTCTTCTGAGGAAGAGCCTCGCGAGGCTAATACGATAGGGCACATTGCTCCTACAATAATTCCTGCTGCTTTGGCTCCACTTGTACAAGTTAACATCTTAGTCATGATATTTCCGGCATGTATGTTGGGAGCAACTAACACATCTACATCTCCTGCAATATCACTTGCATACCCTTTATGCTCGGCTATTTCTTTACTCACTGCACAATCATATGAGATAGGTCCTCGAACGATGCAATTTGGAATTTCACCTTGATCACACATCTTGCTTAGTTCGTTTGCTTCGACTGTTTCTGGCATTTTAGGATTTACTTTTTCTACACAGGCAAGTACACCAACCTTAGGATTTTCTTGGCCCAAAGATAGATAAGTATTTACTGTATTGTTAATGATATCTTTCTTATTCTGCAGAGTTGGATATGGAAACATCGCGCAATCAACAATACAAAGTAATTTATGATAAGTTGGTACTTCATGAAATGCCACATGGGACATTACATTTCCTGTTCCTAAACCCGTTTCTTTATTAACAACTTCTTTTAATAAAACGGATGTATCCACCAAGCCTTTCATAATGAAATCAGCTTTTTTCTCTCTTACAAGAGAAACTGCTTTTTGACAAGCCGCTACATTATCTGACACATTAATAATTTGTTCTGACTCGATAGTCATTCCTAACTCATCTGTTATTTCTAAGATTTTAGTTTTATCACCAACTAGAATAGGAATGATGATACCTCTTTTCATCGCTGTAAAAATAGATTCTAAGGTATGTTTATCTCCTGCAGCAGCGACTGCTACGCGAATTTGTCTACTTTGAAGCTTAAGCTTATCTTCAATTTGTTGAAAGTTAGTTAACACCATCTAGACTCGCCTCCTCAAAATCAAACCCTTGCCAAACAGCCTCTCCTGTATATTCTTGAGCTTCTTCTTCTCTGCGGAAAATTCGAAGCGCACCTGCAGCTAAAGCTTCCATTTCATATTCTCCTGGCATTGAGATAACTGGAGCAATATATCCTGTCATCTCTTTTAGTTGCTCTACTAGAGATTTGTCGTATGCTAAACCACCTGTTAGTATAATTGCCTCTACATCACCTTTTAAAACGGTAGCGTATGAGCCAATATTTTTAGCCACTTGATAAACGAGTGCATCATGGACAAATTTTGCATATGAATCACCTTGTTTAATTCGATCCGCTAACTCGATTCCATCCGTTATACCAATGTGATCCATCCACCCTGCTTCTCTTGTTAGAAGTTTTTCTAATTCTTTTTGTGTGTAGTCACCTGAAAAAGCTAAACGTAAGACACTTAAAGCAGGTATTGATCCTGATCTGTTTGGACTCATTGGGCCGTCACCGTTGATATTATCACTAGAATCTATCATACGCCCTTTTTCGTGAGCCGTTACTGAAATCCCTCCGCCAAGATGAGCAATAACGAGATTTAAATCTTCATATTGTTTATCTTGTGAGTGAGCATATCGAATGCCAACTTCCTTTTGATTCAAAGCATGAATACTACTTTTTCGATAAATATTTTTAAGACCTGTTGCTCGTGCTAAATCTTGGAGTTCATCTACTACTGGTGGATTAACAGTGTAAGCAACACCGCCAAATTCGCGAACAAATTCATTAGCTAATTGGACAGCCAAATTACATGGATGTTGTCCTGCAAAACCATCAAAAGCATCTTTCAACATTAATTCATTAATAGCTAACACACCACTTTTAACAGTTTTAAATCCTCCACCACGGCCAACAAAAGCATCAGTACCTTCAAGTGTTTGACCTTTTTCTTTTAAAACTTTCAATATAATCTCTTTACGATAATCTAATTGATCGTTGATTTCCGAAAAAATAGCTAAGTCTTCTGTACTATGCATAATATTTTGACTAAAAATAAGTTCATCATCATTAAATAATGCAATTTTAGTCGATGTTGAGCCTGGGTTAATTGTAAAAATTTTATAAGACTTCATCTAAACTGTCCTCTCGTTCATTAAAAATTATTCTTCAGACCAAACACTCATTGGGTCCCATTCGGTCATTTTATCACCGTATTTTTTCTCCATATCTGCTCTTACTTGAACAAATTTTTCAGGAAGAACTTCCCAACTTGCAGGCTCATTAATGCCTCTTTTAGCCTTTAATAAAGCATCTACACTTGCGTAAAGACGTTCTGGTCTAATCCAGTGTAAGTAATCTGAGATATCCATTTTGTTACATAGCTCAACTGAATCAATTTCATCATCATAATGAGTTTCAAATTGTTCTAATACTGTTAGTAGGTAGTCACGTTGTTCGATAACAAATTCTAGGCCACAGATAGCCCCATGACCTGGAACAACCACTTCTGGTTTCAACTCATTAATAATACGGTTCAATACGTTCACCCAGTTATGAATACCTGCTTCGCTATAAGCGCCACATCCGTTAAAGACAATATCTCCAGCAAATAAAACTTTATCTTCTGGTAACCAAAGAAGTAAGTCACTGTCCGAATGAGCAGGAGCCACATTTAAAATTTTAGCCACAGTATCTCCTAATCGAATATCGATATCACCACTGATTTCAATATCTGGATTAATCCATTCAACACCTGCTAAATCAAACCCATTTAATTCATTAGCAAGGAATTGTTGACCTGGTGTTACGCCCTGAGCATCTTTTCCTAATTTAACTAATTTACTCCAAGCTCCAAGTGAGTTTGTTTCAGGTATTCTTTCTGTATTCGCATATTCATGCATGATAAAGCAAGAATCTTCAAACACTTTATTTCCCCAAGTGTGATCGCAGTTATAATGTGAATTCACTACATAAGCAGGTTTTTTTCCGCCACTTACTTCTTGGAAAGCTTCCATCATCTCTTCAGCATGAAACAAGTCAAAAAATGTATCAAAAACTAATCCTGGTCCTCGATTAATGAAAGCTGCATTTGCCCAACTAATTCCTTTATATGGTGAAACTGCTGCAAAAATATCATCAGCAATCTCAATAAATTTAACGCGTTCTTTTTGAATAATTCTTCTATTTTTCATTACTTTTCCTCTTTTACTTGCTGTTGTTTATTATTTAGTAAGATAGTTTTTAATTAAGTTATCTACTCGATATTCAGGAAGAATATCTTTAATCATCACTGATTCTTTTTTAATCATTTCAGAAATAGCACGTGTTTCTTCTTTTGTTGCGGTTAATCCCATATCTTCAACGCGCTTAGCAATCATGTTTGCTCCCACACCTTTTCCGTAAACAACTTCATATGGTGGACATCCGATTAAAGAAGGTACAAATGGTAAAACGGCTGGAACTCCACCTTGAGGTTCAAGTTTATTAAGCATATCTACAATAAGACCAGAACCCATCTTAAAGTTTCTTGAACCAAGAAGAGGTTTATTATCAGCAAAAGGTGTCTTAGACATTGTTTCCAATTTTTTAGCAAGAGGATACATTTTTTCAAGTTCAACACCTGTTTCAATTCCCATGTTAAGCATTAAGTTTAAAATGACTTCTTCTGTTGGTGTGTTTCCTGCTCTTTCACCTAATCCGTTCATAGCTACTTGAACATAATTAGCTCCTGCTGATACGGCTGCTAAAGTATTGGCTGTTGCAAGACCATAATCATTATGGAAATGACAAGAAACATCCACACCTTCGCCTGCCCATTCACGGTATTTTTTAATCATGCCTTGAACTACCCAAGGCATAGTGAAACCAAACGTATCAGCGTATGAAATTTCAGTTGCTCCTGCTTCTACTGTTTCTTTAATAAATCGTTCAATATAGTTTAAATTAGTTCCTCGGGCGATATCCCATGGACCTACAATAATTTCTTTTATGCCACATTCTTTTGCTTGTTTAACTGCCGCTACAAAGCTAGCAATAGATTCTTCTTCTGAATTAACTCCGATTGCTTTAGCAACCCATCCATTTCCAGGTCCTTCAATTCCGATTACTTCTACACCACATTTAGCAGCTGTTTCAATATCTTTTGGTACTGTACGAGCAAGAGAAGCAAGTTTAGCATTTTTTAAGACACCTGGTTTAGATAAAGCTTTTAATGCTTCACGTTCTTCATCAGATACCATGGCAAACATCTCAATTCTATCAACACCCATATCATCAAAATCTTTAGCTAGTTCAAATTTTTCTGCTGCTGTTAGAACACATCCTGGATTTTGATCTCCTTCTCTAAGAGAAACTTCATGGATTCCAACACGTTTTGGGTAATCACACCCAACTAGCATATCCTCCATATAGTTGAAATCTGTTACCCAATATTTGTCTGTTCGATGTTCCATTATCAACATCCTCCTCGATAATTTTAATTTTTATACTCAAGTCGTTGACTCCAGTCGCTGACTTGAGTCAATTATGTGTTTTCAAAATGATTCTGTCAACTACTTTTTTTCAAAAAAACTCTTTCTTATTTCCGTAATTAGAAAAAAAGGCTTATTTTCTAGTAATAGCCTCATCTAGAAAAAAAAAAAAACTGTATGATATGATTAGCCAATAACCTATCAAGTCAGTTTTAAAAAAAGAAATAAATCATATCATTTGTAAGTAGGAGAAGATTATGGCAATCGTAGAAAAAAAAATGACTCAAAGAGAAATAAATGCTCAAAAAACAAAACGTAAAGTGTTAGAAACATCCCTTCAATTATTTACTACCCACGGCTATGACTCCGTCACTATTGATGACATAGTCAAAAAAGCTGGTGTTTCAAAAGGAACGTTTTATACTCATTTTTCATCTAAAGATAGAGTGTTAGTAGAAAGTTTTAATTCTATTGATGGCGTTTTTGAAGAAGCTATGGAGGTTTTACCAGATGACACATCGGCAAGTGATCAATTACGTGTTTTGTTTAAAACACTTTTTGAATACTGTTCTAATTTTCAAGATGTTGATATCATGAAAATTGTTTACATGAACCAAATTAGCTTAGGAGAACGTCAAGTACTTCTAAAAGATCACAATAGACCTCATTACAAATACTTAGATAAAATTGTTAAATTGGGAGTAGCAACAGAAGAATTTCATTTTAGTGTTGATACCGAAACTTTAATTGAGTACTTTTTTATTTTTAGTTTTGGTTTGACTTACAATTGGTGTCTTGAGGATGGAAAGAAAGATTTAGTCCAAACTGGATCTGTTTTTGTGGATCAATTAATTGAATGGTTATCTGGACCTGTTAAAAAGATGCCATTTTAGATTTAAATAAAATAAAGCACTCCTTTCTTAGTTTATTTTTTGAAAGGAGTGTCTTATTTTATTTAAATTATTTATGAATGCTTTTTATTTTTCTATATCTAAATAAAAAAATCGCATTGATAGAATTTAATCTAGCAATACGATTTAGTCTACAAGCATAAAATCTTACTATCTTTCACACTTCTTTATGACTATTTAGAGTTTTTCTTATTTGTAACTAAATATTTCTGTTATTGAATAGTCATAATATAATATATCTCTACCAAATGGACCATTCCCATTTTTGATTCCTGTAATTACAAGGGCACCGTATGCTATACTATTACTTTTCCCTTTAATAATATTATGCAAATGACCATCTTCTTTATTACCTTCAGTTGAATAAAACTCAGATTCATTTAATTCTTTTTTAAACATTATATCTGCCAACTCTTCTACTGTTGCCGCTATACCTAAAACATTAGACACTGGAGCTGAACTAAGTGGGATCATGTTTTCACCATTATTTCCTAATTCACTAGCTAAAACTGAACTATTATTGGATGTTAAATGCTCTTTTTCGTACCCTTCTGCAATCGTATGAGCAAACATTGCTGCTTTAGCTTTATCAGATAACTCAATATAATTTAAAGGAGATAATCCTAGCTCTGAACGAAGAGTATTAATGTTCTCAATCATTCGTTTTGTATAACGATCATTGATTTCAAAATAAACTTGTAACTTTTCATAATCTGATTCAGATATTTCATAATTTATATCTTTTTTTATTTCCTCGTGTACTTTTTCAAATACTTCATCTGTTGTATCAGTTTTTTTAGATAAAATACTCTCTATGGAGTCATAAACTGTATAATCATCTACCAAACCTTTTTGAACACCTTGAACAACCTCTTTTACTGTTTCAACTGAAATTTCTTTATAGTCTTCAATATAGTCTGTCACTTCATTTTCTTTTGTTGCTGAACCTATTATTTTATCAATCCGATCTTTTGTTTTTGCTCTGTTAATTTGGGAGATAAACGTTTGTTTTTGAGTATCAGTAATATGACTCATTCCATTAATCACATCTATCGCTGATTTTTTTTGACTCTCTAAGCCAGTATTTTCTGTTTTATCATTTTTAGCACTTTCAACTTTAGCTGCTTCTAAGACACTCGCAATCTGAGCTTCAGTTTTTGCTATTTTAATCTGTTCTTCAAACGATTTGTTTCCTTTCAAGTTCAATCCTGCTAATTCTTTAAGAGCATTTTTGCGAGTTGTTTCTAGTTTCTCTGATGTTTCTTTATCTTGCTTAAATTGATCATCTTGATTTTTAGCCTCTACTACAATTTTATTAATCTCTTCAGAAGTTTTTGCTTTATCAATTAATCCATTCACATCTTTTTTATTAGCTTCAGATAAATATTCTAACTGGGTAATTTTTTGTTTAGCCTGTTCTTTTTCTTTTTCCAATTTTTCTTTATTAGCTGTTTCTTCATTATTTTTATCAGATACTTGTTTGGCTTTTGCCACAATTGTATTAATTGAACTAACTGTTTTAGCTTCATCTATTTGTTTATCAAATTCAGTCTGTTGAGATTCTATTAAATTCATTTTACTTAAGTCAGACTTAGCTTTCTTTTTTGCATCATTCAATTCTTTTTTACTTACGGCTTCATCATTTTTATTGGAACTTACGACTGCTTCATTCAGTATTGAGTTAATATCAGTAGTTTTCTTAGCAGTTTTAATACGATTCTTAAATGCTGATTTTTCTGCTTCTGTTAAATTTAATTTCTCTAATGAAGCAATTGCCTCATTTTTGACTTTCTCTAATTGATTTTGTTCATTCTGATTATTTTTATCGCTCACTTGATGCGCATTTTCTAGCGCATCTGAAACTTCTGGAACTGATTTTGCATTAGTAACTAAAGAAAGAAATGTTGCTTGCTCTTCTTCCAACAAATGAAGTGTTTTAATTTCCTTTTTAGCATTTAATTTAGCTGCTTCTAATTTAGATTTTTCAGCTTCCTCTTTTTTATTATTTTCAGTACTTAGTGATTGAGCATGAGTTAAAATATCACTAATGTCAGCAAGATTTGTGGCTGAATTAATTTGATAAATAAGAATCTCTTTATCTTCACTATTTAAATTTAAACTATCTAGTTGAATTAACGCATTAGCTTTCTCTTTTTTTAACTCTTCACTCTCATTTTTTATAGCTTCATTTTTTTCATGAGCTGTCTGAGCTTGTGCAATATAATTATTAATTTCTTCCACTGATTGAGCAGCTTGAATGACTGATTTAAAATCGGTCAATTCTTCTGGTAATAAATTCAAATTAGCCAAAGTCTCTACTGCTGACTGTTTGGCTTCTTCTAACCCATTATCTTCTTCTGGTTTTGTGCTACCTTCCAGTTTAGCAATTTCAGCTTGAATTTCGTCAATTTTTTGTTGTAAATGATTGATTTCATCATTAATAGCAGATGTTTCTTCTGCAATAGAATTTGCATCAATTACTGGTAATTGTTTGGCTGCCTCTAAGTCTTGTAATGCAATTGCTTGTTCATTTAAGATAGCTTGTTTATTTGCTTGTGCCACTTCTAATCCTGCTTGAGCATTGATTAATGCTTCGTTAAGGGATGTTGGGACTTCTTTTTCTTCTTCTGTTGGTTGCCAAGCATCGATGGCAGACTGAGCTTCAACCACACTATTTTGAGCTGCAATAATTGCTGCTTCAGCAACTGCTAGCTTATCAACCAATTCATTAACTACCATTTGAGCATTCGCTGAAATGATTGAATTTTCTTTGTTTTTAGCATTAGCCTCATTGAGTCTTACAAACGCTGCTTCCAATTCTACTTGTTTATTTCCTAATTGCGCTTCTAAGTCAGCTAATTGTTTTTTTAGTTCTTCTAATCGATTTCCCTCTGGTTTAGGTTCAATAGGTTTAACAGGTACAGTCGGTTTTATTGGTTTAATGGGCTTATCTGGATTAGCGTCAACTGACTTAATTGGATTTCGTTGATTGCTATGTTTACCATTATCAAAATTTGATTGATTAACAGGTGTTGTATCAGTTTTGTCTGTCGATTCTTTTGTTTTATTAGTTGCTGAGTCAATTGATTTACCTATAACTGGATTAGATGTTTGATTCATAAATGGTTGATCTTTATCAACCTTATCTCCATCAGATAAAATTTGTTCATTTAAAACTTTGCCATCTTTATCAGTTAATGTAATTTTTTGTCCATCAAAAGTAATCGTTGTGCCAATTGGTACAGTGTATTGCGAACCTTCTTCAAAGCCATTTAGTTCCATTAACACAGTATGTTTTACATTGATAGCACGACCTATTTCATAAAACGTATCACCATCAGCAAACGTATAGGATGTATCAGTTTCATTAATCTTTTCTCTAATTTCTTCAGCCGTATTCGGTCTCCATTCAGCTGCTTGTACCTCACTACCATTAGTTGTGACAATACCTACACCAATTAAGCTAAGATAAACTAGACCTTTAATAACCCATCCGTTACGTCCTCTAACTAGTTTAGGCTTGTAATCTTGTTGGACTTCATATGGTACGTAACCATTCTTTTTATTATCTTTCATTTCTTACTCTCCTTACACTTTTTACATGGTTAAATATACTTACAACCGTTATTATAAAATACAACCTATGCATATTGTGGGCATCTGTATAATAAAAAAAGTCTCTGAAAAAGTTTACTAGAAACCCTTTCAGAGACTTTTTTATTAAAATTATTCTTTTACACCTTTACCGATTGAGATAAAAAATTTTTGAAGTTGGGGTAACTTGCTTAATTGCATCACCAATAAGCATGAAAGTATTTTATCAATGATACTATCTGTTACTGCACCGATATAAGCAGCAAAAAACATCGCAACTCCTGAACTTCGAATGGCTAAAATCAAGACATCTGTGATCGAGTTTGAAAAGCCACCATAAAGAATTAATCGTATCCAAACACTAACAAAAGAACCTATTAAAGAAACCAAAATCCCTGTGAGAATAGCTTGCTTCACATCAAATTTTCGTCTGGAACATAAATTGGCTACAATAGCGTTCACCATACTGGATAAACCAAAAGCTAAAGAAGAAGGCCCGTGTATAATAGCTAACAACAAGTGAGTTGTAAATCCTGTGAGAACACCATATTTCATTTTAAAATTTACTGCGATAAAAATTGTTCCTATTCCGCTTAAATAAACTAACGGAATATTCATAAAGGCTATAAAAGTACCTAACATAACATTCATAGCAACTGCAATAGCACATAAAGTTAAGACTTTAAGCTCTGCTTTTCTTTCTTCCATAAACAACATCCTTTTAAAAAATTCATAATACTTAGTTATTTCCGTTTATGTAATAAAAACTATTTTTTATTCGTTTCAATATCATAATAGTTCAACGTATCTTTCATATTTTGAATGAGATAATCTTTAATATGTTTGGGTGAAATTACTTTAACATGATGCCCTTGACCTAATAACCACATTTTTACTCCATACCCATCATTTCCCTGTATCGAAATTCTAAGACTACCATCATCATTTTCTTGAATAATTGTTGAATTTGGAAAACGATCTAATACATAAATAGGATCATAGTAAAAATCTAAAACAATTGTTATTGGGTTGCCAAAAAACGGAAGAACACCTTGGTTTCTAAGAACGCCACCTTCAAACTTATCTTTATAATCTACTCTATTATGAGATGATATTACTTTTATATCTATCATGCTATGTACTTTGAATTTATTCATAGCTAGTAAGTCAAAATCATCTTGTGCCGTATGAGAAGATGACATCATATAGAAATACAGATCCGAAAAATAAATCGCATTAGGAACTCGTTGAAAAACGGCAGTAACACCATTTTTAGCATAAGAAAATTCCAACATATTATGGTTAACAATCGCCTTAATAACCATCTCCAATTTTTCAATAACACCATTTGATGAAATTCCCTCATAGTAAAGTTGTTCATTTGCGATGAACTGCTTTAATACTTCTTGATTATCAGCAGTAGCAATCAATTTATTGGATAGAGAAAAAAATTCTTCTTGGTTAAAAAGTCTCGTCGAGTGAAGTATTTTTAAAAGTATCAAAATATCTGTGTCTGTCAATCGTTCTAAATTACTAATATCACCAATATTTTTTAATTGATAATTTCCTCTTCCATCTCGTTCAATATTAACGTTATCAGATAGTACTCCTCCGTTTTCTTCACTTAGCAATACTTCCTCAATATAACCAATGTCTCTTTGAATAGTTGAGCTTTGCTTATCAAATTCTTCCATTAGTTCACGTTTGGTTATCTTTTTACCACTCAATAAACGAAGAAAGATAATCAACATTCGTTGTTGAGAATTCATCATAACAACTCTCCCTTTTTAGTCATTCAAAAGATATTATAGGATAAAACACAATCAGATGATAGTTTTTATTTAATTTCAATATAATTAGACTTACACTTTCTAAGTATTGAACGATTATAAATAAATATAATAAAGTTGATCAAAAAGATAGTCATCTATTAAATAAAGCTAGTCATAAATAATCAAAATATCTGATTATTTATGACTAGCTTATTCCTAATATTATTTTACAGCAGCTGCATTTATATAACCTTGCCAGTTTCCTTTTCCATCATAGAGTGAATAGTAGGTTGAACCGTTGACATGTTGATATCTTCCACGTGCTGTATATGTTTTATTATACATATTTTTAGTTGATTGACGGTATTTCCATAAAAAATTTGACCATGTGTTGTAATTTTTACTAGCTATTTTTACTTTTCTTCCATCAGCTATATAAGAGCCCTCTTGACCTTTACCAACTTTACCTGATTTTTCATTAATGTAACCATACCATTTTCCTTGTTTGTCATAAAGTGATAAATAAGTTGAGCCGTTAATATGATGATACTTTCCTTTTGCTAAGTAAGTTTTATTGGTTATTGTAGTACCTGAGTGACGTGTTTTCCATGAAAAGTTTGACCATGTATTATAACCTTTACTTGTGATGGTTACATATTTGTTGTATCCAATGTAAGCACCTTGTTTTCCCTGGCCAAATTTAACGCCTTTTTCATTGATGTAGCCGTACCATTTTCCGTTAGCGTCATAGAGTGACAGGTAAGTTGATCCATTTTGATGTTCATATCTTCCTTTAGCTTGGAAAGTTTTATTCAATAAGTCATTACCTAATTGACGGTATTTCCATGAAAAATTTGACCATGTATTATAGTTCTTGTTGGTCACTGTCACATAACGTCCATCCGCAATATAATTTCCTTCTGGTTTTTCCGGCTTAATTTTTTCATAATTAAAAGCAATGAATGTTTCATTTGATGTTACGATCATTTTTCTTGTTGAAAATGGTGTTACTAATTTATAACCATCTAAAACTCTCGCATGATACACAAGCTCTTCACCTTTTTTAACTCGATACAGATCGGTATATAAAGCTCTACCTTCTTTCATATCCCAACCTTCAGCTCGTATAATACAAATTTCCTCTGATGAATCTGATAAACTTAATGGGGCGATATCCTCCACCGAGCTTGTTTCAGTAGTTTCTTCATTGGCTTCAACTGTTACAGAGGCTAAATTATCGAAGGCGAATACTGTTCCGACCATAATTGGCGTTATTAGCATAGTTACTAATACTTTTTTCAATCCTGTTTTTTTCATTTTTAGTGCTCCTCCTAAATATGTAATTAATTTTTTGTTACATATTTAATTATAAAATAACACCTTTTCATAATATGAATATCTCAAAAAATAATTTATTCTTCTACAATTTTTGTTTCAATTCATACATCTTCAGCTCTTGTTGAATTAAGTATTTTCAATAGAATCAAAATATCTGTATCAGTCAATCGTTCAGAATTATTAATATCTTCAATGTGTTGTAACTGATACATTCCTCTTACAATAAATAACATGTTTTATTATACTATAATAAGACTAAGCAAACATTACCGTGATACAATGACATAAAAAGAAAGGAAGCATAAAACATGCTACTTTTAAAAACAATTACTCAAGAAAATTGGCGTTTAGTAGCTAACTTATCTGTCAGCAGTGAACAAACTACTTTTATTGAATCCAATAAAGATTCTTTATTGGAAGCAGCATTTGATAAAACCTTTGACTGGATACCATTAGCTCTGTATGATGATAATGTTTTGGTTGGATTTACTATGATTGGTGACTTTAAAGAAGTTGAAAAAAGCATCTGGTTAGACCGTTTTATGATTGATCAACATTTTCAAGGTCAAAAATATGGCAAAAAGTTTTTAAAAACTATTGTTGAACATATCAAACATAACTGGTCTGTTGAGACAATTTTTTTAAGCGCAACTAAAGAGAATAAAAAAATATTTTCTTTTTACGAATCTGTAGGGTTCATAAATACACATACTGTAGATGAAAAAAATGGTGAAGTTATTATGACGTTAACTTTTTAATAGTTACCACGCAAACTATTTCCTTTCTATTCTTTACTAGAGTATAATTTTTAAAAAAGAAAAGAGGTTTTTTTTCATGTCTTACAAAGTTGATTTTAAAGAAGTGTCTACTATTGGATTTGAAAATTCTCCTGTTAGTGAAGCAATGGCTGGACTACGAGCAAACGAAGCTCGTTATTTTTGGAATAAATACAAACATGAATTTGTGACAGTTCCTGCTACAGAAGATACTGAAACATTGAAATGGATTGAATCTATTTTAGCTGAACGGGATATGATTTTTCCTTATCAACCACTAGAGGTTTCTTCTTTTGAAGTGGAGGGTATTAGGATGGCTTATGTTTTTTATGAAAACGGCTTATCCGTTAATATCATGTATACCCTTGAAGAGGGTGGTAAACGCGCTGTTGGTTTTAAGTTATCTGATGCCATGGAAATTCCTGTTGAGTTTGAAGGAAAATTCAAATTTGCTCGTCAAAAATCAAAATTAGCCGGAACTATTAGAGGTTCATTTTTCGTCATAAAAGGAACTTATTTATAAGACGATAGGTGACTTCTATTAATTCCAGCTATTATCAACAATTAATCAGCGTCATCCATCATATCAAATAGATGTTGGATGACGTTTGCTTTTCTCATCGTTCCAGTAATACCTAACTTTTTTTCAAGAAAATTCGTATTTAATTTTTTCTTAGGAGCTTCCCTTGGTAAGTAAAGATACATGCAACTTGTTCCTTCTTGAAATATTTCAGAGAAAAATACAGTGTGACGTACTTTTTCTAATTTCATTTCATCGATTGCATCATTTGTAAAAACTAGGTGAATTCTAGAATAATCATAGGAGTCATCAAATGGGTTCTCAGCAAGAGCTATTTTCAAATCTTCTTTTGTTTTTATGATAACCGATAAATCTGCTCCAATGTTTTCTTTAATAACATCATGAATTTTTTTACTCACTTCTTCATGTGATAAATCTGTATCCAAGATAATATTACCGCTTTGTATATAGCTTTTAACTTGCTGAAATCCTTCTTGTTCTAGTAATTCAACTAAAGCTGACATTTTAGGAATTTTATTTTTCCCAACAGGCGTTACTCCTCGTAATAGTGCAACTATTTGCATGTACTTTCCTCTTTCTTATAATGCCACGTATTCTTTTTTCAGAATTCCCATCATGTGAACATCATGCCATTTTCCAAAACGATAAAAGGCTTCTCGCATCACGCCTTCTTCTTTAAATCCTAATTTTTCATATAGCGAAATCGCTCTTTTATTAAATGAAAAGACTTGTAAACTCAAGCGATGAAAGTTTAATTCATTAAACGCATAAGCCATCATTAAACTAAATGCTTCTTTTCCAATGCCTTGTCCCCAAACATCTTTTTCACCAATATCGATAATACACTCTGCCGAACGGTCTTTCGTATTAATATTAATCATCGAAATAATCCCAACTGGTCGATTGCCTTCTTTTAATTCAATGATATAGCTTTTACTATTTTTAGAACTTGTAATAAAGCCAATGAAGTTTTCTGTTTCTTTCAACGTAAATTGATCTAGTTCTGGACTAGTTGAAGCCATTACTTCTGTGTCGTTACGCCAATGATTATAAATTTCTGCATCTGTTTCTACTACTTTTCTTAATCTGATTCTTTCATTTTCAAACATCTCTATCTCTCCTTATACTAAATACTGTTGCAACATCTCAATTAACATAGTTACTTTTTTCTGCTTCTCATCATTTGTTGATAGTTCTCGATGTTCACTAAGCATCAATCCATCAATTGAAGAAATAAAAACAGAAACAAAAATAGGTAATTCTATTATGTTAGACAGTTCTTTTTCTTCTACGCCTTTTGTTAAAACAGTTAACAACATTTGTTCTAATCCATTTCTTCTTTCAGCTAAATATGGAACTTCTTTTTCTGTATATTTTAAAAAATACTCTGATCTAGCACGAATTAAATCTCTATCAGGCAGATTCATCTCCTCAAATAGTTCTCTTACCCACAGTTCAATTCCTTTTAAAACAGATGGATTTTCTCCTATTTTTAAAAGGGATTGCTTATCTTTCTCATCATCCATTTTTAAAACTTCTAAAAAAAGAGCGTCGATATTTTCAAAGTGAGCATATAAACCACCTCTAGAAATACCTGCTTCAGTCATAACGTCTTTCATTGTAGCTTCTGTAAAACCTTTTTTAGAAAAAACTAATGCAGCAGAATTAACAATTAGTTGTTTTCTTTTTTCTAAATATTCCTCACTTACTCTGGGCATCATTCATCACCTTTCTATAAAACAGATACACATGTCTATTTTAAAATAACTTCTTTTTCTAAAATTGTCAATTAATTAGATGTGAGTTGATTTTATAAATTAATTAAAATTGCTAGAATATTTGAAAGAAATTAAGTATAGTAGATAAAAGATATAATAATTTTGTTTCAAACAATAGAAGTAGGTGAGCAACATGGGAAAATATCAATTAGATTATAAAGGTAAAGCTTCCGTAGCTAAGTTTCACGAAAAAAATATGCCTGAAAAAGTAGATAAAAAGAAACAACTTCAAGAAATACGTGAGTCATATTTGAAGAATAAAAAAAAGAAATAGTAATTTTTAATGGTCCTGATAATTTCTTATTATCTAGGACTTTTTTTATATTTTTATACTAGTTTACAATTCAATAAAAAAATAGCTACAATCGAATGAGTTAACACTTAAAAGTATTGTTATTTGGCTAACCCTAAGGTACGATGAGAATAGTTATCATTATCACAAACTAAAGGAGGATTTTTATGAACACTTATTATACAAGAGCTAAAGAATTTTCTGATCAATATATTGTCCCTATCGCTAGTAAAATCGATGAAGAAGGTGTTTTCCCTAGAGAAACCATGGATTTAATTGGTGAGAAAGGCTTTTTCAAATTAATTATTCCTGAAGAGTTTGGTGGTGAAGGAGCTAATATTGACGCTCAAGCTTATGTCAGCCAAGCTTTTGGTGAAGGCTCTCCAACTGTTGGGTTATGTTACACAATGCACAATGTGGCATTAAAATTCATTTTGACCTTCGGAAATGACGAACTAAAAAAATTCATCATTAAAGAAGTTGTAGAACATAATAAAATGCTGTCTCTTGCTCGAAGTGAATTTGGAACAGGCGTCCATGTCTTTAAATCAGAATCTAGTGTCCAAACTTTTGATGATTATTCAATTATTAACGGAGCTAAAAGTATGATTACTTCTGCTAACTATGCAGATTACTATTTAATCTCTGTCCCAAATGATGAAAATAATCGTCCCGTTAACTGGCTAGTTCCTTATGACACTGAAGGGTTAACTTTTAAAGAGAATGAATGGAATGGCCTTGGTATGAGAGGTAATATTTCATGTCCTATGATTATGGAAGATATGAAAATTGATAATAAGTATGCTGTTTACATTGACCGAGTGAAAGCTAATCAAAAATACCCAGTTAATATTGACGTTATTTATTTCATGACTGGTTTAGCTGGTGTCTACTCAGGTATGACAAAAACAATTTTAGAGGCTGCTGTTGAGCATGCTACTTCTCGCCATTATCCAGATAAAACATTGGCAAATATTGAAACCGTTCAAATTCATTTAGCTAATATTTATAGTGGTATGGTGAGTGCTCGCGCTAGTTTAGATTTTGCTGTAGAATCTCTTATTAATGAAGAACCTGAAGGCTTAATTAATATTATGACAGCTCGTATTATCGCTTCTGAAAACTCGATTGAAGCAGCAACCCTTGCGATGAGAATTGGTGGCGGAAAAGCTTACAATAAACAAGGTCCTATTGAAATGCTTTTACGTGATTCTTTTGCAAGTCAAG
Organism: Vagococcus carniphilus; assembly: GCF_014397115.1. NCBI lineage: Bacteria > Bacillati > Bacillota > Bacilli > Lactobacillales > Enterococcaceae > Vagococcus > Vagococcus carniphilus. The sequence continues at coordinate 2,809,532 of NZ_CP060720.1, forward strand.
TTATGTTCCCTTCAATTGATGTTCTAAAAACATGGGTTGGCCGAGGTATTAGTGATCAACCGATACTTTAATAAAAAAAGCACTTCACTTATTAATTTTAGTGAGGTGCTTTATTTATTCCAATTCGTCTAGGTCTGATATAATAAGTAGCAACTTTAGAAAGTAGGTATAGAACATGGAAAAAAATTTATTCGATCAACTTTCTCATAAATACGATACAAAAGAAAGATTTGAACTAGCCAAGATTATCCAAAATGAAATTCGTCCCGATATAGTAGAACACACAAATAAATCTTTATTGGATTATGGCTGTGGAACTGGATTAGTTAGTTTAGACTTTAGTAAAGAAGTAAAATCATTAATTTTAGCAGATGCTTCTTCTGAAATGCTTCAACTAACCAAACAAAAAATAGAACAACTTGGTCTTACTAATGCGACTACTGTTCAACTTGATTTAATCGAAAAAGACACTGATATAAAAGTTGATACTATCATCACTTCATTGGTTTTACTCCACGTACCAGATACTTCTCTTCTTTTAGAAAAATTGTACGCTTCTTTAAATGAAGGTGGACAACTCATTATTGTTGATTTTGATTTAAATGAAAAAATTAATGATCCTCGTGTTCATAATGGTTTCGATCAAGAGAAATTAACAACGCTTTTAGAGCAAACTGGCTTTAACAAGATTTCATCTAATAATTTCCATTCAGGAAAAAATCTCTTCATGAAACAAGATGCAACTCTCTTTAAAGCAGTTGCTTATAAATAAAATAGAGGTTGTGATTTGTTTAAATCACAACCTCTATTAGAATACAACCTTTCCTAAAAGTTAACCATCAATTTCAATTAAAAAAGTTTCCACATAAACAGCCGTACCGGTAATTTTGACATCTCTTTTATTTAATACTTCAACTTGGAGTAAACCATCTTTTCCCATCTCTTGCCCTTGTTCAATTGTCATTTTTATTTCTGATCTATCATCAATATATTTTGTGAAATAGGCTCCCATAGCACCAGATGCTGTTCCCGTTACAGAATCTTCTTCTATTCCAGAATAAAAGGATGAAAAATGCCGTCCATGCATCATCGCTTCTTCATGATATGTTTCTAAACAAAAAGGATGGAATGACGCTCTAGGATATTTTTCTAACAGACTTGGAAAACGCTCATTTTTAGGAACCATCCGCTCAAAGCTTTTTAATTCTTTGATTGGTACTAACAAAGTCCAGCTTCCAGTACTTCCATATACAATGGGAAAACGCTCATCTATTTCTTCTTCACTAATCCCCATTGAATCAGCTACTTCTAATTTAGAACCAGAAAAAGTTTCAAATTTTGCGGGTGCTTGCTCCATTGAGATAAAGGCTTCTCCATTATCTGTAGAAACTTCTAATCGTAAAATACCTGCTTTTGTTTCAACCATGATCACTGATTTATCCATCAATAAACCATTTGTTTTTAAAGCAGACAACATAGCAATTGTTCCATGACCACAAAGAGGAACTTCTTGACCTGGTGTAAAAAAACGACACTGGTAATCTGCACAAATTGAAGTTAATAAAAAGACTGTTTCATTAAAACCAACTTTATAAGCAATTTCTTGCATCTCTTCTTCCGTCAACTCATCCCCGTTTAAAACAATTCCCGCAGGATTTCCCATCCCTGTTTTTTTAGAAAAAGCATCATAACGGTAAACTTCTATTTGTTTCAAGTAAATCCCTCCTTCTATTGTTAGTTTATATTTACCATAACTCAATCCTTTTTTCAAAAGTTTAATTGTCTTTTACCAATTGAAGTCGAATCACTTTTGAGCTTAACCAAATTGCCATGACAGATAAACAAATTCCCATCACAGCTGGTGCAAAGTGACCAGCATAAACATATAGCTGTCCGCCAATTAAAGGTCCAAAAATACGTGCCAACGATTGAATGGATTGACTGCCTCCTTGAATCTTTCCTTGTTCACTTTTAGAAACTGATTTTGATAATAAACCATTAAAAGCTGGACTAAAAATAGATTCACCAAACCCAAATAACAGCATCCCTACAATGAATAAGACAATCATAGAACTTATTTGAGAAAAGACAATAAAGCTATAGCCTAACAATTGAAAGGTAATTCCTAAAGACACAATCTGTCTATCTGATTTCTTCAACAGTAACTTCGGCATAACAAAAACTTGAGACAAAATATCTTGAATACCGATTATCGAAAAGACCATCCCTATTTGACTTGGAGATAGCTGAAATGTATCAATTGAAAATTGAGAAAGAATTGACTGGAGTGCTCCATTTGGCATCCACAATAAAAAGCCTAAAAATAAAATGATTCTAACACTTTTATTAGCAAATAACCCCTTCATTTGATTAATCGGATTAAGAGCCGTTAGAGATATCTTTTCAAGCTGTTCTTCTTTGACAACTGTTTCTTTCATAACAAAGTAGCCTAAAATAAAGTTTAAAAACGAAATACTTGTAGCTAAAAATAAGGGCATACTATTACCAAATTTGGTCAGTAGTCCACCAATCGTTGGTCCCATAACTGTTCCAAAACCAGCTACTGCACTAATCCAGCCAAAATACTTAGTTCGGTCCTTTTCTGGCGTAATATCTGCGAAATAAGCAAAAATAGTTGCTATACTGCCACCTGTAATTCCTTCAATGATACGACCTAAAAAAAGCATCTCTAAGGAATTAGCTAAGCCGAATATGAGAAAACCAAGTGTAGCACCCAGTAATGAAAATAAAAGTACGGGGCGTCTTCCAAACCGATCACTGAAATATCCAATAATAGGAGCTGTAAGAAATACGCAGACAGCATAAGTTGACATCAACAAGGTAACAACGAGTGCCTGTTGATTGGCGTTGTTTACATAAGGACTTACTAGAAACGGAGTAACTGGCATGACAATACTAAAACCTAAACCACATAGAAACGTTGCAACTAACCCAAAAATTAATTGATGAGTAAAATTTGATTGATTATTATTAGAAAACATTATTTATCCTCCCTTTTGTTTCCTGTTCAACAAAAAGAGTACAACTTTATTGTTTCTTTGTCAACAAAAAATATTCAAAATAAAAAAGCCTGCCTAAATAATCAGTTTTCGATTAATTAGGCTAGCTTTAAAGGTTGAAGCAGTCAGCTCTTAATTATTGGATTTTTAAATCATTCTTTTTAATTTCTGAAGTGAGATGCTGATTGTATTTTTTTAAAAACGTATCAACTTCTGAAATAGTCTCTTTTGATAACGTGTCAAATATATGTTTATCTCTTATTTTAAATTCTTGGTGAAGGGTTTCATGAAGGTTATAAACCCGTCTGCCTTCTTCTGTCAGTTCAAAATAAATTTCTTTTTTATTATCCGCTTTTTTAATACTATAAATAGCACCTTTAGCAATGAGCTTTTTAGTGGCTTTACTCATGGCACCACGAGTCATGAAAAAGTGTTCTGATAATTTGGTGACATTTACATCTGGTGTATTTTCGATAAATTCAAGCCAGTGAACTTCTGAAGCCGTATATCCTTCTAAAGCTTTCTTCATTTTATCGCCATTTAACCAAGCCATTTTATTGTAGACTACTCGTAAATCGTCTAATAATTGATCTATTTCACTCATCGTCTTCCTCCAAAAGTAATATTAATTTTATTATATCACTAATTGTTATTAGCAAATACCCTCATTGCTTCACTCATTAATTGAGCTACACCATTTCCATACTTATCAATATTTTTAGTAAAACGTTCATCCATGATATAAAGCTGTCCTAATCCTTCAAACGCTTCTAGAGAATAAGTACCAAAATTGTTATTTAAAAATTCATACCATTCTTTAATGACTAGTTGAACAGCCTCATCTTCTGATCCTTTTTCTTGAAGCTTTCCTAATTTTTTAAAGATAATATCCCCATCATTTGCCAAATCTTTTTGTTCATTTATTGTCAATTTTTCAAGTTTAGCATGACTTTCATCTACTACCTCTTCTCCCCAACGTTCTTTAGCTTCTTCTTCGTATTTATGCCATTCTTTATTAAAACCAAAAAAGCGTTCTTCTTGTGTCATCTTAATCTCTCCTTCTAATTCTCGAATTGTTTTATCAACTGTTTCTAACATGTTATCTACTTGCTCACGCTTTTCTAATAACATTTTCTTTTGTAGCTGTAGGGCTTCTTTTTGATCATAACTTGGACTTTGCACTATTTTTTTGATTTCTTTTAACGTGAAACCAAGTTCTCTAAAAAATAATATTTGTTGGAGTCTAACTAAGTCTTCTTCTGAATAAAAACGATAACGAGCTTCTGAAATTTCTGTTGGTTTAAATAAGTCAATCTCATCATAATGATGAAGGGTTCTAACACTTACACCAACTAACTTAGCTACTTCATTAATCTTAAACATATCCGTCTCCTCCTTTATCATTACTATAAGGTATAACGTAACGTTAGAGTCAACAAAAAAAAAGAAACTTCTTTACGAAGTTTCCTTTTTTTATTTTATATAGTAAATAGATAGGCTATGGAAATAACAGTTATTACATGCATCACTTTAGGAATTTCTTTTGTACGTCCAGCAAAAATCATGCATAACTCATAAGATAAAAAGCCTAAAACTAAACCAAGAGCAATTGAGCCTGTTAAGGGCATCATAACAATTGTTAGAAAAGCAGGAATAATTTCTTCAAATCCACCGTCCCATTTGATATTCGTGATATTTTGCATCATAAAAATACCAATAACAGCCATAGCAGGTGTTGTAACTGCTGGTGTAACAAGAGATAAAACAGGATAAAAGAAAGCTGACAATAAGAATAAAACAGCTACAATAACACTCATTAAGCCAGTTCTAGCACCAGCAATAATTCCTGAAACAGATTCTATATAAGTAGATAAACTTGATGTTCCAAAAATAGAACCAAAGAATGTTCCGATTGCGTCAGCACTATAAATTCGTTTATTGTCTTCAAAATTTTCTCGTCTAATGTCTGATACTTGTGTTGCAGCAGCAGAAAGAGTTGTTGCTGTACCAAAGAAATCTAAAAATAAGAACGTTAAAATAACAATAAGTGAATCAAGAGATAACATTTTATCTAAATTTTTAACTGAGACTAAAAAGGTTTCATTCATCATTGATTGAAAAGGTCCTGTTGGTACAACAACTGGTGAACCTTTTGGTAATTGTGGTAGAGTTGCCACGACACTTTCACTTAAATGAAACCAATCCATACTTGCGCCAAAACGAATAAACAAACCACAAAGTGCGGCTCCTATCATTCCTAAAAAAACAGCATATTGATTTTTTCTTACTAAAAAGAAAGCAGCTGTTATAATACCGAAAAAGGCAATGATAACATTAGGGTTATTGAATCCTCCAAATTTAATGAACATTCCTTCATCAGGAACAATAATGCCAGAATTTTTAAAACTAACAAAAGCAATAAAAATCCCAAGACCTACTGTTCCAGCATGTTTAACAGTCATCGGAATAGCTTTAATAATTTTAGATCTTGCTCCAGAAAAAGCTAAAATTAAAAAGAGAATTGAAGCAACTAATACGCTGGATAAAGCTTCTTGCCAAGTTTTTCCCATTTGTAAAACAACTGAATAAGCAAAAAAAGCATTCATCGACATACAAGGTGCTAATCCAAGTGGAAACCTCGCCCACAATCCCATGATTAACATCGCTAAAGCTGAAGAGATAATAGTTGACATAAAGACTGCATCTTCAGGTAATCCCGCTTGTCCTAAAATAATCGGATTAACAAAAATAACGTAAGACATAGACAAAAAGGCAGTAATTCCTCCTGTTAGCTCACGTTTGTAAGTTGATCCTGATTCTGTAATACCAAAAAATTGGTCCATTTTTTCTTTCATTTTTTCTTTTTCTCCTCCTTAAGTAGCGAAAATCCACTCTAATGGCAGAAGGACAAAAAGACCTTTGCCATAGTAAGTTACTTTACGGGTAACTTGTAGAAACTTCCAGACCGTATTACTAGAATTATATGGTTTTCTTATTGAGCTATCATAACAATATTTTTTAAAACAATCAACACAAAATGCGAACGAAATTAGATAAAAGTAATAAATAGTTAATTAAAAACTGATATATCCTTAATTTTAGTTATCAAAAATAACTAATGTTCATTTTACCCACCTAATTTCAATTTAGTTTCTTTTATTCAAATAGTAAGCTAAAATGAATGAGATAAATAAAAAGGCGGTTTTTTTATGAAAATCATTATCTCACCCACTAAACAAATGACTAACGATCAAGATTTTTTCTTTCCCGAAAGTCAGCCTATTTTTTTGACTCAGACGAAAAAAATATTCAATCAGTTAGTCACTCTATCTTATTCAGAAGCTAAAAAAATGTGGCATTGTAGCGACAAGTTAGCTCAAGAAAATTACGAACGATTACATGAATTTGGCTTTAATACGCAAACAGCTCCTGCCATTATGAGTTACAAAGGTATTCAGTACCAGTATATGGCTCCAGATTTATTAACAAAACCTGCTCTAGAGTATCTTCAAGAACATGTACGAATTTTATCTGGCTTTTACGGTATTTTACGCCCCTTTGATGCCATTATTCCTTATCGATTGGAAATGCAGGCACCTTTAGCTGTAGAAGAATCGACTAATTTGTATAAGTTTTGGGGCAATCAAATTTATGAAGCTCTTGATTTTAGCAATCATCCAGTTGTTAATTTAGCTTCTAAAGAGTACTCTAAAGCAATTACTCCTTTTCTTAAGGAAACAGATCAATTAATCGATATTCATTTTTATCATGTCGTTGATGACAAACTAAAAGTAAAAGCAACGATTGCCAAAATGGCTCGTGGTGAAATGGTTCGTTATTTAGCTGAAAATCAAGTGACTACTTTAGAAGGAATTAAGAATTTTGAACATCCTCATTATCACTTTTCTGCTGAACACTCAACAGACAACGCGTTTGTCTTTATTTTTCAAGAATAGTAAAGGAGAATTATATGTTAAATCCAAAACAAATTATGACAGACCTTAGAAAACTAGGTGTCAAAAAAGATGATATTATTGTTGTCCACTCATCATACAATAGTCTTCGCGGAGAGGATCAAATTGAAGGTGGCCCAGAAGCAGTCATTGAAGCTCTAAAAGAAACAGTCTCAGAAGGAACTCTTATTATTCCCACTTTCACTTATAAAAATGTGGATATAGATAACCGAGTGTTTGATGTTTTAAACACGCCAGTTTGTATTGGTATTTTGCCTGAAACAATGCGTTTATCAAAAGATGTTGTCAGAAGTGTTCACCCCACTCATAGCTTGGCTGCTTGGGGAAAAGATGCTGATAGTTTTACTAAAAATCACTACAAAGACCACAGTCCAGTTGGTGTTAACTCTCCACTAAGTGAAGCATATAGACGTGGCGGTAAAATCGTTATGCTTGGTGCTCCTTTTGCTAGAAACACAAGCTTACACGGAGTTGAAGAGATGGTGCTTCCCGAATATTTATTCAACTATAATTATGACTATAAGATCATTCTTGAAAATAAAGAAACTATCACAATGAATGTTTTACGACATGATTTCAATGGTTTTGAACAACGTTATGACCGTATTCTTGATATTTTAGAAGAAGGAACTGACTATCAAGTGGGTCAAGTATTAAATGGTCGCTCTTGTGTCATGAATGCTCCTGCCGTTTGGGATAAAGCATTAATTAAATACAGAGAAGACATGCTTTACTTTACAGATCCTAGACCTAGAACTTAAAAATATATAGTGTAGAGGCTGACAGATGACGTCAGCCTCTTATTTTTCGTGATATAATTTAATAATAGGAAAGGTGTTGATCAGAATGAATTTTGTAAAAAAGACTGCTAAACACGATAGTCGTAATGCTTAGAAGTCTCAACTAGAATAATCGACTCATTAACTAATTAAGGAGATTATGATGACACAAGAGATTTGGCTAAAAACAATCGAAACAAATGACTTAAAAGAAATATGGGAGATAAGCTACGGACCTAAAGCTGATTTAGAATGGATGAAATTTAATGGACCCTATTTTAAAGACCCAGTTGAAACATGGGAAAGTTTTTCAACTGGTTATGGAAATACATTAATCAATAATCCTATGACTAAAGTCATTATGAAAAACCAGCAAATAACAGGTTTAGTTACTGCTTACTGGCAAGATGGTTCACTAAAACAATGGCTAGAAGTGGGGCTTTTAATTTATGATGCCAACACTTGGAATACTGGCATTGGAAGCATCGCACTAAATAAATGGCTTCATGAATTATTTCAACTGTATGATTATTTACCTCATATCGGATTTACCACTTGGTCTGGTAACATTGGCATGCAAAAGGTCGGAGAAAAAAATGGTATGACAAAAGAAGGAGTCATCAGAAAAGTTCGATACTGGAATGGACAATATTATGATTCTGTTAAGTTTGGTATTTTAAGAACTGAATTACTCAATTAAAAAAATCCTGTCTGTTGAATTAATTCATCAGACAGGATTCTTTTCTATATAGACCAATCAAGTTCTGGTCCCTTTGGAACAATTCGATTTGGATTAATCGTTGGGTGACTGCCATAATAATGATGCTTAATATGATAAAAGTTCACTGTTTCTTTTACTTCTTTATAGTTATACAGCTCTCGCGTGTAGCGCCAAAGATTTGGATACTCTCTTAACTCACGAATATTACATTTAAAATGACCATAGTAAGCTGAATCAAAACGAACTAATGTCACAAATAATCGCCAATCTACTTCTGTTAGTTTTTCACCAACTAAATAGTTTCTTGTACTTAAATGTTCCTCTAACTCATCTAAAACATTAAACAATTTTGTAACTTCCTCTTCATAGACTTCTTGCTTAGTTGCAAAACCAGCTTTGTAAACACCATTGTTCACACCGTGATAGACTTTATCGTTCATCTCATCAATTTGACTACGTAGCTCTTCTGGATAATAATCACCAGGTAATGCTCCAACTTCATCAAAAGCTGAGTTTAACATACGCATAATTTCTGATGATTCATTATTGACAATTTGATTCGTTTTTTTGTCATACAAAACAGGAACAGTCACACGTCCAGAATAGTTAGAATCAGCATGTGTATAAACTTGATATAAATAATCAGCATCTAATATAGGATCTTTTATAACATCTTTTCCCTCTTCAAAGGTCCAACCATTTTCTCCCATATAAGGATTAACAACCGATAACGAAATCATTTCTTCTAATCCTTTTAGTTTTCGCATAATTAAGGCACGACTCGCCCAAGGACACGCATATGAAACATACAAATGATAACGGTTAGGCTCTGCTTTAAAACCTGCTTCACCAGTTGGTCCAGCACCACCATCTTTCGTTATCCAATTTCTAAATTGTGAATCTTTACGGACAAAATGTCCACCTGTACTTTTAGTATCGTACCATTGATCATGCCACTCGCCTTCTACTAATAAGCCCATAAATTATATCTCCTTTGTCTTCTCTTTGATAAGTTAAGTATAGAGATACTCATTTCATAACTCAATAAATATGCTTATATTAAGTAAGTAACTTAAGTTATTTTAACTTCATTTATTCTTTAGAAATATATTAGTGAAAAATTGAACATTTTCTTGACAACCCTTTCATATATCTACATAATGTTAATTAAGTTACAAATTATTTTTGCAAAAAAACTAATATTTAGGAGATGTTTAAATGAGTAAAATCGTATTAATCGGTGCCAATCATGCTGGTATCGCTGCGGCTAACACTATTTTAGATAGTTATCCAGAAAATGAAGTAGTTATTATTGATAAAAATACCAACTTAAGTTATTTAGGTTGTGGAACAGCTTTATGGGTTGGTCGCCACATTGATTCTTATGAACATTTATTTTATACCAACAAAGAAGCATTTGAAGAAAAAGGTGCTAGAATTTTAATGGAAACAACTGTTGAATCCATTGATTTTGACAATAAGCTAATCCATGCAACTCGCGCTAATGGCGAAAAATTTGAAGAATCTTATGACAAGGTTATTCTAGCTACTGGTTCTGTTCCTATTGCTCCAAATATCAAAGGAACCGATTTAGAAAATGTCCAATTTGTTAAATTATTCCAAGACAGCCAAGTTGCTGATAAAGCACTTTGTGACGATTCAATCAAAGAAGTAGCTGTAATCGGGGCTGGGTATATCGGTGTTGAAATGGCTGAAGCCGTTAAACGTCGCGGAAAAAATGTTCGCCTATTTGACGCTGCTGACACATCATTAAACACTTATTATGATCCTTGGTTTACAGAAGACATGGACAACGTTTTAACTGAGAATGGGATTCAAACTCATTACGGTGAAATGGTTCAGTCCTTTGAAGGAAAAGATGGTAAAGTAACTGATCTTACAACAGATAAAGGAACTTATAAAACTGATTTAGTTATTATGGCTATTGGTTTTTCTCCTAATAACTCTTTAGGAAAAGACAAACTTGAAACTTTTAATAATGGTGCTTATCTAGTTAATTTAAAACAAGAAACAAGTTTACCTGATGTTTATGCGGTTGGTGATTGCGCTACTATTTATAGTAATGCGATTGAAGACACTACTTATATCGCATTAGCAACAAATGCTGTAAGAAGTGGTATTGTAGGTGGTCACAACGCTGCTGGTACTCCTTTAGAATCAATTGGTGTGCAAGGCTCAAATGGTATTTCTATTTTTGGTTACAATATGGTATCAACTGGTCTTAATCTAGCTGCTGCAAAAGAAGCTGGCTATGAAGTAAAATATACTGATTTCGAAGATTTACAAAAACCAGGATTCATCGAGAAAAATGGTAACGTTAAAATCCGTATTGTTTATGATGCCAAAACTCGTCGTGTTCTTGGTGCTCAAATGGCTTCAACAGAAGATATCTCAATGGGAATTCATATGTTCTCTCTAGCAATAGAAGAAAAAGTAACCATTGATAAATTGAAGTTACTAGATATTTTCTTTTTACCACACTTTAACCAACCTTATAACTACATTACAATGGCAGCTTTATCTGCTGAATAACAAAAAAGCAAATTCTGGAAAAACAGAATTTGCTTTTTTGTTATTAGACAGACTCTCCATTACCTTGTATCATAGCTTTACAACACAAAGAACAGTAACAGGAGAAAGCTATGAAAGAAAATGATTTAAGATACCTACGAACCAGAAAAATGATTATCGAAGCTATGGTAAACCTATTAAAAACTTCCAATTTCAACGATATTTCTGTCACTAGTATCTGCAAAGAAGCCCAAATTAGCCGTAGTGGTTTTTACCTTCATTACCTTGATAAATATGATTTAGTTGAGTCTTTTCTAAAAGATTATATGGTAAAAGCTAATCAGCTGATTCAAACAAATGATATTCTTAACAAAAAAGACTTCATGCTAACTATGTTGACCCACTTAAAAAATGAGGGACAACTAATTGCTTTATTATTATCAAAAAATGGTTCGATTGACGTACAGACTAGCATTAAAGAAATGGTTAAAGAAAATGCTAGAAAAAATATTCTTCCTTTTCTTAACGTCGATATCAGCTCAACTGTTGAGGAACAATATATTTTAGCTTATTTGAGTAATGCCCTTTTTGGTGTTTTACAAGAATGGATTAATAATGGACAAAAAGAATCTCCCGAAACTATTGTTAATATCATCAATAAATTAATGACCAATAAACTAAACTAAAAAGGCTGACAAATTGTCAGCCTTTCTTTTCTTCTATTAACTTCTAAGTCCTCGACCTTTATTGATTAAGTACCAACAAACACTGTAAAGAACAATAATAAATCCAATAATAATGGTTAATGAAATACCTAATGGCACGTCTTCCGTTCCTAAAAAGCCATATCTAAATCCTGAAATCATATAAACAATTGGGTTTACTTTTGAAACAGCTTGCCAAACTGGTGGGAGCATTGAAATAGAATAGAAAACTCCCCCAAGATAAGTCAAAGGTTGTAATACAAATGTTGGAACAATTGAAACATCATCATAACTTTGAGCAAAAATACCATTAATCAAACCAGCTAATGAAAATAGAATTGCTGTCATCAATAAAGTCACAATAACAATGCCCCACGAAAAGACATTAAGCGGAACAAAAAAGAGAGAAATAATAGTTACCAATGAACCTACGAGTAAACTTCTTCCTACTCCACCACTGACAAATCCCCAAATAATAACATGAGTTGGAACTGGTGCAACTAGTAATTCTTCAATATTTTTTTGAAACTTCTGTGAGAAAAAGGAAGAAGAAACATTAGAATAAGAGCTTGTAATGGCTGACATCATAATTAAACCTGGAACAATAAATTCCATATATGTAAACCCACCCATTTCTCCAATACGACCACCAATCATTTTACCAAAAATAATAAAATAAAGAGAGGTTGTAATAACTGGTGGAACAAGGGTTTGAACCCAAATACGCAAATATCGATTTGTTTCTTTAACGGCTAAGCTTTTTAAGGCTGTAAAATATAAACTAAACATTGGCTACCTCCACGACAGGTTGATTTTCTTCAGTGATTTTAAGGAACAACTCTTCTAAACGGTTCGATTTATTACGCATTGAAAGAACTTTGACTCCTTGGTCACTAAATTGTTCGAACACTTTATTAATACCTTGGTTTCTTTCAACTTCTACTTCAAGAGTTAACTCATCATCCCACTGTGTTTTGTACCCTACAATTTCAGGTTGCTTTTCGTAAGGCTCCAAATCAAAAATGAAGGTTTCATATTGTAATTTCGATAATAAAGTTTTCATACTCGTATTTTCAATCAACTCTCCTGCTTGGATAATGCCTATATTACGACATAGCATTTCTGCTTCTTCTAGGTAATGAGTTGTCAGGATAATTGTTGTTCCTTGCTCATTTAATTCTCTTAAAAATGACCACATTTCACGACGTAATTCAATATCAACTCCTGCTGTTGGCTCATCTAAAATAAGTAATTTAGGTTCATGCATAAGTGCTCTTGCAATCATTAATCTGCGCTTCATTCCACCAGAAAGCATTCTCGCTCGAACATCGCGTTTTTCCCACAGGTCAGATTGTTTCAAATATTTTTCACTTCTTTTAATCGCTTCTTTTCTGGAAACGCCATAGTAGCCTGCTTGGTTCACTACAATTTGTTGAACTGTTTCAAAAGGATTGAAGTTAAACTCTTGAGGAACTAATCCAATTTGTTGTTTGGCTCTTACTAAATCTTTATCCAAATCGTAATCAAATACTTTTACTTGCCCTGATGTTTTATTAACTAAAGAAGTAATGATTCCTATCGTTGTAGACTTACCTGCTCCATTAGGTCCTAATAAAGCATAAAAATCACCTTCTTCTACAGCTAAATCGATTCCTTTTAGAGCTTCTACTCCTGTGCTATATACTTTTTTTAACCCTTTTATTTCTAGCGCATTTGCCATATTATTTTAACTCCTTATCTAGTAAAACATGCATATTTTTCATAAATTCTGTCACAAATTCATCTCTTAAAGTATAGTGATACCACTTTCCTTGTTTATCGACTGAAACGATATTTGCTTTTTCCAAAACTTTCATGTGATGAGAAAGTGTCGGTTGTGTAAACTCAAAATGTTTTAAAACCTCACAGGCACAAAGCGTCCCATTGGATAATAAATCAATGATTTTGATTCTATTGGGATCTGCCATAGCTTTCAAAACTTTTGATATTTCTTCATAATTCATTTTACATCTCCTTATATAGATAAACGTCTATGTAAAATGTAGACCACTTTTCATTTAATGTCAAGATAAAAACAAGGTTAGCCGTTTCAATGGCTAACCTTGTTTTTTAGCAAATTGCGGGATATCTAACTCCACAATCAAAATTCCTATAAAAATAAATATAGAACCTATTAACATATTAATAGAGACTTTCTCTCCTAAAAGCAGAACTGAACCCAACATTCCAAAAAAAGCTTCAGTTGATAGAATGACAGCTGCCTGAGAACTGGTTGTATACTTTTGAGAAGCTGTTTGTAAGAAATAGGCAATCAAAGTACTAGCTATCCCTAAGTAGAGAACTGGAAAGACCGTCTCCATTTTGATAGAAGGTAATCCTTCTCCTGTGATAAAAATCGTCAGCCAAGACAGAGCAGCTGCACTTCCCATTTGAAGGAGCATTAACACCCAAGTTTCTTCCTCATCTACAAAGAAGTCTGTCACAAAAATTTGTAAGGCGAAAAACACCGCACAAACTAAAGTCAGCATATCACCTAGGTTAATACCACCTAAAGAACTGGTTAATGAGAGAAGAGCAATACCTATTAAAGTCACAAAACTACCAACAACTCCCTTAATAGGAACTTTTTTCTTAAAAATTAAAAAGCCTAGAAACGGCACAATAATAACATTAACTGCTGTTAGAAAAGCATTTTTAGAAGGTGTTGTGAATTGCAACCCGACTGTCTGAAAAGCAAAGGCTAAAAATAAGAAAACACCTAGCAAAGAACCTCTTTTAAAAGATTTCTTGGAAATTGTTTTTATCTTGGTTATGTTCATTCCTAAAAGAATCAAAAAGGCAACAGTGAATCTGATAGCTAATATTTGAAACGGTGTGTAATTGTCTAATGCGACAGCAGTTGCAACAAATCCAGTACCCCAAATGACGGCAACAGTCAGTAACCCTAAAATACCAATATACTTTTTCATACGCCTACCTTCCCTCATTTTAATATTTGAATACCCTAAGAATAGCATTTTGTATAACGCTTTCATATAGTCGTTCTGTCCATTTACGAATAGCTCATTTCATAAAAAGGCATACTAAAAAAACGTATCCTTCACCACATTAGTGGATTAGGATACGCTTAATTTTATTCTTCTATCTCAATAACCATACCAGAACCAACTGTTCTTCCACCTTCACGAATAGAAAATGTTGTTCCTTTTTCAATTGCTACTGGATGAATTAATTCGACATCAATAGTCACATTGTCTCCTGGCATCACCATTTCAGTTTCTGCTGGAAGGACAATATTTCCTGTTACATCAGTCGTTCTAAAGTAAAATTGTGGACGGTAATTATTGAAGAATGGTGTATGTCGTCCGCCTTCTTCTTTACTCAATACATAGATTTCGGCTTTGAATTTAGTATGTGGTGTAATAGATTTTGGTTTTGCTAAAACTTGACCACGTTCAACTTCTTCTCGTGTCACACCTCTAAGAAGAACACCAACGTTATCTCCAGCTTCTCCGCGTTCTAATGTTTTACGGAACATTTCAATACCTGTTACAACAGCTGTTTTAGTTTCGTTTTTAATCCCAACAATCTCAACTTCATCACCAACACTTACAGTACCTCTTTCAATACGTCCAGAAACAACTGTCCCGCGACCTGAGATAGAGAAGACATCCTCAACAGGTAATAAGAGTGGTTTTTCAATATCACGAGTTGGTGTTGGAACGTAACTATCAACTGCATCCATTAATTCCCAAATCGCAGCTTCTGCCTCTTCGTCTCCTTCAATTGCTTTTAAAGCAGAACCCTTGATAATTGGTGTATCATCACCTGGGAAACCATATTCTGATAATAAATCTCTAACTTCCATTTCTACTAAATCGATTAATTCATCATCATCTACTAGATCTGTTTTATTTAAAAAAACGATTAAGTATTTTACACCTACTTGACGAGATAACAAGATATGCTCTCTTGTTTGAGGCATTGGACCATCTGTTGCTGATACAACAAGAATCGCACCATCCATTTGTGCAGCACCTGTAATCATGTTTTTAACATAATCCGCATGTCCCGGTGCATCTATATGAGCGTAATGTCTTTTTTCAGTTTCATATTCCACGTGGGATGCGTTAATTGTAATACCACGTTCTCTTTCTTCTGGAGCACCATCAATATTCGCATAATCTTGGGGATTTGCTAGGCCTTTTTTAGCTAAGACGCTTGTAATCGCCGCTGTTAATGTTGTTTTACCATGATCGACGTGTCCGATTGTTCCAATGTTTACGTGTTCTTTTGTTCTTTCAAAATGTTGTTTTGCCATAACACAAACCTCCTATAATTTGCTTGGCACTTCTTTTTGAAGTGTAAAAGTCAATTTATTTTAGATGATTCACTGACCATCTTTGACCTTTATAATTATATAATACTCTTTTTTTATTAATTCGCAATTAATATGCTTACCTTAAGTAAGAAGATATTAAAATAAAGAAAACCATTCAATTTTATAAAAAACTGAATGGTTCAAATTAATAGATTAATGAGTAAATCCGTATGTGTCATCTCTATTTTCATGAAATAGAATATGTGCTTCGTTTAATTCTTTTAAACATTGATGGAAATCATCAATAAAAGCTATTCCTCTACTCTTACCTAAATCACCTCGACAAACAATTCGTTGAATGATTGTTTCATCTAAATCTTTTGGTAATGGATAAGCTGGTACTTGCCATCCTCTCATCTGTAGTCGATCCGCTAAGTCATATAGGTTCCATTTAACTTTACTATCTTCTTTCAATGCATAGCAAACAATAGGAATATTTTCTCCTTTGTTATACATTTCAAATAGCCCTGTTTCTTCAATAGTTTTAGCAATCTCTTTAGCTACCATTTGTGTTCTTTCATGAATTGCTCGGTATCCATCATAACCAAAACGATAAAAGTTATAATATTGACCGATAATTTGGCTGGCACTTCTTGAAAAATTAATGGCCATTGTCGGCATTTTTCCGCCTAGATAACTAACTTCAAAAATTAATTCCTTTGGTAGGTATTCTTCATCTTTCCAAAGAATCCATCCAATTCCTGGATAGACTAATCCGTATTTGTGGCCTGATGTATTGATTGAAACCACATTCTTTAATCTAAAATCCCAAGGAAGTTCTGGATCTACAAAAGGCGTAAACATAGCACCACTTGCTCCGTCTACATGAATGACTAATTCATGCTCATGATTTGCATTATATTCAGTTACTTTTTTATCCAGTTTTTCGATGTCATCAAATTTCCCTGTATATGTAATCCCTAATATCCCTACAATTCCAATCGTATCTTCATCAACGTAATCAAGTACTTGATCGACATCTATACTTAAATGATCTTTATCCATAGGAACTTCACGTAATTCAATATCCCAATAAACACAAAATTTCTCCCAACAAACTTGATAACCAGAAGAGATGACTAAATTAGGTTGTCTACCTTCTATCGAAAGGCCTCTTTCTTTTCGTTTATTACGCCATCTAAATTTCATTGCCATCCCAGCTAACATACACGCTTCACTTGAGCCGACTGTTGACGTTCCAATTGCTTTATATTCCTTAGGTGTCTGCCATAAATCTGCTAAAATCGCCACACAAGATTCTTCAACTTTAGCTGTTTGAGGATACTCTGATTTATCAATGGCATTTTTCTCCATCGTTTCCCCCATTAATTGACTAGCCTCTGGTTCCATATAAGTCTGACAAAAAGTGGCTAAATTCTGTCTTGCATCACCTTCATCAATCAATTGATCTTTTAACAACCGATAAGAAACTTGAGCAGAAACAGGTTCTTTTCTCAACTTACTAAGTAATACTTGTTCGTCTGCAAAAAGAGAACCAAATACAGGAACATCTTGACCATTATTTTTCAACATAAAGAAACGCCTACTTTCTTATTAATGTTCTATATCTCTATCTTATAACAGATAAAACAAAAAACCATGAAAAATTATTTAAAGTTTTTCATAGTTTTTTAAATTAATTATTTTTCTTGATACATCTTAACTGGTGTTTCACTCAAAACATCTTCTAAAGAACAGACAGATTCAATACTACTAATACCGAGTTTTTCTTCTTTCTGATAAACCCTAAAAATAACTAAACTAGCTATTTTTCCTGTAATTTCTTTTTCATTTTTTCCATACAAACTAAAACCATGCTTCTTGCCACTTGAGATATGAATAGCAAAATCATCTGAGCCTATCATCTCTTTTTGCATCACTTTTTTTAGAATATTAATGGTTCCTTTTTTCTCCAGCAAGCCTAGTTGATTGATTTTATTTAACCAGTGTAAACTGTTTGAGACAAGATTTACATCAAAACCAAAATAAGTTGTAATAGGAATATCTGGATATTGTTCATTTAAAATATGTTGATCTGAGAAGTTAAAATTATAAGTTGCTTTTTTTCTTAAATCTGGTGTAAAATCAACCACTCGTTTTAAAGTAAAGTTTTTTATTTGCCGAGACACTTGTTTTATTTGGTAAGGCTGATTGATTTTATCAAACATCCAATGAACGGCTGCTTCTCCATGACTCTCACCTGTTCCTAACAAAATATCAATCACGACTGCCTTTGGTTGATGCTTTTTAATGAAATCTGTTGTTGCAAGATTCGTTAATCCTGGTGCCAAACCAACACTTGTTATGACGGAAATCTCACTGGTATTTGGTAATTGATTGACTTGTTTTATAAAATCACTATTAGCCGTAATATCAACATAGTCAATTTTTAAAGCTATTAATTGTGACACTAATCGAGTGTCTTCTTGATCGATACACATAACCACTAATTTAATATCTTCGAAAACTTTTTCATCTATTTCCTGATTAATATCTAGTACACGGCTTTCAATCTGTAAGTTTTCACTTGCCAAAAAAGAAGTCATTTTTTCTTTATTTCGACCTGCGATAACCATATTAGTTTCAGAGATACCTCTTTTTAATAAGTCTCTTAAAATAATCCGACCAACAGCACCGTGACCACCAATCAATAATAATTTATCTTTCATTTCTTGTCTCCTGTTCTATCTGATCACCTAAGTAATGATTCAACTCGCTTAATCCTTTAACAAATCCAACTATCTCTTCTTCATTTAATTTTTGTGTTAATAATTCATCAAAGTTTAATTTGATAGCTTGATGTTCTTCATAACAAGCTAATCCTTTTTCCGTCAGTTTAATATAGCTTTTCCGTCTGTCCTCTTTACTCATTTCTTTAGTGACGTATCCGCTTTTAGTTAGTTTACTTAATTGTTGAGACACTGCTCCTTTAGTTATATTGAGGACTTCTCCTATTTTTTTGCTTGTCATCTTTTGGCTTAAACCAATACTTTCTACAAAATGCATTTCGCTTGGCGTTAGACAATCTGTTTGATTTGTTTCTAATCCCATTTTTTCGTATTGATAAACTAAATGAAACAACTCACCTAATTTATCTGTTATCTCTTTATTTTTCATGTAATTAGTTTAGCAACTAA
This sequence comes from Vagococcus carniphilus, assembly GCF_014397115.1. Taxonomy (NCBI): domain Bacteria; kingdom Bacillati; phylum Bacillota; class Bacilli; order Lactobacillales; family Enterococcaceae; genus Vagococcus; species Vagococcus carniphilus. The sequence goes on from NZ_CP060720.1 coordinate 2,828,780, forward strand.
ACTAATTACCGTCAATAAAAAAGATTGGTCTTTTTCAACCAACCTTTTTCAAGCTTTTCGTATCAAGCACTAAGTTAAGTGTCAATCCAACTAAAACAAGAATTCCTCCAATAACTTTTCCAATGGATAATTGATTTAACACAACGAAATCTACAATAATTCCGACAAATAATTGACCTATAAAAACAAATAAAGTTTGGTAGAACACAGAAATCTTCGGCGTTACGTAACTTGACAAAACAACAACTGCTACACTAACAATACCACCTAAATAAGCCCAGATTGGAATGCTTTTCCAATCAATATTACCTAGAGACAACATTTCTTTACTAAAAAGTAAAAAAATTAAAGAGAACAAAACGCCAGTTAAATAATTAAATACTGTTCCTTGAAATAAACCGATTCGATTAGCTAAGTTAGCATTAATAATTCTTGCAACAACAATCGAAATGCCCGCTAAAACTGCCATTAAAAAATAGAATAAAATCATTTTATTGTCCTCCTTTTAGTAAAATGTCATAACGGCAATTCCTGCCATAATAAATAGTAAACCAATTATTTTCTTCTTTTCAAATTCAATTTTTTTCATTCCTAATAAACCAAAGTGATCAATAATCAGTGATGAGACTGTTTGACCTAATAAACCTAATGCAACTGTCAACGAGACTCCTAATGCAGCAAAGCTTATATTGTTAAATAAAACGGTAAATACACCTACTGCACCGGCACTATAAAGATACCAAGATAAGTGATTTCTGACTTTAAATGTTGATTTAGTAAAGACAATGACCAAAATAGTAGCAACCAAACCTAAAAAATGAATCACAACACTTGAAGTATAGTTACCAACACCTGTTGATAAGGTACCATTCAGTGTTATCATTAAGGTAATTAAGGCACCAATTAAAATTGAAATTAACTTTGTCATCTCATCATCTCCACTCTTTTAAGGTTGTCTTTACTATAGCATGGCTTACTTTTTTACAAATAGGACATATGTCCCACTTACTATAAAAAGGTGGTATTTATTTTGAAACAAATTGATAATCAAGAATTACTTCATACTTTTCTGAATCAACATCAAATTTCACAACATTTCACTAAAGACATGACACCTTATTTAAATCTTTTTTTCTGGAAAAAAGGTGAGCATATTTGTTTTGAAGATGAACCAGTTAATCACCTCTTCTTTTTTGTTCAAGGTAAGGCAAAGATTTATATCACACTTAAAAATGGTAAATCTTTGCTACTTTGCTTTTATGAAGACTTCAAACTAATTGGTGATTTAGAAATTATTCATTCTAAGACTTCTACAGCTAGTGTTCAAGTCATAGAAGATGCTTATTGTATCGGTATTCATCAAAATATTGTTAGGAAATATTTGTTAAATGATATTTTATTTTTACAATTTATGTGCCAATCTTTAAGTTTGGAATTAGAAAGATCTTCTAAAAATAGCTCAATTAATTTACTCTATCCACTTGAAAATCGCTTAGCCAGTTATATTTTTGCAACCGTCGATTACTCTACAGAGCAAGCTCCTGTTTTCAAAGAAAATCTAACTGAGTTGGCCGAGCTTTTAGGAGCAAGTTATCGTCACTTACACCGCTCATTTGAAACACTTTGTCAGAAAAAAATACTAAAAAGACAAGATAAAGGTTTTGTCATTATTGATGTGAAGCAACTTGAAGAAATGGCAGCAGATTTGTATCAATAAAAAAGAGGCTGACCCAAAAGTCTCTTAAATAAAATAAAAGGAACAAAATCTTTTTTTTAGATTTTGTTCCTTTTTTTGACGAAAAAAATAGCACTATCCTTTATAATTAAAGCGTCGAAACCAAATCAAAAGGGAGTGCTATTTATGTATAAAAATTATAACATGAAACAAGTTACATTATCACTAGATTTAGAAATTTATTTAGAAAAAAACGACATCGCTTTCGCGATTAATGAATTAGTAGAGAGTATTCCAAGTTACGTTTTTTCTGTTTTTGATCATCAAATGGGAACCTCGTCTTATGATCCAAGAATGATGTTGAAACTTATTTTATGTGGATATACACAGTCTAATTTTTCTGGTAGAAAAATTGAAGCGATGACTAAAGATAGTATTCGTACTAGGTGGTTGACTCAATCACAATTTCCTAACTTCAGAACCATTAATCGTTTTCGAGTGAATCCTTTGGTTCAGCCAATTCTTCAAGAGTGTTTTATTCAATTTAGAAATCAATTAGTTTCGCAGAAATTGATTGAAGAAGATTCTATTTTTATTGATGGGACCAAATTGGAAGCTAATGCCAATAAATATAGTTTTGTTTGGAGAAAGAGTACGACCAGATTTGACGATTCTCTAACAGAAAAATCAAAAATATATTATAAACAATTAGTCAAAGAAAAAATCATTCCGTCGATTCATAATGAAGATGAGGAATGGGATGATAAACAGTTGAATCTCATTGCCGATTCTATTGAAACTAAAGTATCTGAGTTGACTGAACAAATAGATGATACAGAAGACGTTACACTTAGAAAAGAACTCCGTCGTCAAAGAAAGGAACCTAAAAAAGCCTTAAAGGCTTTTCGAGAATTCAGTGATAGGAAGAAAAAATATAAGCAACAATATCAGATTTTTAAAGAGAGAAATAGTTTTTCAAAAATAGATATAGACGCTACTTTTATGAAAATGAAAGAAGATCATATGATGAATGGTCAACTGAAACCGGCATACAATGTCCAAATCGCAACCAACAATCAATACGTTCTAGCTTATGATACTTTTTCAAATCCAACAGATTTTAAAACGATGATTCCTTTTTTGACCACTATCAAAGAATCTTATTTTGAGTTACCTAATTATATTGTAGCTGACGCCGGTTATGGAAGTGAAGAAAACTACCAAGCCATCTTGGATGATTTTGAGAGAACACCATTAATCACCTACACTATGTATCAAAAAGAACAGACCAAAAAATATAAACAAAACCCATTCATTACTAATAATTGGAAATACAATGAATTAACAGATAGCTATACTTGTCCTAACAATAGAGAACTGAGTTTTAGAAATTACTCTACTCGCAATGATAAACAGGGATTTACAAAACAGTTAAAAATGTATGAATGTGAAACATGTATAGATTGCCCTGTCAGATCTTTGTGTACCCGAGCAAAAAGTAATAAAAGTAGAGTCATTCAAAAAAAATGGTAACTGGGAATATTTTAAAGCTCACGCAAGAGAGCTTTTGAGCGATGATGTAACAGGAGCGATTTACCGTCGAAGAAAAATTGACGTAGAACCAGCCTTTGGAAATCTAAAGGCTAATTTGTCGTTCAATCGATTCTCGGTTAGAGGTCAAGAGAAAGTAACACAGGAGTTAGGTTTTGCGTTTATGGCTCTAAATTTGAGAAAACTAAGTAAATTTAGGAAGGATATAGACAGAAAAATAAGAAAAAACAAGAATTCCAAAATGATAAACCTCATTTTAGAATTCTTGCTTTGTTTTAAGAGACTTTTGGGTCAGCCTCTTTTATCTATTAATTTCTTGATTAATTCTTTCAGCAAACTGAGTTACTTGTTGCCAATCTGTGAATTCTAAATCTACTCTTGAGTCAGTTGGACCTTTTGTTATTTTCATAATAAGTTGAATCATCTTCTTATCAAACAAACGATACGTCGTATACTTTAATGCTCCAGCAAAAATACAAACATCCTTAGGTTTCCATGTTGTTTTTTCTAAAAATTTTCTAACATAGACATTGTTTTCAACTTGGCATTTCTCTGGTGTTCGTGCGATTAAATTAACTCCATAAAAATCAGCATGTCTTTCTTCTAGTAGTTCTTGGTTTTCTTCAACAAATCGATATAGCTTTTTAGGAAATTTTCCATATCTAATGGAAGAACCTACGATTACTTTATCAAAATCCTTTATTGAAGTTACCTCTTCAAATCTTTTTACGCTTACTTTACCTGTTACCTCTCTCGATAACCTTTCAGCAATTTTTTGTGTCTGTCCATCCACAGTAGAATAGGCAAAGAGAATATTTGGCATATTTTATCTTCTCTCTTTTTTTATATGAAGTTATTATACCTCTATCTCATCAATTCAGCGATTATTTTTTATTTATTTTTAGATGCTTTTACCACATTTAATGCCACAACACTTGTTTGACTAAATAAATCTCCTACATGTTGTTTTCGGTGAGTAAAGGCCGCTACCACATAACCAACTGCTAAAAGAGGTGTTTTTAAAATAAAACGACAAGCACCTTCTCTAACCAACACAGTTGCCCAGCTTAATTGAATTTCATCCATACTGATAACTTGTAGACCAAAAATCATTTTACCAATTGTTTGACCTTTGTTTAGTTTCGTTAACAAAATGAAATACCCTAAATAAACAATCAATTTAATACCACTACTTACAGTTAATGCTCCTGTTTGCTCAGCTAATGGGTAACCAATTGAAAAAATATTGATAACAATTGTTGAAATGGCACTAATACAAATCATATCAACTAGAAAGGCAAAAAAACGAATCCAAAAACCGGCGAAAAAATAAGTAGGAAATTCATAAGGATTATCTGCTACTTGCTGTGGTTGTTCGATATATTCCTCCATCATTTTATTCACCTCCGTAGTAATACATTGCTTTTGGAGCTTCTTTAGTTGTTAAGTTTTCTAAGATAGACATGAAATCATCTTTATCTGATCCTTTACCAAATTGTGCGCCAAATAATGTATTAGCAAATCCTGTTGAGTCAGATTGGTATTCTACATACACTGCATTTTTTAAATTTTTATCTTTACGTAATGCTTCTAGTGCATCTTCTGGATAACCAATCGCATCAACTAGTCCATTTTCTTTGGCTTGTTTCCCATCATAAATACGACCATCCGCAATTTTTTTCACTTTATCTTCAGACATTTTACGGCCTTCGCTTACTACTTTAACAAAACGTCCATAAGCACTATCTATATAAGACTGGAAAACTTCTTTATCCTTTTCAGAAACCGGACGTTGACCTGATCCCATATCTTTCAAAGCACCACTCTTATAGGTAGCATCTTCAATTCCTAATTTTTCCATTAAACCAGAATAGTTAGTACCTGACATGATAACCCCAATTGAGCCTGTCGTTGTTTCTTCCGTCGCAAAAATCTTATCTGCTCCAGCTGAAATGTAGTATCCACCACTTGCTGCTAGGTTTTTCATACTAACGTAAATTGGAATGTCACGTTCTTTTTTTAAATTACTCAACTCTTTAGTAATTTCAGCACTTTCGTAAACACCACCACCAGGTGAATTCACTTCAAGTAAAACACCTTGAACAGTAACATCTTCCTTAATTGCTTTAACTTGTTCTAAAAAGTTTTGGTGATTATATGTTTCTTGAGACCAAAAACTTGTTGGATTGCTATCAATAATAGCTCCTTCAACAGATAGACGTGCTATTTTTTTATTGCTATTACCATCTTCAATAATTTTAGGGGTTAACTCATCTGTCCCATATAACAAACTATTTAAGCTATCACTACCTATTTTTTCATCTGTCTCAGGCATCATCATGCTTGTTACAATTGAAAATAAAAATAAACCAACGGCAATCGCAACTGCCAACCATCTTCTTTGATTCATCTAACTCCTCCTTAAAATAAACTGTACAATAGGTATTATATCAATAATAGTGAACATTAACAGATATTTTTATACAAAAGCAGGATTGTTCTTAACAAAAAAGAAAAAGGTTTAAAGAACTTACTTGAAAAAATTCCTTAAACACTTTTATCTTCCTTATAAAATTTGAAAATTCCAATCATTTACACTAAATATGAAAAATAAAACGAATTACTTCTCTCATAAGTAGTCCACAAATAATACCCACAATTAGTAGTATCCAGTTCTTTCTATTTTTCATTTCTCTCACCTCATTTATTGTATTATACACTCTGTTACTTGTTATAATGGCTAACAAGGGTACCTTTTAGTCCAAATTAATAATCAAGGCAAAGGAGTTTGTAAATGAAAAAAGATTTTACTGTATATCATCTAGTTACAAATAAAAAAATGAAAGTTGGTCAAAAATTTGTATTTGATAACAACGAAAAAAATACTCTTTATCAATTCTTTTTTGAGAAAGAACAAAGAAATTCCAATCAGCAAAACTTTACCCAGATCATAACTAACAACTATATTAATAACCAAATTCAACTAAATGAAGAAGACAGTAAAGTAAGTATGCAGTATTTAGAACAGACAATTAGAGCTGTTAGAGAAACAATTGTTGAAATGGTAAGACTTGAACACTATCCTCAGTATCCTTCTAGGCTATCATGTTTATACACTACAAGAACTTATGCTGATGCTCTAGAATGGAAAAAGATTTTTGATTCCTTCAATAGAAAAGTCTTACAAATTGTTAAATTAAAAGTACAAGGAACTTATTTTGAAGGTGATGGAAATCTATTACCTAGTACCGATAGTCTTCCTTTTGATAAAAAAATAGAACAAGCTAAAATTTATTGGAATGGAAACAAAGAGAACAATCTACCTGAACTCTTAGTTAATGGAAACATTGAAGTAATTGATATTATCGAAGACTACACTATAAGTTAAGTGTTAATAGAAAAATAAGAGATTAGCATAAAGTCTAATCTCTTATTTTCTCTTCATTTCTTCTAATCTCCATAAACAAATTTCCCTAATCAACTCAAAAAGAAGTTCTTTTTCAGCAGGAAATTGAATAGCACCTTTACTTGTTTTATAAGGAATCAATTTGACTTCAAAATGATTTATCGCACTTGGTGTTGGATAAAACCCTATATGATTTTTGGCGTTTGAAAAATGAATAATATTTTCATTTTGATAAAAAGTAGGTATTCCATATTTTATTTTTTCTTCTGCTTCTGGTAAAACGTCTTTAATAACTTGCTTCAATTGAGTTAATATCTCTTGTCTTTCCGCTGGGCACTCAGCAATATACGCATCTATGACAGATTCAACCATTTTTACTCACCCTTTTTATTTTTATTATACGCCATTTTACCAACCACCTGAAGCGCCACCGCCTCCTGAAGAACCTCCGCCAAATGAACCACCACCAAAACCTCCTCCGCTACTACTTCCTCCTCCTCCGCCTGAACGATAAGAGGAACTAGAATAACGAGTTGTTAATATTCGGCCATCAATATCGTAAAGTGTTTCATTAATCAAGATTTGCTTGCCCATTCTTCTCGTTTTTGCTCCTTTAGGGGCTAATATCAGAACGCGCCCTGCTTTTATTGCTCTAACTAGTTGGAAGTAAAAGAATAAAACAAGAGGACAACCTTTATAGAGATAAAATAAATCAACATCATATTGTTCTTTAGATATTTTAGCAATACAAAACTCTTTTTCCTCAAGAAAGTTATCTTTTCGAATTAATTCTTTTAATTTTCTATTTAACTTATAAGTACTAATCAGACAACAAAAACTTCCTACTATTATTCCAATAAGAAAAACTAAAGTAAGAACTATTCCTAGCCAAAAGTCTGTTCTTGTATTTTTTAGATAATACTCATATTCTCTTATTTCAGAATCAATTTCTGGTGTATTAGATAACACTTCTTCTGATATTAAATCAACTATTCTTGAGACACCTTTTGAATAACTCTCCTCTTGAAAAGCTTTTTTAACTTTCTCATCATGTAAGATACTAAAACTCTCTGAATCCGTCAGTTTTTCTTCTAATCCATAGCCAACGTGAATACGTGTAGCTCGATTATTAATAGCCATCAAATAGAGAACCCCATTATTTTTACTCTTTTGACCAATACCTAAAGTTTCAAAAACAGCTTGAGAAAAAGTCTCCACAGTTTCTCCAGAAGGTAATTCTTGAACTGTTACAACAACCAACTGTTCTTCATCTTGCGTTTCAGCCATCTGTTTATTAAAATCATAAATCTTTCTTCTTGCAGTATCCGTTAAGACTTTCGCATTATCTGAGACAAAAACATTATTTTGATTAATCGCTAACTCAGTACCACTAACTGAAACAGTTTGATTATTTTCCGTAATATCCCATTCATTCAGCAAATCTTTCTTAGCATTATCAAAGGTTCCTTCTGGATTTTTTGTCTTATTCTTTTCAAAAGATTCTTCAATTGACTCTTTCTCTTTTTTTAACTCATTAATTTTCTGTGTGTTTAATGATCTCAACCAAATATCATTTTTCACATCCACTAAACCAGAAAAACTGATAAAAAAGCTAAGTAAAATTAAGCCAAGTGACAGACAAATAAAAAAATACGAATAAAAATATCTTCTCCTACCAAAATGCCAAACTTTTTCAAAAATAGAATCATCTATTCTTAAATTACCCTTTTGTATTTCTTTTTTCATATTCTCCACCTACAACGTTTTATTAAATCATATCACATAAATATGTTTAAAAAGACGTCTACTACACAACTTACTATAAAAAAAATAGAAACCATCCAACTAACCCTGCTAAAAGTGTTAATAATAATGGATTGATTTGAAAACGTAAGCTTAAATAAATAGTCCCTATCATAACAACAAGAGCAGTGACATCTAAGTTTGCACTACCTATATCTGATAGTCTATCAACACCTAGTGTGGTTGATAGCATTAATATCAGTGCTACTGAAAAAATAAGTCCCACTGAAACAATTTTGATACTAGTTAAAATACCATTTAAATAAAGATTTTCTCTGATTCTATTTTCATAAGTTGAAAACAAATTAACAAAAACAACTGAAGGGATACAAACTGCTAAAGTTGTTACAAATGCCCCTAAAAATCCAGCATATAGTTGTCCGACATAGGTAGCTGAATTAATAGCAATCGGACCAGGTATGAGAACATCTAGCGCATTTAAATCAGCATATTGTTCAACTGTCATGCCAAAAGAAGTCATCTCTTCAAAAATGAGTGACAACATCGCATAACCTCCACCAAATCCAAGAAAGCCGATTTTTAGAAAAGAAAAAAATAATCGAAATAACACTTTTAAACACGTCCTTTCTTGTATTGGACAAACAAGACACCACAAAATGCACCAGCTATAATTAATTTAGGAGCACTTAACAAATTAAATACAGTCAATAAAAAAGCAATAAACGAAAATAATAATAACCTTTTTTCCTTCAAATTAAACCTAGCTATTGTATACGCTGCTAGAAAAAGAAAAGAGGCTGACGTTGCTCTTATAGCAGTTAATGCACTTAAGACAGCTCCTTCTTTAGGTAAAAAATCATACAAAATAGTTGCTATCGACATCAAGACATAAGCAGGAAGAATAGCTCCTAAACCAGCAAAAAACATGCCTGACTTACCATTAATTCTTTTACCAACAAAACAAGCATTGGTCAAAGCAATTACTCCTGGAAATACTTGTGATAAAGTCGTAAATTCATGAAGCTCCTCTTGATTAATTAACTTTCGTTTCGTACATAATTCTCGCTCAACTAATGGCAGCATTGCCATCCCGCCTGAAAAGGTAAATGCTCCTGCCATTAAATAAACCTTGAATAAAACTAAATTTTTCTTCATTTCATCCCTCCAATAAAAATAGTAGCATCTTCTTGATATAGATAAAAATACCAATATGATAATATAGGTATAACTAAAAAGTTATGGAGGAAATAATATGACCATTAGACAACTTCAAATTTTTCTAGAAGTTTGCAACCACTTGTCTATCACCAAAACAGCTCAATCTCTTTATCTCTCTCAACCAGCTGTTTCAAAAGCCATTAAAGAGCTAGAACAAGAAATTGGACTCCAATTATTTGACCGTATCAATGGTAAAATTTTTCTAAATGAAGAAGGAAGGCTTTTCCGAATTAAAGCCCAACAATTATTAAAAGATTTTGATTCGTTAACTCATTTTTCTTCTGTTTATGAAGATATAACACCGATTCGAATTGGTGTTAGTCTTACCATTGGTTTAAAAACTTTACCTATTGCTATTGAAATCTTTAAAAAAAAGTACCCTGAAACACCGTTAAAAATTTACGCTGAAAATATTGAGCAAATTCAGGAACGTCTACTAAACGGAGATATTGATGTGGCTTTTACAGAAGGATTTGAGTCTAATCAATTATTTGATTTAGAATTTCTTTCGACCTATCCAATTATTTGTGTCTGCGGAACTAATAGCCCTTGGGCGCAAAAAAAGAAATATAAAAAAGAAGAGTTCATTCAATTTCCTTTTTTACTTCGAGAAAAAGGGAGCTCCTTGCGGGATGTATTTGATCGTTCAACAAAGAAAGAAAATATTGAAATCGTTCCATTACTAGAAAGCGTTAATACAGAAGTCTTAATAACAAATGCTATTTATCACATGGGAGTTACTATCCTGCCAATGCCGCTAGCAAAAAAAGAAATTCGAAATCATACTCTCGTAGAAATAAAACTAGAAAACATCACCATGCAGTCAACTAACTACATTGTGACTCTACAAGGTAAAAGAAAAAATGTAAAATTAGATGAGCTCATCACTATTTTTAAAGAAGTAGAAAGTGATTTTAAAGATAACGAAAAAACCTAGTTAGGCATTTTTAGCTCAACTAGGTTTTTATCTATTTTATTTTTTATAAACAACTACTTCTATCTCTACGTCTGCCCCTAAAGGCAACTCATACACAGCGACACATGTTCTTGCTGGATATGGTTCACTAAACATCGTTTCATAAACGCCATTCATTCCTTGAAAGTTCTTCATGCTTGTTAGATAGACATTAGCTTTTACCACGTCATCAAATGTCACACCAGCATCTTTCATGACACGTTCTAAATTAATGAAACACTGTTTAGTCTGCTCTTCGATACTTCCTGTTACCTCTTCATAATCAAGCGCATTTTTAGCAACCTGACCTGAGAAAAAGAGATGGCTTCCTGCATCAATCGCATGAGAATAAGGTCCAGAAACAGAGACTTCTTTACCTGTATAACTTTTTCGACTCATTCAATAACTTCCTTTCATCGTTAATAGCCAGTATAGCATATCTGTTTTACTTACTATCACATCTATAAATCAATTAATCTAATTTGAATCATATTTTCATGCCCTGATAAATCTTCAATTAATTCATGCACATTAAAATTTTTAGGGATTTCAATGGTGTAAACATTGGTATAAATTCGGCGACTATCCTGTATTTCAACTGACACATTAATATCATTTACTTCAACTTTCTTTTGTTTAAAATATTCTGAAATAAACTCTTTGGTCTCCACTCTATGAACATATTTAACTTCTAAGTTTTTGATTGAGGGGACTGTGATCACTTTTGTTAATAGAGATAGTGTCCCTTGAATAATAACAAAACCAATTAAGGCTAGTTGATAATATCCCATACCAACCGCAAGTCCTAAACAAGCAACTGTCCAAAGAGAGGCGGCTGTTGTTAATCCTGCTACTGCTCGTTTTGTGACAATAATCGTTCCTGCCCCTAGAAAACCAATACCACTAACAACTTGAGCAATTAACCTCGTTTGATCAACTCGTAAAACAGTAGCTAATTCTTGATTTTCAGCAATTTTGGTAATTGTTTGCAGATAAATCTCTGTTTGAAGTAAAGCTATCACCGTAGCACCTACACACACTAAAATATGTGTTCTGATTCCTGCTGGTCTACTTTTAAACTCCCTATCAAAACCGATGGCTCCTGACATAAACACTGCCAATAACAAGCGTTGAATAATCTCCCAAAAAGTCATCCCATCACCCTTTTCTTATACTTTCCTTCTCTTTTATTGTACCTATTTTAATAAATCAAATCAAATAGGATAACCAGTGTTTTATGTTTATTTCTAAACCTTCAACTGTTACTATTAACATATAGTTAAAAACAAAAGGAGATGCTTCCATTGAAAAAATTTATTAAGTTTTTCGTGGCTTTTTCAATCTTTTTAATTTCTGCTTGGAAATTAAAATCTGAACTTGCCTCTATTAACTTTAAGGATGTTTATAATGTCATTCAAAACAGATCTTTCACATCTATTGCTGTTTTAGTCGGCGTTAGTCTACTGGGTATTTGGATACTTAGTCTGTATGATCTCGTTCTTGTGAAATCTCAAAAACTAAAAGTCCCTCTACTAAAAACAATTAAAATGAGTTGGATTATAAACTCCCTTAATACACTCATTGGTTTTGGTGGTATTATTGGTTCCACCATTCGATATAATTATTTTCAAAATTATACAACAAACGAGAAAGAAAAAACGGAGCTCAAAAAAAGCATCTCACTCTTACTTCTTTCCATGATAACAGGGATTGGTGTACTCTCTATTTTGGTTGTTAGTAATGTCTTTTCAGCTTCTTACTTACTAGAGCAAAAACCTGTTCTAAAAATTGGACTCTTTGTTTTGGCAGCTTTGTTGCCGATTTTCTTAATCGTAACAATCGCCAAGCCACCAGTTGCCTCAGATAGATTTCTAAGTTTAAAATACACTTGCGTATCAGTTCTTGATTATCTATTTGTCGGAATTGTCATGTTCTTAGCTCTTCGATTTGTTGAGGTTCATGTTAGTTTCTGGCAAATGGAGAGTGTCTTTATTATCGCAACCATCGCTGGATTAATCAGTATGGTTCCAGGTGGCTTGGGGGCTTTCGATGTCGTTTTCCTATTAGGGATGACTCATCAATTTGATATTAAGGAAGGGCCTGTTTTATTGGCACTTGTCTTTTACCGTTTAGCATATTATATTTTACCTTTCTTCTTTGGTCTTGTTTTATCCGTTAGTGAACTTCAGCTACTTGTTAAAGAGAAATTTAATACCGAAAATAACTTTATTATTTTTACCAAAGAATTTGGCACAATCGTTGTTGATATCACTAAAAAAAGAGTACAGACTCTGATGAGATGGTTTATTCTAGTCATTTTTGCTGTGGGAAGTCTTTACTTCTTACAAGATGCCATCTTTGGTCTCTTTTACATTGCGACAGAAGAAAGCAACCGTTTCTTACTGTTCTTCAGTGTTCTTTATACGGTAATCAGCGTCTACATGTTGCCTAATTATATGGGTGTTTATTATGGCTCAAAAGAAGCCTATAAAAATCTCTTTCTCATGTTAGGTATTATCTTACTTTGCCAAATAGTTCTCTTTAGTACTATCCTGTTTGTTGAAAGCTTTGTCTTTACTTTTATTTTCGGCGTCGTTCTTTACTTATCTCGAAATACCTTCAACAACCATTTAACGATTCGATATCGAAGAGAAAAATTTATTTGGCTCTTTACGTTAATGTTTCTATTTTTTATTTTAGACTCAACGTATTACACTGCTGAATACTTCAAATTAAATCTCTTTAGAGAGTTGATTATTTATCCATTGATTTTCTCTGCTATCTGGTTTATCTATCTTTATGTCAATCGCTATAGATTACGCCACAAATATACTTTTTCTTGCCTTGTTGAAGAAGAGAATATGAGCGATAATCCAGATGATTTTAAAGAAATCATCGAAGCCTTTGAAGGAAATAATCTAGCCAATCTGGGATTTTTACCATCTAATCAAGTTCTTGTTGATAAAGAACTTTCGACAGCAGCTATTTTTAAAGAAAATTCCTATTACATCTTAATGCTTGGTGATCCTGTTGGAAACAAAGAAAACTTTTTCCCTTTCATTAAAAAGATACATGACTATGCGACTAGTATTGGAAAAGAACTTATTTTTTATCAAACTACGACAGAAAACATTCATATTTATACCGAATTTAACTACACCCTATTTAACTTAGGTGAAGAAGGTGAGTTAGATGTTACCACCTTTAAAACAAGTGGTAACAAGGGTAAAGTCTTTCGACAACTGCTTAATAAGCAAGAACAAGAAGAACTCTCTTTTCAAATTGAACCGTCTACTCCTGAGCTTTTAAAAGAAATCAAACCTGTTTCTGATGAATGGTTAGGTATTAGAAAAGAGATGACTTTCTCTTTAGGAAATTTTGATGAAGACTATCTTTTGAAACAAGATATTGCCACACTTCGAGATAAAAATAATCGAGTGATTGCTTTTGCTTCTATGATGCCTGCTTATGTCGACGGTAAAATTTCCGTGGATTTAATTCGTTGGAAAGAACATCCTTCTATTCAAATGATGGATCTTCTTTATTTAGATTTAATCCTTTGGGCAAAAGAAAATGGATATACCATTTTTAATTTAGGGATGGCTCCACTTTCAAGTACCTTTGAAAAATCAAATGGGCTTTTAGGAACAGTGACAACTAGTATTTACCATAACTCTTCTAGCCTTTATTCTTTTAAAGGATTAAGAAATTATAAAAATAAATACAAACCTAATTGGCAACCAAGATATCTTGTTTACCCAAGAAGGTTACTAGTTTCTCAAGCTTTGCTTCAAAGTTACCGCACAATACATCCTAAATAATAAAAAGCGTCATTTGACCTGTTACTAGGTCCAATGACGCTTTTTCAATGATCTTTAAAACAAAAATTAATGGGTTGATTATTCTTTAATTCTAAGTGTCATAGCGTTAATTGCTACAATCACTGTACTTAATGACATAAATATAGCACCTACTGCCGGGCTCAATACAATACCTATGCCAGCTAAAACTCCTGCTGCTAAAGGAATGGCTAAAATGTTATAGCCTGCTCCCCACCAGAGATTTTGTACCATTTTTCTTTGAGTGTTTTTAGAAAGAGATAGAAAATGGAGAATATCAAAAGGATTACTTTTAACTAAAATGACATCAGCTGAATCAATTGCCACATCTGTCCCTGCTCCGATTGCAACACCAATATCAGCTCTTACTAAACCAGGAGCATCATTAACGCCATCTCCTACCATCATCACAACAAGGCCTTTTTCTTTATATTCTTTCACTATTTTTTCTTTATCTTCAGGCATCAGTTCAGCATGGACTGCTTCAATACCTAATTGTTTAGCAACCACACCGGCTACTTGTCTGTTATCTCCTGTTAGCATAACAGGTTTAATTCCTTGGGCTAACAATCGATCAATCATTGATTTAGCTTCTTCTTTAATTTGATCACCTTGAGCCACTAGTCCTATGCTTTTATTATCAACTAATAAAAAGCTAACTGAATTTCCTTGACTAGATAATTGATTGAATAAGTCGTTATCAAAAGAAATATGTTGTTGTTTCATATAAGAAACACTCACAATTTTGACATCTTTTCCATCCACAGTTCCTTCCATTCCAATACCTGGTAAATTGGTAATATCTGTTGCTTGAGGAATGGATAAATTAAGTTCTTCCATTTTTTTCAGAACGCCTACAGATAAAGGATGACTTGAATTTTGTTCAAGAGATGCCATTAATCCTAGTACTTGTTCTTTCGTATAAGTTGAGTCAAATGACAGATAATCATTCACAGCAAAGTTTCCTTCTGTTAATGTTCCTGTTTTATCCATCATGATAACATCAACTTTTTTAGCTGTTTCTAAAGCCTGACGATTCTTAATTAGCAAACCATTTTTTGCTCCCAGTGAAGTTGATTTAGCTGTTACTAGGGGGATCGCTAAACCAAGAGCATGAGGACACGCAATAATTAGAACAGTCACCATTCGCTCAAGAGCAATATTAATGTCTTTGGTTAAGACGTACCATATAATAAATGCTCCAATCCCAACAACTAAAGCAACATAAAATAACATTTTTGCTACTTTATCTGACATTGACTCAACACGAGATTTTTCCTTTTGAGCATTCCCTACTAATTCCATTACTTGAGATAAATACCCTGATTCACCAGTTCCTGTTACTTCAACTGTAATAGCACCTGAACCATTGACCGAACCACCTATTACTTTATCATGTAAACCTTTGACAACATCTTTTGATTCACCTGTCACCATAGATTCGTTAATAGATGTTTTTCCTTCTATGATTATCCCGTCTGTTGGAACCTTTTCACCTGCTTTAACTAATACCTTTTGTCCAACTTGAACTTCTTTTAGCGAAACCTCTTCTGTACTGCCATCCTCTTTAATAACTGTCGCTAAATTAGGTAATAATTCTGCCATTTTTTGTAAAGCATTCCCAGCATTACTGATAGCATTCATCTCAATCCAGTGACCTAAGAGCATAATTAAAATTAAAGTAGCAAGTTCCCAAAAGAAATCCATAATATGAACCGGACTATTTAATAAATTATTAGCAATAAAAGCATACACACTATAGACATAAGCAACCGAGATACCTAAAGAAATTAACGTCATCATTGCTGGGCTCTTCATGTCAAGTTCCATTTTTGCTCCCTTTAAAAAAGGCATACCACCGTAAAAGAATAAGGCAGTCGCTAGAACTAAAACAACCCAATCCGAACCAGGAAAACTAAATTGAAATGGTAGCTGTTTTCCCATCATCGTTGACAGTAAGATAATTGGAATTGATAGAATCAAAGAGACAAAAAACTTCACTTTTAAGTTTCCCATATGCATCGAATGATCCATCCCACCAGAATGATCATGATGTTCATGACCTGCATGTTCTTTTTGATTTTCATGGTTGTCATGATGATGCATATGTCCTTCAGCCATCATGTCATGATTATGATGGTCATGTTCATGGTGTTTATTTTCAGACATATAAACTCCTCCTCTTTGTTGTCTACGTTTGTAAACTGTTTATAATCTTATTGTAGCACCTCACATTTGTTTGTCAAAGATTTCATCTCACTCTTATTTTAATTTAGATTTTATCTCACTTAATTCCTGACTGAGCTGCTCATTTTGTTTTTTTAATTCATCGAAATCAGTTTTGCTAATAGAATGACTATTCTCATGTGTTCCGTGCATTCCTTTCATCATAAAAATCATCATTAATGGGCAAATTAATAATAATAGCAACCAACCTGACATCATATTATCTCCTCCTTCACTAAAATGGGATTTATTGCTTATTTCCAAATTAACAATAAGTTATGTCATTTTTATGTAGAAAATAATTTAATGACCTATCCATATTATCTACATAATCTTTTCTTAAACTATAAATAAGACAAACACTTAATAGGAGAATAAAAATGAATAAAAAAAATCAAAACTATCTACTCATACTCTTCACTCTAGGAATTATTTTAATTTCAGGCATTTATCTATATAGAAGAACCTCATTTTTTTCAATGGGAAACAATCATTCTATGAGACAAAGTATGCATGGTGATAATCAACCAAAGTTACAAAAAACTAGCCTTGCTAACGAAGACCCATTGCGTATTCCTCCCCTTTTAGAGCCAACTCATGAAACCAAAGAATCGGTTACTTATGATGTCAGGACACAAATGGGTGAAACGCAAATTAAAAAAGGAGAAAAGACAAAAACATTAGGTTACAACGGTCATTTATTAGGACCTGTCATCAAAATAAAAAAGGGACAAGACGTTACTATTAAGACTGAAAACACACTTAATAAGAATACATCTTTTCACTGGCATGGCCTTAAAACCGACGATAATGCTGATGGAAGCCCTCATCAATTAGTTGCGCCCAATTCATCAGAAACGATTTCTTTTAAAGCAGATCAGGAAGCTTCTACATTATGGTTTCATCCACATCCTGAAGGAGAAACTGCTTCACAAGTTTATCAAGGTTTAGCAGGTTTAATGTATGTCGAAGATGAGAATTCAGACAACCTTTCTTTACCTGATATTTATGGAAAAGATGATATTCCTCTTATCGTTCAAGACCGTTATTTTGATTCTAATAATCAAATTGACTACGAGAAATCATATCGATCAGATGGCACTCAAGGAGACACATTGATGATTAACGGAACGATCAATCCGTATCTTGATGTAACGACTAGATGGATGCGATATCGCTTAGTTAATGGTTCAAATGCAACTAACTTTACCTTTTCGCTAGATGGCCAAGTGCCCTTTTATCAAGTTGCTTCTGATGGAGGTTTTCTAAACAAAGCAACTGAAAAAGAAGAACTTATTCTTTCTCCAGGTGAACGAGCTGAAATTTTAGTTGATACAACAAAAAGTCTAGACGAAGATAAATTGAATCTTTTAGTCGATGATAAAATTGCTCTTAAAATGAATCTAAAGCCAGATAAAAAATCAAAATCGATTGATATCACTCAAAAGCTAAATCGCATTCCTGACATTAATAAAAATGATACCCAAAAGCTCCCTAGACAGACAATTGATTTAAAAGGAATGTCACACATGGTCAATATTAACGGTGAAATATTTGATATGAATAAAATTAATATGACCAAAAAATTAAATTCAAAAGAAGTTTGGGAGGTTAACAATATTTCAAATATGATGGGTGGTATGATCCATCCTTTCCATGTTCACGGAGTTCAGTTTAGAGTATTATCAAGAAACGGTGAAGAACCTCCACTAAACGAAAGCGGATGGAAAGATACTATTTTAGTTAACCCCGATGAACAAGTTGAGATTCTTGTATCATTCGATAAAAAGGGTATTTTCATGTATCATTGTCATATACTAGAACATGAAGAATACGGCATGATGGGGCAGCTTGAAGTTATTTAAGCACCCGGAAAGGAGCTCTTATGAAAATTTTAATTGTAGATGATGAAGCAAAAATTT
Organism: Vagococcus carniphilus; assembly: GCF_014397115.1. Taxonomy (NCBI): domain Bacteria; kingdom Bacillati; phylum Bacillota; class Bacilli; order Lactobacillales; family Enterococcaceae; genus Vagococcus; species Vagococcus carniphilus. The sequence continues at coordinate 2,847,336 of NZ_CP060720.1, forward strand.
TGGAAATTATTGATGCCTACCTTGTTGCGAGCCAGTACACTGTTGTTAAAGCAAGCAACGGACTTATAGCTCTTGAAAAATTTGACTCACATCATCCTGATCTAATTGTCTTAGATTTAATGTTACCAGACATCGATGGTTTAACTGTGGCTAAAAAAGTCCGTGAAACCTCCGACGTTCCGATTATTATGCTGACAGCAAAATCAGAAGAGGAAGATATTTTAAAAGGCCTTAAACTTGGTGCTGATGATTACATGGTCAAACCTTTTAGTCCTAAAGAACTCGTTGCCCGAATTGAAACAGTTTTAAGAAGAGTTCCTAATCTAAAAGAGATTAATAAACTATCTAGAAACAATGGCGAGTTACTCATTCAAATGGATAGTCGCCAAGTCTTTTTAAAGAATCAAGAAATCGCCTTAACCACTTCTGAATTTGATATTCTCCAAACATTAGCAGAGTCCCCTAATCGAGCCTTTTCAAGAAGTGATTTAATTGAAATCATAAAAGGCTTTGATTTTGATGGACTAGACCGAAGCATTGATTCTCATGTTAAAAATTTGCGACACAAAATAGAAACTAACCCTAAAGAACCGAATTACATTTTGACCGTTCACGGAACTGGCTACCGATTTGGGTATCCAAAATGAAAAAAAGATCAATCAAAACCCAGTTAATTCTATCCTTTTTAACTATTTCTATTTTGATAATAGGTGCTTTAAGTGTTCTAACTTTGTCCTTAATGAATAATCATTTCAATCAATTTGTGGAAGAAAAACAGGATGAATTAATGAATCAATACGTTGATTCTCTTGAACTTATCTATCAAAGTAATCAACATAAATGGAGTGAAACTGAATTAGAAGCATTAACACAAAAAACAATGGAAAATCATCTCTATTTCTCCATTGACTCGTCAGATAACAAAACGATTTGGCAATTACCAAAAACTGAACTTAAAAAAACAAAAGATACTTTAAAAAAGCATGCTGATAAAGTTTCAAAAACAAAAGGGGCTACCTTAAATGAAGAGGTTGTTGTAACCAAACCTTTAAAAGAAAAGAATACTTCATTTGGACAAGTTAACTTTTATTTCTATGGTCCATTTGCTTATACGGAACATGACGCTATGTTTATTTCCAGTATGAAGAAAAGTTTAATGACTGTTGCCTTAGTTGCTCTACTCGTTTCATTTATTTTTGCTTCATGGATATCACAAAAACTAAGCTTACCTTTGAAGCATGTTAGCCAGTTTACTCACCAACTAACAATTGGAAAATATACAGAGACATTACCTCAAGAAACTTCTATCAATGAAATTAATTTGCTGATTGATTCATTGAATGATTTAAGCTATCAATTAGAAAAACAAGCTAATCTGAGAAAACAGCTAACCTCTGACATCTCTCATGAACTAAGAACTCCTTTAGCAACTTTAAAAGGAAATATCGAAGCGTTGATGGATGGCATTTGGAAAGCCACTCCTGAAAGACTACAATCCTGTTATGATGAAGTGGATCGTTTAACGAGACTAGTTGGGAACCTTGAGTTGATTAATAAGATTGAAGAAAAAAAAGAAGCTTTAGTGATGTCTGAGTTTGATCTTTATGATTTAATTCAATCTATCATGATTAATTTTTCTAGTAAGATTGAAGAAAAAGACTTACGCGTCACTGCTGAAGGTGAGTCTTTAATGGTCACTGCTGACAAAGATAAAATGAACCAGGTTTTAACTAATCTACTCAGCAATGCTATTAAATTCACTCAAAAGAATGGGCAGATTGCATTTCTTTTAAAACAAGAAAAATATAAAACGATACTTCAAATAAAAGATAATGGAATGGGAATTGAGAAAGAACAACTACCTTTCATTTTTGATCGTTTTTATATGGTAGATACTTCTAGAAATAGAGAAATAGGTGGGCAAGGTATCGGACTTTCAATTGTTAAAGGTGTCATTGAAGCTCACCAAGGAAACATTACTGTTGAAAGTCAGTTAGGAATAGGAACTACTTTTACTATTACCCTCCCCACCTAAAAAAGATGAAGTGTTTGACTATTTAGTCAAGCTCTTCATCTTTTATTAATTTTTAATATCAGTTGTTAACCTTTCTCCTAAACGACTTAATAATTCATTTGTTAGTGTTCCTTCGTCTGTTACAATTTGTTCTATATTATCACTCGAAAGAATCATCACCTCTGAATTAAGAGGAACATCTTCTGCCTGACTTAAATCTACTAACAACATATCCATGCAAATATTTCCTATTTGAGTCATTCTTTTATCCTGACACATCAAGACAAGACCTTGATTAGACAACGAGCGAGGTAATCCATCTGCATAGCCAATACTAACTACCCCTATTAAGGTTTCTTTTTTTAACTGATAATTAGTGCCGTAGCCAACATATTCATTAGCTTTGACATATCTTTTAGAAATAAGTTTAGCCTTCACTTCTAAAACTGGCTTTAACTCTATTTTTTGTTTTGGCTCTTGAATAGAATCACTTAGAAAGCCATATAAAATAATTCCAGCTCTCACATAATCAAAATTAAGTTCAGGATAATTTAAAATACCATAACTACTCTGAATATGTGTGACACCATAATCAATTCCTAAATCCTTCAAGCCTTTTAAAACAGCTTGATAACTTTCAATTTGTCGCTTAGTTCGATTAACAGAAAATTCATCTAATAAGTCTGCCGAACCAAGATGAGAATAAATGCCTTCAATTTTTAAATAGGGTAACTGATACATACCAACAACTGCTCCTAATTCAGGTTGCATACCTAAGCGATGCATACCAGTATCAAGTTGTAAGTGACAACGGATAGCCATTTTTCGAATATTTAATAACCTACCATGCTCTTCACTAATAACCGATTGAATTAAATCATAAAAGGCAATCTCTTCTATTCTTTTAGGATCTGTATAACCTAAAATTAAAATATCGCTGGCTATTCCTGCTTTTCTTAACTTTATGGCTTCATCAATCGTAGCAACTGCTAAAAAATCAATGCCCTCTTTTAGTAATAACTGACTAAAACCAACTAAATCACAGCCATAGCCATTTGCTTTTACAACGCCTATGATTTTAGTTTTTCTAGGAATAATTTTCTTTATTTCTGAAACATTATGTGAGACGTCTTCTTTTAGAATCTTTTTTTCAGCGCGAAAAGGAACTGGTGATATTTCTTTTTTCTTTCCTTTTAAATGCAAATAAAAAACTGAAAGAAGCCAGCTGCCACATAAAACAAGTAAATAATAAATTAGACTGATTTTTAAAAATAAAATTCTACTTGAAATCGTATGAATTACAACGATCACCAAAGGATGAATCACATATATAAGAAGTGGTAACTCTTCTTTTGTCTTCCATTTTATTTTTGGTTGCCATCTCAATAATAATTGATACAAAAACAGCATGACAAATGGCAGAAAGAAGTACATACTATCATGTTTTATTTCTGTATAAGTGTGTAAAAGATAGCTTTCTATCAGCGTTAACATAAGACTAATCACTAAGAAAAAAGGAATTTCCTTTATATTCTTTGTTTTACCTTTTCGATATAAATAAATTCCTAGACAAAGATAAAGAGGTGTAAAAAACAAACCATTTCTAGTTAAAGGAAATACCTTAAATAGATTTGTATAAAAAAGTGAGACAAACTCTATTCCTTTTAACCAACCATACCAACTATCTCCACCTAGCCCAATTAAATACAATAGAAAAGAAATCATCATGACTCCTGAAAAAGACATCACTCTCAACAAATAAGTGACCAGAAGAACGCCTATAATAACTGCCGGAAAATACCATAAATGGTAAAACGTTCCTTCAAAAAAGAAAGCCGAAACCCCTTTAACTAAAGAGGTACGTGTTGAGATAGTTCCTGTGTAAAAAGACAACGGTAAAAATAAAAGGATAGCGATAACATATAGTTTTAGTATTTTTATCAGAAAAGATTGAACTCTTTTTCTATTGAGATAAGACTGTTGGAAAGACAGCTTTCCCATTAAAAAATAGCCAGTTGTCATAAAAAAGAATGGAACAGCAACTCGGAACACAGTTAAGGTAATCAATTCATCTAGCTTTGGTGATATAGATGAAAAAGGAAATGTATGAATCCCTACCACCATAGCTGCTGCAATGATTCTAAAAAAATCAATACCTTGATACCTATCCTTCATTGACTTGGCCTCTTGTGGCATTTAAAAAGGCGACATATTCTTCTAATACCCAATCCTGCTGTTTCATAATTTGACTATGAGGTGTCCCAACATAACGAAAATGCCAAGGTTCATAACTAATGCGAGTGATTGATTCTTTTCCTTTAGGATATCTTAAAATAAAACCAAAATCAGCCATGTTATATAAAAAGCGAGCGACAATAGGCCCTGTTGAAAAGGTTGGTTTAATCGGGTCATTGATTGTATTTTTTAAACCAATATCTACAGCCAAACCTAATTCATGTTCACTACAACCAGGCTTAGCCACATATTTATTAGTAAATGTTATACCTCTTTCTTTGATTGTTTCATCCCATAAATCTTGTTGATTCTTTTTAGTTCGGTACCCATCAGTGACAATTACATCATTTTCTATTTTTAATGTTTCAATCAAGTTAGTAAGCTCTGTAGCAACTGTTGCATCTAACAAAATATTAGAAGTTGTAAACGGCGCTGGCACCAATAATTGTGGGCGTTCTTCATCTAAAATAGGATAATCTGGATTAACGAGTTGTAAGAAGTTTGTTTTCATAACTTTCTTCTCCTAACTCAATTAATTTTTCAATAATGTTAGCATAGCTCATTCCAATTTCACTCATCATCATTGGTAATCTTGAATGAGCTGTAAAACCAGGCATGGTATTAATTTCATTCAATAAAATATCATCATCTTCTGTTACAAAGAAATCAATTCTAGCAAGACCACGACACTCCAAAGCTCGATATAATTCTTGCGATTGTTGTTTAATCTTTTCTGTTGCCTTTTGACTAATTTTTGCAGGAACTTCAATTTTAGCTGTGATTAAATTATACTTTTCCACATAATTAAAAAAGCCTGATTCTAAATCAACTTTATCGCATTCACCAACAATCAATTCATCATTGCCGATAATACTACAACCAATCTCCACACCAGTAACGCTTTGTTGAAGAAGTATATTTTTATCAAATTCACTAGCAGTATGAATGGCTTCAAATAACTCTTCTTCTTTTTCGATACGAGTAATTCCTTTTGAAGAGCCTGCTTCATTTGGTTTGACAAATAACGGATAACCACTGATTCTAGCAAATTCTAAAATAGCCTGTTTATCTAATTTTTGGGCATTTATTTGTAAAGTTGGTGTACTTTTAATTCCCAGTTTTTCTGCATATTGATGAAGTAGTAGCTTATTCATTGAAACAGCTGAAGCCAATATGCTACAACCAACAAAAGGAATATCCATCATTTCAAATAAGCCTTGCATAGCTCCATTTTCACCTAATCCACCATGTAAAACTGGAAACAAAACATCAAATAAAAGATAATTTTTTGTCTCTAAATTTAAAAAGCCTTTTCCTGAAAAATCAATTCCTAAAGGCTGACAGCTAGGATGTAAAAACCATGTGTCATTTTGAATGTCTTCAATAGGTCCTTCATAAAAATACCAACTTCCTTTTCGAGTGATTCCTATTTTTATAACCTCATAATCTAATGTTTCCATTGTTTTTAAGATAGCTGTGGACGAAATCAAAGAAACTTCATGCTCCATTGATACCCCACCAAAAATAACTGCGACTTTTTTCATTCTTGAAAACCTCCAATAAATTTCTATCACTTAGTAATAACCACTATAAAGGAAGTTTTTTCTTCAGTTATAAACTCTTTCTTATCTATCTCTTAATTTTTTATGAGGAAAAAAAGAAGCTGACCATTAAGGACAACTTCTTTGTTTAGTCTATTTTACTCTCATCAATTCTGTGTAACCATTAGTACCTTTTCTTTCAACTTTGATAAATAAGTCTTCTTGTTCAGATACATTTGTTAATGGAATTGAATGAGTGGCATCTTTATTGATACTACCTGTTCGATCTAATAATTTTTCTCCTACCACTTCACCATTTTCAGTGCCTTTTCTAATCGTAATATATGTATTGATATAAGGAACTGCTCCGTATAAATCTAGACTTCCATTAGAAGTATCTGCATCTGTATACACTAATGTATTAGAACTACTTAAAGCATGAACTAATTGGTTCTGCCCTTTTTCAATAATCATTGTATTCGGTGAAAAGTTTGTTTGAGTTACTTTTCCAGCAAATAAAACATTTTCAAAACTTACATTCAAACCATAATTTTCTTTAGTTGATTTACTTGAGTAGATACTACCATTACTATATTTACCTAATAAGTTACCATTAGATAAAGATAATTCAATACGTTTTCCTGACTTTTCATCTTTTCCAATATAATAGTTAGCTGTGTCTAGTGTATAACCATTTAAATCAATTGCAGTATCTTCTTTTAACTCAATTTTTTTAGCTAATTTAATATCTGAGCCTAATTTAATTTTACTAATATTATTTTTAACAGCTGTTTCAAGTTCTTGGAAATTTGAAACGTCTAAAGGTTTTTCACTGTCATAAAAGAAATCCGCTTTTGCTAATTTTACAATCTCTGATGATTTATTAGACTTAGCTCTTTCAAAAGTAATCGTTATATCTGTCAGCCCTGCCACTCCATTTAATGGAACAGTTTGATAACTATAATCTTTAGCTCCACTCGTTTTAGTTAATATTTTTTCACCTATTATTGTTCCGTTTTCATCGCCACTTCGAACAATCACTTTTGTATTATCATAAGGAACTGATGCAAACAATTGTAGATCTTTTCCTTTTAGATCAACATTCTTAAATGATACCCAGTTATTTGTAGCTAGATTTTGAATTTCTAACGAACCGGATTGATCAACATTTAAACCACCATACGTTTTATAATAATCATTTAAAGCCATGCCTTCACTAATAACTGGCGCTTCTCCCTTAAGATTATAGTAAACATTATTAGCTAGAATAGCAGCTCCTCTAGCGTTAGGATGTACACCATCAGGAACAAGTTCAGCAGCATAATCTGTTTCTGTAAAATTATCAATAATACTCACATCAATATCAGCTTTTTTGGCAGCTTCAAATATTTGAGGTAAAATATCATCTAGTTTCTCTTGTGTAATACCGTAAGCCGGTTTAAAAACATGAGGTGGTAAAGAAATATAGACAACAGGTTTAGTTGATAAATTTTTATAACTTTCAATTAAACTTACATAATCAGCAACGAAAGGTTCTATCTTCTTCATATTCTGTTTTTTAGTATCATTAGTTCCTAACTGAATAACCACTACATTCGGATTAAATGCTAAGCTTTTTTTATACTGCGGTGATTTTAAATAGGGATTATCCCCATTACTTAATAAGGTTTTAGCAGAATGTCCAAAATTCTCCACTTCATAATCAGTACCTAATCTATAATTCAGTTGGTTAGGATAAGAATTAACTGTTCGACGTTCTACATTCATTCCATAAGTAATACTATCTCCTACAGCTGCAATTTTTATTTTTTGATTTTTAGGGAAAACATTTATTATACCTTTTACCTTGTTATTATTTTCTGTCTTTCCATAAACTTCGTAACTTCCGGCTTGACTAAAAATGTAATCTTCTGCATTATCCCATTGGATTGTTTCTTTAACTATGGTTGTTTTATTATCTAAAGAAACAATCTCATTAGGTAATTGCACCTGCTCATTTTCCATAGAAATCACATTAACTGCTGAGTAAACTTCTGGAGTTGCTAAAACATTTTTACCGCCTACTATGAACATACCTATTGCAAATACAGGTATCATATATTTCGTTTTCATATTCATTCTCCTCGAAATGTTGTTTTAAAATACATCAAGTATACATCGTGTCATTTAAATAGTAAACAGTGTTTTTTAGTTTTTTGTCTTTTTATAGACAAAAAAGATGGCATTAGTATCTAACACCATCTTTAAATCTTTTTAATTATTATTTTTTAGGTATTTCATGTCCGCCAAATTGATTTCTCAATGAAGCGATAACTTTTTCACCATATTTTTCTGTATCCATAGACGCGTAACGAGTTAATAATGATTGGGTTATAACTGGAGCTGATTGTTGCATCTCAAGCATCTCTTCTACCGTCCATTTACCTTCACCAGAAGAAGGAACTTGTCCACTTATACCAGACATAGTTGGGTTTTCTTTTAGAGCTTTTTCAGTTAATTCCATTAACCAACTACGAACAACTGACCCATTATTGAAAACTCTAGCAACTTGTTCTAAATCATAATCAAATCGTGAATGATGGAGTAAATTAAATCCTTCACCAATTGCTTGCATCATACCGTATTCAATTCCGTTGTGAACCATTTTTAAATAGTGACCACTACCTGCTTCACCACAGTATAAGTAGCCCTTTTCAACACATAAATCCTCGAATAATTCTTCAATTTGGTTGAAAATAGCTTGTTCGCCACCAACCATCATACAAGCACCATCTCTAGCACCACTCATACCACCAGAAGTACCCACATCTAAAAAGTGAATATCTTTTTCTTTTAAAAAATGATAGTGATGAACGCTATCAGCAAATTTTGAATTACCACCGTCAATTAAAATATCACCAGCATTCAGTTTTTCATGACATGTTTTAATCATGTCTTCTGTAATTTTTCCAGATGGTAACATTAACCAATTGATTGTTTGTTCTGTATCTAAGGCAAAAAATTCATCCAATGTATCTGTTGGCGTTGCTCCTAATTTTTTTGCAGCTTCTCTTTGAGAGTCATTAATATCAAAACAAACAACTTCATGCTTATTTGCTACTAAATTACTAACTAAATTTAATCCCATTTTACCTAAACCAATAATTTTAATCTTCATTGCGTCCCCCAAAAGTTAGAATCATTTGATTCCATATTCTCGAATAAGGAAAATAAAATCATTTTCCTCTTACCGAAAATGATTCTATCACTAATATATATACAATACAATTATATCTTATAATTAAGTTTTATTTACTTTTATCAGTCTATTTTAAGTTAAAACAACTTTTATTTTTATGGTAATCATCTTGAAATATAAAACGGATTCATACTTTTTTTCTTTATTTTTGCTCTTTAGTCATCTATCTCATTAAACAAAACAAAAAAGGTAGGTAAGAAGTATTTTTTACTTTCTTATCTACCTTTTAGGTCTAACTTGAACATCAACATCAAAAACATCAAAACGACTTGCAAGTTCCTGCTCAATCGTCTCAGCAATCACAGCACCCTCTTCTACAGTCATTTTACCCGTCACTTCAATCGTCACATCGACTGCCACAGCGTCCCAAAACATTTTACCAGTAATATCAACAATTCTTTCAATCCCTGGAATGCCTTCAATAACATTTTGATAGTTCTCAACCATTTCAGGATCAAAACCACCAGATAAATGAAAGACATTTTCCTTAACAATTAAATAAGACATACGGCATAAAATCAAACCAAGAACAACTGCTGTTAATCCATCAAACATCGGGTTTATTTCAATGGAAAGTAAGATCCCTAGCGCTGTTCCAAAATTCATTAATGTATCGCTAAGTGCATCCTTCATCAATGTATTAATCGAATTACTCTCAACTTTTTGATAGACTTTTCGATTAATTAAAAAGGTAGCTAACATAACAAAACCAGAACCTCCTGCCACAATAACAGAGATGTTCCCTGGAGAATCAGGACTTGTATAAAAAGAAGATATAGCACCTTTTCCTCCTTCAATCACAATATAGGCAGACATTAAAAACATAACAAAAGAACTAAAAAGATTGCCTAACGTTTCAAACTGTTGATAGCCTTTGCTATGAGAATGAGAAGGGTCTTTAAGAGAAACCTTAAGCCCAACCAATAACCCAACAGAAATAATAATACTGGATAAATTGTTAAAACCAGCAGCCAACAAAGCTTTTGAACCACTAACTAAAGCAATACTAATTTCAGCAATAAATAAAACAATAAAAACAAATAAATTTAAATACGCAATTCCGATACTTTGTTTCAAGTTTTCAAAATATCGGAGGCGATTATTCAATGTTTCTTTCATAAATAAACTCCTTTCAAATTAAACATGACTTTCAGGCAATCTTCTGACAATGCTTAAAGCCTGAATCCCTAAAATAAAAATAAGAACAAAAATGAGACTGAATGTAGAACCATAAGAGAAGAAGGTCAGATTTCTACCATACACCGCCCCAAGAAGAGCAACTCCAATTGATTTAGACATCATCAAAACAAACGAATTTAACCCCATAACACTTCCGAGTGACTCTTTTGGTGCATTAAATTGTAAATAAATCATTAAAGAAGAAACTGTAATTCCCATGCCAATCCCTATCAGCATCATCGTTAAATAAGCCATTAAACCATGAGCCATACCCATAAAACTTAAACTAAGCGTTCCTATAACTAAACACATAGTTCCAATTATCAAGTCTTGATTAATCGAAACTTTTTTAATTAAATAGGTATTCATAATAGTTCCAAGCGTCCAAAATATTAAGAACGGAGTTAAAAGTGAACCTGCTTTTAAAGGACTCATTGACATCATTTCTTGTCCCCAGAGTGGTAGATAGGCATTAACTCCTGCCGCAATCATTCCCGTTGTTAGAGTTAACCCATTAATTTTTAAGACATGCTTATTTTTCAAAACACTCAAATCAATTAAACTATTTCCTACATTATTTTTTTCACGCTTGTACCACATGGTAAAAAGTAAAAGAGAACCAAGAAATAACCCTAACATTAACAAAGTATTTCTAACATACAATGAGCCAAATAAAGTCATTGCTCCTAATAAAATAAGACTGCTTCCAACATAATCAAGTGATAGCTGTGATTGCCTTTTCGGTTCATCTACAAAGAAGTAAATCAGTAAAATAGCGATCACAGTTAAAGGAACATTTAAGAAAAAGACATAGTGCCAACTAAAATAGTTTAAGATAAATCCTCCTAGAAAAGGCCCTACTAATCCTGCAATTCCCCAAACAGAACTTTCAACACTTTGAGCTTTTGCACGACTTTCCTTTGTTTCAAATAAAAAGCCAACCATTGAGCGAGAAACAGGAACAATCGCACCCGATCCTATTCCTTGAAACGCTCTAAAAATAATTAAAGTCATCATATTAGTAGCCAAACCACACAATAAAGAAAAACTAGAAAAGATTAATAGACCGATGATTAAAGTTCCCTTGCGGCTCCAAGCATCTGCTAACTTACCAAACAATAAAGAGAACACACCACTAAATAATAAATAAACAGAAAACACCAAACCTATTAAAGACGAATTGCCTAAGCTACCCACTATCGAGTTAGCAACAGTTGAAATAATTGTTCCTTCAATAGCTGCTAAGGCTGTCGCCATTAATAAGGCAAAAAAGACAATATTTTTTCTTGTCATTAAAGACACCACCTATATTTTTAACTAGTTAGTCTAACTAACTATATAATAAGAGTATCTTTTTTATTTGTCAATCATTTTATTTTTCCCAGCTGTTCTTTTTATCTTTTAATCGTTTTTCAATTAACTTCAACTCATCTAATAAGACTAGCTTTTGATTAGCACTTAAATCATCAAAAATATCTTGTACCAATACTTGTGTGTCCCCGTTTATTTCCGAGCATTTTTGTTCTCCTTTTGGTGTTAACGATAAAAAGAAAACTCTCAAATCTTTTGTATCTCTTGTCTTTTCAACATATCCCTGTTCAACTAACTTATTAACTTTTACTGTTACAGAAGAAGATTTAATACTAAAATAAGTTGCTAAATCTTTTGAAGTGACTCTTTCCTTTTCCTTGATAAAATTTAAAGTACGACCCAAGTCTTGCATTTCACCTTGTTCTCCACCTATATAATGAGCTAAATGATGCATATTTCTTGAAATTTCATGTAGCGACTGATAAATGTCAAAATTAATATGTTCAGACATTTTACTACCTCCTTTAATTAGTTCGTCTAACTAACTATATCAATAATTAAATAATTTGCCAACAAAAAAGTCCATCCAAAAACAATTTTTTTTGGGATGGACTATTCTTACTCTTCAAGAAAACTCATTTCTAAATAATGATTGTTCTGTTTAGTATGAGGGTAATTAATTGCTTGAATTAATTTCTTAGATAATGCTCTTGCTATCTCTTTAAATGGTGTCTTTAACGTTTTAATTGATGGTCGAACTTGTGAAAGGAAAGAAACGCCGTCATAACCTATCACTTCAACGTCATCATTTATTCTTTTTCCCTCATCAATAATGGCTTGATAACAACCTATAGGTACATTATCATCACAACAAAAAATAGCTGTTACAGATGATTTTCTCAATAATTCAATCGTTGCTTGATACCCAGCCTGAACAGATAGTTCTGTTTTCTTTACCAAATTTGGATCAACTGGCAATTGATTAGTGGTTAAAGCATCTTCATAAGCTTTTTTTCTCTCAGGTAATGAATACTCCTTACCCTCATATTTAATAAGACCTATTTTTTGATGTCCTTTATTAATCAAATAAGTAACACCATCATAAATTCCTTTGTATTCTCCTAAAACAACTGTTCCAAAAAAATGATCCTTTTTCCCATAGTCCAAAAAAATAACTGGTGTTTCACGATAATGCCCTTGATTAATTACTTCTTTAGTAAATTCATGGGTTGAAATCAGCAAAATTGCTTCTACAGACAGCTGGTTGTATTGGCTTAACAACTCAACTTCTTGTTCTTTTTTTCCATAAGACTCGCTGATTAACAGATGATAATCCTCTTGTCCCAGAAATTCTCTCATATTTCTAACAATTGAATAAGCCAAAGGTTCATTCATCGAAGGCATAACTACACCTATTAACTTAGACTTTTTTTTAATGATATTAGAAGCAAAATAATTTGGTGTGTATTCATTCTCTTTTACAACGCTCAATACTTTTCCCTTCGTCTCTTTACTGAAACGATGACCTTTATTATTCAGTATTTGAGAAACCGTTGTAACTGAAACGCCTGACATTTTTGCGATATCACGAATGGTTAAAGCCATCTCAACACATCCTTTTTTGTTAATTTATTTCATTATAACAAATTTATCGACAACTGTAGACGTATGTATCTCCAACTTATTTAAAATTTAAGCAATTTTTCATTTAACTTAGAATAAATACGATCTCTAAACCACGGTTCACTAGAAGCCTGAACGGCCTTCTCTAAAGAAAACCATCCCAGTTGACTATTCTCATCAACTTTAACTTGAAGTGTTTCTTCTTCTGTTGCTTCAATCAAATAAGTTAGATTGAGATGAAGATGAGACGGAACATAAGCTTGATGTTTCATGTGACCATCTACGGTTAAGACCTCTAAAGAGTAGATTTCTGAACTGACTGGAGTCACATGTTCCAAACCACTTTCTTCTTTCACTTCTTTTAAAGCTACTTGAAGTAACTCTTCATCTCCATCAGCATGTCCGCCTAGCCAAGACCAAGAATCATAAATATTATGATAAGCCATCAGTACCTTATCTCGATTAGCATTTGTAACCCATGCTGAAACGGTTATATGAGCCATCAAATTACTTCGATAAAAAATGTCTTCATAATTGATTAATGCTTCAATAATGACTTCTTTATCTTTTTCTTCTTGCTCATTAAAAGGAATGTAATCCTGTAATTGTTTTATTAGTTCAGCCTTCATTCATCAAACCTCCACTCATATAATTAATTAAAGCATACTCTTTTATTTCATTAAATGATAGGTTAAACAGACGGGACGCTGACTTTCGGGCTCATTAACAATCGTTGCTTCTATTTGGAAAACATCTCGCAAGCACTCTTTCGTAATAACTTCTTCTGGCGTACCTGTGGCTTTAATCTTTCCTTGATTAACAGCCACCATAAAATCAGAAAATCGAGCTGCTAAATTTAAATCGTGTAAAACCATCACAATCGTACAACCCTCTTTTTGATTCAATTCTTCTAATAATTCTAATACCTCTAATTGATGCGCCATATCAAGATAAGTTGTTGGTTCATCTAATAAAATTAATTCCGTTTGTTGAGCTAATGCCATAGCAATCCAAACTCGTTGTCTTTGTCCACCCGACAAATTATCAATTTCTCTTTGAGCGTACTCTTCTAATTTCGTTACCTTCAAAGCCCACTCAACTATTTCTTTATCTTTAGTTGTTAGCTTTCCAAATCCTTTTTGATGAGGAAAACGCCCGTATGAAACTAATTCTTTAACTGTTAAGCCACTTGGTGCTGTGGGTGTTTGCGGAAGTATTGCCATTTTTCTAGCAATTGTTTTTGTTGGTAAATTGAATATATCGTCCCCATCTAAATAAACCATTCCTGATTTTTTCTTTTGAATTCGACCAATTGTTTTTAAAATCGTTGATTTGCCACATCCATTGGGTCCAATAATTGAAGTTATTTTTCCTTTCGGGAGTGATAAATTCAGATCCTCAACAATCACTCGCTCATCATATGCAATAGATAGTTCTTTGGTTTCTATTTGATTCATCATAATCTCCTAATCTGCCTTTGATAATAAATATAAGAAATACGGCGTACTAAGTACAGTAATCACAATCCCTGTTGGAACATCACTACCTAAACTAATTGATCTTGTAATCGTATCAGCAAGTAAGATGATACCTCCTCCTAATAAACCTGAAACAGGAATGACAAAGAAGTGATTAGCCCCTACAAGTTTTCTTGCAATATGTGGAGCAATCAAACCAACAAAAAAGAAATTACCTCCTAAAGCCACACTTAATGAGGAAAGGGCTACTGCAACAAACATCAAACTAATAAACTCTACTTTTACAGAAACTCCTAATCCTTTTGCCGTTTCATTTCCTAAATTAATCGTATTAATAACTTGGGCTTTAAACACGGTATAGCCGACAAGAATGATGATACATGGGATAAAGACTTTTAAATAACGCCAATCGTCACCCCAAAGATTTCCAGCTTGCCATTTTTGCATAAACTCCATTTGCCTTTCATCCATTCTAAGGCTAAGCATGGTTGTAAGAGCACTATAGCCACTACCAACTGCAACTCCGGTTAAAATCAAGGTTGTCGGAGACATTTCTTTTTTTCGACTATAAGATAAAAAGAAAATGATAAGAGCTGATAAAATGCCACCAACAAAAGAAAGAGCAGGTAGAGCATACGCTGAAAAAATACTCTCTGAATGAAATAAAACAATATACATTAAAACAAATAAACCTGAACCAGAACTAATTCCTAACGTTCCAGGACTTGCCATATCATTTTTAAGCAGACTTTGCATAATGACACCTGAAACCCCCATACCAATACCTACAAAAATAGCTAGTATAATTCGTGGAAAACGAAATTCAAACACAATCAAATTCTCTTGATAAGTTCCATTACCATTTAATACTTGCCAAACTGTACTTGGTGGTAAACTCATCTTTCCTGAGTTAATACTAATCACACCTAAAAAAATGACTAAAATAACTAAAGAACCCAATAAAAGAAACTTTCTTAGTAAATGCTTTTCCATTAAAATTCACGCTCCCCTTTTTTGACTAGATATAAAAAGAATGGAACGCCAATTAAAGAAAATATAATACCAATTGGTGTTTCAAAAGGACGATTAATCACACGTCCAATAATATCAGCTACAACAGTTAAAAGAGCCCCGTAAAGCATACTTGCTGGAATAACAAATCGATAATCTACACCAACAAAAAAACGAATCATATGAGGAACAATCAATCCAACAAAACTAACAGGTCCAATTACCACAACTGAAAGTCCTGTTAAAACTAAAACGATTAAGGTCGAAAAAATTTTAACACGTTTAATATTTAGTCCTAATCCAAGAGCTACTTCTTCTCCTAAGCTAAGCATTGTTACTGAGGGAGACAACATAATAGATGCTAAAACACCAAGGACAAATAATGGGAAAATAACAGCCAGTTCTCCCCACTTAGCTCCTGCAGTTCCTCCAGCCGTAAAATACATTAAAGCATGCCCTAATTTATACTTAATCGAAAGATAACTACTCATGGCTCCAAATAACATAGAAATTGAAATTCCTGCTAAAACAAGTCGTTGTGGTGTCATGCCTTTTTTTCCAGTTGAAGCAACAAAGTAGGTTAATCCTGTGGTTAAACTTGCTCCAATACAAGAAATAACTAACATCTCAATATAATTAAACTGAGGCATTAAAGCTAAGCTAAGCGCCATAGCAAATGTGGCTCCTGAGCTGATTCCCATTAAACCTGAATCAGCTAATGGATTTCTCGTCGTTCCTTGCATAATAGCTCCTGAGACAGCTAAACTTGCTCCAACAATCATATCTGCTATTGTTCGAGGTAATCGTAGAGTTAGTATCGTTTGGTGTTCTGTTAACGTTTCATCAAAAGAGAAAATGGCTTGCCAAGCTGTTTTTAAAGGGATAGCTGCCGCTCCATATGAGATTGAAAAGAAACAAGCTATTAACAGCAACACAATGCCTAACACAACATAAACAAAAAAATTAGCAGAGCCTTTCTTACGTTCTTTTACTTCCATGTCTTTATCCTTTCAACAAAAATGAGGCTACTACACATTGCGCGAGTAAGCCTCTTAATTGATTGTTATCTTATTTTACTAAAGCATCAAAATGTTCAACAAAATAGTCTAATTGATGCGTTAAACTTGAAACATCTGAATAATAGAATAATCCATTCAAGTCTCCTGGCACTGTTAAAATGTGACCATCTTTAACGGCTGGAATTGTTGGCCAAATTTTTGTTTTTTCAAATTCAGAATCTTTTTTACCAGGTTGTAAGAACCAGATGACATAATCACCAAAGTAATCAGCAGCAACTTCATAGGATAAACCTTCTCTTGTTTCACCGCTTTTTTCAATCAATTCTTTTAATTTATCTGGGTACTTCAAGCCAATGTGATCGTATAGTAATGTTCCACCTCTTGAGCCTGTTTCATAGTAAACACCATATGAAGCACTACCCCAGTCTTCAAAAATACTAAATGTTTTTCCTTTAAATTCATCTTTAGCAAATGAATCTTTTGCTTTAGCAAGTTTTTCTTCAAAAGTAGTAACTTGTTTTTTAGCTTCTTCTTCTTTACCAAGAACTTCACCTAACAGTTCAAGTCTTTCTTCTGGTGTTTTTTTCTCAGAAATAACAACTACAGGTGCAATCTTAGAAAATTTATCAAAATCATCTTTATCGTATGAGATAATTAAATCTGGTTCATATGATAAAAGTTCTTCTTTTTCCCATTTTTCAATAGTAGGGATATCTTTTATTTCTTTATACATTGGCATTGCTTCTTGCGCCCAACCAGCATAAGCAACAGGTTTTACTCCTAATGAAGCAACATCATGAATGTACCAATTAACGACTACTTTTTTAGGTTTTGTAGGTACTTCTACTTTCCCCATCTCTGTTTCCACTACTTTAGTTGTTGCTTTTTCCTTTGTATCTTCCTTACCGCTTGAACAACCAACAATTAAAACGGCTAATAGCCCTAAACTCAATAAAGATAAAACTTTTTTCCACATATTTTTTCCCCCATCTTTTTCATGATCATTCTTTAACAAGTAAAATCAAAAAAATTGACTTTTTATTGATAATGAATCTCAATTTCAATTATATCGTTTTCATTAAAAAAATCAATTAGATTTTAATGAGAGAATCTTGCTTGAAAGACTTAAATCCTCTTTTATTATGTGATACAATAGTCTGTAAAAAATAATGGAGGAGTTATCATATACTTATGGAGAAAACAATTATACCTAACAACTACCAATCCACACTAAACGTTTACGATACTCAAACAGCAATCGGTTTTATTAAACGCTGTTTTGAAGAAGCTTTAACAGGAAGTCTAAAACTTAAAAGGGTATCTGCTCCTTTGTTTGTTGATGAACGTTCCGGTTTAAATGATAACTTAAGTGGCACTGAGCGACCTGTAAAATTCGATGTTCCTGCCCTTTCTGATAACGGTGAAGTCGTTCACTCTCTTGCTAAATGGAAACGAGTGGCACTTAAGCAATACGATTTTCACTCTGGAAATGGTTTGTATGCTGATATGAACGCTATTAGACGAGATGAAGAGTTAGACAACCTACATTCTATTTATGTCGATCAATGGGACTGGGAGCGTGTTATTACAAAAGAACAACGAACCATTGATTATTTAAAAGAGACAGTACAAGGATTAGTTAATGCAATGGCTGAAACAGCTAGTCGTTTACATACCAAGTACCCAAATGTCGATGTATCAATTGATACTAGCGTTTCTTTTGTTACTAGCCAAGAATTAGCTGATTTATATCCTGATTTAGACTCTAAAGAAAGAGAACATGCTTATGTAAAAGAACATCCCACAACGTTCATTTTACAAATCGGTGATGTGTTAAAACACGGTACCCCTCATGATAACCGAGCACCTGATTATGATGATTGGGCTTTAAATGGCGATTTATTATTCTGGCACGAACCTCTTCAATGCGCAATGGAATTATCTAGTATGGGAATTCGAGTGGATGACCAAGCCCTATTAGCTCAATTAGAAAAAGCAAATGCTAAAGAAAGACTAGAGTTTCCTTATCATCAACAAGTTATCAACAATGAACTACCTCTAACAATTGGTGGTGGAATTGGCCAAAGTCGTATGTGTATGCTGCTTCTTGGAAAAGCACATATTGGAGAAGTCCAAGTTTCTTTATGGGATGAAGAAACCATCAATGCTTGTCACGAAAAAATATTCTTACTATAAGAAAAAACAGGGTTAAGGAAAAGTTCATTACTTTTTACCTTAATCCTGTTTCTTTTATTACATCATTAAAAAGGCAATGCCAATTGGGATGATGATAACACCTATTAAAAAAGCCCAACTTTGCCATTTAGCAAAATTAAAAGTCATTCCTAATCCCATTCTTTTTTCTACCCAAAAAGAAGGATCTTCTTGGTTAAAATAGAACATGCCTAATTTCCAGTGATCATCATCATCAAAAGAAGCTGACTCATCAATCTTAACTGGTGCCTCTTTAGAAACATTCACCGTCTTCAACCTGTCTCCACCTTGACCGTAATAAAGAGAGAACCATAAAACAATTCCTAGAATAGCGACAGTAAAGACAAGAGATGCTACCATCAACGTTTGAGGCGTAATTTGTTGGAAAATAATAGACAACTGAATCATCATCATTAATAGTTGAACCAATAAAGAAAGAACAAAGTTTAATAAAGAGGATTGCTTTCTAAATTTTTTATTTCTAGCGATAGACTCTTCAGTATTTTTCACATCGATTCGTTGCTTTCCTTTTAGATAAGACTGATTACTAATTCCCATCACAAATGTTAAAAATAGTTGAAATGCTGGAATTGCTAGGACACTCTTCCATGTTTTATCTGTCATGATGATAGGGTTCATGTTCATATCCCACTTAGTGACAAATGATTCAGGGATGTGTTGATACTGAGAAACAGTTAAAACAACTGTTAATAATACAAAAGCAAGATTCACACCGACCAAGTAACCTGTTGGAAAAATCAACTTTTCATCTCTAAAAGACAAATCAATTACCATTTTTGGTTGTTTCAATCCATCAGTTTTTAATCCCTTTTTGAAAGTTTTTAACTGTTTATATTTAGCTAAGTAAACACCCATCGAAACAATTAATTGAATAAAGAGTCCTAAAACACTAAAGAACATTAATCTTTCTAAGTCAATTGTATGTTGAAACAAGCCATACATCACAATGCCTAATCCAATTAAGAAACTCAAAAAAAGATTAATCATTAAGTAACTTTTCTTTTGATGAGCCATAACTGTTTTGGCTTCATCTGTCTCTGGTAGCGTCACTCCAAAAGGAATATCTCTCTTACTATAGTAAGGAGTCAGTCCCATTAACAAACCAATCATCAAATTAAAAAATAGCATCACTAGTACATTAATCATCTGTACCATCTCCTTTTAGCTTTCCTTGCATGTCCTCTAATAAATGATCCACATCAATATTAAATACATGAGCATCAATCATTAAATCAAATAGTTGTTCTTTAAAGACCGATAAATAATCATCACTGATTTTGGGTGGTGTCTCGCTTGAAATTTGGTAGCCTTTTTTTACTTGTTCAACGATTCCTTCACCAACCAAAACTTTGTAAGCTTTATTTACCGTATGTAGATTAATACCAATATCCCCTGCTAAACTCCTAACACTTGGTAAACTATCACCAGGTTTTATTTTTCCTTGAATAAGTCCCAACTTGATTTGATAGACCAACTGCGTGTAAATAGGTGTTTCACTCGATACATCTATTTCAATAATCATCTCATCACCTCTTTTTGTTATACACATAGTATAACAATTATTGTTATATGTCAACTATAACAATAAAAGAATTAAAATATCTTTTCAGCTTCTTATTTGGTAAAATAAAAGAAAGACACTTAAAGAATAGGAGTGAGTTTTATGCCAGTTACAAGTCATTATTGGGCACAATCAGAAAAATTAGTAGACTCTCTGTTACCCTGTAGTCTTCTTTTATGTCTCTTGCTCCTTTTCTTTTTATTCGTCACACTTCCTTATGTTAAGAAAAAGAAATACAATTTAATAACCATGCTTGTTTTAACCGTTATCGAAGGTATCATAGCATCAAGTATTCTTCTATATGCCACAGATTATCGCTATTTAAGGCCTTATGCTTCTCGAGTTAATCGAAGTGTTGAATCACGCTTTTTAAACTATTTAGATATAAGTACACTTCAAGAAAAGAAACCACATAAAGACATGGTTCAGGAAACTCTGAGATTACCTTTTTATCAATTAGTCGATGAAACAACGGAGCCACTCATCTACTTAGGTAAATCTCCTGATTATTTTTATTTTGAAAAAAATAAAAAGATTTATAGAAGAGATACATTACACACTAAAATTAGTTTCAGTAAAAAAGTAAATGCAGTCATAGTTGATGCTAAATCAGCAATACTGACAGATAATTCATTTACATCAATTGGTTTTTATCCAAAGGTCGGACCTACTATTTTTAGTATTACCATACCTAAAAATCAAGAATCGCTTTCTTATTTCCCTGCTACTAAACCCGGTGAGTTGTGAAACGTTTTTTTAATTATTTATTAACCTAAAAAAATTAGTCAAACAGTCAGGAATGATAATTATGATAAATCTAATTAAAGATCGTCTACCGCTCATTCTTTTATTTCTAATTCTCATTTTTATCGGTGTCTTGTTAATCATCAGTGTGTTTCGAATTAAATCTAACAATAAATTTATCAAATTGATTCTCTGCTGTTTAGGTCTACTAACATTTGGCCTAGGTTTATACGGTATGTTATTTGTTCTATTTTTTGGTTTTAATTCTTAAAATTAAAAAAAGCTTTCAGAATTTTTCTGAAAGCTTTTTGTCTTTGTTAAGATAAATTATTTTTTCTCACTCTAATAATTTCAATTAAAAAATATCAACACTATTCTTTACTTTTTCTCCAAAATCATTCACTTTTTTTCTAGTTCCTTTGATTTCTTTAACCACTTGACCAATTGAATCTAGTTCTTTATCTGATAAATCTTCTACCATATTCAATAATTTTTCATTACCGCCAAATTTTTCATTAACCACTTTTTTTGTTTTATAGCGAGTTGTTTCATGTTCTAATTTCTCAATAATTTTTTCTGAAAAAGTAACAGCTGTGAAAATACCTGCTACTGCTGCAACGCTAAATCCAACACCAATTTTTGTACTTGTTTTCATTAAAATCATTCCTTATCTATTATTTTTGATTACAACCAAATTGTATCATAAAGAGAGGTATTTAAATAATAAAAGCATTAAAATGTTTTTTTATTTATTAATTCGTCAGTTAAAGTACAATTAGCAACATTATAGTAGTATAATAAAAAATAAAAAGGATGTTGAGAGGTATGGATAAGAAAGATTGGTTAGAATTTATTTTTTACTTTATTCTTTACGGAGCACTATATTTTATTGCTGACTTTAGTTCGAGTTACCTTATTAAATTTATTATCGTTTTTATCGGTGCTGGTATTGGGAGTATGCTTTTTCGTCAGTTAAAACTAAAAAAGAAGCGCTCTATTTAAATTTGTATTGATCAAATGGACCTAAAGAATGAATCATTAAAATAAAAAAGATGATTATAGCTCCTATCCCAAAATATTCATGAAGAAACTGAGAAAAAAATGAACCTAGTAGTAACGTTATTCCCCAAGTTATTAAGGAATTCCTCATATCTAAGCTAATTTTTTCTTTATAATAATATTTTTGTTCGTTTTTGGGAATATTATCGAAACCACTAACTAATATAGCTCCTTTTGATTTTAACAAGTGAAAAATTATCGCCCCAATAAAACATAAAACAGATATAACTAAACTAATAATGGTTATTGGCTTCATCAAAAATCACTTCCTTTTATTTAAAGTATACTACGAAAAAATAATATCACTATCATTTGTGATATAATTAACAATAAAATAAGGGTGATTAAAATGGTAGCAACACTAGAAACGAATCGTTTAAAGTTACGAAAAATGACAGTTGATGATACTGACGAAGTCTTTGAGAATTGGACAAGTTCTGAAAATGTAGCAACATATTTAACGTGGGCTCCACACTCCGAGATTGAAGTAACAAAGAACTACTTAACTTTTGAAGAACACAATAGAAATGAAGGTTGGGGTATCGTTTTAAAAGAAACCAATCAATTGATTGGAAACATTTCTGTTGTTGATGATAAACCTAAAACAAAAACGAAAGCACTAGGCTATGTATTAGGAGAGAAATTTTGGAATCAAGGTTATATGAGTGAAGCTCTGATAGAAGTAATTGATTTTTTATTTGAAACAACTGATGTTAATAGAATTGAAGCAGAGCATGATACAGAAAATCCTGGCTCTGGCCGAGTGATGGAAAAAGCTGGTATGACTTTTGAAGGTATTTTACGAGAGGCAAAATTGAATAATCGAGGTATTGTTGACGTAGCCCTTTATAGTATTCTACGATCAGAGCGAAAATAAATTTTAAAAGGAGACTTTAAAATGAACTCAAAAAAGATAAGAATAATTTGTTTAGCTACTTTATTACTGCTTTTAAGTTCATGTACTTTGGGAAGAAAATTTAATGGAAGTAGCACTGGAAATGAGGAGCAATTTATTATGTCCTATGATATTTTAAATATGAAACGACAAAACAAGTTAAATTTAAAAAAGGATGACAGTGTTAATTGTGAGATAACAAATAACAAAGGAAAAATAACTGTTCAGATTTTAAATGAAGACAAAGAAGAATTAGTAACAAAAAATTATGAAAAAGAGACCGATTATTTTACCTTCAAAGCCCCTAAGAATGGAGAATATACCATTTCTGTTGACGGTAAAAAAGCTAAAGGAAATGTAAATTTTATAAAGAATTAACTACTTAATGTTCTTATTGATGTTTAATCGATTTAATTCCGATTATAATTGACATTTCGAAAAAATAGGTCTATCTTAAAAATAAAAAGATTGAGAAAAATGACTGAAAAAAGTAAGAATTTAACTAAAAAAATAGTTTTATCTGGCATTTTATTAGTTTTAGGTTATCTATCAGCTGATTTTAACTTCAACGTTTTAATTAAATAATTGCTACATAAGTAAACAGCTCTCAAGATTTGAGAGCTGTTTTATTTTTATCTGATAATTTAGTCTTTTGAATACTTTAAGGTTTTAAACAGTCCTCTTAAACTATAAAGGTCGATTAAAAGTTAGTTCTTCATCCGTGTACTCTCTATCTTTTCTTGGTCCAGCTAAACTTCTTTCTGCATTTTCGTAACTTAAAAGCTCTGCCACCTTCACTGCAAATTCTCTATATGCAAAACCAATTGCTGTAACAATATTTTTCTCTTTATCAAATACAACTGGTTTTCTAACAATATTTTGTTTATCAAAAAAATCAAACTCATTTAATGTTTCTTCAAATAACCCTGAAGTAAATTTAACCCCTTCTAAAACTCCTGCTTTTGCAAGAAACATTGGTGCAGATGAAATAGCTGCAATCAGTGGCCGGTTAGACAATCCATTCATTTTTTTCAAAAATTCAATCAGGTCTATGTCTTCAGCAATCGGATAAGGATTTATATTTCCTGTTAAAATTATCACTTCATAATCAGAAAAATCTACTTCTTCAAAACTTTTGTTGGGCAACACTTGAAATGATTCCTCTGTCGTGACCATTTTCTTATCTTTAGAACCTACTGTATCAATTTGCCAAGAAGAATCACATGGTTGAAAGGCCGTTAAAAAATCAGCTAATAAAGTTACCTCACTAAGGGACATACCATCATAAACTAAGAATAAAGCTTTTCTTTTAGCCATAATAAAAACTCCTTTTAAAGTATTATTAATAAATCCACTGCACTAGAAAGAAGGACTCATTTTAGTAATATTTTGATTTAGCAAAGAATATATTTCACCATAACCACCTATTTCCTTATCCTCAATTCTAATTGCTGATTCTCCAATCGCAATAAAGGTTTGTGTATCATGTAAATTTTGATTTAATTCATCTATTAATTTTTTATCTGTAATTGATTGATTGGCTTTAGTACAAAAATAAAAATCATCTAATCCAATACCTTTAACAACTGAAGTATTTTCTACAACCTGATCTGTATTTTTTGAAGATAACCATTTGAAAGACATGTTCATAGATCCAGCACTAGCTCCAATAATAATAGAGTTACAAGACTTGATAGTATTCCCTAGGTCATTTTCTACAAGAAACTCATTTTGGATTTTAGGATATCCACCACATAAAAAAATAATAGAAGCCTCAGTTAGTATGTTTTGCATATCTTTTTTCGTAACTTTATTATTAAGAATATGGTACTCATCAAATAATATTCCTATTTCACTAAACCACTTTTTTACGATTAAATCACTCTCAAATACCTCTTCTTCAGGATTCCCACTAATCAATACAAGTGATTTTTTCTCAATAACATCTTTTTTTAGACGTGTAGCAATATTATTAGGAATTCCCTCATCAAACCAACTAAAATAATAACGAATAGACATTAAAGCCACCTCTTTCCTATTTTTCTGCAACTTAGAAAATAGTTTTCCTAAATGATAAGATTGATTACTTTAAGAAATAAATGCATGCAATTCTTTCTTTGATATAATTAGTTATATTATATCACGGATTAAAAATAACTTTATAGGAGCGTTGAATAAAAAATGACTATAACAAGAGAAGATATTATTACATATATAAGTAATAAATATGAAGTTTCACCAGAATACACATTTGCTAAATTTCCTCAATATTGTGTTTTTAGGCACGTTGAAAATAATAAATGGTTTGCACTTATTATGAATGTTTCAAAAGAAAAAATTTATGGTAAAAGGAAAAACAAAGTAGACATTATAGATTTAAAAGTGGATCCTGAACTAATCTCAATTTTAAAAGGAAAAAAAGAGTACTTTTCTGCTTATCATATGAATAAGGAACATTGGATTTCGGTAGATTTATCTGAAGTTAGAAATATAAATGAATTAAAAAATTTAATTGATGATAGTTTTACATTAACAAAAAAATAACTAGGTTTATATTTATGATTCAGCACAATTATGTTTAACTATTATTGTACAAAACAATTACTATTACGTTATATAAATGAAAGGAAGTTTTTCCATGAATGAAAATTTTTCAACAATTCTAACCCAAAAAAGACAAGAAAAAAGTATGTCTCAAGAAGAACTTGCTAAAAATTTATATGTATCTAGACAAACTATTTCAAAATGGGAAAAGGGAGAATCTCTACCTGATATTGAAAAAGCTCAAAAAATAGCTGAAATATTCAATGTAGATTTAAACTATTTAATTAGTGGTCATCAAGAGGCTGCTCAGAATGATGAAAGCTTAAAAATATTGGAAGATAGAGTGACACAATTAGAAGATTCTTTACAAGAAAACAAATTTATTGCTAGGACAAACGGTTGGGATATCATTAAATATCTTATTTATCTTGTTGGTATTACCATAATTGGTGGGTTCCTTACTTCTGCATTTTATTATATAAAACACTGATATAAAGGGATTGCTACTATTTTTAACACCTAAAGTTAACTTATTTAACATCAATTTTTCTATTTAGTGCACCATGTTTTATATAAGTCATTGGCTACAGCAAAACTTTTTTCTATACTTACTTTTGAAATAAACTTCTTGGGCCCAAGAAATTTTATTTTAAAAATTTGTATGAAGGAAGTTTTTTTATATGGAAAAAAATAAGTTTCAACGTATCTCCTTAGATAGTTTTCATCTTAAAATCATTGCAATTGTTGCTATGTTTATCAATCATCTCGGAGCATCTTTTCAACTATCCCACAGTTATCCATTACTTTTTTGTTTTACTGAAATAATTGGAAAAATCACTTTTCCAGTAATGGCTTTTCTCTTAGTTGAAGGTTTTCATTATACTCATAATGTAAAAAAATACGCTTCTCGTTTAGCGATATTTTGGCTAATTTCTATCTATCCATTTCACTGGCTACATTACCCGCTAAAAAGTTTGATTACACCTGATGAATTAGTAAATAACATCTTTTTCACTCTATTAATGGGACTTTTACTTATCTGGTCCTATTCAAAAACAACAAATAAAATAATGAAGATAGCCATCGTTGTATTCTTTAGTTTAGCTACTATTTTATCTGATTTAAATGTGATAGGGCCACTGATTATATTTGCTTTTTACATTATTAAAGATAAAAAAAAGAAGAGGCTGACCCATAAGTCCTCAACATAAGTCAAAAGGCCAAAAATCTTTTTTAAGATTTTTGGCCTTTTTTGACGAAATAAATAGCACTTCCTTGTATAATTAAAGTACCTAATCAATAACTAGAAGGGGTGCTATCTATGTACAAAAATTATAACATGAAACAAGTTGTTTTATCACTAGATTTAGAAAATGAATTGGAAGAACATGATATTGCCTTTGCCATCAACCAATTGGTTGAAAGTATACCAGAACCTTCTTTTGACTTATTTCAACATAACATGGGTGCCTCATCATACCATCCACGAATGATGTTGAAACTCATTTTATGTGGTTACACTCAATCCATTTTCTCTGGTCGAAAAATAGAAGGTCTCGCAAAAGATAGTATCCGGGCGCGTTGGTTGACTCAATCCCAATACCCTAATTTCAGAACCATTAATCGCTTTCGCGTGAATCCCCTTGTACAGCCACTTCTAGAGGAATGTTTTATTCAATTCCGAAACCAACTGGTTTCACAAGATTTAATCGACACCGATGCGATTTTTATTGATGGAACTAAACTAGAAGCTAATGCCAACAAGTACACCTTTGTTTGGAAGAAAAGTATTGACAACTACGAAACGAGTTTGACAAGGAAATCAAAGGAACTCTATCAGAAGATGGTGGCAGAAGAGATTATACCTGCTTTACAAAAGGAAGATGAGCAACTGACAGAAGAGGATTTTTCGACGATTGTTCAATCTCTAGAGCAAAAAGTCGATGAATTAACCGTTCAAATAGAGGCATCAGAAGTAACGGAAGAACGTAAGACCATTCGCTCCGAAAGAAAAGAACCTAGAAAACGATTGAAGCAGTTCAAAGATTTTAAGGCAAGAAAACAAACATACAAAGAGCATCGAAAAAAGTTTGGTACGCGAAACAGCTATTCAAAAACAGACGTTGATGCCACGTTTATGCGAATGAAAGATGATCACATGAGGAATGGACAATTAAAACCTGGCTATAATTTACAGATAGCGACAAACACTCAGTATGTCTTAGCTTACGACATTTTTCCAAATCCAACGGATTTTAAAACACTTCTCCCTTTCTTAAACACTATTAAAGAACGTTACTTTGACTTACCTCAGTACATTGTGGCAGATGCCGGTTATGGGAGTGAAGAAAATTATCAAGCAATCATGGATGACTTCGAACGGACGCCTTTAATTACTTATACGATGTATCGAAAAGAGCAAAAAAAGAAGTTTAAACAACATCCATTTAACCCACAGAATTGGTCGTATGACGAATTAACGGATCATTATATCTGCCCAAATGATCGGGAAGTAAGATTTAGAAATCACAGTACACGGACAGATAAATACGGCTTTAAGCGCCACCTTAAACTGTATGAGTGCGAAGACTGTTCAAATTGTCCGCTTCGTTCTCAATGTACGACAGCTAAAAGTGACTGTAACCGTGTCATACAAAAGAATGGCAATTGGGACTATTTCAAAGCCCATGTGAGAGAGCTATTAGCGTCAAAAGAAACAGGCGATATTTACCGTCGTCGGAAAATAGATGTAGAACCAGCCTTCGGGAACCTGAAGGCTAATTTGGGTTTCACTCGCTTTTCAGTTAGAGGAAAAGAGAAGGTGAAGAACGAGTTAGGGTTTGCCTTAATGGCCATCAATTTAAGGAAGATGACTGTCACAAGACAGTGTTTTAATAAAAATAGGCAAAAAAATAAGGACGCATAAATCACAAAACTGATTTTTGCATCCTTATTTTTATATTTGAGACTTATGGGTCAGCCTCATGACTTCCTTTATAATGCTTATTTATATTATCTTATACTTTGTTTATCCAGCTAGTATTCCTAATATAGGAATATTGTTAACCGGCTTTGGACCTTTAATTAATATTCCTCTACTTCTTTCTTATAATGGAAAAAGAGGAAAAAATAATGCCTATATAAAATGGGGATTCTATTGGTTTTACCCAGTACATCTAACACTATTGGCTCTTTTGCGTTATTTGATATTGGGGTGGTAAATTTGATTATGTCTAATTTTAAAAATATAATCAATTCACAAAATTTATTAAAAATTAACGATATTAAAGGGACAAATATACTATACAATTAATATAAAGTAATGTTTAAATTTCACGAAGAGAAAACTATATGTCATTTTCCTTTTCTTACAAGATGTTATCAGATGAAGGAAATATTTACCAAGGAATACATATACGAAAAATACACAAGTAAAAAGGTTTACTTGTGTACGTTACGTATATCATTTTTTTAACTGACTTAAAGGAATTTATTTGATCTGTTATTTCTATTAAAATTTCAACATTTTTTTGATAGTGATACACTAGTGATGCACTTTTGTCGTTTATCACAGCCTAGTAGATCCCCTTCAATACACAAATTCTAAATACTTACTTTAATAATGGTTTTATATCCACTATAATCTAAATTCTTTACTTTTTCTATCTTTCGCTATCTATCAATAAATGAAGAATTATATGCTCCAGTATATTACAAAAAACTAATTTTTTTGGTTTATGATAATTAGATATTTTTTTCTTTTTTACATTTATTTTTATTGGATAAATCTGAATACATATTCTTATCAATATAACAGCTATAAAAATCCTTTATCCGATTTTAAATTTTTAGTTAGTTTCAAATTATCAATATTGAAATAACATCTTTAAAATTTTTTGTTAATAACTCATATTATTTTATATGATTCTTTATCCATCTCCATATAATGCTATAAATAAATTAATTAACTTTATCCTATCCCCTTCTCTTATACACTTTTTAGTGTATTCCCCTCCCCCCTATAAAGTTTAAGTTTATTAAGAAGTACTAATTTATAAGTGTATATGTGATACAATATCTAATTCAATTTTTTTTAAATCATAACTACTCGCATAATCATCAACCAATACTTTATTTTTCCACGGTAAATACCTCTGATTAGTGATTACCAATTCATTTTCGTTTAGACATTTGAGCTCTTCAGTTGATATAATTTTAAACGTATAATAATTATCAAAATAAGTTACTAATTTTTGTTTTAAAAAATTTGCATGATAAACAGAAAATTCGCTATTAACATATAAAAACCTTCTTTTGCTTGCATAAAATTTAACAATATCAGGATAGTTAACAATTAAAATATAATTAAGTAAATTTTCATATTCAAATAAATCTATTCCCAATATATTAACTAGACTAGTTATTATAGATTGTAATTCATGGTATAGGTAAACCTTATTTTTTAATGATTTATTAAAAAAATCTAATTGGCTAATAAATAACTTTATAGGGATTTTATAATACGTTTCGTTTTCAAAAATTTTTACTAGTAAATTAAATAAGGGTATTACTAACTCTTCATTTTTTGTATTAAATAGCTCTTTCTTTAAAAATTTAATCAATTTTTCTTTAAATAAATATTCTAATACCTTTTCATCTTTGTTTATTTTAAATCCATTCTTTTCCCTTATTGATGATACATAGACATAACTTAAATAATAAGGTGTTAAAATTTCATTTTCATCAAGTGATAGTTCTGTTTGATCTTTCAAGTAACCGAATAAATTTTCATCAAGAGCAAATAAATTAATCTCTACCCAAAAAACACTCATTAACTTTCTAAGTTTCTCTTCTACCTCAGCAGTTATAAAACACTTATTATTAACTACTTTAATTTCCATACTATACTTTATTAGTTCACTATTTATATGGTTAATACTAATTATTATAAATTCTTCGCTCTTTTCAAATAGTTTAGCGTATAATCTAACATTCTGATATGGTCTAATAAATATTTGTCTTAATAACAATATATTTAGAGATTTATTTAAAATACTATATTGAATGTATTTTATTTTTTCATAAGAATAGCTTCCCAATAGCTCTATCTTTGACCTATCTCTGTCAATACATACAAAATCACCATAAAAATTCTCTAAATAATCAAAGTCTCTCGAAAGAGTTTCTTCCGATTCTTTCAAAAAAATCGATAAATCAACTAACGAAATATACTTTTTTTTGTATGTCAAACTATTTAAAATAGCTATGTACCTTTTACTATCATCTTCAAGAATATTTCACATGATATATCTCCCCTAAAAATATACTATTTTCTTCTTTTAGATTTTTTCTTTTTTAAATATTCTTTTTTTGCTCTTTTTTTCTTTGATACATATAGAAATATTAAGAGAAATAAAATTAATAGAGCAAATGCAGTTACATAATACTTTGTTTTATCTTTATTAGTATAGTCAACAAATACAGATTTTTCATTTTTTTCTTCTGCTGTAGAATTAGAAATGGAAAATTTTTTATTTAACACATATTTTTTACCATCTGCGTTAATATTCAGTTTTGCCTCATATTTACCAGGTAGTATTTCAGTATCTTTTAAATCAAAACCAAAATTAAAATCTGAATATGGTGCCATCTGCATGTTGGATATTTTACTAACATACCATTTTTTTTTACTATCTAAATTATAGATTTCCCCATCAATATCCATATTCCTAATAATAGATAAACTAGAGTTTTTTATATTAACATCAATATAAGGATGGTAATTCCTTAAATTAGCCTCTATATTTCCTAAAGAAATTTTATTTGGAATAAAAGTTGTATCCTCTCTTATTATGATCGGTATACTGTAAGAAAAAGTATTCGTCACCATTTTCTTATCTTCTTTTTCTTTTGGATTTATTTCTCTAAAATGAATTCCTCCTAATACTTCTCCACTAAACTTTTTTTTAGGTGTCTGTATAGGAATAGATATTATATTCGTCTCTTTCGCCTCTAACGTAACTTCTTTTTCATATGAGCCTATCATTTTATCAAAGTTAAAGTTGTCATCTATAGCTACACTTGTTTTCTTATTTTTAACTGGCTCATATAAAAGAACTCCAGTATCTGAGGTTAGTACACGATTTGCTTGAATTAAAATTTTTATCTTCTCATTACTATAATTGTTAACCTCAATTTCTAATACTTCTTTTTGGTCTGGGTTCATATTTAACATAAAATAGCCACTATCTCCTATTTCCTTGTCCTGAGCACTAGGATAAATAGGATTGACACTAAAATTACTATTACTTGCTTGAGTATTCTTTGAAATACAAAATATGCTAAACAAGATAATAAATAATGTTAAAGATTTTTTATTCAAAAACATTCTCCTTTTAAAAAAAGGAAAAATAGTATTTTTCCTCTTAAATTCCTGGTACTAATTCCCAGTTAATATCAGCAGTATAATCAGCCACCGACACAGATGTATTCTTTGGTAAATTAAATGTTACTCCATTTGTTACTTTATAATTACTCTTAGTACTATCTAAGTTATCATCAGTTTGATTTACTAATTCTGAACCTAGAGCTAAAGAATATGACCCCATCCCTTGGCTTTCAACTTTGCTTTCATCTGATGTTGCAATTTTTTGAGGTGACTGCTGTAATTTAAATCCATCTTTTACAACAGCAGAAGCTGCTTCACTATTTACCACTGGAGTTTCTGCTTTTGGTTGAGCATAAGAAACATTACTAAATATAACTTCTGCTCCTTTTAATACTACTTCATTATTACTTTTGTTTGTTCCTTTAAACTCAGTAGCTGAAACTCTCAAATTCCAACCACCATTTCTATTAGTACGTGTATCTAATGTCGAAACAAACGGAACTACATCATATTTTTCCTTCTTATCATCTTTTTTATCAACAACTAAATCTGGTTTTGAATTAGCAGTTATCCCATTCACTGTTTTCTTGTGAACACCAAAGTCAAAGTCTGAAACGTACTGAATCATTAAATCACCTTTATTAGGGTTCACAGGCTCCACTGGATCGACAGGTTTATCTGGATCTTTTGGATCAACAATCTCAGATTCACCTTCAATAAATTTTACCTTTCCAATAGAACTAGCATTATTACTATCTTTATACGTTGCTGCTTCAAAATCATTCCCCATACTACTTAGTAAAAATAAAGGTGCAACTAAAACTGAACTGAAAATTATTTTTTTATTCATTCCACTTCTCTCCTTAAAATATTTTTTTTATATAATAAGTAGGCTACTAATGTAAAAATTAGTAGTCCACATATCACTAAATAATCATTACTTACTTCATTTGTTCTAGGTAAATACTTACTACTTATTTTGTTTTCTATATCTTCATCCATAATTTTTGACTGATTTTTACCTAAAGAATCAACTATTGTAATACTTCCTTTTCCATTGACTTTATTATCAGAATTATATTCTGCTGCATCAGAGATATCATAGAAAAATATTGACAATAAAATTATTAATAATACATTTACTATTTTTTTCATTTCTACCTCATTCTCCTAATCTATTAATGGAACAAGCTGCCAATCTATTACAGAAAAATATTCTTCATTATTTTTTTGTGTACCAGATGGTATTTTTAAAGATACTCCCGATGTTTTATTCTCTTTAGTTAATTCTCCAAAAGCTAATGACCAAGATTTCTCTTCATGAGTTCCTGCTTTCTGAGATATTAATGAAGTTACTGAATTGGATAAATTAACTGTCTCATTTTCAATTAAAGGTGCATTAGTTAAGTTTTTGGAGAAATTCAAATTTGATAGATAAAGTTCGGCGCCATTAATTTCGTGATTAATAGAATCTTTAAAGGATGATGCCTTAGCTTGTAGTCGCCAACCTTTGTTTTCCCCTGGTCTATCATCTATAACTGATACAAAAGCCGGAACATGTTTAACTTTCCCATCATCTAGTTTCACCGTATCTCCTAAACTTATTTCTTCTATTGATAGATAACTATTAATAACACTTGAAAAATCAAAATCTGAAACATATTGAATTCGTAATGATTCTTGTGTTTTATTTTGAGGCTTTTCCTCATCTTCAATAATAGGTGTAACAGGTGTCTTACCATCAATTGGATCTAAAATTTTACTCCTCCACTTGGCATAAAGCACTTTATCACCAGTAATTAGCTGATTAAAATCGAACTTTTTGGTTAAGCCTTTATCTTCATACCAGCCTTCAAATTTTTTATTTGCATAGGTTGGATTAGTTGGTTGCGTCGCTTTTTTATTATTTTCTACCTTTTGACTTGTAACCTTACTACCACCATTACTTTCGAAACTGACGGTATGAATCGAAGTCCACTTTGCATAAAGTACTTTATCACCAGTAATTAGCTGATTAAAATCGAACTTTTTAGTTAACCCTTTATCCTCATACCAACCTTCAAATCTCTTATTATCATAAGTTGGATTAGTTGGTTGGGTTGCTTTTTTATTATTTTCTACCTTTTGACTTGTAACCTTACTACCACCATTACTTTCAAAACTGACGGTATGAATCGAAGTCCACTTCGCATAAAGTACTTTATCACCAGTAATTGGCTGATTAAAATCGAATTTTTTAGTCAAACCTTTATCTTCATACCAGCCTTCAAATTTTTTATTTGCATAAGTTGGATTAATTGGTTGAGTTGCCTTTTTACTATCTTCTACTCTCTGATTCACAATTCTACTACCACCATTACTTTCAAAACTAACGGTGTATATTGGAGCGTACTTAAAAACTATTCCACGTTTTTGTCTTGTTAAATTTCCTTGCCATGTGTTACTGTTACTGGATGAAACAAATTCACCATTCCTATATACATCATATGACTTAAAATTGTAATTAGAAAAATTTTTATTATTAATAGTAACGGAATCATTAAAGCTTTTCTTTAATCCATAATTTTCTACATTTTGGATAACTTTCCCTGTTTTATTATCCACATGGACTGCTTTTACCAATTGTGGATTAGTTCGAGATATTGTTATTACTCTAAGAGGTGTTTTTAATGAATCATTAAAACCGTTTTTAGCAGGGGTTGAATAATTATAAGCAATATCTATACGCACCTTGTCTCCAACAGTATTGGGATGGAAAAAGAAATTGTTATTATTAGTTAGTTTTGTAACTATAGCTGGTCTTTTCACTCCATTAAATAAGACATCATTTAAATAATTAGCACTTCCAGGAACTCCAATCATAGGTGTTCTCTGAGTTTTATTTAAATCATAGTATCCTAAATTACCACTTACCGGATATGAAAAATTGTATATAGGATTTTTTAAGATTTGAGCATTAACAACATGATATTTTGATTCTATCAGCGAAATTATTGGTTTAGTTGCATTTAATTGCATTAATTCAAATTCAGCAAAAAAATTAGTTGACCAATTATTCCCAGAGATATTATTACTTCTTCTACCTTCTTCTGTAGATGCTTTTATTTGAGATTCAGTCTGCCAGCTATTCCAATTAAAGTAATTACTAAAGCTTCTATCGGCATAGCTATAATTTCTTTTTTCTTTTGGTACACTTTCTATCACGGATTTTTTTAATTCATTAGGCATTTGATAATCCGTTCCCTCTTCTTGAAAAGAATTAAACTCTTCCTCTGTTAAATAGAACACTTCATTATTAACTAGAATCATATAATACAAGCTCTCATTCATTACACGATCTTTACTGAGGAGTTCTTCAGAAAAAAGTGAAAAATTTTCTTCTATTTCAGACCTATAGTCTTCAGCCTTCACTTTTACTCCACTTAAAAATAGTAGTATACAAAATAATAAATAAAATTCTTTTTTTAGTTTCATTTATCCCCTTCTCCTTATCTCACATCAGTTACTTCGAAAATTTTTAGCAGTTTTCCCAAATTCCCTCTTTAAGACTCTATTGAGAGATTTACTATCACTAAACCCATTTTTTATAGCTATTTTTTCTATACTCATGTCTAACTTATTTAAATCGTTCAGCGCATGTGTCATTCTAACTTTTTCAATATATGATGTTATTGTAATACCTGTTTTTTTTTTAAAGTAATTGCTTAAATAAGTCGGGCATAGGTTAACAGAAAGTGAAATGTCCTCTAAAGTAATTTTTTCATCAAAATTATTATTAATATATTTGATAATTGGTATCCAATAGTTTTCTCTATCATTAAATAAATCTACCTCAAAATTTTTTAAATTCTCCTTCTCTTCATTACTTGAAAAAAATTTTATTAACACAAAAAAAATTCTATCAATTAAATTTTTTCTTTCAATTTCAGATAGTTCATCAAATTTATTTTCTAATTCAATTAAACGGTCAAAATAAACTATTAAACGTTCTCTGAATTTAAGCTGTTTATTACTCATCTTTTCAACTTCTGGAATACTAATATTACTTTTGTTTAATAAATTATAATATGAAATATTATTATTAAACGACTCTATCACTTTTAAAAAAACTGTGTTCTCAATATCTTTTATGCGAATTCCATGAACTTTAAAAGGTTCTATAAAAATAATACTTCCTTCTGAGTATTTTTTATATTTCCCATCCACGAACACTTCAATTTCATTCTTCTTTACATACAATACTTGATAATGAAAGTGCCAATGATTATTTAAAACAAACTCATTATCATTACATTTACACATATCATCTTTTAGATGATATACATCCTTTATTTCTCTTATGCTTTTATTATTTAATACTACAGCAAAATGATTTTTACAATCTCGTTCATAAATTAAATACGGACACTCTTTCATTAAATCATTTCCTTTAAATTTATTTAACATAAATCTATCTCCCCAATAACATAACATTCGATTATTTTTAAAACTAGGTCGTTTATTTAGAAGTTTTAGGGCATATTTCCCTTTTCATTTAAAATTATATTCTTTTCAACGTCATTTAATAGTTATACATACTGTTTATCTAACCTTTTGTATTTTAGATAAATATATAAACACTTACTTATTTTTTGTACATATATAGATATAAAAAATAACGTTATACATTTTGTTATAACAAAAAAATAAGACTTTTATTTTTTATAATAAAGTCTTATTTATATATTTTTTACACACTTTTTTTATTCGTATCATTTTATAGTTGCAACGACAAGACACCTTACACGTTATTTAATTACTATGATTAACAATAGTCTTCTGAAATTAAAATTTATCATTAACACGAAACTTCCTTATGACAGTTATCTAACTAGATGTTACCTGCCCAGTTAAACAACTGCAAAAATTCTAACATTTAGAGTATATTTTTTATTAAAACATTAATATTTCTAATTATTTATCTCTCCATACCATTTCATTCTCACAATCTTTTAAATCTCCATCAATGAACTCATATAAACTATTCTGCTTTTCTATCTGTTCCGCACAATCCAAATACATATTTCAACTTATCACATTTAAACTTACCTTGAATTTTTTTGAATGAATAAAAAATGGAGACAAATAATTATTTAATTATCTGAAGTTGAACTTCGCCAATTTATTGGAAACTAAAAAAGAACGTTATCTCTTTAAAAAAGGTAGATCTTCCACACTTCATTGATTTATTTCATTTTCAGGACTTTTTATTACCAATTAATTTGCGCCTCAACACTATTAAACTTTAAGTCAAAAAAATAAGCAACGACAGTCATATAGTTGTCGTTGCTTATCTATTGTTATTACTTAATTATTTTTTTTAATTCTGATAACAATGGTTCATAACTTACTTTCGTATAATCAGTAACATCTATTTCGTAAATGGTACCTAATTCAAATTGATCATATTTTCTATCCGTAATTATCTGATAAAACTCTTCTTTAGTTATGTGGTTTGAAGCATTGTTCATATCATCCAGAGTATCACCATAATGATATTTCTCCATGACATAACTTAAATGTCTACTTTGATCACGATCTCTTAAGTACCTTCTTTCCCATAGAGTTTCAAAATCAGCTACTAACCGTATTGTTATGATTTTATAGTCATAGATTTCCGCAAGATTCTTCAATTTGTCCTTTTGCTTATGACTAAAAGGATATTCAGTTGCAACAACTTTTTTCCCTGCCTCCATATATAAATCTAAAGCTTTATAATAAAACGGCCATACTTTTTCTTTTTCTTGATTTTCTCGTTCTTTTAAATTATTAAAGCCAATATTTTCAGCATAATAAACTTTTATCTCATCCGGTGTTATTATATACATGTCTTCAAACGTTTTCTTTAATAAATCCATTAAATATGATTTTCCCGTTCCTGGGCTACCTGCTAGTAAAATTAAAAATTTTTCTTTTTTCATTACTTTAAATTAGCTACAGAGTCCAGATTTAAAAATAGTTTAATTTTGTGTTTAATAACCTCATCGGCAGCATTGTTAGCAGGAATAACATTATGTCTCAATGATTTATTAACTTCTGTCGCTCCAAAAGTTTCTTTAGCCGTTTTAGTCCAATTAACTAATAATTCTGTTCCTACATTAAACTTACGAATACCATTATTAATTAATTCTGGGTAATCTTCTTCTTTAACACCTGTTCCACCATGAATAACAAGCGGGACATCTACTACACTGTTTATCTCTTTTAAAAGTGGGATATTAACATCTGTTTTAGACTTAAATTGCCCATGATTAGTTCCTATTGCAATCGCTAATGCATCAACTCCTGTTGCACGAACAAATTCTACAGCATCTTCTGGCTTAGTATAGATTTTATCATCTTCAGCAACATGAATGCCTTCTTCTGTTCCACCGATTGTACCTAACTCTCCTTCAACAGATACTCCATGAGCATGTGCATATTCAACGACTGCCTTAGTTTTTAAAATATTTTCTTTAAACGGTAAATGAGACCCATCATACATTACAGACGTATAACCAGCATCAATAGCTGCCTTTATTTCATCAAAATCTCTTGCATGATCTAAATGAAGAACTGCGTCTACCATCTCTTCATTAGCAATTGTTTTTACTGTGTTAACTAAAACGTTATATCCAATATATTTAGCTGTATCGATACTTGTTTGAATAATGATTGGTGCTCCCATTTCTTTTGCTGCTCTTAACATACCTGGCAACATTTCTAAGTTATGAGTATTAAATGCTCCTACTGTAAAATTTAATTCTTCAGCTTCTTGAGTTACTTCTTTTAATGTTTTATACACGTTTATATTCCTACTTTCTCTTATAATTGTATTATCTACTTAGTGTTACTTTTTTAGCAATTTGCCTCATCTCATCCATCTTATCCATATAAAAATCTATTCCCGCATCATTTCCTTCTTTAGCTGCCATAGCTCTCTTAGCATTATATAAACTCATCAATTTTTTATAACCGTCACCTATTGATAATTTATAATCTAAACTTTTTTCTAAAGATAAAATAGCATCATCTATTCTATCTACTTCAGATTGAATTAAACCAATTTGCTCATACATTTCAGCTTTCGTTTCATTATTATCATCTGAAATTTCCTTAACCTCAGTTATTAATTTCTCTAATTTCATATCTAATTCTGCAATTTCTTCTTCTGTTAGTTTAGACTCTACAACACTTTCTTTATTTTTCTTTTTTTTCATAAAATTAAACATAATATTTATCACACCTTACTAAAATCTTTTTAGAATTGGACCAAATACCCAAGCATATAACAACGCTACTGCAACAGTATCAACATCTGTTGCTGTTGCATTTACAAATCCCATACCATTGAAAATAGTAACTAATAATGCAGGAAGTAGAGTAATAAAGAATCCGTGTGCAATTCCACCAATAATGGCACCTCTTCTTCCTCCTACAGCGTTACCAAAAATACCTGCTGTTCCACCTGCAAAAAAGTTAGTTAACATACCTGGTAAAATCATTGCCAATCCGAATTTTGGTAAAGTAAACATAGCAATTACCGTACCAATTGTTGTTGTTATAAATCCTAAAATCACTGCATTTGGACTATAAGAGAAAAATACCGGACAATCTAATGCTGGAATAGCATCTGGAACTAATTTCATGGCAATACCTCTAAACGCAGGTACAATTTCTCCCAATAGTAAGCGAACACCTGATAGTAATACATAAACACCTACTACAAACTGTATAGATTGCATAAAAGCAAACATGACATAGTGTTGATCCCCGGATAATGTTGATGCAAATTCTTGACCAGCAAAAAGAGCTGTTATTATGTACAATGGAACCATTACTACCATTACTGATAAATACGTATCTTGTAAAAATTCAAATCCTTTTGGTAACTTCATATCTTCAATAGATTTTTTATTTTCACCACGTTCACCAGTCAACCACGCAACACCTGCTTCAAACAAATAGCCAATTGTACAAAAATGTCCTAACGCGATATCATTTGAACCAGTGATTT
This sequence comes from Vagococcus carniphilus, assembly GCF_014397115.1. Lineage (NCBI taxonomy): Bacteria > Bacillati > Bacillota > Bacilli > Lactobacillales > Enterococcaceae > Vagococcus > Vagococcus carniphilus. The sequence continues at coordinate 2,887,446 of NZ_CP060720.1, forward strand.
TTCTAATGATAGGTTGAGCTATTGCTGGCATTGCAACAGCAAATACACCTCCAACAAAACCACCTATTATGATTAATGGTAAACCTCGCAAACCAACAAAAAATCCAAATACAGTAGTCATGGTAGCCATCCAGAGAATTGCTTGACCAGTTAAGAATATGTATTTCCATTTAGTAAATCTCGCAATTAAAATATTAAAAATAAAAATCGCCAAGAATGTTAAAGCGATATCCCTTCCTAAACCTAACTCATTCATAGCTTGGCCATTAATTGCCTCAATAGAAGGTATAATACCTTGCATATGAAATCCTTCAGTGAATATCTCTCCAAAATAAGTTAAACTACCAACAATGATACTAGAGCCAGCACTAAGCACTTGAAATCCTAATAGCGTTTTCAATGAACCTGAAATAACTTGCCCAACTGATTTTTTTTGAAGAATTAAACCTAACATTGCTATTAAAGCAATTGTTATAGATGCCTGAGTTAGTATGTTATCTATAATAAAATTTATAACTGACATAATGACATTTCTCCTTTTATTTTAAATTATTCCTTTTTCTTGTAGAACAGGTGTTAATTTTTCCTCAATTTCAACTTTTGACACAATATTTTTAAGATAGACAATTGACGTACCTGAATCTAAACTATATTTTTCAAATTGACTTCTGAAATTTTCTGCAGTAATAATAATATCTGTTTTCACTGAAGCTGCTGTTGAAATATCTACATGATCTAAATTCGCCTCCACTCCTAATTTATTTAAAACATCCTCTGCTGACATTTGGGCAGCAAAACTACTCCCTAAGCCTGCTCCACATACAAATAAAATATTGATTTTTTTCATTTTTATCTCTCCCTTATTTAATTGTTTAAATTTTCTTCAAATAATATGTTTTTAAAATCTTCTTTTGAATCAGTTGCTGCCAATTTTTCCAATCTCGTTTCATCATTAATTAATGAAACCAATTCTTTCATAATATTCAAATGTGAATAAGAATCAGTTGCTGCTAAACAAAAAACAAGTTTTACAGGATCCATCTCCTCATTACCAAATTCAATTGGGTTTGCTAATTTTAAAACACTTATTCCTAAACTATTAGCACCATCTTCTGGCCTTGCATGCGCCAAAGCTAAATGTTTTCCTATAACAATGTACGGACCATGCTCTTTAACTGAATTAATCATTGCATCTACATAATTTGGTGCGATAACTTCTTCTTCTAACAAAGGTTGAGATACCATTGTTATTGAATCTTCCCAACTATTAACAACTCCATTCATAATAATATTGTTATCTTTTAACTTATCCTTTAGCATTGGTTGAATCTCCTCTAAATTTATTTTTAAGCTGTTATTTCTAAATAATTCTTTTAAATAATTATAATCAGCTACATTAACTGTTTGATTATTTCTATTAATTACAGAAATGATTTCATTAAACATTTCTGTATAATCACTGTTATTTATTTTTAATCTACCAAATTGATTGTTATCCATTAAAAACTCTTTAATCGGGACCAAGTTATCTTCAGTAATCACTGGATCTACAACCAGTAAAGGTTTATCCCTAACCTCTATTGGATAAGTTGAAAATACTAAATCAGCATCTAATTTATTTATCAAAAACAAATCCTGTGAGCCAATAACAGCTACAACATCAATTTCAGGAAACCATTTCCTTAAACTTGCGGCCAATAAATTACTTGTTGCTATACCATGGTTACAAACAACGACACTTTTGAATATTAACGAACTTTCTTCTCTTAAATGCATATAAACTGTCGAAAAATGAATTGCTAGAAACGATACTTCACTCTCCAATATTTCAACTTCAATTAAACTTTCAATTTGTGGGACAAAATCTTCTACTGCTTTATAGATTTCACTATAGTTATTTTTAATACTTTCTAGTATCGGATTGAAAACTTGAACACCACTTTTTACTCTTGATATCATAGATGAAACATGATTATACAAAGATTCATATAATTTTTCTTCTTTTTTATGAAAAGGTATTCCCGTTACCTCTTCTACATATTTCATCAATCCAATCGTTATTATTTGTGTATTTACCCAATTGATAGAATTATCTAAACTTTCAGTATTCAATGACATTATTATGAACTTTAAATAGTTACTCTCTATCTGATTTACTTCTAGTTCAAACGATTCAATGACCAGTAAGATGTATTCCTCTATCTCATTATTTTGATTAGATTCTTCCATTTTTTCCAAACTCATCGAACCAACAGAATTTCCTTTTCTTAATCTATACACCCAAATTAATGTGAATAATAAAATTTGTTTCTTATACATTTCGTCATCCATGTTTTTGAAGAATTCTTTTAGAATATTCAATAGCATTTCAAATTCTTCATCATCAATATACTTAGTTAAAATTTGCTGATTTATGGATAATTGTGCTCTTGTTTTTCTTGTTAATTCGACTGTTCCTATTTCTTTATTAATAAAATCAAACAGCATCATTCTTATCGAACGCTCTGAACCTTCAAAAATACACCCATGTTTACCATTACTAATAATTTCAATATCATATTTAGACAATTTCTTTCGTAATTTACGCATGTCATCATCCATAGTACTTTTTGAAACTAAATATTCTTTTTCTTTTTTGTTTAAAAAAATAGGTTCTTGAGAAAACGCTATAGATAACAACAAATCTAATTCTCTTTCTTCTTTTTCTAGAAAAAAGTAGCCATCTAAAAAAATATTTTTTACTATTTCATTTTTTTCCTCTAGCGAAACCTCTATGAACACTCCCTTACCTCTAATATTTTTAATTAGTCCATAATTCAATGTTTCTAAATACTCATTCGCTTCACCTATCAAATTTTGAATTGTCCTTGTACTCACATTAAAATATTCACTTAAACTCTTTATGCTAATTGGATATGAACTAGACAATATTTTTTTTAAAAGTTTTATTGTTCTTACTTTCATAATAACTATCCCCTTTCCTTGATTATATGATTGCGTTTTCAAAAAAAAAAGTACATATCCTTTCCTTAACTACTGGAAAAAATATGCACACTGATATTAATTATCTATTTTTTCTATTGCTTTTACAAGTTTCACCTATTCCTTCTTCTCTTCTTATTATTCTCTAAACAAGCTTCCACTGGATACTTAACAGCATTTTTTACCAGCTTCTCTGCAATTATATCATCAATATCTAAGTTTAAATTATCAGCCATCATATAAGAATAAATTAGAACATCTGCTAATTCTTCTTTAATATGCTCTAAATCCTCATTTCCTTCTTCTGGTGTTCTCCATTGGTATATTTCTAGAAGTTCACTTGCTTCTAATGAAATAGATAAAGCTAAATCTTTTTCGTTATGAAACTGTCGCCAGTCCCGTTCTTCTCTGAATTGTTTTACTTTAGACATACTGTCCATATTATCCCTCCTGACAGTCTATATTGTATCATTATTTTTTAGATATAATTCACCATAATTGTTATAATATAATTGTACATATCATAAAAAGGAGGATCATAGAAATGAAAAAGAATTGGTTTAGTTTTCTAATTGTTGGTAGCATGTTAGGAATCATGGGAACAATTGCGCTTGCTGAAGATTCAAGCGACGTAGTTTCCTCAAATATCATTAGTAGTAGTGACATTCAAAGTATCACATCTAGTAGTACTAGTGAGGAAGTGATGACTGCTTCATCAGCAGAAACCACTAAAAATACAGAGGAAATGCCTTTAAAAAATCTTCAAACAATAGATAGCATTCAACATTTTTATCCTGAGCAATATGGTGTTCTCTCAAAAGGCGAAACCTTCTATTATGAAACGGCTGAGGATGCAAAAGATGGTACGAATCCAAAAGAAATAGATAACCTTACTAGCAGACTAGTTAAAATTGTCGATTTGTATACATTGGATAATCAGTCGATTTATCATTTTTTCAGTGATTCTGACCAAGAAGGTTTTATCGAAATCAATAAAATTGATCGAACTGAATCAAAAAAATTCGTTACAATAACAGATAAAACGCCTAACATAGCAGTTTATAAAGATATGAAACTGGAAGATAAAGTAGACGAGTCATTAGTTAAAAATAAAACGTTGAAGGTTCAAGAAGAATTTACGATTAATGAAGATACTTATTTTTCTTTAGTTGGAACTGAGAATAAGATAATTGGCTTTATTAATAAAAAAGAGGCTAGTGAAACTGAAAATGCACAAGGAGCTTATCAATCTCTAGGTAGTTATCTCAATATTTCTGAAAAAAATAAAGATGTCTATCAAAACTTTGAGTTCGATAAGAAAAATAATACATCTAATTTACTCAATCAAACGTTTTTAGCTAAAGGAATTTATTACCATTCAAATGGTGAAAATTATCTTTCAGTTTTTAACCAAAAGAACAAATGGATAGGTTACATCAATCAAAAAGATGTTAACTTAACACCTAATAAACAAGGTAATTATCAAGCATATGGAAAATACGTTACTTTAACAAAGAAAAATTATGATATTTGGGGAAATTTTGCATGGAAATCAAAAGCCAAAGCTGGTAAATATGCCAATCAAACTCTAATCGCTAAAGGTATTTACTATCATTTTAATGGTGAAAAGTACCTATCCTTATATGACAATAAAGACAATTGGCTTGGTTATATCAACGCTAATGGCACTACTATAGCTGAAGGTGCTCAAGGTAGTTACTATTCTTACAATAAATTTGTCACTATCAAAAGTAAAAACTACGATTTTTGGAATAGTTTCAAATGGAGTAAACGTGGGTCAAGTTCAAGTGTCGTTAATCAAACTTTTAAGGCCCGTGGTATCTACTATCACTTTAACGGCAGTAAGTACCTAAGTGTTTATGATAACAAAGGTAAATGGTTAGGATACATTAACCAAAACGCTGCATCAGTTGCTAAAGGTCCTCAAGGAAGTTATCAAAACTTTAACAAGTATGTTTCTGTGACAACAAGTAATTATTCGATTTGGCAAAACTTTGATTGGAAGAAAAAGAGTTCGACTAAAAATTATCGTAACCAAACGCTTCATGCCAAAGGAATCTATCGTCATTACAATGGCGAAGCCTACTACTCACTTTACAATAATAAAAATCAATGGCTTGGTTATGTCAACAAAAATGGAGTAACACTAGCTGAAGGACGTCAAGGGATCTATCATTCTTACTGGAAAAACGTTACTTTCTCATCTAGTAATTACCCTATTTGGCGAGATTTCAGTTGGAAAAAACAAAATACTTCTTTCAAAGTAAGTGGAAAAACACTTAAGGCTCGCGGTATTTATTATCATTTTAACGGCTCAAGTTACTATACTGTCTATAACGGTAATACGTGGGTTGGGTATATTAATGTGAACGCTGCTCAAAATTACGATATGAATAAATTAATTCCTAATACAGAAAGTTTACTTGCAGTTCACCAAATTACGCAACAAAAGATACTTGATTCAACTAATCGACCAAGTTCAATTATTGATAAGGTTTTAAGTATGCCAACAATCAGCCGAAATCAAATCACTTTTAGAGATAACCACTTTGTTGTCTCCCTAAAAGGACGTGGTCTAGGAATGGATAGCGTTAAATTAACGGCTAAAGAAATCGCTCCTGGAGTTAATTATCGTTTACTACCAGCTGATCAGATTAAAGGAGCTATTCCTAAACTTAAAGGAAACCAAAAATATATCGCTTTAACTTTTGACGATGGACCAAATCCTTATACAACGCCTCAACTGCTCAATATCTTGAAGCAAAAGAAAGTCAAAGCAAGTTTCTTTATGGTAGGAAATGCTGTTAATGCCAATCCAAATGTTGCCAAACGTGTTGCTAATGAAGGTCATCAAATTGGTAGCCATAGTTATTCTCATCCACAATTGACAGGTCTTTCAACCAATCAAATCCAACAGGAAATGAGAGCAACTGACAAAGCAATTTATTACGCAACTGGTAAGTTACCAAAAACCTTTAGACCACCTTACGGAGCAATCAACCGCTACGTTTCAAATGTTGTTTCAAAACCAGCAATTATGTGGAGTATTGACACGAGAGATTGGGAATCAAGAAATCCATATATGATTAACAATGTAGTGAATAACAATCATCATAGCGGAGCAATTATTTTACTCCATGATATTCACCAACCGTCTGTTAACTCAGTGTCGCAAATGATTGATAACCTAAGACAAAAAGGCTATCAATTTGTAACAATTGATGAATTATATGAAATGGGAGAACGCCCATTAAATGGCTATTTCAGTCAATACCGTTCAGTGAGATATTAAACAAAAAGGGAGTGTGATTTTTTATATCACACTCCTTTTTTGTTACATAATATTATTATTTTCAGTTATCCGTTCTAACCGAACAACATGTTCTTCCATCTGATGTTGTTTTTGATTTAATCCATCTGTACTTGTTTCAATTTTAGACAATTGTTGGCTTATTTCATCCATTTTTTTTAATGTATTCTCTAAACAAGTCAGTATTCTTTCGTCTGTTGTCATTTATTTTACCTCATTTACCTTGAAATAATTTAAGCTTTTTTGATAGAACAAGCCATATAAAACAATACATAGAACAGGCAATACTGCAGCAACTAAGTAAACTTCTTGGAAAGATAAAAAGTTTCTAAGTTCTCCTAGTAAGTATGGTCCAATCCCTAATCCTAAATCAAGTCCGATAAAATAAGTGGATAATGAAATACCAATTCTATGGCTATCACTTGTTTTTAAGCAGACTGCTTGTCCATTTGACATGAATGTTCCATAACCAAGCCCAATTAAAGCACCTGATAATAAAAATACCCAACCAGTTGTTGAAAAACTAAGGACAACTAAACCTGCCGTTAAAAAGATATAACTTGGATACATCACGGCATTTTCTCCGTAACTATCAAAAATTCTTCCTGTAAGGGGTCTTGTAAATGTGATAATTAAAGCATACACCACAAAAAAGAATGAACGATAAACGGTTAAATTTAACTCTTCAGCATAAGAAGCTAGAAAAGATAAAACACTTGAGTAAGAAACACCCATCAAGAAACCAATTGAGCTGATAAATAAAACTTTCTTTTCAATAAAACTATCTAATTTCCAAGAAGATAATAAGGCTCTGTGTTCTTTCGTTATTTCAATATCTTTTACTGGGAAAATTAAACAAGCAATTGTTGTTAATAAAATCAGTACAATTGAAAAGAAGATAATAAACTTAAAGTCTGTTTTATCTAATAATACTAAACCAACAAATGGCCCAATTGCTGCAGCAAGACTGGTACTTAAACCGTAATAATTAATCCCTTCACCGTGTCTTGATTTAGGTATATAAGCTGTAACAATCGCATTTGTAGCGGTAGATACAGTACCGTAACCAAAACCATTTAACAATCTAACTAAATACATAACTCCCATATTAGGAATAAAAAGATAAGCAATTGTTGTAACTAAATAAAACAATGAGCCATATCGTAACACTTTTTTTCTACCAATTAATTCCAACGTTTTCCCCATAAAAAGACGTGCTAGTAACGTTCCAATAATATAAATACCAGATGCTAAACCGGCTTGACCTAATGTGGCATGCAAATTATCTTGTGCAATGACTGCTATAATAACCATTAACAAATAATAAACCAAATACACAACAAAATTGATTAGGGTAATACTAATAAATCCCTTATTAAATAATTTTTCTTTTTGATGATTTTCCATCCTTACTCCTACTTTCTTTCATGATACTTCCTGAAAATAAATATAGCGAATAATCGTCATAAAAAAATGTGATTTTGTGTCAAAAAAATGTTTTTAACAAATTTTTTCAACAAAAAACATATACATTTGTTGTTGTTTCAAAATGTCGTATAATATTAAATAAGTAAAGATTTAGACAGTTCACCATTATTTCAATTTAAAAGGAGCGTTTCACCTCATGGAAAACCATGTGCTACAAGATTACTTGAACAATCATGCCTTTCCAATTGTCACCAAAAAAAGAAAGTCATACTTAACTTATGAAGGCTTACAAGATCGTTATGCTTACGTATTAAAAGATGGGATTATCAAAACGAGCGTCATCTCAAGAGATGGCAGAGAGTTCAATTTACGCTACATTAAGGGTTTGGAAATTGTTTCTCTTGTTAAAGATGAATACTCTCAGTTTATTGATGCACCTTTCAATATTCGAATCGAATCTGAAACAGCCGAACTTTACCAACTAGACCGTGTGCAATTCTGGAAAGATATTAATCAAAACAGAGAACTCCAAACATATGTAAAAGATTACTACCGTATTATGCTACTTCATTCCATGAAAAAAATGCAACAAATGCTGATGAACGGAAAATTTGGTGCTGTATGTACTCAAATTTATGAACTTTATGATACTTTTGGCGTACCCGTTAAAAATGGTATTCTAATTGATTTTGTTGTGACTAATGAAGAGATTGCACATTTCTGTGGTATCACATCTGCAAGTAGTGTTAATCGAATGATCCAACAACTTAAAGATGCTGGTGCAATAGAAATCCACCAAAGAAAGTTTTTAATTAAAGACTTAGAACTCATTAAAGAGAACATTATTTTTTAAACCAAAAAGCAAGGGGCTATCAAATGTTTAGCATTTGATAGCCCTTCTTTTTTTATAAACTTTCTAGTTTAAAATATTTGTTTAATTTTCCCCAACTTACCAACAATAAAGAAATAGGTTAAGTAGAAAGTTTTATGTTGTGTTGCTTTTCTTTCCCCCTAGAAAAGCAATAACAACATCCCTTACACTTAATAGTATAGCTAAATATCATCTAAAAATTTTTAATATCTTGTCTTTTTAAAAGACATTTAAGATAAAAAATAACTTTTAAAAATAACTTATATAATTAAAAACACCACTTTAGTATAAAAAGTGGTGTTTTTAACCTCTTATAAATTATAGATATTTATTGTCAGCTTCCCCAAGCATCCCTTATCTAATAATGACTTATCTATAAAATCCCCATATTACTCTTGCTTTATCCCCATTTTCCCCATTTACATAAAACAAAAGTGATGTCCCTTACACCTATTAGTATACTTTTTTCCTAACCATAAAAATGTCGATTTCTGTCTTTTTAAAAGACTAAAAGGACATTTATTAACAATTAGAATCTTTAATCACAAAAACGCTGTTTAAAAAAACAAAAAAAGAAGCACTCCTTTTCCCCAAAAGTAGTGCTTCAGATTAATAAATTTCTTTTGTTCCACATTTGTTTAGTTTCCCCGTTTCCCCAAAAACCCTAAATAGATACGGTAAAAAGAAATTTCACCCCTATTTGTTTCTACCCCTATCCCCTACATAGAAACAAAATAGCCATCCCTTACTTCTATTAGTATATAGATTTATTTTAGGATTAAATTTTATTTTTTGTCTTTTTAAAAGACTATTAATAAACAAAACAAGAGTTATTGGCTTTTAAATACCTTTTCATGCGATTTTTAAGAAACAAAAAAAGGCTATGATAAAAAAATCACAACCTTCTTATTTTATTTAATAGCTAAATAAATCTTTCCACTACCATCTGTTAAGTAATGCTCAAAATCAGTCGTAAACAATCTTTTCTCATAGATAGATTCGTCTGACCAAATTTTCTGCCATACTTCCCCTATTTTTTCAGGTAAAGCACTTGGCAACTCAAAAACTAAATATTTACCTTTGTTTATTATCACTTGATTTTCTTCTGTTGACTCTGAGTTTCCAATTAATAAATCATATTTACCCGTATGATCACTTTCATAATTGGAATAAACGGCAAATATTTCTCCTGACAGCTCCATCTCTGGCACCTTTTGCCACAAACCAATAATCTCATTGATGCTTTGATTATCCGTTCTAATCTTTAATCCTTTTATACATTTCTCTTTTTGAGTTAGTTCTTTCATGTTCATTTCCCCCTCCATGTTATACTCTTACTATAAAATACAAAAGTGCCAAAAAGAGGCACCTTTAGGAGAATTTATGAAAAAGAATGAACGACTCGTTGCTGAACTTTTCTTTATTAATCAAAGAAAAAAATTTAACTTAACTGATTTAATGGAACATTTTTCCATCTCAAAAAGAACTGCTCTTCGTGACATCACAGAATTAGAATCGTTAGGTGCTCCTATATATGTCGATAAAGGAAGGTACGGCGGTTACCATGTCTTACAAAGTTGTAGCCTTCCACCTATTTACCTTAATCAAGAGGAATGGCATTCTATTTTTCTTTCACTCCAACTATTAAGGAGTATATCTAACACACCTTTTAATCATTCTTATCAGGAGTTGAAACAAAAATTACTACATATTTTACCTCCTAATAATCACGATAGTTATCATGAGCTAGATCAACTTATCGTGTTTGAAGGAGTTTCTGCTGGTCACTCTTGCCCATTACTTCCTCAAATTTTTGCAGCCATTTGGGAGGAACAAGCTATCTCAATTCTTTATACACGCTATAAAAAAGACAATAGACTTATTCAACCTATCCAGCTCCTCATGAATTTTGGTGAGTGGTATCTCCTTGCTTGGGATTTTGATAAAAAAGAATTTAGAAAGTTTCGTTGTGATTTCATTCAAGAAATGACAATCAGTGATATTGAGCCTTTAAATACAGGTTTAGAAGAACTATTAAATCAGTACATGGTAGAAAAAAGAGAGAACCGTCCATTAAAATTTATTGCTAAACTAGAAGATTCTCATGTACCTTTGTTTAAGAATAGAGAATACGATGCTGTTCAGCTTATTCAAAAACAAGAAGACTATTTTCTTGTCGGCCATTATAACCAACAGGAACTACCTTTTCTTCTCAACTATTTTTTAACATTTGGTCCTGGACTAACCCTGCTTTTTCCTACTGACTTAGTTGACTCTTTCAAAGTTCATTTACAACATATGCTAGATAACTACTAATTACCAACTCGCTTTTTTTACACCTGGAATATTGCCTAATAAAGCTTGTTCCCTAAAGTTTACTCGAGACAAACCAAATTTTCTCATATAACCACGTGGTCTTCCATCTTCTAAATCTCTATTTTTTAGGCGATTAGGATTAGAATCAATCGGTAGCTTTCTTAAACCTTCATAATCTTTATTTTTAATTAAAAGTGCTCGTTCTTCACGGTATTGCTCAATTAATTGTTGCTGTTGTTTCATTTTTTCTATTTTTGCTTTTTTAGCCATTGTAATTCCTCCAAAAATTTGTTTTAATATAAAAGTGGTAAATCGTAATAATTACGTTTTGTATTTTAACTGATTTTTTAGTAAAACACAAGTTATCATACTTATTATTTTTCAGGAGGTTATGTTCAAATGGAAAAACAAGATGTTTCTAGTGCTTACAGACGTTTAAAAAGTCCTAACATAAAGACGAGAAAAAGAGCGCTTAAAATTATTAAAGAATTTAAACGAGGAAAATAATTGAAATTCCCATTATCTAATATTCTCAATTATTTCACCTAATAAAAAAGTGAGCCATCAAAAAATGACTCACTTTTTTTATTTCTGATTAATACAACTTACTAAAAATCGGTGTTCTTGATTATAGATAAAACCAACTCTTTTTAGTTCTTCTTCTAACTCAATTAATTCCTTTTGATGCGTTAAAACGGAAAATCCAGGAAATTCCCATTCAATCGTTCTAACATAATAAATAAGAGCATCCATTGAGAAGAATTTTTGACTAGGATAAGATTCGTATTGATCAAGTATGTCAAAGTCACGCTTCTTTAATTCTCTAACAACTGACGATAAATGAAGGTTAAAGTCTTTCTTTTCAAAATTAGGAATCAACCGTGAGGCTAAGTTAATACCATTTAAATCACCAACTTGTTGCGTTATAAAAAGGCCACCTGGCTTAAGAACTCTTTTAACCTCATCTAAAGAAAATGACTCATGACAATTCAACACGATATCAAATTGATTATCTGAGAAATCTAATTGATCATCTTCTTTAACAAATTTTACCTCTACTCCCTTTTTAGCAAGTGTCGTTAGTAGTAGCTGGTAATTCTTTTCCCAGCCTTCTGTCACACTTGTTTGATGAAAGGGATGAGAAAAATGAGTTAATAATTCGCCTCCACCTGTTCCCATATCTAATAACCTCATATCAGGTTTTAAATAATGTCTAACTATTTCAGTATAATCCCAAGATGTTTCTTCCTGCCAAAAGTTTTCTTGTATACTAGAAAAGTCCCAGCCTTCAAAACTTTTTTGTCTGTTTTCACTTTCCAACCAGCTTGTTAATCTATTTTCTTGATCCATTGCTACATCTCCTTAATTTTTTTATTAAGATATCGATATAGCCTACTTATGATAGGGAAAAAAATTGTCTCGATATAGTGCCTATCTTAATTTCAGCTATATCGAGTAGCTACCTCGCCAAAACACCATTTACATTCACTCCTTATGCCTTTAATATCTGTTGGCAAATCTCATGACTCAATAAAACATGTTCTTGTTTTAACTGACGTCTATTGCCTGTTTCTAACGCTTCAAAAAACTCTGTCACCATTGAGTCAAATCCTCTTTTATAAAGAGTCGTTGCCCAATCAGATTGAGGTAATTGAGTCACTGTACCTTCTTTTTGATGTGTCACATTAACTAAATTAGTCACCGTAACAATTCCTTCTTGGCTAGTACCTCTATACATCTCTGTATTGGCACCACTCTTCATATCCATTGAAATAAAAACAGTCGTATCATCAGCCTCTAATTGGACAGTCGCATATTCTAATACGTCGCCACCTTTAAGCGTTGAAGAGACCAATTTAACGTCTGAACTATCTACTAAATAAACAGCTGTATCAATTAAATGAAGTAGTAAGTCATATACTACAAACCCCGGACTATACTCTTCAAAAATCCGATTTTTTTCTAACGTAATGACACGCTTGTTAGACAACTCTTTGATTGATTCAACTCCTGGAGCAAAGCGACGATTAAAGCCAAGCATTAAGATTAAATTATTCTTTTCAGCCAGTTCGATTAACTCTCTTGTTTCATCATAATTTTCACTTAAAGGTTTATCTATAAACACATGAATACCTGATTCTAAACATTTTTTGGCCAACTCATAATGAGCGACAGTTGCTGAGTGGATCATGCAGGCTTCAACACCTATTTCTAAAAGTTCTTCTAAAGAATTGAAAAAATGATCAAAACCATATGCTTCCTTTATTTTTTCCTTTGTCTTTTCATTTTGGCTAGCAAAATAAAAAGTATGTTCGCTTCGATTACTAGAAAGAATCGGTAAATATGCTTTTTGAAAAATGTTTCCTAATCCTATGACACCTATCTTCATTTTAGTTATTTCCTTTCTTTCATAAAAGTCTATATGTTATTGTCTGATATCAACTTTTTGTTTTTTATTAATGATACTAGCTAACAATAAAAAGAATAAACTATAACCAGCTAAAATGCCAAAGGAAGCTACTGGAACTTTTCCATGATTGATATATCCCACCGCCAGTTCTCTAAATTGAAAGGTTGGCATCAGTTTTGAAATAGGCTGTAACCATTCAGGAAACTGATCTGTCGGAAACCATAAGCCTCCTAAAGCAGACATCCCTAGATACATAATATTAGCAAAAATAGAGGCCGTTTTTTCATTTTTGAAAAAACTCAGAATAGCACCTATTCCTAAGAATAAGATACCTCCTAAAAGTAAGACAAATCCTGAAACAAACCACTGCGTAAGAGTTAACTCCACTCCTCTAACAACTTTTCCCACTAAAAAGACTGAAATAATTGCCGCAACATACATAACAATCATTTTAACCATCTTTACTGTATAAATTTCAATAAAACTTAAATTAACATGAGTCAATCTCATTCGCCAACCATTTTTACGATCTTGAATGATATCAAAAGGAAAGGTGAATAATGCAAAACTACATAAACTAAAAGCTGTCATAGACATCAAATACTCTTTAAAAAAGGCAGCTTGATAATTCTCAGGTATTTGAATTAATGCTGTAAAAATAAGATAGAAAAAAATCGGCATTCCAATACTCATTAAAAAAGTAGTCTTATCTCGGCTCATCCGTTTAGCTTCAATTCTAATTAGTGCTAGCATCTACCTCACTCCTTTCTTTGTCTATTCCAGATTGAAAAATAGTTTCTAATAACGATGTATTGGTAATTTCAATGTTATCAAATGGAATCCCTGTTTGAAGTAACTCCGAAATAACCTCATTTGTCTGTTCATTTTTAAAAATAATCACTAAGACGTCATTTTTAGTTGTTATTGATAACTGATTTTTGATTATTAAGTTGCTTAAACTTTCTTCAAACTCTTGATAGATTTCTTTTTCAATAGTAATAACTTTTTTCTTATTCAAGGTTCTCAAATGATACGGTGTATTATCTGCTTGAATCACGCCTTCATCCAAAAGAATGACACGATCCGCACAATAATCAACTTCTTCAATATAGTGTGTTGTAAAAAAAATAGTCGTACCTGCTTCTTTTAACTGTTTAACAAGTTGCCAAAAATGTTGTCTCGTTGACGTATCCATCCCTGATGTTGGTTCATCAATAATGAGTAACTTTGGTCGGTTAATAATGGCTAAACACATGTCAAACAAACGTTGCTCCCCACCTGAGCAAGTATAAACAAGTTGTTTGTATTTATTTTTTTCAAATCCTAAAACTGTATCTATTTCATTCGAATCTAAGGGGTTGCTAGAAAAACTAGAGACAAAATCTAGCATCTCTTGAACAGTCACATCATCTGGAAATTGTGTTTTTTGAGAAAGAAAGCCAATATCTTGTTTCGTTTCATTTACAGCTATCTCGCCTGTTGTTGGGTAAAATAGACCAAGAATAATATTTAATAAAGTACTTTTTCCCGCTCCATTCTTTCCTAAAAGAGCTACACATTCGCCTTTTCCAATATTTAAAGAAATATCTGTTAGCACCTGTTTCTCTTTAAATTGCTTATTAATTTTTTTCAGTTCAATGACTGATTTCATTTTTCTCTCCTCCCTTTCTTAAGTTGCTGATTAATTTCATCTAAACTTCGCTTCACTCTAAGCATTGAGACTGACCAGACAATGGCATAAATTATGATAAAAGTTAATGTAAATTCAGCAACATTTCCTAGGGTATAGTCAAACCAATTCAAGAAAACATTCAAAGCAAGTAAGCCTGTATAGGTACATAAGAAGTGTAGAAAAGTTTGTTTTAAAATAGACCATTCCAACTTTTCAAAAATAAGACTAGAAATCGAAAACATCATTCCTACAATACTCCAAAGAACTAATGCTGCTGTTAGTGCTTCTAATTCATTATTAAAAAGCGACATAAAAGCTGGAGGGCCAGGATAAAAAATGCCATAACCTGCTTGCCACGAAAAAATAAGTGATGTTACTAAACCAATCAGAATACCTGACGGAATACCAAACAACGCGTGTCCTATCACTTTTTTCATATACCTAACCTCCTTTTAAATTCTTTCATGTATCGTCTAGATGTATATGTTTGCTCTCCATTTTTCAAATTAACTTTAATGGTTCCAGCTAAAGAAAGTTCTAAATCTTTAATAAAATCAGGATTAATCATCTCACTATTAGAAATCCGAATCATATGAGTAAATCTCTCCTCTAATTTGTATAGCACTTCTTTAATAAGAAGGGTTTCTGATTCTGTTTCACAATACGTTTTTTTTTCTAAAGAAAAAAAGCGAACCATTTCTTCTTTTTGAATAGGTATCAACTGCTCCTTCTTAAAACCAAATAGAGTGCCTTGAGTTTCTTCTGAACAAATTTGAATAATCTCCCGAATTTGATCTGTCATAGCGTTAGCATATATCTGAACCAATGCTTCATCATATGCATCACTCATCTCAAATGTAACTTTCATCTTATCAACTCCTAACTTATTTCTAGTTTATCTTTTTTAACTAGTCCTGTCTTAGTTTTTCGATAGGTGGTCTCTTTTTTATGATAACTGGCAAAAAAAGATTGCATCTCAGGTAAAAATACCCAATGCAATCTTTTAATATTACTTTTATCTTTGTTTAATCAACAAGCATCCTACTGCTGACAAAGTGATAAACACACCGGCAAACATTCCCATGACGTTTTTCAACTCACCTGTTTTAGGTAAGAAGCTCTTTTTAGGTGCTTCTGAAGAATCCTTTGACACAGTTGTTGATGTCGTTGTTTCTGCCGTGCTACTAGAATCACTCGTTGAATTTGTTGTACTAGACGAGGTTGAGCTTGTTCCAGTAGTCCCACCATCAATTAATTTGTGGAAATCAGCAGAAATTGCTGATAATTCATCTAAAGTACTGGCAATTACTAAACGATCATAGAAGGTTTGAGCCTGTTCTTGAGTAATTAATTTCTTTTCCACCGCTGCAGCTATATTAGCTTCTAAGTTATAATACTTCTCTGAAAAAGCATAAGTAAACCCACTCAACTCTTCTACTGAACTAATCAATTCATTCATAATATCTTCAACTTCTTGACTAGTAGTAGCCTCTTTTACTCTAGATATGACTTCATCATGCTTTGCTTGAGTAATATAATTATTAGCTAAGTAAATTTGAACCATTCTTATTTTTATTGATTTTAAGGTGGATAACTCTCCGTCTTCTTTTTTACTAGACTCTGTTTCAGTAGTATCAACACTACTAATAGTTGTAGTTTCTTCAATCGAAGACTCATTTGATATATTTTTATCGGATTCTTCCGCAAAAACGATTGGGGCAGCCAACATAAATAGGATACTCGTAGCAATTACTACTATCTTCTTCATTCTGTCTCTCCTTTTCTCATCATTTCGTCACCTAATTATAACATATCTAATCAATATAATAAGATATCAAACAAAAAAAGTTGCCCGTATCACCTGATATACGAACAACTTCAGTTATTTATTTTAAGAAAGAAAAGTTAGTTAAATCTTTATAAGCATACTCTTCATTAATTTGTTTCTTCTTAATTGCCCATTTTATAATATTATTAAAATCATTTTCTAATACTGGAGAAGCATGTGGGTAATCTTCTTTTTGCTTATTAATATAATCAGCCATTTCTTCTGGGAATTGATATTTACTTAATGTTGCCGCATAATCCTTAGCATCATGAGAATTCATAAACTCAATAGCTTCATTATAGGCATTGTAAAAGGCTTTAATATCATTTGGTCTTTCTTTAATAATCGTATCCATGAACTGGATAGTACCACCTTTTATGCCAGCTTCTTTAGAGCTTCCTACAATATGTGCTCCTTTTTCTGCCAACATACTTGCCTGAGGTTCAGTATAAACTGCCGCATCTACTTTCCCTGACATTAAACTTTCAGATCTTGCTGAAAATGAAGGGATATCAACAATTTCATAAGTAAAGCTGTTTCTTGCAGCAAACTCATCCATAATATACTCTAAAATAAAATTTGGAACTAGGGTTACTTTCTTACCACCTAGATTCTTAATATCTGTAATATTTGATTGAGGAGACGTTAAAACTTTAAAGTCTTCTAAAATGCCAGATGTAATCGTCATATTGATACCATTTTTCTTAAATGTTGCTTCTGTCATCACATCACTGATTGTTCCATCAATTTCTTTTGCTTGAATGGCTACATTTCTATCGTTTGGTGAAGAAAAAGTTTTGATATCAACATCAAGTCCTTGTTTTTTAAAGAAACCTTCTTCTTTAGCTAGAATAATAGGTAACGCAGACTCTGCTGGTAAAATCCCTATATTTAATGTTTTGTCGCTCACTTTATTAACTACTGGTTCTGATTCTTTCGTTTCCTGTTTTTTATCATTGCCACAAGCTCCTAAAACCACACTACCTAATAATAATAAACTACATGCTGCTATTATTTTTTTCATTCTTCTTCTCTCCTAATAAGTCATTAATTCTTTAAATTCGTCTAAAGTCATTGTAAAAGGGATAACTGTTCTCTCAATTTCAAGAGGGTTCGTTTCTCTAGTTGTCACTCCCTGCTTCGTTGTAAAAGCTAATGTAAAACCATTGTCTTTTAGTAGCGAAACATTCTCAGCATCATATAAACCAAACGGATAGGCAAAGACATCTTTTTCTTTGACCCACTCATTACATTTTTCTAAATCTTGAACGACATTCTCTTTATCTTCCCACATTAATTTAGAAGCTTCTATTCCTCTTCTTTCATGATAATCATGGGTATGGTTGGCGTAAGTAAAATAATCACTCATCTCATCTAATTCTTTAAAGCTTAATGCTTTTGATACTTTACCAGAGTATTCACTGGTTTCTTCAAAAATCCAACCCGTTGCAACAAATACAGTAACAGGAATCTCTAATTTTTTAATAATTGGATAGGCATACGTCTTCATTGATTGGAAACAATCATCAAATGTTATTAAAACAGATTTTTCTGGTAACGATTTCTTTTCATAAAAAAAAGCTTTCACTTCAGCTAATGTTAAAAAATGATACCCCGATTCAACTAGATAGGTCATTTCTTTTTCAAAAGAAGAGACTGAATTAAACAAAGGTAATGGTAACTGGTCTACGTAACCATTTTTGACTATCACCGGTCTCATTCCTAAATCTATTTCTTCTTTTGGCCTTATTTCATGGAATACTAAGGTTTTAAACATTTTTATCACAGCTTTCTTTTCAGATATTTTCCTTTCATAGTATAACATAAAAGTGTACAATCAATGCGTGTTACTTAATAAAAGGAGGCTTATTTATGCCTATCATATTCGATCAGGTTTCATTTTCTTACCAAGAAAAGAGAATTTTATCACAATTAAATCTAACCTTAAATGAAGGATGTCTTTATAGTATTATCGGTCCGTCTGGCGTCGGGAAAAGTACTTTTTTAAATTTATGCAAAAAAAAATTAACGCCAACTTCAGGAACAATTACTTATGAAAAAATCACCTCAGCAGATATTATCACTGTTTTCCAGGATTTATATCTTTTTCCATGGCAAACAGTAACAGAGGCTTTAGCTATGCCTTTGACCATAAAAAAAATTGAATCTGCAAAAAAAAAGCAATTGATTGCTGAGTGTTTACAAAACTTTCAATTAGAGAAGTTGGAAAATAAATTTCCTCATCAACTAAGTGGCGGCCAAAAACAAAGGGTGGCATTAGCTAGAGGAATGATTACTTCTCCTCACTTTTTACTGTTAGATGAACCCACCTCTTCTCTTGATATTGGCTCAAAAGAAAACTTGCAAACCTTTATCTTAGAAAAACAACAAGCTTTTCACCAAGGTATTATTTTAGTGACCCACGACATAGAAGAAGCTGTTTATCTGGGCCAAAAGCTGATTGTCTTTACTAACAACGAAGTTAAAATGATAGAGAATCCTTTTTTTAATCAGCGCAACGCTTCTAATGAATTAGCTTATTATCAATTTTGCTCTAAATTGAAAAATACAATTAAGGAGGTATCCAATGAGAACTTCTAAACTGCTAAATTTTTTTCTTGGGATGGTTTCATTTATTTTATTTTGGTATCTTTTATTCCTATTAACAAATAATCCAGCTATTCCACATCCCTTTGCTTCATTAGAAAAAGCTTGGGACATTAAGAACATTCTTTTTCTACATACTGGTGCTAGTTTTTTAAGAATTTTTATCTCACTCATATTAGCTAGCTTAATTAGTGTCCCACTTGGGATTTTATTAGCACGATTTGAAAAGGTAAACCGTTTATTTTCACCTTTAATTTATTTTTTATATCCATTACCAAAAGTAGCTTTCTTACCAATTTTCATGATCTTTTTTGGTCTAGGGAATACATCTAAAATATTACTTATTTTTTCAATTATCTCACTTCAACTTCTATTATCCATTCGAGATGGAGTAAATCAAATCCCTAAGACTTATTATCAAGTAATGACAGACTATAACAGTAGTTACTTACAAGAGTTACGTTATGTAACATTACCGGCTTTGATTCCTACTTTATTTAGTAGTTTACGAGTAAGCGTCGCTATTTCTCTTGCCTCTTTATTTTTTGCGGAAAACTACGCTACAACCTACGGGCTAGGTTACTTAATTATGGGCGCCTGGACAAAAATGGATTATGAAGAATTATTTGTAGGTATTTTAGCAATTGCTGTATTGGGATTCTTTATTTTCACTTTATTAGATGAGCTAGAAAAAAGATTGATGCCCTATCGTTCACTTTGATCAGATTCCCTTCTTTCTCAGGAGGGGTTATCAAACTACTATGTTTTACATACTAGTAAATTCATGGTATACTGTTTTAACTAATAGGTAATACATACTAGTTTGGAGGAATCATTAAATTGAAACAAACTCAATTACTAAAAGGAGTACTTGAAGGCTGTGTTCTTGCTATTATTAATCAAAAACCAGTTTATGGATATGAGCTAGTTCAAATACTAAGACAGTCTGGTTTTGAAAATATGGTTGGTGGGACCGTCTATCCTCTTCTTCAAAAATTAGAAAAAAAGGGCATTATAATTGGTGAAACAAAACCATCTCCTGACGGGCCAGATAGAAAATACTATACGTTAAGTTCTCTTGGACTAACTGCTTTAAATGAATTTAATGAAGAGTGGCAAAGTTTAACAAAAAATGTTCATCAAATATTAAAACAAACAGGAGCTGATACTATTGACTGTAGTAGAAAAATTAATTGAAAGAAATAACGAATTAAGAAACTTGTTAACAGTAGAAAATAAAGAATACTATGAACAAATACTCATCTACATTCGGACAAAGTCTTTCTTCCATGATGACTTAGATATTGAAAAAGTTTTGCTAGAGATTCTTCAAGATATTTTAGAAGCTCAAAAAAATTCAGAAAAAGCAGTAGACTATTTCGGAGATAATCCCCAAAAAATGTTAGACAATATTTTAAGCCAACTACCTAAAATATCTTTTAAAAAGAGGATAGGCTTAATAGGAATTGTTTTTGCTATTAGTTCAGGATTCTCACTTTTTTCAACACTAACTTCAACACAGCCAAGTATTAATTTTCTATCTTTATTTTTCAATGGAATGATTAGTTTTATTTTTGTGGAACTCATTTTTCATTTAATTAATCAACAAACCTTTAAGCCATATAAAAATAAAAAAAGAGAATACTTTTTTGCCTTTTGTATTAGTTTTATTTTTATTGGTTTAACATTCTTATCCAATCACTTTGGTGGTATATGGTTAAGCCTTTCAGTCCCACCATACACTGGTTTAACGATAACATGGCTTGCTATTTTGATTTTAACTATTTGGGTTATCAGTAAAAGAAAAAAAGATTATTATCATATTATTTTTTCTTTAGCTATCTTAAATCTAATTCCCACGCTCTTAAAAATCCCATACTTCAACTCGCTAGTTGATTCTACTATTCATAAAATTATTTTCATTGTTTTTGTTTTGCTTCTTATTTATGGTAGTCAATTTTACTATTTGAAAAAAGAACAAAAAAAATAACCTCTTGAAAGTTGAGTTTAACGCCCAACTTTCAAGAGGTTTTTCTTAGTTATATTTCAATACTTGACCTTCATAAATCATGTCGTCTTCTAACTTGTTTAAATCACGTAATGATTCAATTGAAACCTTATTTTTTTCTGATATGGTAGAAAGTGTATCACCAGCAACAACCGTATATGTTTTACTTGGCGTTTCTTTAACTTTCTCTTTTTGAATAGTTAATTGAGTTTCTTTATGATTGTCTTTAGCACTGCTTTCTACGACTTTTTCTTTACTAATATCACTTTTTTGTTTTTTTATTTCAGCCATTATTTCTTGATTATGTTTATTCAGACTGTTTAGCTCTTCTTTAGTACTCCAGTACATATATGCGCTAAAACTTACATTAATAAGTATAAACACACCAATAAATATTACCAATAAGAAACTGCTATACTTTCTATCTTTTGATTGATTATTATTTTTTCTTAGAACCAATGTCTCATTTTCCATCTTTTCCCTCCTCTTTCTGTCACAAATATCATTATAAAAGGTTATGTTCTAAATAATAACCTATTAAGACAAAATTTGGAAGTTTAGTTTTAAAACTCTAGTTAATAAACTGAATCGTGCTTTCCATAGCAAGTAAATTTTCCCGATAAATTTTAACTTCGTTACGGTTCAAATCACCGACTTCAAAAGCTTGTTGAATCTCTTCTCTTTCTAGTTGAATCGCATATTCTAACCATTCATCTGTATGGTTAGTTTGATATTTTTTACCTGTTGTATCTCGAACAGCGTAACGTGTTAAATAAACAGTTATCAATTCTTTTGAAAATTCATCCGTATCTAGTTCTTTTAATTTTTTAGACACAAAAGCCAGATTACTATTCTTTAAATATAGTCGTTGCTCTTTTTTCTCTTTGTAGGTTAGTGGCTTCAATACATTAAACTGTAACTTTTGCCTAATGAGACGAGCATAAAACATATTATTTCGATAGTATTTATTTCGAGTCAATCGATAAAGAAGCTTATTCAATCGTCTCATATGTCTGAATGCTACTTGCAGATTTATTTTTCGATCTTTTAATTGTTTTAATGTATCTAGCAATTGCCATTTTAAAATTAATTCTCTTAGTCTTAAATTTTCATCTCGGTAATCTTGATCTTGACTTAGTCCCATCAGACGATCGTTATACATATGAACCACTCGTAAAATATCTCCCTGTGTTTCAGGTGTTATCTCTTCTTCTAAATGTTTAATGACACTTTTTAGAATTAGCATCTCTTGCTCACTATTTCCTTGTTTCTGATCCTTCTCTTTCTTTTCAGCAAATAAAGGCATAGCAAAATTGGCTAAAAGAAGAGTCGTTAAAATCACACCACCTGCTAAACAAATTAAAATTTCTCGCTCTACGAAAGGCTGATTACCTGTAATCAGAATCGGTAAACTTAACGCACTGACTAGAGTAATTGTTCCTCTGACTCCAGACATTGTATAAAGTGCCGATTGAACCACTTGTTCTTTTTTAGTTTGTTCTGTTTTAGGTTCAAAGTTCTTAAAAATCCAGAAACATAAGCATCTAGTTCCTAATAAAATAGCCGTAATAAGCAAAACATAAAAAATCAAACGACTGTTATTAATAACGTTACTTTCCCAGATGACTTGAATGACACTTGGCAGTTGAATCCCGAGTAGAACAAACACTAAACCATTTAAACTAAACGTAAAAACAGACCACGTATTCTTTGAAATCAAGTGAAGTTGAGCCACTTCAGGGTTAACTCTTTGATAGCTTTTGGAATAAACTAGTCCTGCACTAACTACGGCTAAAATACCATTAACTTCTAAATGCTCTGCAACTAAAAATATCCCAAAAGGCATCAACAATTCTAGTAAGATGAAAGAAATCGTATTTTCAATCCCTAACTTTCTTAACCAACGAATCACTTGCATCGTCACTAGCGTTAGAACAATCCCAACTAAAACGCCACCTAATGAAATTAAAACAAAACTACTACTTGCTTTAAAAATCGAAAAAGTACCTGTTAAAAGTGCGGCTACAGCAAACTGAAACGAAACTAAGCCTGACGCATCATTAATTAAAGATTCTCCTTCTAAAGTATGCATCATCTTACTTGGAATTTTTACTTTTTCAGCTAGAGCCGAAACAGCAACTGCATCAGTTGGTGCAAGGGCTGCGGCCAAAGCAAAACTCCCTGCCCAAGGCATACTTGGTAGTATACTATGAATCACACTTCCTAAAATCCCAACTGTTACAAAAACAAGACCAATGGAAAGAACTGTAATAGCTTTACGTTCCTCCCACAGAGCTTTTTTATCCACATTTACCCCATCATTAAAAAGAAGTGGTGCTAAAAAAAGAAGCATAAAAAATTCAGAACTCATTTCAAAAAATTCAATAGATGTAAAAATTGCTAAAAGCATTCCTAATCCAACTTGAATTAACGGAATAGCAATTGTTGGAATAAATCGATTTAGCACATTGGATAATAAAACCATGGCTAACATAATCAATACTGTCTCAAATAAAGCCATCTACTCACCCTCTCAATAAATAATAAAAAGATGAAGAAAAATTGCTTCTTTTTGAAAAAGATGGACAATTTTTATTCATCTCATACCTTAACTTAGTTGTACATTGATAGCTGTTTTCGTAAATATTTCTTCTACTCGATTATTTTTTCTTGCCCAATAATCAAGAACTGCGGCAATACATATACAAAGAGGGGCATTTTCTTCCTTAAAAACTTCAATTCGAAAAAAATCTCCCTTAACATTTACTTCTTTATTCATCTGCATGATTTTATCATTTAAATAATAAATCTTGTATTCTTGGTTCTTAATATCTCCCATAGCTAACCAGTGTAATTTTTTAATAAAATAAAAATCACGATTCATAGAAAACATACGACTCAGGCTACCAACTTTCTCATGATGATCAAATAAATCAAAACGAGATTTTCTTGAAAATGCTGTTTGTTTGGCACTAGCTAAGACCTCTCCGTCTATTCGGTAGATAGAAATGCTGTCCCCTCTTGTGCCCCAACTCCCAACTAACAAAAAAACAGGCTTTCCTTTTTCGTCTTTAATAACCGTTCTTACTTTTGCTGATAATAAACTTTGCTCGATATAGTAGACTGCCATCCGTCTCAACTACTTTCATTAAAAATTAAAGATTCTCTGAAATAGCTCTTAAAATCGCTTTACCTACACCATCATTTACATTTGTTTCGGCCTCATACTTAGCCACTTTTTTGACACCATCTTCTGCATTTCCCATTGCAAAACTAACACCAGCTACTTCAAGCATCGAAACATCATTAAAGTTATCACCTATTGTCATAACTTCTTTTAAATCAATGCCCTTAGCTTCTGCTAATCGTTTAACAGCCACACCTTTTTGAGCTTCTATATGATTAATCTCAATGTTATTAGGAAAAGAAGAAGTCACATGAACATCATCTAATTTTTCTATTTCTCTAGCAATTGGTTGAAGGACTTCTTGTCCACCATCACTAAATGTAATAACTTTTAATACTTCAATGTCATCAGACTCAATCAGCTCATCATAACTCTCTGTATAATTAATATGTAACATATTTAAATGAGTTGAAGCCATTGCAATTGCCATTTTGAAAGTAATATGAGGAATGTTTTCTGCTAAAAGAGTAGCAAAATTTTCTAACCTTTGTGGTTGGCTATCTGAATAGACTCCTTTTGAGGTCATTAGTTCAAAATATAAACCACTCTCTCTTAAAATTGCCATCACTTTTTTAGCAATTTTTTTATCAATTGAAATCGTAAAAATTTCATTACCATCAACATCAAATGCTTGAGCGCCATTTCCTGTAATCATTCCACAGCGAATACCTGCATCCTCAAGGGGTGGTTTAGCCTCAGTATAAGCTCTTCCAGTTGCTACCATAAATTCAATACCTTGTTCTTGCGCTTTTAACACAGCGTCTTTGTTTAATTCTGAAATAGATAAATGAGAGGTTAATAAAGTCCCATCCATATCAGAAGCAATCATTTTAATCAATGTCGTACCCCCTAAAAATTAGTTATGTCTAGTTTACCATTTTTTTGACTTTCAAGCATGTAATCAGATAAATTATGATAGACTAAACTTTAAGAGGTGAGACACATGATAGAAAATATACCTAGTAGTTGGAAAGCTATTTTAGATGAAGAAATAAAAAAAGAGTATTATCAAGAATTAGCACAATTTTTAGAAACAGAATACGCAAATGAAATTATTTTTCCCAAAGAAAAAAATATTTTTAAAGCACTAGAAGTTACTCCGTTTGAGGATGTGCAAGTTGTCATTTTAGGACAAGATCCTTATCACGGAGATAATCAAGCTCATGGGCTGAGTTTTTCTGTGTTGCCTGGCGAAAAAACACCTCCTTCTTTAAAAAATATGTACAAAGAGTTAGCTAGTGATTTAGGGATTAAAGAAGCTGATACTGGGTATTTAATGCCCTGGGCCAAACAAGGTGTTCTTTTGTTAAATACTGTTTTAACAGTTCGAAAAGGACAAGCACACTCTCACAAAGGGAAGGGTTGGGAAACCTTCACAGATGCTATTATTCAAGAATTAAATAAAAGAGAAGATCCCATTATTTTTGTCCTATGGGGAAAACCTGCTCAACAAAAGAAAAAAATGATTGATACGAATAAGCACTTTTTTGTTGAAGCACCTCATCCTAGCCCATTATCTGCTTATCGCGGATTTTTTGGGAGTCAACCTTTTTCTCAAATCAACGACTTATTAGAAAAACAAGGAAAAGAAACAATTAATTGGGAGCTGTAATATAGAAACTTTTTTTCTGTTACACTGTGCACAAAAAAATTCTATTATCTTAGCGATTTTTATAAAAAAACAGGAAAAAAACTTGTCCTTTATTAGGCTTTAGATGTATGATAGTATAGTGAGTAAAAGTATATAAACTGGAGGGTTTATTTGTGGAATTATTTGACGGATTAAAAGATAATATTGGTGGAAAAAAAGTAAGAATCGTTTTCCCCGAACCAACAGATATCAGAGTATTAGGAGCTGCAGTTCGCTTAAAATCTGATAACCTAGTTGAACCAATCTTAATTGGAAACATTGACAAAATTAAAGAAGTGGCTGGCACTCGTGGATTATCTATTGATAACTTAGAAATCATCGACCCTGAAAACTACGCTGGCTTTGACAACATGGTAGCTTCATTCATCGAACGCCGTAAAGGTAAAGCAACTGAAGACCAAGCTCGTACTATCTTAAAAGACGAAAACTACTTTGGTACAATGTTAGTATTCATGGACTTAGCTGATGGCTTAGTAAGTGGTGCTGTTCATTCAACAGGTGACACTATTCGCCCAGCTTTACAAATCATTAAAACAAAACCTGGCGTTAGCCGTACAAGTGGTGCTTTCTTAATGGTTGGTAACCGTGACTCTGAAAAATACATTTTCTCAGATTGCGCAATCAACATTAACCCTGATGCTCAAGCATTAGCTGAAATCGCTGTTGAAAGTGCTAAAACTGCTGAAATCTTTGGCATCGATCCTAAAGTTGCTTTATTAAGCTTCTCAACAAAAGGTTCTGCTAAATCAGAAGAAGTAACAAAAGTCGCTGAAGCAACTAAAATTGCTCAAGAATTAGCACCAGAATTAGCAATTGATGGCGAATTACAATTTGACGCTTCATACGTACCATCTGTTGCTCAACAAAAAGCTCCAGATTCTAAAGTAGCTGGAAGTGCTAACGTATTTGTCTTCCCAGAAATCCAATCAGGAAACATTGGCTACAAAATTGCTCAACGCTTAGGCGGATTCCAAGCAATTGGACCAATCTTACAAGGATTGAACAGACCAATCTCTGACCTTTCTCGTGGATGTAACGAAGAAGACGTTTATAAATTATCAATTATTACAGCATCACAAGCATTACAAGAAAAATAAGGTGCTGAAAATATCGATTTGCTTTGAGTAACTGGAAATAAAATAATAGTTTTCTTTATTTAAAACAAATAAAAAAGTCATGTAAATCATGGCTTTTTTTTTTAGTTACCTTTATACTATTAACACGATGAAGGAGGCACGTATGAAAAAAATTAACTTAGCAAATGAAGCAGAAACAAAACGATTGGCCGAAGCTATCGCTACACTCAGTCAAGCTGGGGATATTTTTCTTTTGACAGGAGACTTAGGTGCTGGAAAAACAACTTTTACTAAAGGTTTTGCAAAAGGGCTTGGGATTGAGCAAATGATTAAAAGTCCTACTTATACGTTAATTCGAGAATATGAAACTGGTAGACTTCCACTTTATCATATGGATGTCTATCGCCTAACAGATGGCGCAAGTGACTTAGGTCTAGATGAGTACCTTGAAGGCGATGGTGTTTGCGTTATTGAATGGGGACACCTCATTAAAGAAGATATCCTAACACCTTACATTGAATTCTTTTTAGAAAAAACAAGTGATGTGAGTCGTACATTTCATATGGAAGCAAGCTCTGGTGCAGCCAACAAAAAAGCACAAGCTTTATGGGATGCACTAGCTAAATTAGATTGGACAGTGGAAGATGAGTAATTTAGATATTACATTAAGAGAAGCTACACCAAAAGATGCCAAAGAATTACTTCGTGTTATGAATATTCTAGATAAAGAAACACCTTTTTTATTGGTAAATCAACACTCTCTTAATTTAAAAGAAGACGCCATGGCTCAACAAATTGATTTTTTATATGAACAAGACAATCAATTAATTCTCCTTGCCTATAATCACGATGAATTAATAGGTGTCGCTACTGTGATGGGTGAATCTGACCTTCCACTAAGGCACATTGGAGAAATTGGCATTAGTATCTTAGAGGAATACTGGGGATATGGTTTAGGTACTGTCATGCTGGAGGAAATCATTGATTGGGCAATTGAAGGACAGCAAATTAAACGTCTCGAAATAAAGGTTCAAGAACGAAACAAACGAGCCGTTCACCTCTATCAAAAACTCAATTTTGAAACTGAAGGTATCATTAGATGCGGTTTTTTATCAGAAACTAACGAGTATCTTGATATTATCCTAATGAGTTTAATTCTTTAAAAAAAGTTGTGGCCAAAGTAACAAGCTTTGGTCACAACTTTTTATATTATTTTAACTAATTTTTTTAACGGTTCTACACCGTACTCTGCTTCTTGTCTTAATAAAATTTCGGCACAAGCTAGACTATCATCTAACGCATGATGATGATTCTCTAATCCGATTGATAAAAAATCACTAACTGTATTTAAGCGATGATTTGCTAAACTAGGATATAATTTTTTACTCGTTCTCACTGTGCACAAAGACAAATAATGAGCTTCTGGTAAACCATAATAAGACAAACAGCCTGCTAATACTCGATTATCAAATGACGCATTATGAGCGACAATTAAACGATTCTCTTGAAAATACTGTTCTATTTCATGCCAAACTTCAACAAAGCTAGGTGCTTCCTCTACATCTTCTGGGTGAATTCCGTGAACTTGAATATTTCGCCAATGAAATTCAGTTTCTGGTTTAATTAATGAATAATAGTGCCCCACAATTTTACTATTTTTTACCATGACAAGAGCAATCGAACAGGCACTATACACTTGAGCATTAGCTGTTTCAAAATCGTATGCAATAAAATTCACTGGCAATTTCACCTACTTCTTAGTTTTCTTCTTTGATTTACTAGATCTAGAAGACTTACTACTAGATTTACTATTTGATTTTCCTTTAGATGATTTTTTTCTTGATTGACTTAATTCTGAATCAATCATGTCCTCTAAACTGACATCCTTAGAAACCTTACTTGATGAACTTGATTTTTTCTTTCGTTTCTTAGCTGGTGCAATTTCTTTATGACGTGATTTTTTCTCTTTTGGATCTTTAAAAGCTTCATATAATGCATCTTCAAAGCCATCATCTAAGTCTTTATGTTTTTTCTTTTTACGACCAGTTGATTTATTTTTTCTTTCTGCTGCTTCTTCTTTTTCAATCTTTTTCTTATACCAGAAATAAGCGCCTGTTGCCCCACCAATCACCACAATAACGGCTAGTAACGTCCATAACCAAACCTTACTTTTTTTAGGCTTTTTCACATCTTTTGAATCATATTTCTCACTTGAGATATCAGTTGGTTTTTCAGCTGAACTATCTTCAACTTCATCTTCTTTTTTCTTTTTATCTGATTCTTCCGTTACTGTTTCATCGGTCTCATCTTTTTCTTTATCATGTGCCTTTATATCAACACCATCATCTTTTTTCTTTGAGCTACTACTACTCGTTTCAGTCTCATCTTCTTCAGATTCGTGTTCTTGTTTAACCACTGTATTCTTTTCAAAATTATAACGTAAATCTGTTGAATTATTTCCTTCAGCATCTAACATTAAAATTTGAGATATTTTAGCTCCTTTAGGAATCGGCATTTCAAATGTCCCATCTTCTGACGCAACAATGCTTCCTGCAATATCATTAATATAAATATTGGCACCAGGTTTAGATTTTCCTGATAAGACACTCTTCTTCTCGTCATATTTTAAATCATACAACAATTTTTCATCTTTTTTGTCTTCTGCAAAACTGGTAATAGCTCCTGCTGAAAAGAACATTATGAATAAGGCAATGACTGAAAACCATTTTGTTAGTTTCTTCATAGCATTTCCTCTCTTTACTTAGTTAATCTATATATAAGGCAACCGGACAATGATCACTCCCATGAACATCTGCTAAAATTTCTGCATCCTTTAAAGAATCTTTTAATGATTCTGACACACAAAAATAATCAATCCGCCACCCTGCATTATTTTTTCTTGCGTTAAATCGGTAGCTCCACCAAGAGTAAGCACCTTCTAATTCAGGATAAAAATATCTAAAACTATCTACAAAACCATTCTCTAAAAGGTTAGAAAACGCAGCTCTTTCAGCATCTGAAAAACCTGGGTTTTTGCGATTTGTTTTCCAATTTTTTAAATCAATATTATTATGGGCTACATTCAAATCTCCACACAAAACAACTGGTTTTGTTTCTTCCAATTGCTTTAAATAAGCTAAAAAATCTTGCTCCCACAATAAACGATACTCTAAACGTTTCAATTCCGCTTGAGAATTAGGTGTGTAGCAATTAACCAAATAAAAGTCATCATACTCGACTGTAATCACACGACCTTCCTGATCATGCTCTTCTATACCAATCCCATAATTGACACTTATTGCTTCCTGTTTACTAAAAATAGCAGTTCCTGAATAGCCCTTTTTCTCAGCATAATTCCAGTATTGATGATAGCCCTCCAAAGCTAAATCAATTTGTCCTTCCTGCAATTTTGTTTCCTGTAAACAAAATACATCTGCATCTATTTCATTAAAAATGTCAATAAACCCTTTTTTTACAACGGCTCTTAAACCATTTACATTCCAAGAGATTAGTTTCAATGAATACGTCCTCCTACCTGATAAAATTATTCGTTACTTATTATTCTAACATATAATGTTCTGTTCAAAAATAATTAATCCTTTAAAGAGAATAAGTTTTTCTAATATTCCCCCTTTCTTCTTGATAAAAATAGCCTAACCCTTCTTAAATATGATAGAATAAGCCCGATGACTTATTGAGGAAAGGGTAATTAAGAAATGAATAATGAAAAAATAACATCCGACTTAAAACCAATCAAGTTACTATTTAACGAACCACTATCTAATTTTACGTATACTAAAACTGGCGGACCAGCAGATTGTCTACTGTTCCCAAAAAGCACTGAAGAAGTCAAACAAATTATTGATTATTGTAATGAAGAAAATTTACCTTGGTTATGCCTTGGAAATGCAAGTAATTTAATCGTTCGTGATGGCGGAATTGAAGGTTTTGTCATTATGCTAAGTGACATTAACCAAGTAACCATCACAGATACAACAATCAAAGCAGACGCTGGGGCTAAGTTAATTGATGTAACTTATGATGCTTTAGCTAAAGACCTAACTGGTTTAGAATTTGCTTGTGGTATTCCTGGAAGTATTGGCGGCGCAGCTTATATGAACGCTGGAGCTTACGGTGGGGAATTAGTTGACGTCTTTGAATCAGCTGAGATTATTTTAGAAGATGGTAGTCTAGTAACTTATACAAAAGAAGATATGGACTTTTCATACCGTCATAGTGTGTTGCAAACAATAAAAGGAATTGTTTTAAATGTAACCTTCCAATTAAAAAAAGGAAATCATGCTGACATAAAAGCTCAAATGGATGAGTTAACTCACTTAAGAGAAAGTAAACAACCTTTAGAATATCCTTCATGTGGAAGTGTCTTCAAAAGACCTGAGGGACATTTTACTGGAAAATTAATTCAAGATGCTAAACTCCAAGGGTTAAAATGGGGCGGTGCTCAAATTTCGGCCAAACATGCAGGTTTTATTGTTAATATTGACAAGGCAACTGCTACAGATTATGTTGAACTGATTAAACATATTCAAAAAACAATTTTAGAAACCTTTGATGTGGTTCTTGAAACTGAAGTTCGAATTATAGGTAGAGAAAAATAAATAAACAAGTTGTAAATACTTAATCAACCATAAGTATTTACAACTTGTTTTTATTTTAGGATCTTTTGTTTTCCGTAAATGGATTGATTGAAGTTACAACTATAAGCCACACTCATTGCTATAAAAAAGACTGGCAGTAAATGATAACCAAAAACTTCTCCTCCAATGATAACTGGAGCTAAAAACGTATTAGTCGCACTACCAAATACGGCGATATATCCAATCGCTGCAGCCACTTCAATAGGTAACCCTAAAATAGGAGCAAGAATCACACCTAAAGATGCACCAATTGCAAACAAAGGTGTCACTTCGCCCCCTTGAAACCCAATCGCCAAAGTAATAATAGTTAATAACAATTTAAGCAAAAAATCATACGTATAAATAGAATTACCTTCAAAACTAGCGCTAATTAAGTTGCTCCCCAAACCAGCGTATCTCCCGTGATGAAGAACAACGATCAAAATAGCCACAAGAATACCACCTAAAAAAATGCGGGTATACTGATTGGGGATTAATTCACCAATCCATGCTTTACTTTTAGCTAATCCAAAAGAAAATAAACGCCCCACTAAACCGAATGCAATGCCAATGACGATTAATTTTCCGATTAACGGAAGAGTCATTTCTAATTGAGACTCCACAAAGAAACTAAATTTTTCTAACTCTAAAAAAGAAGAAATAAATGAAGCTGTAAATGAAGCAATCGTAGCAGATAATAAAGCTGTCATTTGTAATTTTCCGACCACTAAAACTTCTAAAGCAAATAAAATAGCTCCCATTGGTGTTTGAAATAAACCAGCAAATCCTGCAGCCATACCTGTTATTAAAGTTATTTGCGATAGATTTTCTTCTGGTAAATACTTTCGTAATTTACCAGTACCCAACTTGTGAGATAGAGTTCCTCCGATTTGAACAGCAACACCTTCTCGACCTGCGCTTCCGCCAAATAGGTGAGTCAACCAAGTAGAAACCATTACTATTGGGATTAATCGAAGAGGTATTTCATTCTCTTCCCCGTGACCTACTGCAAAAATCAATCCCATTCCTTGTCTCGATTTCTCACCAAATTTAGTATATAAAAACTCAATTAGTAATCCGACAAACGGTAAAAAAAAGATTAAATAACTAAAATAAGTAAGTCGCCACTCCGTTACTAGCAATAATGTTTTACCAAAAATAACTTCTAAAACACCAATCACAGCACCAATTACTAAGCTGAATAGAATTAACCCAAACCATTTTTTCTTTTCCATTACAAAACTCCTTTAAATAAATAAAAAACTTCTACACACCTAAATAAAGGTCTGTAGAAGTCATTAGCTGTTTAGCGGTTTTAACATCACGTTAAGGGAGAACATCATTCCCGTATTCATTTCTTATGGATACATTTTACGCTTTTTTTATTCTTTTTTCAATAATGGATTAGATTTCTCTATTTCTAAGATCTTTATGATGAGACGATACTTTTCCACGCTCAGGTGCTTTTGGGTCTATTTTTCTTTTAGCCGCATTAGAAGCAACAATAGCGTCATGGAAAGATTCTGCAATCATTCGAAGCTTACAATCGTAAAAGGCTGAGTCACCTGCTGCAAATACACCTTCCATCGAAGTTTCACCTTTTTCATCAATCTTAAAATGTAGATTTTTCTCAAGATCAAAAACTGAATTTTCGTGTATTAACGGGTTGTTTTTATTAACACCATGACTAATAAAAACAGCATCTACTTCTAAATAATCTTTTGACTCTTCAATAAAATGAGTTATCTCTACTGAGTGAATCCTTTGATTATCTTGCGTCATAAGATTGGTTATTTTTTGATCGAATAAGCAAGTGATCCTTTCGTTAGCCATTAAACTATCAATATCTTTTTCGCTACCTTTTACTAAATCTTTACGATAGATAAAATAAACTTTTTCAGCTACTTCCGCTAACTTTTTAGCCCACTGAAAAGACTTACTATTCCCCCCTGAGATAACAACTTTTTTACCTTTAAAAGCTTCAACAGAAGGAATATCATAGTATAGATTAGTTGTTTCAAACTGATTTGGATACACAAAATCTAATTTTTTAGGTAAACTGATACCTGTCCCTGTTCCTAAAATAATTGTTTTCGCATAGTGTTTTTCTCCATCATTAGTTTGAACACTAAAACCTACTTCTTCTTTTGATACATCTACCACGCTTTTTCCTAACACAAATGTCGGATTAAACGTGTTGGCTTGTTCAACAAGCGTTTTGATAATCTCTTTAGCCGGTTGTGGGGCAACTCCTCCAACATCCCAAACATTTTTGTCTTTGTAAACATTTAGCTTTCCACCTAAAAAATGTTGACCTTCAATAACCTTTACGGACATCTCTCTTAATCCACAATAAAAAGCACTGTAAAGTCCTGCTGGTCCTCCTCCAACAATGATAACATCTTCCATGCTATCCCTCATTTCTCCAATTAATTGATAACTATTCTCATTTTATATCATAAAAAAATATCACTCATGTGATGATAATCATAAATTAACATACTCAGAAATGGATAGCAAATAACATTGGAAAGTATTCTTTTTAGTTTAAATCCTCTTAAGCCGTCGGTACTTCGCGTTTTTGAAGAACATCATGATGAGAAGATACTTGTCCAGTATCTGTCGCTTCTGGATCAATACGCTTTTTAGCATGATTTGTTGCATTAACAGCATCATGGAACGCTCCGGCAATTAGTCTAACTTTTCCGTCATAAGAAGCAGCATCTCCAGCTGCGAATACTCCGTCAACAGTTGTTTCACCATTTTCAGTTGTTTTATAGAATAAACCATCGACTAATTCAAACGCAGATTCTCCTTTTGTCAGAGGATTATTCTTTTCAAAACCATGACAAACAATTACATCGTCTATTTCAATCTCTTCTATTGTTTCTTCCATTACATGAGTAATCTCAGCTGAATGAATTGTTTGATTGTCTAAAGTCGTAAAATTAGTAATTTTTTTCTCCATTAAGCAATCAATTTTATCATGATTAAGAACACTTGCTACTTCTGCTTCATAACCTCTAAACAAATCTTTACGGTAAACTAAATAAACTTTTTCAGCCACGTCAGCTAGTATTTTCGCCCACTGAATAGCGCTATCATTTCCTCCCGT
Organism: Vagococcus carniphilus; assembly: GCF_014397115.1. NCBI lineage: Bacteria > Bacillati > Bacillota > Bacilli > Lactobacillales > Enterococcaceae > Vagococcus > Vagococcus carniphilus. The sequence continues at coordinate 2,922,565 of NZ_CP060720.1, forward strand.
AATCATAATTCTTCGATTACGAAACGCTTCAATTGATGACACACCGTAGTGTAAGTTGCTTGTTTCAAAATCTGCTAAGTAATCAAATTCTAATTTTTTAGGCGTGATAATACCAGTTCCAGTTCCTAAGATAACTGATTTAGCATGGTGTTTTTCACCATCATCAGTATGAACACAAAAGTTTTCCCCTTCTCTAAAAATACCAATTACTTTTGTTCCTAAACAATACGTTGGTTCAAAAGAATTTGCTTGAGTGATTAATGAGGCTACAATGTCTTCAGCCGGCTGAGGAACAACCCCACCAATATCCCAAATATTTTTTTCCTTATATACATTTAACTTTCCACCCAAATACGTTTGAGCTTCAATTAATTTAACTGACATACCTCTTAATCCACAATAAAAAGCACTATATAAACCAGCTGGCCCACCGCCAACAATAATTACATCTTCCATATCGCATCTCCTTTTATGATATTGATAATCATTCTCAATGGATTCTTAAAAAAAATATCACCTATGTGATGATATTCATAAATTAACACACTTAGAATTAGATAGCAATCTCATTTTATTTTAAAAAAGATTACTTGTTATTAATGAAGAGCTTTAAAAATAATTAAATAACTATTATATTTTTATTTGCATACCAGATATCCCTTTTTAAACAACATTTGTAATCGTTTTATACGTATGATTAAAAACATTAAGTTTTTATTAACGTTTAAAATCCCCCCATTATTTTTCTTTTTATATCTTGTTTTTTATGGTACAATTTTTTTCGAATTAAGGACGTTTTAAAAAACGAAATTAACGATTTGTTTATTTCATCACAGCAAACACAATTTAGGGGGAATTTTATGTTTTTATTATTGCTGGAAATAAGTATTATGGTTGTCACTATTATTTATGGGTTAGCTAAAGGAGGAGCTTTAGGCTCCGGTGTATCTGCTATTGTCGCACTTTTTATTATGTTGTTTATCTTTAAATTACCGCCTTCAGCACCACCTGTTACAGCTGTTTTAATCATTATTTCAATCGGTATTGCTAGTGGAGCTCTTCAAGCATCTGGTGGAATGGATTATATGATTTCAGTTGCCACAAAAATTATCCAAAAATTTCCAAAAGCAATCACTCTTGTTGCGCCACTTGTTTGTTTTATTTTTGTTTTTGGTATGGGAACTGCCATGATTAGTCTTTCTCTAGAACCCATTATTGCTGAAACAGCCATCAACTCAAAAGTAAATCCAAAAGGCGCTTTGATTAGTTCAGTACTTGCTTCTAATATGGCGCTGTTATGTAGCCCAGCTTCTTCGTCTACTGCTTTTGTTATCATGCTTTTGATTCCATTTAATATTTCAATGGCAACATACTTAGCTATTGTATTACCTGCAACAATTGCTTCTATTGTTATCTTAAGTCTAATTTTAACTATTCTAAATAAAAGAGTTCCTTTTGATGAATCAACTTTAGCCCATCTGAAGTAACTTGTGAAGAATGTACTCATACAAAAACAGCAAAATATTCAACTTTTGTATTTCTTGGTTGTGTTCTTTGTATTATTATTTTCGGCCTTTTCCCTAGCCTACTTCCTCAATATACAGTAGACGGAAAAAGTGTTAAAATTGCAACAGCGGACCTAGTACAAATGTTCATGTATCTATCTGCTGCATTAAATATCATTTTATTTAAGGTTAAATCAACAAAAATCATGAATTCTCCTGCTACAAGCAATGCTTTAGGTGCTGCTCTTGTTGTTCTTGGTCTTGGTTGGGTTGGATCAACTATTTTCGGTTCACCAGGTAATCAAGAAACACTGACAACAACTGTTGGAGATATTTTAACTAATTATCCATTTGTCTTAATTCTAATTTGTAGTTTTGTTGCTATGATTATCGGTGCTCAAACTGCTGTTGCTGCTATCATATTTCCACTAGCACTATCTCTAGGAATTTCACCTATTTTTCTAGTGATAATTGTTCAGTGTCTAAACTTTAACTTTATTATTCCAGCACAGCCTACACTCTTATTGGCCTGTGAATTAGATCGAACCGGACGAACAAAAACCGTCAGCTTCATCTTACCAGGTATCGCTATAACGGCCTTTTCCATTATTTTATCTTATGGATTAACACTATTCATTTAATTGACTATTAATAGGAGGATTTCTTATGTTAAAAAAAATCGAAACACTAATTGAAAGTAAAAAAGATACGTATTTCACACTGAGTGACCGCATTTGGGATATTGCTGAAACCAAATTCCATGAACAAGAGTCTGCTAAAACGATTATCACTATTTTAGAACAAGAAGAGTTCACGGTTAAAACAAACATCGGTGAAATTGATACAGCATTTGTTGCCTCATATGGTTCAACTGGACCAATTATTGGTTTTTTAGGTGAATACGACGCTCTACCTGAGTTAAATCAAAAAGCTGGTTCAACAAAAAAAGAATCTGACCCAAGTCTAGGAACTACTAATGGACATGGTTGTGGGCATAATTTACTCGGAACAGCTTCTCTTGCTGCTGCAATAGCTACAAGAGATTATATAAAAGAACATAATATTGAAGCACAAATTAGATATTACGGATGTCCTGCAGAAGAGGGAGGCTCTGGTAAAACCTATATGTCTCGCGCCCACGCTTTTGATGATCTTGATATGGCTCTTTGTTGGCATCCTGGAACAGATAATGCCATTATTGGTTCACCAACTCTTGCAAATTCTCAAGCTGTCTTTGAATTTAAAGGAAAATCATCTCATGCGGCCAACTCACCTGATATGGGACGCAGCGCTTTAGATGCGATGGAGTTAATGAACGTTGGGGCAAATTATTTAAGAGAGCACGTTACTTCAGAAGCTCGTTATCATTATGCTGTTTTAGATGCTGGTGGTATGCAACCAAGTGTCGTTCAGGCCCATTCAAAAGTACTTTATCTAATTCGTGCACCTAAGGGATATCAAGTCAAAGAAATTTATGATCGTTTATGTAAAGTTGCCGAGGGTGCTGCTTTGATGACTGAAACAGAAGTAACTGTTCATTTTGATAAAGCTTGTTCTAACTATATGCCTAACAAAGTTTACTCAAAATTAATGTCCGAAGTAATGTTTGAAGTAGGAGCACCAAACTTTGACGAAGATGATTTAGCATTTGCTAAAGAGCTTCATGATTCGTTAACAGAAGACGAGAAAAAATTTATGATGGTTCCCCCTGTTACTCCTATCGAAAAACAAGTGTTAGCAGCTAATCAAGGTAAAGTTTTAGCAGATTACATTTATCCATATAATGAAGCTTTAGCTAACATCACAATGCCTGGCTCGACAGATGTGGGTGATGTAAGTTGGGTGGTACCTACTGCTCAGTGTATCATGACAACAGAAGTTCAAAATACAGCCCTTCATTCATGGCAATGGGTAGCAAACGGTAAAACCAATATTGCTAAAAAAGGAATGCTTCAAGCAGCTAAAGTCATGTCACTAACAGCTTTAAAAGCTATTGAAGAACCCGAATATATCAAAGCAGCTAAGGAAGAGTTAGAAGCTGTTGTCAAACAAACACCTTATATCAACCCAATCCCAGCAGATGTTAAACCAAACAGCCTAGGATTGTAAATTAGTGTTAAAACTGTAGAAATTAGTATTTTTAAATAATTGTACAAAAAAGAAAAAATCAACTTATTCAAAAGTAGCGCTCCCTAATAATTAGACCACAAATCTAACTATTACTATTAGGGGGCGCTATATTATTTTATATTTTAATCAATGTTCTTCCTGAGTGGCTTCCTTCAAGTAAAGATGTCACAACTGACTCGATATTTTCTAACGATTCTTCTTCATTACTAATTTTAGCCAGTAACGCTTCGTCTAACTCATTACCAATTCGGTTCCAAATAGTTGTTTTAACGTCATTAGATAATTGAACTGAATCAATTCCAACCATTGTGATGCCTCGTAAAATAAATGGTAGGACTGTTGTTGAAAACTTAATACCACTTGCGTTACCACACAAAGCAATACCACCACCATAATTTATCTGTGGTAGAATAGCTGCCACACTTTCTCCTCCAATGGTATCAATCACATAATCAAAATTTTGTTTTTGCAGTGGTTTGATTTTTTCTGGCATAAACTCTTCCAAACCAATAATATCTTTAGCACCTAATTGTTGTAAGTAAGCTTCATTCTTCTTACGCGATAGTGCCGTTATGTTGTCATACCCTAAACTTTTTAGCATAGCAATAGCGATACTTCCAACACCACCCGTTGCGCCTGTTACTAAAATACGAGCATTTTTATCAGATAAACCAATTTTTTCTAGTTGGCTGATAGCTTGAAGCGCTGTAATACCTGCTGTTCCAATCGTCGCAGCTTTTTTATCATCAACCATTTCTGGCAGTTTCACAACCCATTCGTTTGGAACACGCACGATTTCACTAAATCCTCCCGTATGAGTCACACCTAAACCATTACCTGTTACCACAACACGGTCACCTTTTTTCAAAATTAAATCTGTGGTTTCAATAATCTCTCCCACCACATCAATTCCTGGAATCATTGGATAGTTTCGAATAACACCACCATTTTTTATTGTCGCTAAAGCGTCTTTGTAATTGACACCAGTATAGACGGCTTTAATAATGGTACCTCCTTCACCTAAATCAGTCAGTTCACACTCTTTTAATTTTGCTACGATATCATCTTCTTTTTCTTCTACCACTAAGGCTTTAAATGTTTTATTCATCATGATTTTTATCCTCTTTTCCTCTTACTTATACTAGTCTCATTATAACCCTTTTTTTAATAACTTTCTTATCTAAATTAGATTGAAATCCCTTCAATTATCTTGTATAATTTCAATCGTTAGTAAACTAATTGTTTAATAATATTAAACTTTTGTGCTTTGAAGTTTAGTAATTATAAACTTTGAAACGAGGAAAAAGATGAATATTGGACATAAAATAAAAAATCTACGAATTCAGAAGGATTTAACTCAAGAAGAATTGGGAGAAAGAACTGACTTAAGTAAAGGCTACATCTCTCAGTTAGAGCGTAATCTAAGCTCTCCTTCTATGGAAACATTTTTCTCTATTTTGGAAGTATTGGGTATTTCGCCGAAAGATTTCTTTGATGAAAAGGAACAAGTTCAACAAGTCGTCTACCAAAATGAAGATTATACAATTTACTCTGATGAAGAAAAAGGATACGAAATCAAATGGTTAGTCGCTGATTCCAACGAGCAAGACATGGAACCTATCCTTTTATCTCTCAATGAAAAGAGTGAATACAAAGAATTTGAGCCTTCTCTTTCAGACACTTTTGCCTACGTCTTAGAAGGCAGCGTTTGTGTTCAAATTGGCTCTGACAAGCATTATGCATCTAAAGAAGAGAGCATTTATTATCACGCAGTAAAGAATCATCAGATTAAAAATAATTTTAACGGAACGAGCCGTTTATTACTCGTAGCAACTAATTCATATTTATAAAAAGGGGTGGCGTAATGAGCAACACTATTATTCGTTTTGATAATGTGGTGAAAGAATTTGACGATAATGTCGTCTTAAAACAAGTAAGCTTTGAAATTGAACAGGGGAAATTCTACACCTTACTCGGTCCTTCCGGCTGTGGTAAGACAACGATTTTAAGATTAATTGCCGGTTTTTCCGAACCAACAAGTGGCGATATTTATTTTGACGGCAAGAAGATTAATCAACTTCCCGCAAACAAAAGAAAAGTAAACACAGTCTTTCAAGATTACGCCCTTTTTCCTCATATGGATGTTTTTGATAATGTGGCTTTTGGTTTAAAAATCAAAAAATTAGATAAAAAAGTCATTGAAACAAAAGTGAAAGATGCCCTTCGCATGGTTCAATTATCTGGTTTTGAAGAACGTAAAATCAGTGAAATGTCAGGTGGACAAAGACAACGTGTGGCAATTGCTAGAGCGTTAGTCAATGAACCAGACATTTTATTACTAGATGAGCCCTTATCTGCTCTTGATTTGAAATTGCGAACAGCCATGCAATCAGAATTAAGAGATTTGCAAAAACGATTAGGCATTACCTTTATTTTTGTTACTCACGATCAAGAAGAAGCTCTTGCCATGAGTGATGAAATCTTTGTTTTAAATGCAGGTAATATCGAACAAAGTGGAACGCCTGGAGACATTTACGACGAACCCATTAACCGTTTTGTCGCTAACTTTATCGGGGAAAGTAACATTGTTGATGGCACGATGCTAGAAGATAACTTAGTCCGTTTTGTTGGAAAAAGCTTTGAATGTGTCGATAGTGGGATGCGTAAAAATGAACCCGTTGAAATTATGATTCGACCTGAGGATTTAAATATGGTTCCTATTGAAAAAGGTAAATTGGTCGCAACAGTGGATACAATTCTTTTTAGAGGCGTTCATTATGAAATTATTTGCGTTGATAAAGAAGGCAATGAATGGACCGTTCACTCCACTAGAAAAAGTAAAGAAGGACAAGAAATTGGTCTTCATTTTGAACCAGAAGATATCCACGTCATGCGTTTTGGTGAATCCGAAGAAGACTTTGACGCAAGACTTGAAAGCTATGACGAAGATTAAGGAGGGAGACTATGACAGCAAATAAAAAATTATATACGATTCCTTATGTTTTATGGCTCCTACTCTTTGTAATAGCACCTGTTCTCTTAATCTTTTATCAATCTTTTTTTGATGCGAGTGGTGCCTTTACTTTAGCTAACTACCAGCAATATTTAACAACTGGGACTTATTTAAAAATGACATTTAACTCAGTATTCTATGCCTTTTTAATTACTATTTTTACGCTTTTAGTTAGTTACCCAACTGCCTATTTACTCAATCAAACAAAACATAAACAGCTATGGCTGATGCTTATTATTTTACCAACCTGGATTAACCTTCTATTAAAAGCTTACGCGTTTATCGGTATTTTTAGTATTCATGGAAGTGTTAACACCTTTTTAGAAATGATTGGTATTGGTTCGAAGCAAATTCTTTTTACAGATGTTAGTTTTATTTTTGTGGCAACTTATATTGAGATTCCTTTTATGATTATGCCGATTTTTAATGCCCTCGAAGAGATCAACCCCTCTTTAATTTCAGCTAGTCGAGATTTAGGGGCAAATGGCTTTGAAACTTTCAGACGAGTGATTTTCCCACTCTCTCTAAACGGCGTTAAAAGTGGGGTTCAAGCTGTATTCATTCCTTCACTAAGCCTGTTCATGTTAACACGTTTGATTGGTGGAAATCGCGTCATAACCCTAGGTACAGCGATTGAACAACATTTCCTTGTCACTCAAAACTGGGGCATGGGGTCAACCATTGGAGTTATCTTAATTATCACCATGTTTATTATCATGCTGTTAACAGCTGAAAAGAAAAAAGGAGGTAAGAAAAAGAAATGACAACTAAAAAATTCAAATGGTCTCATCTCTACCTTATCTCTGTTTTTATCTTGCTCTACGTCCCGATTTTTTACTTAATTTACTATTCTTTTAATCAAGGTGGTAGTATGACAGAGTTCACTGGGTTTACCTTAGAACATTACCGAGCTGTTTTTGAGGATACTCGCTTAATCGGTATTGTGGTGAACACATTCCTACTAGCCTTCTTATCAGCCTTTATTGCAACGATTATTGGAACATTAGGTGCCATGGGGATTCATTACACCAAACGTCGTGGTGTTAAAAATATGGTTCTTAGTATGAATAATGTCTTAATGGTTTCTCCTGACGTTATTATAGGAGCTAGTTTTTTAATTTTATTCACTTCACTTGGCACTTGGTTTGGCTTTAAATTAGGCTTTATGTCGGTGTTACTATCCCATATTGCTTTTAGTATTCCCATTGTTGTCTTAATGGTTTTACCTAAAATTCAAGAGATGAATGAATCTTTAATTGATGCGGCTAGAGACTTAGGAGCGAATAATTTTCAAGTGTTAAGACAGGTTATCTTGCCTTATTTAACTCCTGGTATTATTGCTGGTTACTTTATGGCTTTCACCTATTCTCTAGATGATTTTGCTGTAACTTTCTTTGTTACAGGAAACGGCTTTAGCACTCTTTCAGTTGAAATTTACTCAAGAGCTCGCCAAGGTATCAGCTTAGAAATCAATGCTTTGAGCACCCTTTTATTCTTGTTTTCACTTATCTTAGTGTTTGGTTATTACTTTATTAGTAAAGACAACACACCTAAAAAACACAAAAAGAAATTAGTCCGTTAGAAAGGAGAAACACATGAAAAAATTAAATTCACTGATTATTGGAATTGTTGGCATCATTGTTCTCCTTACATTCACTGCGATTAATATTGAAAAAAAATCTGGTTCCTCAGGTTCTGAAGTCATAACTATTTACAACTGGGGGATTATATTGACCCTTCTTTATTAAAACAATTTGAAAAAGAATATGGTTATAAAGTAATCTATGAAACTTTTGATTCTAACGAAGCCATGATTACTAAAATAGAGCAAGGTGGCACAGCCTACGACATCGCTATTCCGAGTGAGTACATGATTCAAAAGATGATGAAACAAAACTTACTATTAAAGCTAGACCACAGTAAAATCAAAGGGCTTGAAAATATTGATCCTCGTTTTTTAAATATTGACTTTGATGAAGGGAATCAATACTCAGTCCCTTACTTTTGGGGAACTCTAGGAATCATCTATAATGACAAGTTTGTTAAAGAAGAAAACATGCAACATTGGAACGATTTATGGCGTCCTGAACTAAAAAATAACGTTATGTTAATAGATGGCGCTAGAGAAGTGATTGGTCTTGCTTTAAACAGTGAGGGCTACTCTCTTAATAGTAAGAATGATACAGAGTTAACTCAAATTTCTGAAAAATTAACTGGTTTAACGAATAATGTTAAAGCTATCGTAGCTGACGAAATCAAGATGTACATGATTAATGAAGAAAGTGCCGTTACTGTATCTTTTTCAGGTGAAGCAAGTGAAATGTTAGACAACAATGAACATCTTCATTACGTGATTCCTGAAGAAGGTTCTAATCTTTGGTTTGATAATATCGTTATTCCTAAAACAGCTAAAAATGTTAAAGGCTCATATGACTTTATCAACTTTATGTTGCGTCCTGAAAATGCCGCTAAAAATGCCGAATACATTGGGTACTCAACACCAAATAAAAAGGCTGTTGAGATACTTCCTAAAGAAATCACATCAGATGAGCAGTTCTATCCAGATGAGGCAACTATGAAAAATCTGGAAGTCTACGAAGACTTAGGTTCTAAATATTTAGAAATCTACAACGATCGTTTTCTAGAATTTAAAATGTATCGAAAATAAATTAATAACAGGCATAATTTTTGCTACTTTTTCTGTTTTATATTATATTGATGAGGCGATATGGATTTCAATGACTATTAGCCGAAAAAAAATCAAAAGAATTCATATCCTTCCCAATTAATAAAACAACCTCTTTCCCAGACGTTGTTTTATTTTTTTGCTTTTATTCACAAAAAACAATCAAAACTTAACTCTCAAAAGTTTCAAAAGAGAACCTCTTTCGTGTATAATTAATGCAACTATATTTTTTAGCGAGGAGATGACATTTATGGAAATCATCGAAAAAGCACCTGCAAAAATCAACCTCGGCTTAGATGTTTTATATAAAAGAGAAGATGGCTATCATGAACTAGAAATGATTATGGCAAGTATTGATTTAGCTGATCGTCTCACATTTCGACCTTTGAAAGAAGAGAAGATTATCATCGAAACCAACAGCGGTTTTTTACCAACCGACCGAAAGAATAATATTTTCCAAGCCATTGAAGTTATGAAAAAAAACTACCCTTTTGAAGGCGGAGTTCACGTTGAATTACAAAAAAATATCCCTGTTGCTGCCGGATTAGGCGGAGGAAGTAGTGACGCTGCCGCAACATTTAGAGGTATCAACAAATTATTTCAGTTAAATGCTGAAATGGAGGATTTAATGCGCTTATCTATCCCAATTGGAACTGATATCCCTTTTTGTTTACAAGGCTCTACGGCCCTTGTAACAGGTTTAGGTGAAGTCGTAACGCCACTATCTAAGCCTTTACCTCAATGTTGGGTAGTATTAGTTAAACCTAATATTAGCGTCTCCACACCTCGCGTTTTTTCAAAAATAAACGTAGATGATTTACCTCATCCAAATATTTCTCTTTTAAAAGAAGCTATTGAGCAAGACGATTATAAAAAAATGACAAAGCACTTAGGCAACTCCCTAGAAGCTTATACAGCATCTAAGTACCCTGTTGTTAAAACCATTCAAGAAAGAATGATTCAATTTGGAGCTGATGCTGCTGTTATGAGCGGAAGTGGTCCAACGGTAGTCGCTCTTTGTGAAAAACACTCCCGAGCCCTTCATATAGCTAACTCTTTAAAAGGTTTTTGTCGGGAAGTCTATGTGGTAAGAACTTTGAAACAATAAAAATAATCTTCCAAAAGATATTACTTTATCTTTTAGAAGATTATTTTTTTATCATTTCTTTTTCCAATACCAATAGCCAATACCTGAAATAGTACCTATGATTACTACTACCACAAATATAATCAATCCGATTGGTTTCTTTTGCTTCACTTCTTCTTTTGGTTTTTCAGCTACCGCTTTACTTAACTCTTTACTCTGTTCACTCGTCACTTTAAACGGCTCTTTAAAAGTCCAACTTTCACCATTTGTTCTAGCAACTAATTCTAACTCATAATCCCCTGCTTCTAAATTAGCATCTTCTAAATAAATAGGAAAATCAAAATTTGAATTAGGTGCCATCTCTAAATCCTTAACTTTTTGACTCTTTAGAACTTTATCTTGTTTGTTTTTCCTGATTTTCGCTTCAAGGGATAGGTCACCAAACTTAGTCGGAGTTACATTACTGATATTAGCTGTTACAGCTGGTTGGCTGCCCACTGAAGTAAAGGCTACCTTATTTAATTTTAAGTCTGTTTTTATAATCAACTCATTTTGTCTTAAAATAATAGGCTTAACAATCTGAAATTTATTAACAATACTAACACCTTGTGCTTTTTTAGATGTTGCATCCTGGTTATCTACTCCCTCTGCAACAATTGCTCCAACAATAATTCCTGCTATACTCTCTTCAGGTGATTTCAAATCAAATACAACTTCTTTGGATTCTTTTGGTTGCAATTCTATCAGTTGGGCTTTTGAAACTAAGGTGGTCATTGGGTATTTTAATGATTTATCTAATTTCTTCTGGTCTGTTGTGTAATCAATTAATCCCGTTTGACTTGTGTAAGCATCCGCCGGGAAAACATTTATTTTTTGTGCTTGCTCACTATCATTTGAAACCACTACTTTTAGTTGAGTCTCTTCTCCTGGCTTCATTAATAAATCAAAATAACTCGAACTTGTTCCCTTTTCCCACTGTTTTTCGGATATAACAGATTCCATATTAAAAGTCATACCTGAAGTTTCTTCAGCTTGTGCTATTTGTGTTGTTACTGATATCAATGAAAAAGTAACTAAAAAAATAATCCCTACATAATAGCTAAATTTGTTTTGTTTCATCTTTTTCTCCTACCATTACAATATATTAATAGTATAAAGTATTCCACTCTATAAAAAAACAAATTCTGGAAATTACTTCCAGAATTTGTTTATAAAATGATAATAAGCTAAATGTTATTCAGCTGGTTTTTCAGCTGGTTTTTCAGTTTTACTTTTGCGTTCTTATTGATATTTAAAATTCTCTGGTTCGCTCCTAAGAAACTTTCATAACCATCAAAACTTAGGTTAAGCCCGCCATTATAAGTACTCCAATCAAGTGGATCTCCATCAGCTGAAGCATATCCATAAAAATCAACATTTTCTGGATCATCAGGATTTTGAGAATTTCCATAAAAATCCATATTTTTTGCCCGAACATTAAACTGTTCATTTTCAAGCGTAACTTTCCCTTTAAAGACAACTTTACTTGTCTTTCCTTTATAAAAACCGCCTTTACTATTATGGGAAATATCTTGTACCGTTGTAACTAGATTAGCATTAGCCGAAGTTCCAACAGAGATAGCTCCGATAATACTTCCGTGGGACGCCAAACCACGGGTATCACCACCAATCATTTGACCATTTTTTATGGTAAATTGTTGGTTATCTGCTCGATTTAAATAAAACTTCCCTACCTTGCCTGCATCATTTGCACCTTCAGCCAAAGTAAGTTTTTTATTATTTAAATCAATTGTTTTATTTCCAACTATATCTACTCGCTCACTTAAAGTAATGTCTCGTAATAAACTAACTGTTTCATCCCCCGCTGTAGTTAGTACGGTTGCTAGTTGCTTATCATCTGCAACACTAACATCAGCTTGAACAGTTGTTGCACCATGTAACGTAAAAAATAGCATTATTATTAAACTAAAAAATAATGTTAAATACTGCGTACTCTTCCCCATTTTGTTTTTCATATTTAATTCATCCTTTTATTATAATTATTGTATTTCATTGATAATAAACAGAATAACTTTAATTAAATTCATCATAAGCACTATAACAACCCTTATAAACAAAAAATATTCTATCGCTTTTTTTCTGTTATTTTTTATAAAATATCCTTCTTATCTTCTTATTTTAACGAAAATAAGAAGATTATTCAATCTTTTTATCCCACACTTTATCGTAATAAGAGTAACACTACAGTTTTTAAAGAACGATTGAGTAGAAACTGTTTAATAAGTTAGTTAAATAACAACTCATAGAATTTTTAAACCATAAATAAATTTTGTTATTTTTTTAATATCTCATCCTTAGTGAATACAACTTTCTAAAATTAATTAATTGATTTTACTACTATATTCTGTTATTATTTTCTTTGTCACAAAATGTAACTGTTACGATTTAAAAAAGAAAGGAGCTCCCTTATGAAATACATAGATGTCCAAAATTTAACCTTTTATTATGGCGAAGAACCAGTTCTTGAAGATATTTCTTATTCCATCGAACCCGGAGAATTTGTCATATTAACTGGAGAAAACGGGGCTGCTAAGTCAACACTTATTAAAAATACATTGGGTTTACTAAAACCTGCTGAAGGAGACGTTAACATTTCTCCTACTAATATAGAAGGAAACCCTTTAAAAATTGGATATAGTCCTCAGCAAATAGCTTCTTTTAATGCAGGTTTCCCTAGTACAGTCCTTGAATTGGTTCAATCAGGTCGATTTAATCAAGGCAAATGGTTTAAACGATTATCAAAGGTAGATCATGAGCATGTCGAAAAAGCTCTGCGTTCTGTTAGTATGTGGGATATGCGAAATAAAAGAATTGGCGAACTATCTGGTGGACAAAAACAAAGAATTTGCTTAGCTCGCATATTCGCTTCTGATCCTGATTTATTTATTTTAGATGAACCAACAACAGGAATGGATGAAGCATCACGTCGTAATTTTTATCGTCTATTACGTCATAGTTCTCATGTTCATCAAAAAGCTATCTTGATGATTACCCATGATCATGACGATATTAAAGAATATATGGATAGACATATCCAGCTAGTGAGAAAGGAGGACACAGAATGGAGATGTTTTCATATGACTTCATGATACGAGCGCTAATCGCTGCTTCTTTTATGGCTGTTATCGCGCCTTTACTTGGTGTCTTTCTTGTCTTAAGACGTCAATCGCTTTTGGCTGATACCTTATCCCATGTTTCATTAGCTGGGATTGCTCTTGGTTTCTTCATTAATATGAACCCAACTGTGACTACTTTAATTGTTGTAGTCCTCTCTGCCTTGGTTTTAGAGTATATCAAGAAACTTTATAGTTCTTACTCAGAAGTTTCAACAGCAGTTTTAATGTCAGGTGGGTTGGCTGTTGCTCTTGTCTTGATGAGCCTTAATAAAGGTGAAAACACCATGAATATTAATCAATATTTATTTGGTTCAATTATCACCATTAATTGGTCTCAAGTTAAAATACTAGGTGTTTTGATGATTCTAATTGTTATTATTTTCATTTTTTTAAGACGTCCTATGTATGTCCTTACTTTTGATGAAGACACTGCTCATGTGGATGGGCTACCAGTTAGTCTCCTATCAACTCTTTTCAATGTCATGACTGGTGTTGCGATTACTGTCATGATTCCTATTGCTGGAGCTTTACTTGTGTCAGCTATCATGATTTTACCAGGTACCATTTCAATGAAAATCGGTAAGACATTTAATCAAGTCATTGTTGTTAGTATTATTGTTGGATTTATCGGGATGATTTCTGGTTTAATTGGTTCTTATCAATTAGATACTCCACCTGGCGCAACCATTACACTAATCTTTATTTTTATCTTTATTTTAGTCAATATCAAAAGTAGTATTAAGAGTCATTAACAAAAAATAAACGTCTATAGCATAAATATCCGCTATAGACGTTTATTTTTTTATCAAGTTAATCGTTTTACTGTTTAAGTTTGTTTTTATTATTTCTTAATTCTGTGATAGCAATAATACCAATAAATAAGAAAAATCCTGACAATGATAAAATGGCTGTATTACCTGAAATACCTGTTTTGGGCAGAAAAGCCATTACATTTCCTTGACTCACCGGTGTATTAGATGGATTCTTTGTGCTATTTCCTTCTTCTTCTATTTTATTAACTTCTTGATTAGAGCTATTACCGGCCTGTTTTGTATTTTTTTTGCTAACAGCTATTACCTCATTTGAAGGTACTTCTTGTTCTTTTTTAGTCATCTCTTTATTTTTTACTGTTTTATTAATAGTTACATTCTCAGTAACAGGCGCTTTATTCTCATTACTATTTGAGTTAACAACCGCATTACCAGATAATAATTTATCTACATTTTTTTGAATACCATTAAGTTCATCATATGATGTAGATTGGTCAATTTGATGGATAAATTGATTGCCCACTTCTTCACTAATATTTTTAGAACTAATCAGACCAAGAATGTAATTCTTCATATTAACCAATCGTTCATTAAACTCTAATTTCGGGTATACATCATATTTAGAATAAAATTTAGTCATATTATCCTTTATTTGATCAATAGTTGTTGAGTTGATAAGACTAGGCATAAACTCATCAATTTGTTCCTGTGTTAAAATATCTCGTTGCTTGTTTAATTCTAAATCATTAATAGCTGCCTCATAAAGATCATCTACATTCTCTTCTTTTTTTTCTAATGAACTTGCCATTTCTTTATTATTAACGGTACTTTCTTCAGCGCTTACATTTACACCTATACTAAAGGCCAGCAATATTAAAGACAAGTATATTTTTTTACTCTTCATTTACATACTCCTAACAAATTGTTATAATAACCATTGTAGTATAAAAGTTGTTATAAATAAAGTCATTTTTGAATTAATAATGTTCTTTTAAAACAGATTATTATATTTTTTGAAAAAGAAGTGACTATATACTATTTTTATAAAATTTAAAAGGAGTGTTTCACTAACTATAATGAAAATTCAATTTAAAAAAATGAACAATCTTGACAAATATTTTGCTTTTTTATTTTTAGCTATTGTTGCGATACAAACGATTCTCTTTGTTAGCAGCCCAAATTCAATGAAGATTTCACTTTTCTTTTTATGGTACTTTTGTACGTACATGTCTCTTATTGCTATTTTAAATTTTCTAGATATTGAATCAATGGATATTACTCAAGTAAAGAAAAACTTTTCCCTATATTCCCTGCTCATCATCGAATATACCTTCTTAAGTTTACTTTTCTCCTTTCCAGAAAAAGTACTTCCAAATACTATGAAAGAAAACGCCGATATTCAATTTCTATTATTATTTATTACAATTATTTGTGTCATTGTCACTCAAGTTGTTATTTGGAATCTCAACCTAAATAGTGCAGAGAAAAAAGAAGAATCTCTACAACTTTTTCCTAAGGTAGCCAAATTCATTAAAATTAACGATAATGATGAGGAAGATAATTTGTATTACCGTGTTGCTATTGGCTTAGAGAATGAACTTAATCCAAATCCAATTATAAAAATAGAAACAGCTAAAAAACTAAAAAATAACGAATATGAAATTATTGAAAATTCGATTCCTCAGTATCAAGAATCAACTGATGGAACATCTGATTTAAAGCGTATTTCTAATGCAACAGATATTATTAAAGAAAAATATGCCGAATTTGAAAAAAAAGGTGTCCTTAACGACATCGAAAATATTATCATTCCTTAATTCTGAGGATAAAAAAGCAACGCTTGGTTGATTACCAAGTGTTGCTTTTTTATTTTAAAGATATATTAAGGTTGATTTAGTTTTATAAATAGGTTAAATTCTATCTTAAAGAACATTCTTATAAAAGGAGATATAGTAATGAAAAAGAATTTATTTGTAACGCTTGGTATTTGTTTGTTTAGTTTTCCTCTTTTAACTTCAGCTGATGAAATAGCAAACGATAATATATCAACAGAGGACACCACTTCTATTACTCAAGAGTATGAAGAAGATTTTTCTGACATCAATAGCGATGAAGAAATGTTAACTCCCGCAAAATTAAAAACAGCTAGCACTATCAATGGAGATCATTATTTAATCAAAAAGGAGATTCCAATCACGAACAGGGAAAGTGATGTCTCTACTAATGGAAAAAAAGTTAATTCAACTGGCACCTCACTCGATTTAAGTGGTGGTAAGGAATTTGATACTTATTTGAGATTTAGTGAGATTAATTTACCTAAAAACACCACAATAAAAACAGCTAAACTTATTTTTACCGCAAAAACATCTTCTAAAAATAGCACAACCTTTACTGTGCAAGGAGAAATCGGAAGTAACAGTCCTTTTAATGGAACTCCTGATTCTTTTAGCAGTCGTATGATGAGCGACAACCAGATTGTTGTCACAACTCCTGACAAAGTAGCTATTAACGAAACTTTAGAAACTGATGATTTATCTGCCATTATTGAAGAAATGCTCAGCCATAATAATGCTTTAAATGATTTAGTTTTTAAAATAAAAGGCAATCAAGAAGGAAAATTTAATGCCAAATCTTTTGAATCAAGCCCTGAAATGGCTCCAAAATTAGTTCTTGAATATGAATCTAATACGAATGAAATTTCTATACCTATTGAATCTGCAGACAATTCAGCTCAAGAAGCAGCAGACACTACTAGAGTTACAACAACAGGAAATCTTGCCTTTGGTGGAGAATCAGCAAAAGGGCAACAATTAATTGGTTTGCGCTTTAATCAGGTTGATTTACCTGAAAATGCAGCTATTGAAGACGCATATATCGAATTTGTCACTGCGACGACTTCTAAAAAACCTGCAACTTCAACTGTTCGTGCTTACTCAGAAATAGGAAATGCTGAAGCCTACAAAAAAGAAAATGGTCATATTAGTAATCGTCATTACGGTAAATTAAAAACTGAAACAAACTTCAATCAATTTCAAACTAAAAATGAAACAATCCGAACTAATAATCTTGCTAATATTATTAATGAAAATCGTTTATTAGGTTGGCAAGAAGGACAATCTCTTGGTTTTAAATTAGAGGGAGATGCCTTTTTAGGTCATGTTTATTCCTTTGATAAAACCAATTCACCTAAATTAGTAATTAAATATCAAAATAGTGATAACCCTATTACTTTTGATGACGTGATAACTGATGCTGAGAAAATAAAAAGTGTTTCTATCAATGAAATTTCTACAGAAGGAACTGTAGCTTCAAAAGAAAGTTGGGTTGAGCTTTATAATGATAATGAGGAACCCGTTCTTTTAGATAGCGATATTTCTCTTGTTAACAAAAAGAAAAAGTTTACTTTTTCTCATTTCTTTATTCCAGCTAAAAGTCACCGTGTTCTTTATATGGATGCCAAACCAGAACTTGGTAATGATCATGCCTCATTTGAACTAAGTAATTCTGGTAATTTAAGTTTGGTTAATAACAAAAGAGTGATTGATTCAATTGATTATACGAAACACAAATACAATCAAACGGTTGGTAGGAAACCTGACGGAGCTCTTAATGTCGTTTTAATAAATGAGCCAACGTTTGAAACGAGTAATAATCAGGCAAAAACTGATTCTGATTTAACATTTAGTCATGAAAGAGGACTCTACCCTTCTGCTTTTAATTTAACACTTGGTGCTGATTCTGATTTAACAATTCGTTATACTACAGACGGAACAGATCCAACACCTACTAATGGAACGATTTATAAATCACCAATCTCTATTAAGCAAACAACCGTTGTAAAAGCAATTGCTTATAATGATAATTCACAAACAGGCATCATAGCCCACTCTTATGTATTAGAAGATAACTATCAAAATGAAAAAAGAAGTGGCAAACAATGGCAGTACAAAGATTCTATAACATCTAAAGAATATGCAACTGGTCTAAAACAGTTCCCAATTATTTCTGTCACTGGTAATCAAACCAACCTAACTAAGACAGAAAGTAATGGAACGTTCGAGTATATTGATACGCATACTCCTACTAACCATGGAAATTATTTTAGCCTTTCAGCCAATAAAAAATTCGGACAAGTCAGTTCTAATCAGTATAATTCAGGTGTTGCTGTTAAATTTAACCGAAGTGCTTTAACAAAAAAAGCTAAATATTCATTTTTTGAAGAAACACCAAACGACCCTTATCCAGTGGTTAAAAAATTTGCGAAACTGGAATTAAAAGAAGGTCAAGATGGTCCTCAAAATGATATTTACGGTCTCGGCTATAATCGTTACGACGAAAAAGTAACCAATACTCTAGCTAAGGAAATGGGAAAAATTTCCCTTGACGCTCGTTATGTTCACTATTTTTATAATGGAACTTATTTTGGTGTTAAAACATTAAGAGAAGATTTCGGAGAAAAAATGTTTGAAGAATACTTTGGTGGTAATGATGATGATTACACTAAGATTCGTTTCCAAGATGCCAAGTTCTCTACAGGATTTGTTAGTGACAAAGAATCTATCATCTGGCCAACCATCAATAAATCAGTTACAAGTAAAGATTTCCAAAAAGCTAAACAATATATCGATTTTGATGATTTAATTACAACTCAAATTCTCTTCATGTTTGTTGATACAGAACGTGAAATTGACGCAGTTGTTCAAAACAGTGTTTTAGAAAATGATCCAAAAGCTACTAAAATGAAATTTAATGTGAATGACACTGATGGAGCTTTCCATAACAATAATAAAACTGGTACTGGCCAAGCACCACTTGCTGGTGGCGGTGGAACTTATCGTTACAAATGGAATTCAGATGCTAGATCTAAAGAGGGCCCTGGTAAGATTTTTGGAGCATTCTCGGGAAATAGCACAAATGCTAATCTCGGAAATCTCGAATTTAAAACAATGGTTAAGGACCGAGTAGCCAAACAATTTGGACAATTTTCTGATGAACAAGCAACAGCTCCGCTTTCAGTAGAAAACATTCAAAAGCTTATCAACGAAAATATTAATGAATTAGATGATGCCTATAAATTAGATGCAGCTTACATGAGCGCTAGAAAAGATATGTATCAAAATTGGAAAACACAACAAGAAAAAATTCTTAACCAAGTACCAGATAGAGTTAATTTTTCTCAAGAAATGTGGCTAAAATATAATATGGCACATACTCTTACACCTGTTAATATAAAAGAAAAAGATAACCAACTCACTCTATTAAGCTCAGATAAAAATGTCACTATTTACTATACAACTGATGGATCTGACCCAATGGGAAATGATGGGGTTGTTTCTAAATCAGCCGTTAAATACTCTGGTAAAGCATTATCAGCTGATACCGAACAATTAACTATCAGAGCTTTCCAAGCTAATAATTGGGGCCCGTTATCAACACGAAAATAAGGTTTATCTATTAACAAGGAGCAATCGGAGAAATCCCTTTGTTCCTTTTTTATTGTCTAAAAAATAAGCGATTCAGTTATTTATTTGATATTCATCCCATTTTTTTAATTTATTTTTCCTTTTATCTATTGACTATCAAGTCTAAATTCGCGAACATTTTCTTTTTTTTCATAAAAATACTTTGTTTTTTGCTCAAAACATACTATAATAGTCAATATTACTTAAATTATAAAGGAGCTCTCCCATGAAGATTAAAAGAAGTGAACGATTGATTGACATGACAAGTTATATCTTAAGTCATCCTCACGAGTTAACTCCTCTTACTTTTTTCGTTAAAAAGTATGAATCCGCTAAGTCTTCTATTAGTGAAGATTTAACGATTATTAAAAAAACATTTAAAGAACGTGGTTTTGGTACATTACAAACTGTTGCTGGTGCTGCTGGTGGCGTCATTTTTACGCCTGAAATTCCTTTTGAAGATGCTAAACAAATGGTCGATAGTTTATGTGAACGTTTATCCGAACAAGATCGTCTATTGCCTGGTGGCTATGTCTATTTATCGGATTTATTAGGTGATCCTCAACTCTTAAGACAAATTGGACAAATTATTACTTCACAATACGTTGATAAAGAGATTGATGCTGTGATGACTGTTGCCACAAAAGGTGTCCCAATTGCACAAGCTGTCTCTTATTATTTAAATGTCCCATTTGTCATCGTTCGACGTGATTCAAAAATTACTGAAGGTTCAACTGTAAGTGTTAATTATGTTTCAGGTAGTTCTGAACGAATTGAAAAAATGGAGCTTTCTAAACGAAGCTTGAAACGTGGCTCTCGTGTCTTAGTCGTTGACGACTTCATGAAAGGCGGCGGAACAGTTAACGGAATGAAAGCTTTAATAGAAGAATTTGAAGCAACTTTAGTTGGCATTACTGTTTTTGCTGAATCAACATTTAGTGGTCGTCGAATGATTGATGATTACACCTCTTTACTTTGTGTAAAAGATGTTGACACACGAACTAAAAATATCACGGTTGTTCCTGGGAACTACTTTGATGTTGATACAAAAAATTAAATTGGTCTAGTCAATTGATACTACAAAAGAGCTTGATACATCAGCTCTTTTTTTGGTACAATAACTTAAAATGTTTAGATTAGTCTTACAAGGAGTGTTTAATTAGTGGAAAATCGTTATGCAATTATTTTAGCAGCAGGTAAAGGTTCTCGTATGAAATCATCACTTTACAAAGTTTTACATCCTGTTGCAGGAAAACCAATGGTAGAGCATGTTATTGAACAAGTAGAAGCAATTAATGTTGATGAGATTGTCACAATTGTCGGCTTTGGCGCTGAAACGGTAAAAGATCATCTAGGTGAACGTTCAAAATATGCCCTTCAAACAGAACAATTAGGAACAGGTCACGCCGTGTTAGCTACTGCTGACTTATTAAAAGATAAAAAAGGAACAACTCTTGTTATTTGTGGAGATACACCTCTTTTAACTTCAGACACATTAGATAAATTAGTTAAGCACCACGAAGAAACAAACGCAAAAGCAACGATTCTTTCTGCTATTGCTCGTGACGCTTCTGGTTATGGTCGTATCGTTCGTAACGACAATAACTTAGTTGAAAAAATAGTTGAGCATAAAGATGCTTCAGAAGCAGAATTATTAATCAATGAATTTAACACTGGCACTTACTGTTTTGACAATGAATTTTTATTTGAAGCTCTAACAAAAGTTGGAAATGATAATGCTCAAGGTGAGTACTACTTACCTGATGTTATAAGCATCTTAAAAGAACAAGGCGAAATCGTCACAGCCTTTGTCATGGATTCAGAAGATGAGTCAATGGGCGTTAACGATCGTGTCGCTCTAGCTAAAGCAAGCCAATTGATGAACGCTCGTATCAATGAAGCCCATATGAGAAATGGTGTTACCTTTGTTGATCCAAGTAACACTTATATTGAAAGTGATGTTGTGATTGGTCACGATACCTTAATCGAACCCGGTGTTATCTTACGTGGAAAAACAATTATTGGTGATAATTGTTATATTAGTACCAACTCAGATATTAAAGATAGCGTTCTTGGCAACCATGTCAAAGTACACTCATCTAATATTAAGGAATCTACTATTAGAGATGGAGCCGATGTTGGTCCTTATGCTCACATTCGTCCTAATAGCGAAATTCACGAAAATGCACACATTGGAAACTTTGTGGAAATTAAAAAAGCAACAATTGGTAAAGAATCTAAAGTTGGTCATTTAACTTATGTGGGAGATGCTACTTTAGGAAAAGATATAAATGTTGGATGTGGGACTGTTTTTGTTAATTATGATGGAAAAAATAAATTCCACACAACAATTGGCGATCACAGCTTTATTGGCAGTGGTACCAATTTAGTTGGACCTGTGACTTTAGGGCGTAACTCTGCGACTGCTGCTGGGTCGACCATTACAGAAGATGTACCAGAAGACGCACTAGGAATTGCTAGAGGACGTCAATCAAATTTAGAGGGTTATGCGAAAAAAATGCCATATAACGAATAAAAAGACCTGAAATCACTTGATTTATTCGTAAAAAATGACTACTATTTAGTTGGAAGTGTAATCTTAAGTTTAGAAATAGAAAGTGGAGGTCCTCATGTCTAATCATTACTTTGATCCAAGACTAAAAATTTTTTCTTTGAACTCTAACAAACCTTTAGCAAAAAAAATTGCTGATGCTGTTGGTGTTGAGTTAGGAAAATCAGAAGTAAAACAATTCAGCGATGGTGAAATTCAAATCAACATTGAGCAAAGTATCCGTGGTAGTCACGTTTATTTAATCCAATCAACTAGTAACCCAGTTAACGACCATTTAATGGAGCTGTTAATTATGATTGATGCGTTAAAACGCGCAAGTGCTCAAACAATTAACGTTGTTATGCCTTATTATGGCTATGCTCGTCAAGATCGTAAAGCTCGTTCTCGTGAGCCAATCACGTCTAAGTTAGTAGCGGATATGCTTGAAAAAGCTGGTGCAACACGTATTTTAGCACTAGATTTACATGCTGCTCAAATTCAAGGATTCTTTGATATCCCAGTTGACCATTTAATGGCAGCTCCTCTTTTAGCTGATTACTTTATTGATCATGGCTATGAAGGAGACGATGTTGTCGTTGTTTCTCCAGATCACGGTGGCGTAACGCGTGCCCGTAAATTGGCTGAAGTTTTAAAATCACCTATCGCGATTATTGACAAACGCCGTCCAAAAGCGAATGTTGCTGAAGTAATGAATATCATTGGGGAAGTTAAAGGTAAAAAATGTGTCTTAATTGATGACATGATTGATACAGCTGGTACTATTACACTAGCTGCTGAAGCCTTAAAAGAAAAAGGGGCAACAGAAGTAGTTGCTTGTTGTACTCACCCTGTTCTATCAGGTCCAGCTATCGAAAGAATCGATAATTCATCCATTGAAAAATTAATCATCACTGACTCAATTTTATTACCAGATGACAAACAATCTGATAAAATTGAAATCGTTAGCGTTGGCGAATTAATGGGAGATGCGATTAAACGCATTCATGAAAATAAACCTGTTAGTCCACTTTTTGAAACTAAAAAATAATAAAGAAACTGTTAACAGCTAAAAAGTTGTTAACAGTTTTTATTTTATTCCTCTTTTTTTTGTGAAGCCTCTAACTTATTTTGTTCAATTAGTAACTCACGAATATCATTTAAAATAGCTTCAGTTGTTTCTGGTTCCTCTTCTTCAATCTCTTCTGCTTCTTTTTTAGGAATAATCGTATTTGCTTTATTAACAGCTTTAATAATCAAGAATAAGACAAATGCCGTAATTAAAAATGTGATAACAGCTGAAATAACTGCACCATAATCAAATTTTATACCATTAACACTAAAACTTAATCCCTTTGTGGCATCCTCAACATTTTTTACATCGTTAAAGATTAAACTGATAACTAGCCCTATTAACGGCGTAATAACATTGTCTGTTAATTTTGTAACAATACCAGTAAATGCTCCCCCAATAATAACACCAACTGCTAAATCCAATACATTTCCCCGTGAAATAAACTCTTTAAATTCTTTTAACATATTAATATCCCCCCTAATACTTACTCATTATACAAAAGAATTTTTTAATGTGCATTAATTTTGATTTGACACATGAAATATTTGTAATATATGATATGATATTGTAAAGAACAATAATAATACACTTCTTTAAGTGATTCCTTAATCTTTTCTTAAGATTACTTTTTTTCGCTTAAAATCAAGTGTTTTCCTATCAAATTACCTCGATTTTTGGTAATCTAGTTAGGTGTATCTTATTTTACAAATACAGACACCATCTGATCAACAAAGGAGATTAGATTTATGACTTTCGAATTAAATAAACAAGTGAATTTACACGTCATTCCGACTGAAAAATATAAAACTGTACGTGTTTTGGTGCGCTTTGCGACACCCTTAAATAAAGTAACTAGTAGTCAACGCTCTTTACTTGCGAGCTTAATGGAAACTAACAGCCTTAATTATCCTGACCAAGTCGCTTTAAGTAAAAAATTATCTGACCTTTACGGAGCAGGTTTTGGAATTGGAGTTAGTCGAAGTGGTAATGAACACTATTTTACTATTTCTCTAAATATTATTAACGATGATTTAGTACCAAATGGAACAAGTGTTTTAGAATCCTCTGTGGCCTTCCTAAAAGAAATCATATTTTCACCTAATATTAAAGACGGCTCTTTTGAACAAGACACATTTAATCGGGAACAAGCTAATTTAATTGAATACATCAACTCTATTTTTGATGATAAACAAACATACGCTGCTCTTTCTCTTCAAAATTTATTCTTTTCTCAATCAAGTAGTCAACGAACACCAAGTTTTGGTGATGTTGAAACGATTGAAAAAGAGACAGCTGCTTCACTGGCTGATTATTACAAAGAGATGATTGCTAATGATCGTGTGGATATTTTAGTCATTGGTAATGTTGCTGAAGGTTATGTAGAACGTTGCTTTAAAGATTTTGGTTTTTCTGATCGTGAAGCTTTTTCTGTTCCACTATTTTATCAGCCACCTTTTCAAAATGTCATTCAGCAAAAAACAGAGAGCCTACCTGTTGTTCAATCTAAATTAAATTTAGCTTATCATTGTGACATTTTTTATTATGATGACCTTTATTTTGCTTTGATGGTCTTTAACGGACTATTTGGTGGCTTCCCTCATTCTAAGCTCTTTTTAAATGTTAGAGAAAAACATAGTTTAGCTTATTATGCGAGTAGTGCCTTAGAGCCCTTTAGAGGACTTGTAACAGTTCAAACAGGTATTGATGGTAATAACCGAGAGAAAGTGCTAAGACTGATTAACGAGCAGCTTAAAGAGCTTGTTAAAGGAAAAGTAAGCGAAGAAGACTTACATCAAACAAAAGTCATGTTGAAAAATCAATATTTACTTGGTTTAGATAATCAACGGGCACTCTTAGAACAGGCTTATTTAAAAGTAAAAGTACCTGTGGCAGATATTTCTCAAGAAGAATGGTTGGGCCGAATTGATGCTGTAACGATTGCTGACATTCAAGAAGTTGCTAAAAGCGTTCGCTTACAAGCTGTCTATTTCATGGAAGGAGAGAGAAATTAATTATGAAGAAGATTTTTTATCCTTCAATCAACGAAACCCTTTATACAGGTATTTTAGATAACGGGTTAGAAGTAACCTTACTTCCTAAACCTGATTTTCATAAAACTTATGGGTTGTTCACTACTAATTATGGCTCCATTGATAATGAGTTTATCCCTTTAGGACACGATTCTTTTACAAAAGTACCTGATGGCATTGCTCACTTTTTAGAACATAAATTATTTGAAAAAGAAGATGAAGATGTATTCCAAAAATTTGGGAGACAAGGTGCGTCAAGTAATGCCTTTACTAGCTTTACTCGTACAAGCTACCTCTTTTCAAGTACGGATAATATGTTGGAAAATATCCAAACTTTAATTGATTTTGTTCAAGACCCTTACTTTACAGAAGAATCTGTAAACAAAGAAAAAGGAATTATCGGTCAAGAAATCCAGATGTATCAAGACGACCCTAACTGGCGCCTTTACTTTGGTATTTTAAACAACCTTTATCCAAAACATCCTCTTCATATTGATATTGCAGGAACAGAAGAAAGTATCTCACATATTACAGCTGAAGATTTATACCTTTGCTACAATACCTTCTATCATCCTAGCAACATGAATATTTTCATTGTAGGAAAAATGGACCCTGAGCAGTTAATGCAATTTATTATTGATAACCAAAAACAAAAAGAATTTGTTAAAGCTCAACCAATTGAACGTCGTTTCCCAGTGGAAAATGCAAAAGACATTATTAAAGAAGATCAAATTAATCTTTCTGTTAGTCGCCCAAAAGCGATTGTTGGATTAAAAGGACTTGATGATGTTCCAGAAGACGGGTTTGAACGTCTTAAATATCAAACGACTCTTCAATTACTTTTACAATTACTCTTCGGGGACACCTCTGAGAGTTATTTAAGCATGTACAATGAGGGACTAATTGATGATTCCTTTTCATTTGAGTTCACTCTAGATCGCAGTTTTCACTTTGCTGATTTTAGTACTGATACAAATGAACCAGAGCGTTTTGCCAATCAAATGATTAACTTGATTTTAAAATCTAAGGACAGTCCTGAATTAACTGAACGAAACTTGAATTTAGCTAAACGAAAAATGATGGGTAAACATTTGAAATCTCTTGATTCTCTTGAGTATATTGCAAATCAATTTAGTGGAGCCAAATTTGGGGACACTACCCTTTTTGATTTAGCTGAAATTATTGATAGTATCGAATTAGATGATTTATTAGCTGCTCAAGAAGCATTTGTTAGACCAGAAGGATTAAGCCGCTTCTTTATTTATCCAAAATAAAAGCTCGGTCTATAGTCTAATTGGCAAAAATAAAAAAATTTTATATAGTATAAAGAGAAGAAACAGATGATTTAATTAGCCGTTACACCTCTAGTCAGGATGCATTTAGTTTTGATAAGCTACCTGAAAAACAGACACGGCAATTTTAGAAAGAAGGGGCGAAGACTTGGAAACGATTGGTGAAAAATTGAGAGCTGCACGTCTTGAACGTGGCCTTACAATCGGTGATTTACAGCGAATAACTAAAATACAACGACGTTACTTAGAAGCAATAGAAGACAATGATTTTGACGCCATGCCAAGTGATTATTACAAACGAACATTCATTAGACAATTCGCCGAAGCAGTTGGACTTAATCCAAAACCGCTTTTAAGACGTTTAGACGGCAAACCAGAGCGAAACGACTTAATGAATACAATGGCTTTATCGATCCCTGTAAAGGGCTCTAGAAAGTCAAAATACAATGAAACTAACACCAAAAAGAATTTAGTCAAATCTTATATTCCTGTAGCCTTACTTGTTTTGGTTGTGATGGGAATTATTGGGACGATTGGCTATGCTATCTTCATCGATTCAGAGCAAGGGCCTATTGTTCCGATACCAGATAAAACGACAAACCTAGCTGGCTCTAACACATTAGAATCAGAGAGAACGTCAGAGTCTAAAGAAGAAGATAGTTCATCAGCTGAATCAACTGATGAGAAAAAAGAAAAGAAAACGAAGAAAAAAGATAAAAAAGCTGCTGCTTTCACATTGGAACAAGATACTGGGGATTATGCTGCCTTTACAACTAAGGAACTTGAAAAACCTGTAAAAGTTACCTTTAAAGGTACTGACGGCCCTGCTTGGGTTGGTCTACAATCTCCTGAAACGCAAGAATTATTTTATCAATACACGATTCAACCAGGTGAAGACTTAGAAACGTTTGTCCCTGAAGAAATGACTAGTTTTGATATTGTCGTAGGTGCTGCGCCAAATGTTAAAATTAGCATTAACGGTGAGGAGCTTAAATTTAACGAAAAAACTCCCACAACTGGTAAAAAAATGATAACATTAAAGACAGATAGTTCGGATGCAGATTCGACTACAACTACAAATGAACAGAAAGAGGTATTTGAATAAGATGAATTTACCTAATAAACTAACTGTGCTCAGAATCTTTATGATTCCTGTCTTTATTATCCTTGCAGTTGCACCATTTAATTGGGGTGAAATAAGTATTCTTGGAACATCTTTAGAAGTAACTCAATTAGTTGCTGCAATTATTTTTGCTATTGCTAGTATTACCGACTGGTTAGATGGTTACATCGCTCGTCGTGATAACCTAGTAACTAATTTTGGAAAATTTGCTGATCCTTTAGCGGACAAAATGCTTGTTATGACAGCTTTCATTGTTTTAGTAGGACAAGGAAAAGCGGCTTCTTGGATTGTTGCAATCATTGTTTGTCGTGAACTAGCTGTAACAGGCTTACGTCTTCTACTTGTAGAGGGTGGCGAAGTTATGGCTGCTGCTTGGCCAGGTAAAGTTAAGACAGCAACCCAAATGGTGGCGATTATTTTATTATTAATCAACAATATTCCATTTGCCGGTCTTAATTTACCAGTTGATCAAATTATGCTTTATACTTGCTTAATTTTCACCATCTACTCTGGTGTTGATTATTTCGCTAAGAACAAAGACATTTTTAAAGATTCTATGTAAAATCAAGGGGCTAACTCTTGATTTTTTTATTTTTTATGATTAAAGTAATAGTAAGTTTTATATACTAATTAAAAGGAATGATTCACTATGACATCCATGTTTAAATCCATTCAACGACACGCTTTACTAAGAAGTATTGCTTATATCTTACTAGGTATTGCCATCTTTTTAGAGCCAAACAAAGTGTCCCAAACTATTTTATATTTAATTGTTGGCTATAATGTTGTGATGGGTGTATTTAATTTAATTTCATCTATTAAAAACAAACAAAATGGGTACAGCTCTTCAACACCTGTTGCAATTTTTTATTTCATTTTCGCTTTGATTTTATTCTTGTTTGCTAAACCACTTGTTGCCTCTCTACCTTTCTTCTTAGGTTTGATGTGTGTTATCGGTGGCGGTGTTCGTCTATCTCAATCACTAGGTTTAAGACAGTACGTTAATGTTAATTGGTTACCAATGTTCATCTACGGCGCTATTACGATTGGTGCTGGTGTTCTATTAATGGTCTTCCCATTCTCTAGTGCGATGATGTTCTTTAGATTTTTCGGCGTTGTATTGACTCTAGCTGGTATTTCAGAGTTAGTTGCCTTTATTCGCTTTAGAAATTTTGATATGTAAGGTCGTGACAAATGATTAATCAAGTCGATATTATGTTATACGTTAATAATGTTAATGAGGCTGCTGAGTTTTGGCAAAAAGGCTTTGGTGTAACAGAGGTTGAAACTGTTGATTTACCAGAATCTTTTTTATCTATTAAATTAACACTTTTAAATCAAGTTTCACTGCAGTTATTTGATAAAGTTTTTATTCAACAATTTTCACCAGAAGTTGCAATGAACACCCCTTCCCTTTTATTTAAAACAGATAACATTGAAGCTCTTCATCAACAACTTAAACTGGTTAGTCCTTTTGTTAGTGAGATAATTAATGAAACAGGTGTTAAACAATTTCATTTTTCAGATAAAGAAAATAATTATTTCGCTGTAATGGCTAATAAATAAACAAAACAGAGCATGAAACCCAAGGTAAACCTTGAGTCTCATGCTCTATTTCATTTAATTCTTCTGTTATGAATTCTGTGTAACCTTCATAATAGTAGCTGATATCTATGCCTCTCATGTAAATTTCCCGGTTATCAATTTGATCAGTCAACGCATTCTTAATAGCAAATTTCAATTCAATATCTTTAACAGGACTTCTTTCCATTGCTAGAAGATAGTCTTCTTTATCAATTAAATTCCAGTTAACAACTGATTT
This sequence comes from Vagococcus carniphilus, assembly GCF_014397115.1. Taxonomy (NCBI): domain Bacteria; kingdom Bacillati; phylum Bacillota; class Bacilli; order Lactobacillales; family Enterococcaceae; genus Vagococcus; species Vagococcus carniphilus. The sequence continues at coordinate 2,952,284 of NZ_CP060720.1, forward strand.
TAATTGGGCTTTTAATATTAAATCTAGCCATATCCGCATACTTCTTCCGTTTCCTTCTCTAAAGGGATGAGCAATGTTCATCTCAACATATTTTTCAATAATTTCCTCAAAAGAATTTATCAGCATTTGATCAATATTATTTAAAGCCGGCTCTAGATACACAACTGGTGCGAATCTAAAATTTCCTTATGAAATATTGACAGAACGTCTTTCTCCTACAAAAGAATAGATGTCTTGAAATAAAAAATGATGGATAAAAGATAGACTCGCAAATGTTCCAACTGCTAAAGGATCTATTTTCCCTGATTCATATAGTTCTTTAGCTCTTAGTTTACTTAGCCTCTCTTCTTCTTTGTTCAGCAGTAACTGATTTTCAATGTTTAATTTATTTTCTAACATCTTATTCTCTCCTAAACTACTTATCCACTTCTTCTTTTGGAGGAACTATTTGAGGTAATCCATGTTTTTTATGTTCTGTTTTAACTTCAAGTAAATCTAGTAGGAAGACAAATACTGGTATACCAATAATCAATCCCCACACACCAAAGAATTTCTCTGAGAACATTAAAACAACAAACACATAAAAGACTGGTAGATCAGTTTTACTACTCATTAATTTAGGATTTAAAATATATGACTCAATCCCATGAATCACTGCAATCATAATTAAAATATAAATAATATTTTGTACGCCACCATCTGTATACGCAATTAAACTAAGTGGGATACATGAAATAATTACACCTGCTACTGGGATCAAACTTAAAATAAAAATCATTAAAGCTAAACTAAGCAACTGCTCTTGAGGAAATTTCATTAGATACAAGCCAATTGTTGTTAGCAATGTGTTAATCAAAGCAATAATAAATTGCGCTTCAATTACCACACCAAATGTGTTGATAAATTTGCGACCTAAATAACCCACATCTTGACTGAAAACACCTATCTTACTCTTGTAAAAAGCTCTACCAAAATCTGTTACCCATTCTTTTTCAATAATGAAAAAGAAACTTAGCATAAACGACATGAAGAAAGTTAATCCCATCGAGCCAATACTTGTAATCGTATTGAAAATAACTTTTGCTCCTGTAGTTAGTTGTTGCTTAATATCTTGGAAATTCACATTAGCTGAAATCCATTCGAATAATCTGTTATCACTATTAACTCGTTGATAGAAAGAAAAAACTTCCTCAATCATTTTAATGGTTTGATTAAACATTTTTGGTACATAAACGGTAATTGAAAAATACAAGAAAATCACAATTAGCAAATAAACAGCTATCACGATTATCTTCTTCGGTATTTTTATGACGCTATGAATACCTTCAACACCTCGAACAATTAAATACGTTAAGATAAAAGTTAATAAGACTAAACTTAAAATATTTCGAATTAAAAACAAAATCAAACAAACTGTCAATAACACCAATGTTCTTCTTGCCGAATCATTGGCTTTTAATCGATGCCATAAATCAATCATACTTCTTTTTTACCTCCTCTTAGCCGTTGGGGCTAGTCTTATTTTACGCTAAACAAAAATTAAAAGATAGTTATTCAGTGCAATTCAAACCAAGCGGAGTTAAGACAAGTGTTTTATAGTAGCTATCTAATTTTTCAGACGTTACCCCTTCCTGATTTTTCGACCACTCATCTAAAGATTGAATACTTCCAACGACGTGTCTTGCCATTAAATCAGTCGGTAATTGATTAGGACTAACCTCTTTCAATATTGCCTTAAATGAAGCTGTCATTTGCTTTAAGAAGAAACTATTAACCGTTTCAAGAAAGCGATCATCTGATTGGTTGCGGAAAATTAATTGCTCGGCTTCTGATTTTTGATAGAATTCATCGGCTGTTTTAAACGGTGCATAAAACTTTTCTCTTTCATCTAATTCAAAGAAATCATTCCATAGAATAAATAATCCAAATTCTAAGAGTTGGTACTTATCTTCAAAGTGACGATAAAAAGTAGAACGATGAATGTTAGCATCTTCACAGATTTCCCTTACTCGGATATCTCCAAAGTTTTTCTTTTGATTAACCATCATGTCAAAAAAATGATTCCATATACTATTATCCATTGCTTCTTTCACTATGATTAACCTCCTTTTTTTCTGGTTTTAGCGACATTATATCCTTTTGTCTCTTATCAGACAAGAAAAAACACGTTACAATAAACTTATCAAGAAAGGGGAGCTTTTTATGACAAACAGAAAAATAATTCTTTATATCGCAACCAGTATTGACGGGTTTATCGCTGATAAGAATGGTGACATCGACTGGTTAGGAACAGGTGCGATAGAAGAAACGGTGGACACTTCTTATGAAGATTTTTATCAACATGTTGACACGGTTATTTTAGGTAGAAAAACATATGACCAAGTAACGACTTCACTAGCTCCTGACAACTACCCTTACGCAGATAGTATTTCTTATGTTTTAACTTCTCAATTACGAGAAAACAAAGAAAACATAATCTTTACAGATCAATCTGTCGTTGATCTTGTGACTAAACTAAAAAGTGAACCAGGTAAAGACGTTTTTATTGTTGGTGGTGCTAGTATTATTCAACCTCTTGTTGAAAATGATTTAATTGACGAATATATTTTAGCGACTATTCCAGTTATTTTAGGTGAAGGAATTCCTTTATTCCATCCTATCAAAAGGGCTGTTACCTTAAAACCTGTGTCTGTTAATTTAATTAATCAGATTGTTTATCGAACTTATCGCAGCTAATTTATTTTTAAGTGTTGACTTTTTTTTAAAGTCAGACTATACTTCTTGTATCAAAAAGACTAAAGGAGGGTACCGAATTGAACATTGTTTTATTTAATAGACTAATTCTAATAAATAAACAGTGAGTTCGCGTATCCTTATGAAGAAAAATTGAATAGCTTAATTTATTTAAGCTATTTCGCACTCCTGTCAGGTATAGGAGTGCTTTTTTGTGTTTTAAAAAGGAGGATGGACTGAATGCTACTAACATTACCTATCTAAAAAAATATAAAGAAAAAGGTGATTCACATGATGAAATTAACTCATATCTCTCTAATCGAAGAAAAAACAGGACGCTCTCTTATTAGCGATCTAGATCTTGTCATTAACCAAAATAGCAAACTAGCTATCATTGGTGAAGAAGGAAACGGTAAGTCAAGTTTGCTACACGTCATAAGAAACAGACAAGATTTAATCCCTTACCTTCAAGTAGAAGGAAAAATCGATTCTACTTATCAATCCATTGGCTACTTAAACCAATCTCTAGATGCTGAAAACTCTGATTTGATTGTTGCTGATTTATTTGAAGAAATGACGTGGGATAATTTATTAATTGAAGCAATGGAAGCTTTTCAAATTGATAATTTATTTAGTACACAACGCTACGCTGACTTGTCTGGTGGTGAAAAATTAAAATACCAACTTTTAGCTATTTTAGCGACTAATCCTGAAATTCTCTTATTAGATGAGCCGACTAACAACTTGGACTTAAACGGTATTGAATGGCTAGAAACTTTTATCAAGCAATTAAGTATTCCCGTGATTTTTGTTTCCCATGACGAGGCATTTATCCAAGCAACAGCAAACGAATTACTTCATCTTGAATTAACAAAGAAAAACCAAGTCCCTCTTTATACCTTGTCTAAAGATGACTTTTATACCTATAAGGAAAAACGAGAAAAAGCTATTACATCTCATAATCTTCAAGTCAAAAATGAGCAACGTGCTTTGAAAAAACAAGAAACTAAGTTACGTGATGTTTGGAATAAAGCAGAACATCAACACACACAAGTGTCTCGAGCTGATCCAAGACTTCAGAAAAAAGTGAAGTCTCTCAAACAGCAGAAAGAAAAATTGGCGACTCAAAAAGACAATGTACAAGACATTCGAACCATTGAAGAACAACCAACCTTTTTCTTTGCTCCTGTCTCATCACCCAAAAAGAAACAACTTATTTTGGATTTAGACTTACCTGTTTTAGAAAATGAAAAAGGCGTATTAGCTAAAGACATTCACTTACCTATTTTTACTCAAGATAAACTAATTATTACGGGAGAAAATGGTATAGGAAAATCAACTCTTATTAGAAAAGTAAATGAGACTTTACAGCAACAATCTAAATATAAAATAGGCTTTATGCCACAAAATTACGAAGAAGTCATTGATCTATCTAAAAGTGTTTTAGAAGTACTTAATACAGGTGAAAGTAATGAAGAGCAACGCATTAGAACACTGTTAGCTAACCTAAACTTTACAAGAGACGAGATGCTTCATGCCGTTAGTGAACTAAGCGGTGGTCAACAAGCTAAAATCCTGTTAGTGAAACTAATGCTTGAGGAAAATGAGGTTCTTATATTAGATGAACCTACTCGCAATCTAAGTCCTTTAACTAACCAATTTTTCTATGATGCACTTAGTGAGTATCAAGGAACCATTATTGCTATTTCCCATGATAGAAAATTTATTTCATCTCTTGATGAGAAGCAACTATATGAATTGACGGTGGAAGGTTTGAACCCTCAACAAAACTAGGAAAAATTCCGTCAACATTTACCTCACAATAAACGTTGACGGAATCCCTATTTTTTCAATTCCCTCTGCTTTCAAAACAAGTTCAAAGGCTTGTCTACCAATTTCTGTAAACTGGTAATCAATGGTTGAAATATTTAATAACTGGCTGCTTAACTGATCTTCTTGTCCAACTAAAAATGGCAGTGGCAGGTTATGATCTAGATAGTATTGCCTGGCTCCTGTGACGATATCATCTCCATTTGAAAAAATAACCTCTGGCACAATTCCATTTTCTACCCATTCTTTAGCTGCTTGATAACCATCTTTATAAGTTGTAACACCTGTCTTAACTAGCTCTTTTTCCGGTTCATTCTTAAAAATTCTTCGATAGGCACCTAGTGTTTCTTTACTTGTTGCACTCAGTTTTTCTTCACGGCTTAAAAAGAATCCTACATTATTATATTGTTTTTCCTTTAGCCAAGTGAAAGCTTCTGTTAGTGCAATACGACGCTTGGCATATACTGCAGAAATAGGTACATCATATGGATCTTCACAACAAATAATCGGACCATATTTCGTATACTCAGCTAATTTTTCTAAGGGTACTCCGTGAGATGTAAATATTAAGCCATCATAAGCATTACTTCTTAGTTGCTCTAGGTATTCGATTTCCTTTTCTTCATCATACTCAGAGGGTAATATCACCAAATGATAAGGTGTTTTAAAAGCAGCATCTATAGCACCTGTCAAAATTTCGGTAAAAAAAGGATGTTTCGTGTTAGGTAGGACAAAACCAATATTGAGTGTTTTTCCACGACTTAAATCTCTTGCGATATCACTTGGAACATAGTCTAGCTCTTCAATTACTTGCTGAATCGCTTGTCTTGTTTCAGTAGAGACATGTTTTTTTCTATTTAAAACTCTTGAAACCGTTGAAGCCGAGTAGCCACTTTTTTTGGCAATATCATGAATAGTCGTCACTTGTTTCATCTCATTTCTAACATTTATTTTCTTCATTATATTTTCTAAAACCCGTTTCAGGTCAAGTTAAAGATGAAATTCTTTTTCTTTTTAATTCGACCAATTGATTTTTCTCATCAAATAAACCGAGATAAATATCTGGTTGTGTCATATTTAAAAAATCAGTATATCCAAATTGCCCAGATGTTAGCTCATGAAATAGACAAGCTAAAAAAGTACCATGGGAGCTGATAACCACCTTTTGACTTGAGTCAGTAACAATCTCTTCAAAACAAGTAACAGCACGCTTTCCCACTTCTACCAGAGACTCTCCATGGTTTGTTTTAAAGCTTTTATCATCCCATTGTCTTTTTGTGAACTCATCAAAATCGATTAACCATTCATTGATTTCTCTTTCTCTTAGGTTTTCTTTTATTACTATCGGTTTACTTATAGACTCTGAGATAGGTTCCACTGTCTGAACTGCTCTTACACAAGGGCTTGAGTATATGGTATCTACATGTTCTAAATTAATTATTCTTTTTAATTCCTCAGCTAATTGTTGCCCTTTTAAGGTTAAGGGGCTGTTAGATCATCTTGAATACTAGTATCTCGAATGGAGTGCCTGATAAAATAGATCTGTTTCATTCTATTTCTCCGATAAATTTTTTAAGACGCATTTTTTCTGCTTCAGTCACGAGGGTGTAATCTATTAGTATGTTTGTTAAACGTTCTCTAGGAATCCCTACTTTTTCAGGGTAGTCTTCAGTTTTTATTTGTTTAGTCTCTACTTTATCTTCTACTTCTACTAAAAGTAAGATAGTATCAATTTCTTCATCTGTCAGTTTTTCAGAGGCGCTTAATTCTAAGTTAATCATTTCTTTAAGACTATCTCTTCCTAACATTTTTCCTAAACCTACTGCAATTTGTTTAATTTGACGCATAATCCAGTCTTTTTCTTCATAACTCATTTTTATGCACCTCCATTTTTTCTTAATTATAACACAGCTAAAAAAACGCTTACCAGCTTAATTATAGTCCACTAACTTGATGTATAATATAAGTAAAATGTTGGAGGTGCTCTATGAGTGATGTCTTTTTTATTCCTATTGTTTTAATAGCTATTATTAGTTTTGTAGTTATTTTCGAAATCACTAATCGACTTAAATTAAAAAAACAAATTAAACATGACTGGGGAAAATTCCCAACTAATCAACGAAAAGATTCAGAAAAAAGTTTACGAGCTGCTGGTTTTCTAAAAAAAGAGTCTGAATTTATCGTGGATGATTTAACTTGGTCTGATTTGAACATGTTTGATGTATTTCAACGTATTAATTTGACTTACTCAAGTATCGGCTCTGAAAGTTTGTATGAAAGCTTACGTTCATACTCGTTAGAAACTAATGCAACTCACCATGAAAAAATGGAAGAATTAATTACTTTTTTTAACGAGAATCCATCGGAAAGAGAAGCTGTTTCTTATCAATTTGCTCGTCTTGGAAAAAAAGATTTCAATTACGCAAAAGCCTATCTTAATCAACAGGTGCTTACCCCTTTTAGTCATCGGTTTTTATTTGTTTTTCTCGGGTTACTGCCTATACTAGGTTTTATTTCTGCTATATTTCTGGGTTCTATCGGTATTTTAATTGGTATCTCAGCTTTGTGCTTTAACACCATTTTCTATCTTATAAAAAAAGGACAATTAGAAACTGAACTAGCCACAATGAGTTATCTAGTTCAAGGTATTTCTTTAAGCGTCACACTTAGCAAAAGAAATTTACCTATAAAAAAAGAACTCACTGAATCAACCCATTCTTTGAAATCACTTTTAAAATTTGCTTCTTCATTTCGTGTCAAAACAGGGAGCGAAACAGAGCTTATGTTTGAGATGATTACAGCCTCTTTCTTACTGCCTTTTATTTCCTATGGATCTGTTTCTCAAAAACTAAAAAAATACTCAACAGAAGCACAAGAAGTTTGGCATTTGTTAGGCAACTTAGAAGTGGCAATCGCTATTTTAAACTTACGAACTATTTACGAATCTAATTGGTGTTTACCAACTGCTTCTTCTAATGGCGTTACGGCTGCTAATGTCATTCATCCTTTACTAAGTGAGCCTGTACCTAACTCTGTTAATTGGGAACACAGCACCCTTGTAACGGGTTCTAATGCTTCTGGAAAATCAACTTATGTCAGAAGCGTGGCTATCAATGGCCTATTAGCCCAAACTATCCACACTTGTTTAGCAACTTCTTTTTCATTGAAACCAGGCTATGTCTTGTCATCAATGGGTGTAGAAGATAACGTCATTGAAGGGGACAGCTATTTTATCGCTGAATTAAAATCACTAAAAAGATTAGTTGAGCAAGTTAAGAAGGAAAATTTTTGCTATTGCTTCATAGATGAAATCTTGAAAGGAACTAATACGATTGAGCGTATTTCTGCTTCTTCAAGCATGATTCGGTGGTTGGCCAAACAAAATCAACTAGCCTTTGTGGCTACTCACGACATCGAGTTACCTCAAATTTTAGCTAAAGAATGTGAGAATATCCATTTCGAAGAAACTGTCTCAGAAGCTGAAGGTATCTCCTTTGACTATCAGGTTAAAGAAGGTGTTGCCACCTCTAGAAATGCTATTAAATTAATTGAAACGATGGGATTTCCAGATGAAATCATTCAAGACTCTTTTGAAGAAGCTACTTATTTTGACAAAAACGGAGCATGGTGTAGTAAAAAGTGAGTTGTTTATGATATGATATGCCTAATAAATTAAGGTGGTTAAATAATGAAAAAATCTTGGATATACGATTGTTTATGGCTAGTTACTTTAGCGGTTATCTTAGTTGCTTTACGATTTTATATTTTTTCTCCTATCAAGGTACAAGGTGAATCCATGATGCCTAATCTAATTGATGGAGAAAAAGCAATAGCTTTAAAAGTTGGAGATATTGAACGTTTTGATATTGTTCCTTTAAAAGCACCAGATGATCCCTCTCTTTATTACGTAAAACGCGTCATCGGACTTCCTGGAGATACTATTTCTTACAAAGACGATATGCTTTATGTTAACGAAAAACCTTTAAAAGAAGATTATCTTAACCAATACAAACAAGATTGGCAAAATGCCGGTAATATTGAACCTTTAACACCAGATTTCACTCTAGAAGAAATGACAGGTCAAGCAACAGTTCCTGCAAACACTTATTTTGTTTTAGGTGATAATCGTCAAGTGTCAAAAGATAGCCGTGTTAAAGAAGTCGGCTTTATCCCAGAAAAAAATATTATTGGAAAAGCTAAAGTTTCTTTCTGGCCTCCAAGTCAGTGGGGAAAAATTGAATAATCAAAAAGAAAGTTCAGCTAATTAAAAAGCTGAACTTTCTTTTTGATAAAACCACTATGGTGTCTTCAACATCTTTTGTTGTAACGATTAAGCATCAGCATCGTCATTTACTTGTTTCATAAAACTCCGTAAATTTTTTCTAAAATTTGAATAGGTAACTTCTTCCATATAAAAGACCTCCTCTTATCTTTCTTCAATTATGCTGTAAAATAAATAGTACAAGTTTTAAAGTAAGAGTTCTTTTATTTTTTTTATAAAAATCAAGTCAGATTTCAAAAGTCTTAATAATAAATATTTTTATCAATAAAAACAGGTTGATCACAACTTGATTCAGTAGGAACAATGAAATTTAAAAGTGAGGATTCATAAAGATTAGCCTTACCTATTCCTGATGTAGTAAACCTATCACCATCAAATAATCTGCCATTTAACGTATAATGAATTTTATTAGAATCAGTTAAACAATATTGCAGTGAACCTGAAAACACTTGATTGTTTGGTATATATATAGCATATAAAATCTGTTTAATTGCTCTAAAATTTTGGCTTGAAGTTGTTAGAGTATAAAAATATATTTTTCCTAAATCAGTCAGATAATCACTCGATCCTGTTGCCTTTTCAGGTGTTCCACTAATAATTCTAAATTGATTTTCTATTTCAGGTCCTTGATTTTTTCCTTCTATCTTTTCTTTATTTGGAAATAATTTTAATTCCGCTTCTCTGAAGGTAATATTTTCTTTCATAGATAGGTCTTGAATTATTTCTGATTGATTCATTGATTTACCCAAAGAAGGTTCATAGCTCTTTATAATTGATTTTCCATCAGCAACACAACCAAACACAAGAAAAACACTCGATAACAATAAAGTTAACATTATTCTTTTTTTCATCTTTTTATCCCTGTCCTTTAAGAATGAACTCCATTAAATTTATCCTAAAATTTATGAGCATCTAATAATATCTTTAGTTTATATCTGTTAGCTAAATGGTGCAATATCATGTCATATTTTTAATAAAAAAAGTCCCCAGACTATTTCTGAGAACTTTCCTTTATTTATCTATTTTAATCTTCTTCATATTCCAGGATATCTCCTGGCTGACAATTCAACGCCTTACAGATTGCTTCTAGTGTTGAAAAACGAACTGCTGCTGCTTTACCTGTTTTTAATTTAGATAAATTCACATTCGTCACACCAACCTCATCTGCCAACTCCTTAAGAGATATTTTTCTGTCAGCCATCACTCTGTCTAGCCTAACAACAATTGCCATCTCAATCAACTCCCCCTTATACAGCATCATCAGAAAACTGTTGTAATTCTAAACCATAATTGATAACCTCTGACACACAATAAAGAATTGCTCCTACTACAAAACTAACTCCTATATCAAACCTCATATAGTAACCATTTGTCATGAGGTATGACAAAATAATTGAGTACATCAACGATGGTGCTAACCCTAAAATCATTAATACGATACTTATTCTTGATATCAATTTTTTATTATCTTTGGAAAACGGTGTTTGATTTTGAACGAGAGATTTAAAAAATCGACTTCCTTTAAAAAATACGATTGTATAAGTAATTCCAACTGGTACATTAACTAATAAACCTGCGAGCAATAAATCTTCTTTTACCGGAGAGTTTAAAGTCGCTTTAAATAAGCCAAAACCACTTACAGGGACATTAATTGAAAATGAGTGATCTTGAAAAAAATACATGACTAGCAATAAACCTGTCATAAAAGTATACATCGCACTTCCTAATAAAAGAAACACCTCTTTCATCTTTATTCAATAATTAATTATCGTTTATCATTAATTATTATCCGATTAATGATAAGTAGGTAATTAAGCGTGACTAAACAATGGTAACTTCATTTCACCTAATTTTGATTCTTCTACCCCTAAAATAAATAGAGCATCATCATCAATTGGGATAATTTCTTCTTTCTTTTGCAAACCTTCTACCTCTTTTAATTGGAAGTGACAAATGATAGTTTCTATTACCTCAAGAGGTAAGTAACTTAGTATTTCTTGAAACGAAACATCTTTAGTCATTAGTACATCATAGAGATGTAACTCTTTTTCTTCTATTTCAAATGTTAGAAATACATCTAATTCTGAAATATAATACAAGCACTCACTAAAAACTGTTGAAAAATAAAACAATGATAATGACACGTTCTCTTTATCATATGTTGTTAGATGATTCGTTGAGCGTCTTTTAACGCGGTTTTCTAACTCCTCTCTTTGCTTTTGGAAATCACATATTTCAATTCCTATCTTTCTATTTTTCACTTGACTCGCATCAATTGAAACACTTAATTCATCCACTCGTTTGAAGCCAAATTTAGGATAGAATTCTAATACCGTTTCATTGGCAAAAAGATAGATAAAATCAACTTTTTGTTGGTAATCTTCAATAATTGCTTCCATTAATTTTCTAGATAAGCCCTGTCCTTGGTACTCTTTTTTAGTCATAACTGTTCCGATTTGAATCACCTGATATTGTTGTTCGTTAATAACTAGTTCACTTTTTGTAATCGAAGCATTAGCAATCACCTCGTTGTCTTTAATAAAGGCATAAGGAATGTAGTTTTCCTGCCAGTAGCCTAATTCGTACCATCTCTCAAAACTTATACCGAAAGTCTCCATAGCTAATTCATTGAAACTCTTTCTAAGTTGCTCTATCTCTTTTATGTTGTGGCTCATTTGATAATGACTCATTTCTGTCTTCTCCTTCTTTTTTCTAATTTTATTTTTTTATTCTTATTTCACTGGACTCACCTCCCAAAGAACGCAAAAAAGCAGCTTTCTAAAAAATTAGAAAACTGCGATATCTTTAAACGTTACTCTGCTTTTATTATCGCTTGAAACCATCACTAAATAATCTTCAGCTACTTGCTGAAAAAAAGAGTTAATGATTCCTTATTTAATTGGTTAAGGAATTAACCAGCGATAATAAGTTTTAGCATAAAATAAACGCTCCGTTCTATTGAGATGTGACTTTATTCTAGCATATTCTTTTTCTCTTTCAAACTAATTCAGTTGCTTCTTACAGATAATCCATTTGACGAGCATAATCCAAATACAGTGCCGTGAATTTCGTGTCGCTTTTTGCTTGCCACGGTTTTGGTTTACCACAAAAATGAAGAATAGCTGTATTCTCCATTAGCCAGTGTAGGTCATATTTTCCAACACTTCTTGTTAAATAGCTAATATATTTTCTAGCGTCATAATTCCAAATCTCATCTGGAATCTCTTTGATATAATGCCCATATAAATGGTTTAAAACATCTTGATCTGGTAAGAGTAATAAACTTGCATATTTCTCAATTGTTTCACCAATGTCTTTTAAATTTATTTTATCTCTTGCCACATCTAAATCTATTAACATCACACCAGAATTATAATAATTATGATCCGTATTTAGTCTTAAATTATTTAAACCTGTCGTGATATTAGTTACTCCGGTATGCGTAGCAGCTGCTAATAAACTTCCTTCTAAATCCATTTGCCATAAAGGAAGTAAGGAGTTAATCACTAATAAATCCGGGTCTAAATACAATACGCGATGTAAATCTTTAGGTAGTATATCCCCACAAAGAAGTCTAAAATACATCTCTTTAGGATACCTTTCCACTGTTGGAGCACCTTCAAAAAAATCATCTTCTATTTTTATGGCCTCTAAATCCCACTTGAACTTCCCTAATAATTTTCTTAAAGGAGCCAGTTGTTTTTCCGTTATCTTCTCATGAATTAACCAGACAACAACCTTGTGTTTTTGATGATGTTGATACATAGAATAAAGCATAACTTCTAATGGTTTTAAATAATTTTCATCAACAGTTACTAAAATATGCATTTCATTATTCTTCATAACACTTCTCCTTTTTCATTTAATACCTACTTTTATTCTAACAAAAAAAGAGGTTAAAACAATTCTTTTTCAAGTTTGTTTTAACCTCTTTAGCTATTATTTGACAACAAAAACTGGGCAAGTCGCATATTCAACAACATATTTGGCTGTTGAACCAACTAATAAGTTAGCAATAACTTTCTTTGCCGTAGCACCCAAAATGATTAAATCAATCTGATGTTCTTTAGGAAGCCACTTAGATAGATACTTTTTAGGATCTCCCGTTGCAACAATAGGGGTCACTGTATGAACACCTAAAGTTTTTGCTTCTGCTTCTTTTTTTGAAACTTTTCGATCATAAATCAACTGTTCTCTATCTGACATATCTTTATGAGCTGGATTTCTTTCCATCTCTGTATTAATCCAAGCAATAAACAAATCTGCTTCATGGTCTTTTGCCATCTCAACTGCTTCATAAAAAGCTTTGTCTGACTCCTTTGTTCCATCAATACCAACCAAAATCTTCTTATACCTACTTTTCATTTCACCTGAACCTCCATTTTATCATTGAAATCCAAATAAACTGTGTAACAGATTGTTTATTTATTCATGTTTTTAACTTTAATTAACCGTGTAATATTAGATCGTTCATTTTCCTCTAACTTCATTTTGATAAACTTAATCGTTTCTTCTAGTTGAGGAATCGTCAAAGAATCTAGTGCATTTACTCGACGTCTTGTTTTTTCAATTTCATCTGACATTAACTGACAAGCTTTTTCTTGTTCTGTTAGTTTAAGTAAATCTGGCAATACTTGAATTAATTTATTGATTGCTTCATCCAACTCTTCGTTTGAATTTAAATACCCGTAATTCAAAGAGTTTGTGTCAAGGGACTCGTCATATGAAAACATCATACTTGGAATATCTACACTTAAAACATTCTTTAAGACAATATCTAATTCAACTTCTTCAGCTGGTATGGCAAATATCTCTTCAATAAAAGCTTCATGAATTGTTGCATTTGCTAACATGACAGCTTGCATTGAATCGACTAATTCAGCTTCTACTTTATCCCTCAACTCATTTGTTTCTTTTGCTAAAAGAATGAAGCGACGCATTAATTCGTCTTGCTTATCTTTTAATAATTTGTATCCTTTAGTAGCAGTTGATAAACGACTATTTAATTTCGTTAATTCCATACGTGTTGGATTGACGTTTAACCTCACCATGTTATCTCACTACCTTTCAGGAAGAAATTCATCTAGCATATCATCTTTAATTCTTTTTAGTTCTGTTCTTGGTAACATAGATAGTAATTCCCAAGATAATTCTAACGTTTCTTCAATGTTTCGATTCGTTGTAAATCCTTGGTTCACGTATTTAAACTCAAATTCTTCCGCAAATTTAGCATAGATTAAATCTTCTTCAGAAAGAGCTGACTCACCTAAAACAACGGCTAATTCTTTTGCTTGTTTTCCTTGAGCGTAAGCTGCAAAGAGCTGATTCATTGTTGCGGCATGGTCTTTTCTTGTTTTACCTTCTCCAGTTCCTTTATCTTTCAAACGAGACAATGAAGGGAGAACATCGATTGGTGGTTGGATACCACTTTTATCTAATTCACGAGATAAAATAATTTGGCCTTCTGTAATATAGCCCGTCAAATCAGGAATTGGATGAGTTTTATCGTCTTCGGGCATCGTTAAAATAGGAATCTGTGTCACAGAACCATTCAATCCTGTAATACGACCTGCGCGCTCATACAACGTAGAAAGGTTGGTATAAAGATAACCTGGGTAACCACGTCTTCCTGGTACTTCACGTCTTGCGGCTGATACTTCTCGCAACGCTTCACAGTAGTTAGTCATATCAGTCATAATAACTAACACGTGCATCCCTTTTTCATAGGCTAAATATTCTGCTGTTGTTAATGCCATTTTTGGTGTCGCAATTCGTTCAATCGCCGGATCATTAGCTAGATTGACAAACATCACAGAACGGTCAATCGCGCCTGTTTTCTTGAAGTCATTCATGAAATAATCAGCTTCTTCAAAAGTAATCCCAATAGCTGCAAAGACCACAGCGAATTTTTCATCGCTATTTAAAACACTAGCTTGTCTAGCAATTTGAGCAGCAAGCTCTTTATGAGGAAGTCCTGAACCAGAAAATATTGGTAGTTTTTGACCTCTTACTAGCGTATTTAGGTGATCAATAGATGAAATACCTGTTTGGATAAACTCATCTGGATAATCTCTTGCCATTGGATTAATCGCTTCACCATTAACATCTAAGTGAGATTCTGCTAATATTTTGGCTCCACCATCTTTAGGGTTACCTAGTCCATCAAAAACACGACCTAACATACCTTCTGAAACACCTAAAGTTAACGAGTTTCCTAAAAATCGAACTTTTGAATCTCTAATATTAATATTACTTGTTCCTTCAAATAACTGAACTAACGCTTTGTCTTCTGTAATTTCTAAGACTTGCCCACGACGTAATTCACCGTTTTGCATTTTGATTTCAACTAATTCATCAAATTTAACATCTGTTACTTTATCAACAAGCATTAATGGACCGACTGCCTCTTTAATCGTTTTGTATTCTTTACGCATGATTATCTTCTCCTCCTTCCTCTAATAATTGTTGAATCACTTGTTTCAACTCTTCTTTAATATCATCAATTTTTTCAATCTCAGACTCTGGTAAGTATTTCATTCTAGCTACTAAATCTCTTGTTTCTTTTGTACTTGTCATTAGTTCTTTAAAGTAAGCACCTAAACTAAGGGCCCTATTACCTTCTACACCAAAAGAAAGAATCGTATCTAGCATTTTAAATTGTTTTTCTCTTGAACTGAATGTATCTACTTCATCAAAAGCATTTTGTTGTAAGTAGTCTTCACGAATTGATTTAGCTACTTCTAACGTTAATTTGTCTTTATCAGATAATGTATCTAATCCCACTAAGCGAACGATTTCTTCTAGTTTAGATTCTTCTTGTAAAATACGCATTGCTTCTTTTACCAAGCTTGACCAATCTTTATTTAAAAGATCATCCATCTTACTTCCCATTTCCTCAAGATATAAAGAGTAAGAAGACAGCCAGTTGATAGAAGGGAAGTGACGCTTTTGAGCTAATGTTGAGTCTAAGCCCCAGAATACTTTCACAATTCGTAAGGTATTTTGAGTAACTGGCTCTGAAGTATCTCCTCCTGGAGGTGATACGGCACCAATTGCTGTAATACTTCCTTCACGTCGGTTAGTTCCTAAAGTAACAACCTTACCAGCTCGTTCGTAATATTCTGCTAAACGGCTTCCTAGATAAGCTGGATAACCCTCGTCTCCTGGCATCTCTTCTAAACGACCACTCATTTCTCTTAAAGCCTCTGCCCAACGAGAGGTTGAATCTGCCATAATTGCAACAGAGTAACCCATATCTCTAAAGTACTCTGCAATTGTAATTCCTGTATAAATAGACGCTTCACGAGCGGCCACTGGCATATTAGAGGTATTGGCAATTAAAATCGTTCTAGCCATTAAAGATTCACCTGTGTTTGGGTCGATTAACTCAGGGAATTCGTTAATAACATCAGTCATTTCATTACCACGTTCACCACATCCAACATAAACAACAATGTCCACGTCACTCCATTTAGCAATCTGATGCTGAACCACTGTTTTTCCAGCGCCAAAAGGTCCAGGAACAGCTGCTGCTCCACCTTTTGCTACTGGGAAGAACGTATCAATAACTCGTTGTCCAGTAATTAAAGGATCTGTTGGGTAAACTTTTTCTGAAATCGGACGTGCTCTTCTTACTGGCCATTTTTGTAGCATCGTTAATTCTTTTAGACCACTATCTGTTTCAATCACACAAACTGTTTCATCAATAGTAAAATCACCAGATTTAATTTCTTTTACGACACCTGCTACTTGATGAGGTACCATGATTTTATGACTAACAGAAGCTGTCTCTTCAACACTACCAATAAAATCTCCCGTTGTTAGTTTATCTCCTACTTCAACTAAAGGAGTAAATGCCCAACTTTTTTCCCGGTTTAAAGCAGGAATGTGAACACCTCTTTTTAAATAATTGCTTTGAGTTGTCTCTTGGAATGTTTTTAAAGGACGTTGAATTCCATCAAACATTTGAGACATAACTCCTGGCCCAAGTTCTACAACAAGAGGTTCTTTCGTTGTCACAACCGGTTCACCAGGCCCGATGCCTGATGTTTCTTCATATACTTGGATAGATGCTACGTCTTCACGCATCTCGATGATTTCACCTACTAATTGGTTATCACCTACATGACATATATCTTGAATGTTTGCATCTGACATGCCACTAGCAAGAACTAAAGGACCAGATACTTTAACAATTTTTCCACTATTCAATATGCTCTTCCTTTCTAATTCTTGTTACGTCTTACAAAATGTCTTGTCCTACCGCTTTTTCTACATACTCTTTGATTTTTCCTTTTCCATAACCATTGCTTCCTAAATGGGTTGGAATACTAATCAACGCAGGTTTTACTTTACTTTCATAATGACTCACCACTTCAGGCATTTCTAACAGTAAGGTATCACTTACATAAATGACACCGTAATTTTTTTGAGCCATTTCATCTATTGCTTTTCTTGCTTCTACTTTTGTTTCTGCATAAACCACATCAAATCCAACTAATTTAAAAGCAATCACAGATTCTTTATGACCAACAACACCAATTTTATAACTCATTGTTTTCACGAATCCTTTCTCTTATTGCTTTTTCTGAGAAATGATTCTTTTTCCCAGCTAAAATTAATTGAATGTTTTTAATCTCGATGTCTTTTGCATTTAATAAAGACAGTAAAGGCAAGGGACCAAATGCTTGTGTATTAGCTAAGTTATAGAGATTGGTTAAGAAATTATCTCTTTCTTTAGCTAATAAAAGAAGGCTCATCTCGCCTGTTTCTTTGTTGACTAGAGAAGAAATAACTTCATGATAATCACTACTACTCAAAAATGAAATAAAATCAGCAGCGGTTTGATTAGCAAAACCAGCTAATTGTTTTTTATCGAATGAACCAAAGCTAGATAACGTTGTTAATAAAAAGTTTGGTGTTCTTTTTTGCTTAATCCCACGAAAAACCATGGATATATTCGTCAAATCAATAAAGGCAATCACTTCTCTGGTTAACTCTGGATAATTTAATTTATCAGCAGCCTGACGTTGATGTCTCAAGTAGTAGCGGTCATAAATGACATCAATCCCTCGAATATCTTGGTACTCTTCTAGATATGCTTTAACATCTAAAATACTATCCATCAAAAGCCCTTTAACAGAAGTTGACGTTCCGTTTTTCACAGCACTTTTTATCGTTGCTAATGAATATTGCCCGTCATCAACAAAATACTGATCCAACTCTTGATTGCTATAATAAGCTTTGGTAATTAGTTTTAAATTATGATACGTATATCGCATGGTATAGATATCGATGACTTCTTTTTCTGGCGCTACTTCATACATTTTTTTAAATAATCGATGTTGCTCTTCTCTTAAATAATAATCAAAATTCATCAGAAAATCTGCTTCATCAATAAATGAGTCGTATTTCGTATTTCGCAGTAATTCTTTCGCTTCATCGAAACTGTCACTGAGTAACATTTTATTCAGGTGTTCTGATTTTAATAGATTACTCTCTTCCATTCGAACCATTGTATTAATTTGGTTATAGAGCATGTCTTTCATTAGATCACCTCATTTTTAAATAAATTAGAAACAATCTCGTATTCCTTTTCTTCACTTATTTGATCTAAAATACTTGAGTAGAGATAGTTATATTCAATCCCATCTTGAGATAAGATAAATCCACCATCATTTGGAATTATTTCTGAAGAAAGGACATAAGTCACAGTCATCTCATTTTGATTAGCTAATTGATCTAGCCACTCTTGAGTAATAGCTTCTTGACTAATTTCTCCAACTAAAACGTCTACTTGTCCACTCAAATCATTCGTGATAAAAATTGGGCTAATAAAAGATTGTAACTCTTCTTTTGACAATGCTTTTAATCTTGCCGCCATTTTATCAGTTACTTTTCTTAAATAAGCTTGTTTTTCTAACATCATACTTTGATTTTTTTCTAATTCAATTCGTTGTATTTTCTTTTCATACGTCTCTTTTATCGCAGCTTGTTGTTTTTGATAACGATCTTGTTTATCTGTTTCAAGCTTCGTCATTTTTTGCTCGAAGTCTTCATTTAACACATGACTTTCTTTAGCAAAATAAGTATCATTTTCAGTTTTCCCTTGATTTAGGATATACTGAATCATTTCTTCCTTTGATTGTTCTTGATTTTTCATCACTTATTCCTACTTTCTTAGTTTTGTAAAATCAACATTAAAGAAATAACAAACCCAAGAATTGCGTACGTTTCAACCATTGCAGCATAGATAATTCCTTTTGTTGCATGTTCTGGTTTTTTAGCAAGAATTTGAATCCCTGCAGCTGCTACACGACCTTGAGCAATTCCTGAAGAAAGACCTGTAAAAGCAATTGGAAGTGACGCACCTAACATAGCTAACCCATCAACCATTCCCATATCTGGTGAAATCTTACCTAAGATAAAGAAGGCAATAACGAAACCATATAAACCTTGTGTTCCTGGTAGTAATTGAAGAATCAAAGCTTGACCGAATTTTTCTGGTTGCTCAGTTGTTAAAATAGCCGCAGCCTCACCAGTCATTCCTACACCTTTTGCTGAACCAATTCCTGAAAAAATAGTTGCAATCGCCATTCCTAAAATAGCAAAAACAATCCCACCGTTATTCTCTATTAAATACGTAAACATAAATATTTCCTCCTAAATTTTCTATTTATCTACTTTAAAATCAATGTGTTTCTCTTTTGGTTTGAACGGTGAAAATTTCCGTCCGCCACCTTGAAAGAACTTACCAAAATATTCAACATACTGTAATCTTGCCCCATGGACATACGCACTCAGCAAGCTTAAAAAGATATTTAAGGCATGAAGTACGATAATTAGCGCTATACCTACTGTAAATTTGGCTACTGGTGGCATAAAGCCTACTAGCATATTAAAGGCTCCTGCAATACTCCCACCTGAAATACCTAGTGCCATTAAACGAGTGTAACTAACCAAGTCTCCGATGTATCCTGTGATACCGTAAAAAGAATACACACCTTGAGCTAACCCTTTACCTTTTGACTTGTTTGTTATCATTGGGACTAAAATAATTAGCACACTTGAAATAACAAATAAAATCAAACCGGCATTTTTTAAGCCTTCATTCTTTAGTACAATATTCCCTAAAACAAGTAGCACGACTCCAATTAAAATCCCTTGCCAAGCGAATGATTCACTGACACTTTTCAAGTAATCTTTTTTCTTCACCAATTGAATACCGTTAATTAAAAGTCCCACTAGCAGTTGAATCATCCCGAAACAAACGGAAAGAATCAAAATGCTGTTCATATCTTCTGTTGGTGACAAAACATGAAACGGAAGTGATACCCCAAAGAACGAACCATAAATTAAGCCCCAAATCATAACAGGAACAGATAATATTTTGAATAAACTAATAAAATTTCTAACGCCTCGTCTTAAAGTCTTTTTCTTACTTAAAAGCAGAGTTCCAACAAGCATCAACAAGCCGTAACCTACATCTGCTACCATCATTCCAAAGAACACCATATAAAATGGGGTTAGAAGTGGGGTTGGATCAAGCTCACCATATTTAGGCAAACTATACATTTCTGTTAGTGATTCAAATGGTTTCACTAATTTATTATTCTTTAAAGCTGTTGGGACATCTTCTGTTTGCGTTGTTTCATCAAATGTCATTAAAACAGGTAATTCACTTGTTAGCTGAGTTCTCACATTTTTTTCAAAACTTTCTGCTCTGTCGCTTTCAATCCAACCACGAATAACGGTTAAATCTTTGTACTCTGCAAGCATCTCTTTGACATGGATTCGGTCAATTTCCGCCAATACTGATTCTTCTGCCATCTTTAACGGATTAACCATTTGATGTTGCGTACTAACCTGTTTGATAATCTCTTCTTTTTCTTTTTTTAATGTAACTAATCTAGTTTCTAACGATTCAAATACTTCTTTAGGTGCCTGATCATAAGCATAATCCACTACGTTCAAGCCATAAGTTGATACTAACTCTTTCATCAGCTCTTCATCTTTTTCTAAAAAGACAATGAAAGCATATTGTCTGGACTGACTTTCATAGACGACTTCAAAAAGTGTCGAAAACTCTTCTACTTTTTCTAACAACGTTTCTTTAACGGTTAAAGAAAAATCTATTAAAACAGATCGAAGGTATTTAGAATCCTTTGTTTCGTTCGGATTAATAGTTAAATATTGCCATTGTCTTAAATTTTCTATCTCTACTCTGATTTCATCTATCTCATCTGTAATAGCTTTTTCTTTCTTTTGCCAGTTATTAACTTGATTCAATAAATCTTGAATCGTCTCAAAATCAAGTTCTTTTTCAAATTCTGAAAATGTCTGAGTTTCATTTAACAGCTCAGGTGCTTTAGAAATATGGATAGATAAATAGTTAAGCGCCTTTTGAATACGACTTTGTAACTGATTTAATTCCTCTTCTTTTTGTCTGTTTGCATCAAGATTAATCACATCAAATCGCTTTGTTTGGTACTGGTTATTCAATTCAGTCACACTATCAACCATTTCAATGTTTTGAAGGTCTTGCATAATGCGTAGGATTTTCTCTTCTTCACATTTAGGTGAAATAATCGTTACTTTTTCCATTTTAGAAATGGCCATAAATTGTTTCAACCTCCTTCAACAATGTGTCAACAACAGAATCTTCATTGGCTTCAAAAGATTTAGCTAACTGGGCAGATGTTTCTTGTTTCCACCTTTGACTTTCTTTCATACAGTCATCTAGTAGCTTTTGTTGCTTGTCTTCATAAGCTTTTAGTTCATCAGAAAGTTCTTGTTGCAATTCTTTTTCTCTATTCTTTAATGCTTCAAGATTTTTACTCTTTATTTGCTTTAATTGATTTTCTAAATCTGTTCTTTCTTGTTCAATCACTTTTTCAGTTGACATAATTTCAAAAATAACATCTTTCAAAAATAACTCTCCCCTCTTTTGAACAACGACTCTTATTCATTGATGATTAATTAAAAAAAGATATCAAAAAAGGCGTATTCTTTTAAAGAACACGCCTTGTCATTTGGACGTACTCAAGCATGTTTTTCTCGCCCTAGAAAAACATACCTTGAAAGCCTACGCCCAACCGTTTATATATTCACTTTTTAACAATCTCAGCAATAAGTATAGCATATTTGAAAATCAATTTGAAATAATATCATTATTTTTTTGCAGAAAACAAGTTACTTCCTATTTAAATAAATTATTTTTCAAGAGCTAATAAATATTTCTTTCGCTCTAAGCCGCCACCATATCCACCAAGTTCTCCGTTTGTTTTTATCACCCGATGACAAGGAATAATGATAGCTAACTGATTCGCTCCATTAGCATTTCCCACAGCTCTTACTTTGTTTTTATTCCCTAATTTTTCTGCGATATCTTTATAACTCCACACTTCTCCTTTTGGTATCTCTTCTAGTATCTGCCAGACTTTTTTCTGAAAAGGAGTACCCATTCTAAATAACGGGACATCAAATGTTGTTCTTTCTTTTTTAAAATACTCACCTAATTGTTGTTCTAGTAACTCATTCGTTTTATTTTGTCCTGGAATAATACGAGCATTTAATTTTAATCGAAGTCGCTCAATTTCTCGCTCAAGCCCTCTGCGATCCGCAAATTCAAGCAAATAAATATACTCTTCATCTGAAATACTCATCATTTGGCCAATCGGTGTTGAAATGAAATTGGCATTCAAAACCTTAATAGCTGTTTTCTTAGCGGGATTTCCCATAATTTTAGTAAAAGCATCATTGAACCCACTAGCTGATTCATAACCAGTCGCCACTTGTTGGTCAATGACTTTACCTCCATTTTCAATTTCTTTAAAAGCTAAACCCATCCTCCGTGATCTCGCATATTGAACAAAAGTCATCCCGTAAACAGTTTTAAACTTTCTTCTTGCAGTTGCTGAATGTAAACCTAGTTCTCTAAAGTCACTTTCTTGCCATCTCTTTTCTGGATGTTCTTCGACTGCTGTGACTAATTGTTTTACTTCCTCTGGGATATCGTGTGGAAAAGACATGGGATGACAAATTTTACAGGGTCTAAAACCTGCTAAAAGAGCTTCTTCTGCAGTCAGATAAAATTGGCAATTCTCAAATTTAGGTTTTCTTGCTGTGCAAGTCGGGTGGCAAAAAATACCCGTTGTTTTGATTCCAGCGAAAAAAATCCCGTCATAAGTTGAGTCTTTTTTGACTAGCGCTTCGTAATATTCTTGTTTTTGTTCCATGGATATAGTCATTTCCATCAACTCCTTAATACTTATTTTACTGATAGTATATAAAGTTTTACAGACGCTTGCTTTCGAAAAATGAACAAGTATATTTTTATCTTATTCTATCATCTTCAAATCAGAAGATAAAAAAAGACGACGTAGATTTTTTCTACACCGTCTCTTATATAACTAATTTTTTCTTTTTAAAAGTGTAGACGTGACATCATATAAAATATCTCGTTCTTCACAGGCTGGTAATTTTTGGATACCAGCTAATGCTTTATCTGTAAATCTTTCTGCAATCGCTTCTGCTCTTTCAAGACCTTTTGTTTCAACGATTAACTCTTGAACTTCTTTGATATCTTTATCACTCAACTCTGTTCTTTTTTCCAAATAAGGAACAAATGCATCATGATTTTTTTCCATTGCTAAAATCAAAGGTAAGGTATAATAACCATTTTTCATATCCTCAAACACTGGTTTTTGCATATCTGTTTCAGTTGATTTGTAATCCAGTACATCATCCATAATTTGAAAAGCCATTCCTATGTTGTAACCAACACGCTTAGCTGTTAATTGTAACCTTTTAGAACAACCTGCAAAATGTGCTCCTTCATAACAAGCAAACTCAAATAATTGAGCTGTCTTTCCTTTAATATGTTGGAAGTACTGTTTCATTGTAATTTCTGTGTTGTACCGCAAGTTCATCTGGTCAAGTTCCCCAACCAAGATTCGTTTCATACTGTGAGCATTCATTTCAATTGTTTTAAAATCCTTTGTTGAAGTGGATAGCAAGTGAAAATAAACCGTAAACAAGAAGTCCCCTGTATAAACAGCAATATCTTGTCCGTAACTTGCTTGAATTGAAGGTAATGAACGTCTCATGGGTGAATCATCAATAATATCATCATGAATTAAAGTTGCTACATGTAAAATTTCTAGAGAAGCAGCCATTCGGTGGGCTTTTTTTTCAGAAACCTCTTCTCCAAATTTTGAGAATAACAAAAAATAAGCGGGGCGTAGCAACTTGCCGCCTGCTTCAAAAAATAATTGCAAAGCTTGTGTGATGTCTTTGTTTCTGATTTTCACAGATTTCTCCATCACTTTTTTAGTTTCTATTAAATCTTGCCTTATGTCAGGGTATTTTTCCCAAAGTGGATGTACTGCCATTATTGGCCTCCTACTAAAATAATCATAGCTTAAATTTAGCCTATTAACGAATAACTGTCAATTTCAAATCATTGAAAATTCCTACTATAACAGTATAATAAACACTGAGACAAATGTGAAGGGATGTTTAATCAGTGACTTTTAAAATTTTTGCAGAATTAGTCGAATTAAAGGCTAAAACAGCTAGTATTTTTCCCTTTTTAATGGGATTTCTTTATTCATGGTATCATTACCAACAAATTTATTGGGGAAATATGCTTTTATTCTTTATTTCCATGGTCCTATTCAACATGGCAGTGGATATTATGGACAACTACATGGATTATCACAACGCCACAGATGTACATGATTACAAGCATGAAACTAATATTATTGGAAGAGAAAACTTATCTCTTTCATTGATTCGAAATATGATGTGGAGCTTTATTATTACTTCTGCATTAATGGGTGTTTATTTAGCTTCTCAAACAAGTTGGGTTATTCTTTTTCTAGGTATGTTTAGCTACGCTATGGGTATTTTTTATTCCGCTGGTCCAAAGCCGCTTTCTAGTCTTCCAGTTGGTGAAATTACATCTGGTTTAACTATGGGAATTGTTATTCCATTGATTTGTGTGTATCTCAACATTTATGACCTAGTTCCTTTTGACGCTTCACTCATTTGGCAAGTTGGACTCATGTCACTACCTGCTGCTTTTTCTATTGCGAATCTAATGCTTGCTAACAACACTTGCGACTTAGAAGAAGACGTCCTAAATAATCGACATACCCTTGTTTATTATATTGGTAAAAAAAGAGCTGTGCGTTTATTTCAAATTTTAGTTGTTGCTTCTTTTGTAGCAGCTACTCTAAGTGTCATTTTTAAAATTGTGCCATTAACCCTATTACTTCTTTGGGGACTTTTTCCAAAAATCTGGAAAAACACACAACTCTACAGTAAAGAACAAATTAAAACGAAAACATTTCCACTTGCTATTAAAAATTTAGCCTTAATTGTGATGGTTCAAGTGATTCTATTTGCTTTAGGCGTTGTATTTCATTTATAAAAATTAAAGGTTGACTTGTATGTCAGCCTTTTTATTATATACTTAAGGAAAACCATCTAAAAAGGGTACCTTAAAATGAACAAAAAGAAAGATCGCTTAGACGAATACATCAAATATGAAATGTCTGGAAAAGGAAAACTTCTCCTTATTGTCATCTTATTTTTCCTGTGGCTAACTTTTTCTCACAACCTATTTGTCATGCTTATATTTTTTGGCGCCACAATCATCATTTCTATTTTATTAACTATCTACGAACTTATTTTCTATCATGATATTTACAAAGAATAATACAAAAAAAGGCACCTGTTGTATCAGGTACCTTCATCATTACTAATAATTTTTCACGTAAGTATCAATCATCTCTAAATAGCGATTCTTTTCTTCCTCTGTTATCCATGACACTTCAAATGAATTTTTAGCTAGTTGAACTACTTGTTCTTGGCTCATATCGTATTTAGTCGCTAAGGCAAATAAATCATCTGAAATATAGCTTTGGAAATAGGCTGGATCATCTGAATTCACTGTTACTTTAACACCTTGATCTAGTAACTCAATGATTTCTTTTCCTTTCATATCATCCACAACAAAACCATTTGAGACAGGACAGCTTGTTAAACCAATGCCATGTTCCTTCACGTAATCAACTAATTTTTGATCTTCCACAATATTTGTTCCATGATCAATTCGGTCAACTTTAATATCCTCAATGACTTGTCTGATATGCTCGATTGAATTTTCTTGATCAATATCACAATGCATCGTTAATTTTAAACCTGCCGCACGAGCCTTCTCAAAAACGTGTGCAAATTTACTAGGTGGATTTCCTTTTTCATCTGAATCTAACCCCACTCCAATAAATTTATCTTTATAAGGTAAAGCTTCTTCTAATGTCTTCTCAGCAGATTCAGCACTCATATCTCGTAAGAAACACATAATTAATTCTGAAGTAATTCCTAATTCTTCACTCTCTGAAATAGCACGATGGTAACCATTAACAACCGTTTCAAAGGATACACCACGTGTTGTATGTGCTTGAGGATCAAAGAAAAGTTCAGCATGTTTGATTCCTTGTTCTTTAGCATTTCTCAAATAAGCCATGGCTAATTCGTAAAAATCCTCTTCTTCTTGAAGTACATTCATTGCTGGGTAATAAATATTTAAAAATGATGGTAAAGAATCAAATTGATAAGAAGCTTTAATTTCTTCAATCGTTTCTTGACCAATATCCACTTTATTTTTTTGAGCTAATTTTAACTTTAAATCAGGTTCTAGTGTTCCTTCTAAATGTAAATGTAGTTCAGCTTTTGGTAATCCCTTAATAAAATCTAACGATATGTTTTTTGACACATTGTTCTCCCCATTCATCACTTATTTAAGAACAATATATCATTTTTATATTTAAATTCAAGATATTTAACTTAAAATACGAATTAAAATGTTTTTTATTATAAATATCATTCGTTTATTCTGTCCGAACGTTCGGATTACTTTAATTTTTACTGATTAGTGCTAATTTATATTTTTGTCCTTTTACTGTTCTTTTTTTAGATATCCTCTTCATATAAAAATATCTACTTTATAATAAAGTGACAGAGGAGTGAATAGGATGGTTTTAAGAATGGTTGAAACGTTTATCGTAGGATTACTAGGTGGCATTATCGCTAAAAAAATAAAAATACCAGCCCCTTTTATGACTGGTAGTATGCTTGCTGTCGCTTTATTTTCTGTTTTAACTGAGCAAACTCTTATGCCTAGTACGTTCAAGATAATTGCACAAATTGTTAGTGGAGCCTATATTGGACAACAAGTTAGTAAAGCTGACCTACTAAACTTACCTAAAATAGGGAAATCTATTCTCTTTTTGATGTTACTTTTTACTTTCAATATGTTTGCTATGGGATTTGTTTTTCATCATTTTTTTCAAATGGATTTAGTGACTGCCCTACTTAGTTGTATGCCTGGTGGGATTATGGATGTCTCACTTATCAGTATTGATATGGGAGCAGAATCAGAAATAGTCGCAACAATGCAGCTTTCTCGTCTTGTCGGAATTCTTCTAATTTTACCAGTCTGGATTAATTTTTTATTAAAACATTTTGGAGACGAACAGAAAGAAACTTCTTCCAATACGTCTCCAAAAAAATTAGAAAAAACGTTACCCATTGGTACAAATCGACACTTGTCAAATGACCTACTTATTTTAATTGTTTCAGGTATTGGTGGGGCAATTGGTATTTATCTAGGAATTCCTGTTGGCGCTTTAATCTTTTCACTTATTTTCTCTTGTCTTTTAAAATTAACTAAAAACACCGCTCAACTTAATAGCAATATTCGATATCTTGCCCAAATTCTTGCTGGATCAATTATAGGAAGCACTTTTACTCGACATAGTATGACTCAAATTCATCAACTGATTGTCCCAGCAACTTTATTACTATTTAGTTATCTTTTTATTAATGTCTTATTTGGTGTCATTATTTATAAGAGAGGTATTCTTGATTTAAAATCAGCTTTGTTTGCGTCTTCTCCTGCTGGTGCAACAGACATCTCATTGATTGCTGGCGAATTAGGAGGAGATATGCCAAAAATTGCAGCTATCCAAATCAGTCGAACCATTTATACAATTGTTGTCCTTCCGACTTTGGTGCAGTGGTTTATCCAGTAATAAAATATTCGTCATTTAAAAATTAATCAATTTTCAATAATTTCTTTATTATTTTTTCTAAAAAATTATGCCAAAGGATTGTTCCGATTAAAACAAGCATAATAAATCTAAAATACCAAGCGTAATCAATATCAAATAACTCATTTCCTTCAAAAAAATTAAATCCTATATCGATTGCTAACCATACAAGAATCAACCCTACTAGATTGTTCCAATTTTCCCAAGCTATGCCCTTTTTAACATAATTATCTTTCTTATTAACTAAATGAATATCTTCTCTCATCAATTCATCTAAAGATATCTCAAAGAAATCGCTTAATTGGATGAGTTGATGTAAGTCAGGATAGCTTTTTCCTGTTTCCCATTTTGAAACCAAAGGACGACTCACAAATAACTTCTTAGCTAAGTCTTCTTGTGTCATATTTTTATTCACTCGATTTTCCTTTATCATCTCACCTATTTTCATTGTAACCACCCCTTTAATTAATCATACCTTATCCGTTTAAAAATAAGCCCTTTTCATCTAAAAAAAGTGTGATACAATTCGTTACAGCTTGATTTAATACGGTTTGCCAAACGCTAGTTTATCATCTCATTTTTTAATTTTTTATTTTTCTTAATAATTCCTTTATAAAAATTTCTTATTTTATCCTAATTTCATCACAATTTATACACATCTATGTTCTATTATATAAGCATACCAACAAAACAACCCTAACAAACTTTTTCATTTTATTTACTCCTCCAAAGTAAATAAAACAACTCCTTTTTAAAGCGATCAGTCGATGACTGGTCGTTTTTTTTTGATTTAAAGGCATCATGGTATAATTAGATACAATATTTATTTCAATAAAATAAAAAGGATACTTTTAAAATGGAAAATACTTTTAAACTAGATACTGGTGATAACCTTTTTCTATCACCCCATATAACTAGTCAAACTATTATTGATTTAGTTCAAAAATTAAGTAAAAATGAACTTGATTTTATCGTTTTGGAACCAAAGACGCCTATTAAAAACAGCCTCTATATTCAAATAATTTACGGGTTTTCTGTAGAATTACGCCTTGTTTTACCTAATGACGAGATACGACACTATTCTTATGAAACTGAAAATATGAATGAAGTCATCACTATTTTTCTTAATTATTTTGAAAAGAAAGAAATACCCAATTTAGACACATGGGAAGATATATCTGATTCATTTCGTCCAAATCTATTTTCAACTATTTTCTCTAAATTAAGAAGTTCAAAAAAGAAAAGGAGATGATTTGAATGAATAAATCTTATTTTTTCTCACTTATAAGTTGTTCTCTCTTTATTTTAGGCTGGATCTGTTGGATTCCAAATCTATTCTTTTACAACCCTAATGATCCGCCTATATTCATATTCTTTACGCCAATTATTGGTGCTATCGGTATTTTCTTTGCTTCAAAAATAGAGTCTACAAAAATGAAATACTTCCTGTTTTTTCTCAATCTAACAGTCACCTTTAGTATTGGTCTAATTTTTTTCTTGGGAACACTTTTTTTTCGGACCTTAATCATTCTCAATAGATATTATTTCTGCCCTCATCTTTTCGAACTAGTGTAATAATACCGTGAATTGTTAACCCTAGGATAAGAAAAACTAGCAAGCCTATTGCCACTAAAATAGTCCACATTTGCCAAGTTTCTGGTTTTTTTAAGACAACTAATAGCAATGAAACCATCATTCCTACAAATAGCGAAACAGCATAAAATAAACCAATAGCCGTATCGTATTTATTAATTGGCATCTCCATTTTTTCTACTTCCTTATCAATCATCTTTTGGTCATCTCCTATTTTACTACTTTGCTCTTTTCGAACTAGCTGATCAAGATTAGCTCCTAATACTGCTGATAACTTTTCTATAGTTGGTCTATCAGGAACTGTTACATTTCTCTCCCAATTAGAAACAGCTTGTCTTGTTACATGTAATTCTTTTGCCAAGTCATCTTGTGTTAACTTTTTTTCTTTTCTCTTTTGCGATATCAAGTTACCTGCGTCTTCACTCATTTGCTGACCTCCTCACTCAATCATGACAGATTATTTTTACATTTTACAGCAATTATCTTCTTAATTGCGCAATTATTTAGCAATCTAAAAAAAGTTTTTATTTTGTCACGACTTTGTCACAGCATTTTGTTAAGGTATGACTATAACAACTTTAGTTGTTTTCATTATTATTTGCTCCTAATGAGTAAATATACTTTTCCTTTTTTTAGACTAGTCTTGGGGTGACTAGTCTTTTTTTATTTATTATAAATCTTTCATGAAAAGGAATGCCAGTCCCTGTAAAAGGTTCATGAATATTTTGATACAATTTTGATATCATGCTATAATGGTATCGCAAAGAAGTTATCACAGTAACACGAAGCCCCTGAAGAAGTCGGATTCTTCAGGGGCTTATTTGTGGGCTAATGTCGCCTTAATTTTGTTTTACTTCTTGTCTCGATTATTCAGCCAGTAATCAAAAAAGGTTATTAATATACCTACAAGAAGGGAGCAAAGAAAGTTCGTTATCACAGTAACACCTCTTCTCAGCCGCTAGACTGTCGGATAGGCGACAATTTATTATATCAAAATAAATCTTTCATAAAAAGGAGTCATGATTATCAAAGTTTATTC
Source organism: Vagococcus carniphilus (assembly GCF_014397115.1). Classification (NCBI taxonomy): domain Bacteria; kingdom Bacillati; phylum Bacillota; class Bacilli; order Lactobacillales; family Enterococcaceae; genus Vagococcus; species Vagococcus carniphilus. The sequence continues at coordinate 2,982,879 of NZ_CP060720.1, forward strand.
ACAATTAGAAGCTATTATATATATATACCAACAAAACAAACCTAACAAACTTTTTCATTTTATTTACTCCTCCAAAGTAAATAAACAACTCCTTTTTTGACCTCTAGTATTGACTAGGGGTCTTTTTCTTGAGATCAATGCAAAAAAAGCAATCAAGTTACTATGAGAGACAGTTACTTGATTGCTTTTTTATCTTTTTATTTTCTTAATTGTTCTAAGATATCTTTTGGAACGTTTTTTTCTTCCGTTACGTAAGGCCCTTTTACGACTCTTTTATTAGAAATCTCTGCTTTCACAATCGTTCCTGGTTGATAAGGAGTTGGATTAGGACTTGTCATGCTATAACTTTGAGTTTGTCTTTTTCCATTTTCCTTAACAAAATCAAATGAATAATCGTAAGAATAATTTAAAGTACCATCACTTTCTTTAATTTTCTTTCCGCTCATATCAAGAGCTTCTTTCTTCTCAGGTACTTCAGCAGGTACTACTGCATAAGCTGTTGTGGCTTTATATGTATCATTGTAATAAGCGTATGTTTTAAATCCAACTACTCCTAATATGGCAACAAAAATAATCGGGATAATTTTTTTCATGATAATCTCTCCTTTATTTGTTTATAGTTACACTTTAACAAACTCATCTTACAGGAAAAATTGATGTTACTTACATTCTTGTCACCTATTTTCTTCTTAACTTTTTCTTTAAAGAATTTTCACTATTTATCTTATTTTTATCATTATTTTGACATATCTATCCCTTATTATATGAGCATACCAACAAAACAAACCTAACAAACTTTTTCATTTATTTACTCCTCCAAAGTAAATAAACAACTCCTTTTTCAGGTCATCTTTTGAGATGACCTGTTTTTTGTCTACCTAAGATCTTGTCGTTGATTTTTTATTAATAGTCTCATAGCAAATAAGATACCTGCTAAAAATAGGAAAATTGCTACGCAAAGTTCACCATTAAAAAAACCAAAAGAACGATACCAAAAATTTTGATTGTAAAAAGCATTTTTCATAATGCTCATTGTAACTAAAGTAAAAATCGTTAATAAAGGAATTATCTTCAGTGTCATGGATAAATAATTTTTACTTGTTTGAGATAAAGTAAATAATAAACTACAGAATCCCATCCCGATTAAATAAATAAGTAAGATTAACAGACCTAACCACTTCCCAAAGGTTATTGAGAGATAAGAATAAATAAAATCAAAGTCTGTTACTGAAAAAAATGAATTTAACCCACTATCAAAATAGCGTACATATCCTGTACTCAAAATAGGAGCAAGAAAGACGACTAAAGAAATGGTTATAATCATGAAACCAGCAAACATAATTGAGACATATTGTGTATAGTTAATTTTTCTTCCCTTTTTGCTACTCCACTGGAGCGTTTTTACTTTTAGTATATTGTCTCGCACTAAATGACTCGGTAATAGGACAACCATTAGAACCAGACTTAGCAGTAAAACATTTTCCATTAAACTTGTTACTGTACTTGGTAAGTATTCTGGTAAAATATTGCGCCAATCTTCCTCTTCAAATATTGCCTGCTTAATTCTCAATTTCTCCTTTTCATCTTTTACTTTAACCTGTTTTAAAAAAACCTTCTCGTCTTTAAAATAAGAGATACTTTTTTGAATCTGTTGAGCTATTTCTATTTTACTGATTAATTGATTTTTATTTAACTCTTGATAAAAGTTAAATAAAAGCTGTCTTTCTTTTTTATCTTTTTCATTTAAATCATACACGGCTCCTTCTGGTAACGAGTCTCTATATGACACAAATTCTTGATAGTTAGTCAACTTGTGTTTTTTTCCAAAATCACTTGCTGAAATTTGTTTATCTGCTGTCTCTATCAATTTATCTGTTTCTTTTGCTACTTGTTTAAAATCTTCATCTTGCATTTTTTTCCCAAACTCATCTTTCCACTGATGGGCAAACTGATAAGATTCAATCAATGAGCCATTTGGCCACATCGTATAAAAGAAGCTGATTTCTAATTTATAAAAAATAAGACTGATGAGAATAGCAACTACTAACATGGCGGGTCGAATTATTTTTTTCAACTCTTGTAAAAACATGTTAAAGCACCTCCTTTTTTGAATAAAAATAACGAAATAAAAGGCTAAAACCACTTAATAAAACTAAACTAGCACTAACAACAACTGTTTCTTGAAAAGGTATTATTGTGTAGGGACCTGTTTCAGTGAACCAAAAAGAATAATTTTCAAGTACTTGTTGCGGAGAAAACATTAGCAATAAAAAGAAATAGTCCATTTTACTACTCGTATATGACACAAGGCCTTTGTGCACACAAAATAAAACAATGGCTACTCCCAGTCCTTTAGCCATATTTTCCTTCCATAAACCGATAAAGAAAAATAAGGTAAAGTAAATAATTAGTAATCCTAAACCTAAAAGAATAGAAAAGATAACATAATTTTTTATAGACATTGGTAGCCAAGTAATAAATGGCATTTCAACAAATAATAAGCTGTTTTCATAAATATTAGTCAAAAAGTAAGTAGAAACACTGCTATCTAGCAATTCAGTCATAGGATAAAAAAGAAAAAGTGTACTTAAACTAAACAGATGAAGAATGATATAAAAAAGAAGAGACAAACAAATACCTGCTATATACTTATTCACCTGTACCTTTCTCCCTATTTCGGAGGTGAGTAATAACTTATCTGTTTTGGTTAGCTTTTCTGCTGTACTAGAAAACAAACCAATTAGACAAGCAAAAATTAAACTCTCTATTAATAGTGCTTTTAGAACCACATTTTTAAGATGGTTAAAGACAGGCAACGTTTCACTACCAAGAGCAATATCTAAAGCAGCTTTTTCTTTACTCAACTGTGTTATTACTGGATTTAATTGTTGGTATTTTTCTTCCAATTTTCCCCTATAGTTTCCTTGAACTTGAAACACATCAATCATTTTTTTCGATAGTTCTTCTCCTTGAAGAGTGTCATAAATATCCTCAACTGATTTAATATCATTTTTCACCCGTTGATTCTTTTCTTTAGATAGAATATTTTCTTTTAATTCTGGTGTGACTTTCTGTCCTTCTTCTATGTTTACTTGCTTGATACTATTAAGATAGTCATCATTTACATCTAATGTTAAAAGCAGACCTGTGTTAAACAAAAGACATCCGAATAAAAAAAGAAAAATAATAGGTTGTTCTACTAATTTTTTTATTTCAAAGCCAACCAATCGTAAATTCACGTCTACACCTCATCTCGGTAAATATATAAAAAAGCATCCTCCAATGTTGGTGTAACTACTTTAGCTTTTTCGATTTGGTTCTCACTTGCAATACGTAAAACCGCTCCTTGAGTTGTCTGACGTTCGCTCAAGATAAATTGCTCAGAACTTACTTTTCCATTACTAGGAATTTCAAAAATTTTACCTTGAACCGTTTGAGTAACTTCTTCTGGAGAAGCAGAAAGATAAACTTCATGATTTTTTAAAAGAATAATTTGGTTCGCTATTGTTTCTATATCAGAAACAATATGAGTAGATAAAATAATGATTCTATCTTTTGCTAATTGATGAAGCAAGTTTCTAAAACGAACTCTTTCTTTTGGATCAAGGCCTGCTGTTGGTTCATCTAAAACAAGCAATTTAGGATCATTTAGCATCGCTTGGGCAATGCCCACTCGTTGAATCATTCCACCTGAGAAAGTTTTCATTTTTTTACGCTTCACATGAGATAAAGCAACTAAATCAAGTAATTCATCTACTCTTTTTTTAGCTACTTTTTTGTCCATTTTTTGCAACACTGAAAGATACATCAAAAATTTTTCTGGCGTATAATTTCCATAGTAACCAAAATCTTGTGGTAAATAACCAAAATTTCCTCGGTACACCCTCCCTAAATCTGCGATTGAGCGCCCCTCCCAAAGTATTTCTCCAGAACTTGGAAACAAAAGAGTCGTTATCATCTTGATTAAAGTTGTTTTACCAGCGCCATTTGGAGCAAGTAAGCCATAAACACCATTTTCAAAGGTTAAATTAATATCTTTTAGTACCTGAGTTTCCTTGAAGTTTTTACTAACATTTTTAAGTTCTAACATAGTAAACACTCCTTTCTCGTTGATTTAAATAATCATAGCGAAGCATCAAGATAAAGCTGAAAAAACCTATCACAGCCATCAAGACTACTATTGTTTCAGGTAACACCATTAATAAGGGATAAATTATATCTATCTTTAAAACTAAAACTGCTCCAATGCCTAACCAAATAATCGGGCTTATTTTATAACTATTTCTCATTGAAAAAAAATGATCCAGTATTAATTGACCGGTAGAAAATAGAAAAAGTGATGTACTAGATAAACTAATTAATTTTAATAACGATAATTCTTGATTAGCAGCAAACCAGATAACAACACTTAATAAAACAGAAGCGGTTAATGAAAGTAAGCTAAATAATAACGTTCTAATAACCATTATTTCTTGTAAAGATACTTTCAGTGTCATTTTTAATTCAAATGTTTTAAATTGAATCTCTTTCCAAATGCTTAAATAGTGAAACAAACTAAAAAAGATAGGCGCACACAAAAATGTATAAAAATAGACTTTTTCACCTACTTCCTGAAACAACCACATGTGATTAAAAGAGCCTCGACTAGATGCACTTAAAATAAAAATAATTAAAGCAAGTAGAACACTCATCACTAAAACAAAGATTTCAGTTAATCCCCAAAAGACAATTTTCCAATCAAATGCTTTAAAAAATAACCAGATAAACTCACCAAAATTTGCTTTTTTCAACGTTGTGTTTTCTAAAATATATTGAATGCTTCTCTCTTTTTCTTGATTACTTAGGACACTTTCTTCCAAATATTTAGGCTTCATCTCTAAACTCCTTTCTAATCTTTGTTATTAAGCGATAATATTGCGCTTTTACTTTCTCTTCTTTTTCTACAAGTAACTCACTTATCTCCTTAAACGATAGTCCACCGTATATCCTTAAACGAAATACTTCTTGAATTTCTGGCCTAAAAGTAGCGACATATCGATTAACAGTTTCTAACATTTCTTTTTCTAACAACTTCTCATCTATTTCAACTTCCTCTAACCACTGATTATCATCTAACTCTTCGTAAAGTAATTGTTTTTTACGACGACTATCAATAACTTTATAAGTACCTATCCGAAATAACCAGGTCTTAAAACTGGCTCGTCTTGCGTTATAAGTCATTAAATTATCGAGTGCTGCTATAAAAACATCTTGTGTCATATCCAAGGAATCTTCTTTATTCCCAATTTGTCTGTATAAAAAAAGATACAGCTCATCATAATAGCGTCTAACCAATTCATCCGCTGCAGCACTAGAGCCTTTTTTTATGATTTTTCGAATTAGGTATTTATCACTAATCATTTTAGAACTACCCTCCTTTTTCCTATCACCTTTATATTCGTTTTTCATCCCTAATTAGTTGCAGTTTTTTTAATAAAATAATTATTTTTATTTCCTTCTTAACTTTTTCTTTAAAGAATTTTCACTATTTATCTTATTTTTATCATTATTTTGACATATCTATCCCTTATTATATAAGCATACCAACAAAACAACCCAAACAAACTTTTTCATTTATTTACTCCTCCAAAGTAAATAAACAACTCCTTTTTCAGGTCATCTTTTGAGATGACCTGTTTTTTTGTGTCACAATCCTTTTCTTTCAACTTACAAGCGTTTTAAGCTATACTTTTTAAGGAGGTGATTTTATGGGAAGATTAGGTATTATGAGTGATTTACATGTTGATATAAATAAATTAGGTCAATTTGAGTTAGAGCTTTTAACTGATCTTTTACATGAGAAAAAAATAACTCATCTTCATTTAGCAGGAGATACTGCAAATCAAGTAGCCTTTCTTTTAGATACACTTTCCTTTATTGAAAGTAAAGGAATACCAGCTACGTTTAATTTTGGTAACCATGAATTGCCTAGCATAAAAAAGACGATTGAAATGGAAGATTATCCTGATTCTCGGTTTCTTAATCACTCTCATAAAGAACTCAACAACCAACTTGTTTTACTAGGTGTTAACGGGTGGTACGACTACAGTTTTGCCCTAGAAAAAGACTATGACAAAATTGTAGCCTCTAAAAATCTATACTGGTATGACCGAATCATTGAACGACCATTAAATGATCCTGATACGTTGGTATCTATTTTAAAAGAACTTAAATACAGTTTAGATGACTTAAAAAATGCGGGTAAACAAGTAATTGTAGCAACTCATTTTGTTCCTAAACAAGAATTTGTCCGCTATTTTGATGGAGAATATGAGAGATGGAATCAAATTAATGCTTTTTTAGGTGCTAAAGCAACAGGAGAACTGTTTGAGACTTATGACAATATTCAACGAGTTGTCTTTGGACATACCCATCGTCGGATAGATAATCAAGTGATTAATGGGATTTCTTACTCAGCTCGTCCTCTAGGTTATTTCTATGAGTGGCATCTTACTAAAGATTTCATGCTCGAAAATAAATTGATGACTTCTTTTAATCCTTACAAAGTACGACGAATTTTAAGAAATCAACAAGATGAATTTAATGAATATCGAGCTAAACACTTAAAAAAAGAGTTTAGCGATGCTTTAACTATTATTGATTACTAAAAAACCAATCAACATAAAAAAGTTGATTGGCTTTTTTTATAATTTTTTCTTTTCTATATGTGATACACCGGCACCGATTCCTGCTACAACTCCTAAACCAAATAAAACTTTAGATGACGCCAAAACACCTACTGAAACACATGCAACAGCAATAACTGTATTTGTTTTTTCATTAAAGGCTAATAACTCTTTTGATGGCATGGAAATAGTTAAATCAAGACCAATTTTTTTATTAATATTATTGATACTTCGATTAATAGTTCTTATCATTCTTATTCTCCTTTTTAATTAGTGAAAAAATAAATAGCCGGGTTAATTAACAACAAAAATCCTGTTAGACCAAACCATTTAGCCTGATGTTTTTTTCTTAACGCCATTCCTCCTGCTAACACTAAACAAATAATAGCAATGATTCCCATTATTAAAGAAATATTCCCCAAATGAGGATGAATCCTATCTAAACCGATTTTAAAAAATTGTTCAATCATCATTATTTTTTCCCCTCCTCAAATAAATCATAAAGTGTGTGATCCAATAAAAAATTAAATGTTTTTTCTGTTCCTTGTAGTGTATCTCGATCAACTAAGGATAAAAATAGAATTGAATGGATGATATTCATTACCTCATCTTCAGGTAAAAGTAACTTAAGATTCGCTTGACTAATTGCCTGCTCAAATAACTCTGCACTTTTTTGTTTTAATTCCTCTATTTTGTCTGTCGGTAATTTCGCTAAAAACAAATCATATTCCGCACTATTCATGTCGTACAAATTGGGAAATGTTTGGAATTCATGAAATAGCCATTGTAATCCTTTTTTAAAGCCTTCTATTTTTTGATTTTCTTCTTCAATAAACTTAGACCAAGTCATCAACAAGTTATCTTGTACATTTTCTAAGACCTCTAAGAACAAATCTTCTTTTCTTTTATATATTAAATAAAAAGCACCCGAAGAAATACCAACTGTTTTAGTTAGTAAAGGAATATTAGTTTGTTTGTATCCTCTTATTTTCCAGCTTTCCAAACACGCTTCTTGAAGTTTCTTTTTTATTTCTTTTAAATCAGACTCTGAGAATTTTTTTGACATCTTCAGGCCTCCTTCTCATTATGAATATACTATAACATTTATTCATGAATAAATAAATACAAATATTCATGTAAAGTTAATTAAAAAAGCTGACCCAACGTCAACTTTTTTATTTGATTAGTTTTTTATAGTTAGGGGATTAAAAATTTACTCTTATTTATTTCTAGAAATGATCATATAAATGCGGTGTATTTGGTTCAATCAAATCAGATAATACTTCTTTCTCCCCGTTAAACTCAAGAAATTCAGCCCAAATAGCTTCCTCAACAGTGTGTTTGCCTAAAAATACTTGCGTCCATCTCTGAATAGTTCCGCTGTAATCTGCTTTTCCTTCCTCTACTTTTTGACAGTTTGCTTGGCCATTCTCAATCTCTACTTTAAACATACCGTCGTTCCAAGGACAATTCGCATCATTAACTTCTAGATAAAGACTATATTTTGTAGACACATCTCTAAACTTAAATTTTCCGATAAAACGCTCAAAATCAAGAATTCTTGCCATCATATCTGTTTGTTTCTTTCTTCTGACTTCAATGGTTTCAGTGAATAATTCAGACACCATTTTGACATCAATATTTTTGGCAACAAACATCGGGAAACTACCACTATGAGAAGAGACAAACGTCATTAATTTTCTAAGTGCAAACATATTAGTGTAGGCTAATTCATTAATTTTAAATTCAGAAAAACCTATTAAACTATAATTAATATAGCCACAAGGAACATCATTATCATCATAAGCAATGGCTAATCTTTTACCTTCAAAATATTTGAACTCAAAGTCCCACCAATAATCCTCTCTAAGCAAACTTCCATTTTGACTCCCTAGCGTTTTGCGATAAAGCGCTTTTATTATTTTTTGTGCTTCTTCATCTTCCCAGAAAACACGTTCCATGTATCCTTTTTTCTCTTGCTTAACTTGTTGAATAACATGCGTTGGAATATATGTTTCTTCAATATCAAAGATCATCTCATAGCCAAATTTTCGATAAAAGGGTTGCGAGAAAGGGGCTAAATAAGACAGTTCAGTTCCTCTTTCATACAAATCTTTGAAAGCGTATTCAAATAAACGCGTAATACTACCTGTTCCCCTTCGTTCTGGATAACTTGCCACATCAACAATCCCTGCTGAAGTCATGACTTGTCCATTAATCATTACTTCATAAGGATGATTAATCACTTGACTGGTAACTCTCCCGTTAATTTCTTCTACATAATTATCAATAAACTGTCCCTTAATTAAAAACTCCTCTTTTTGTGTATCTGTGTGATTCGCGTTAAATGCATAACTAGCTAATTGACGTGTTTCCTCAATTTCTTGACGTTCTGTTACTCTTCTTATCATGCTTTCACTCCTTCATTTATTATAAAGGTCATGATAGAAGTAACTTCTATCACAACCTTATTTCTAATTTAATTAAAAATAGTCGTACAAGCGTGGTGTACTAGGTGAGAATAATTCTGAGAAATTGGTATTTTCATTTTTAGAGTCAATCAAATTAAGCCATTGAGCCTCTTCAAATGTCACTCTTCCCATAAAAATCTGTGTCCATCTTTGAATGCTGCCACTATAATGAATCATTGCTTCATTAGATGGATCTATTTTCTCACAAGTTGATTTTCCATTAACAATGCTTAACTTAAAAATACCATTATTCCATGAGCATGTGCTGTCATTAACTTCTAAATAAACAATTTCTTTCTTTGGACTAGATTTAAAATTAAATTTTTCAATAAATTCTTTAAAATTAACAATTCTTGCCATCATACTGCTATGAGTTTTTCTAACAATATTTTGTGTTTCAGTAAAAAGTTCTAATATTTTTGGATCCGGCAGATTAGTTGAGACGAACTCATCAAAACTTCCACTATGGGAAGAAACAAATGTCATTAATTTTTTTAAACCAAAAAGATTTGTATAGCTCATCTCATAAATCATAAATTCTGATGCCCCAATTAAGCCATAAACAATGTAACCACATGCTTGCTTTTGGTCATCATAAGCAATAGCTAGTCTTCTTCCTTGATTAAAAGTTAACACAAAATCCCACCAATAATCTTCCCGAACCAAACTTCCATTATGCGTACCTAATGTCTTGCGATATAATTCTTTAATGGTTTCTTGAGCCTCTTTATTTTCCCATGAAACACGTTTGATGCTACCTGTTTTTTCTGGTTTAATTTGTACAATTGTCTCTTTTGGAATCCTTATCTCATCATAATCAAAGATATTTTCGTAGCCAAATTTTCGGTAAAAAGTTTGAGAAAAGGGAGCTAGATAAGAAAGCTCTGTTCCTTTTTCATGTAAGTCATTAAAGATAGCTTCAAAAAGTAATCTAATACTTCCTGTGCCTCGTGCTTCAGGATAAGTTGCTACATCTCCAATACCTGACATTCCCATTACTTGGCCATTGATTGTTACCTGATACGGATAGCCAACAATTTGACTTGTCACCTGCCCATCGACTTCATCCACATAATTATCAATAGATTCATTTTTCTTTAAATAAATATCACGTTGTTCTTTAGTATGATTTGAATTAAAAGCATAGCTTCCTAATTCATGTATTTGTTCCAAGTACTTTCTGTCTGTTACTTTTTTTATCATATGATCCACTCCTAATAAGTAATAATCATGTCATCTTCTTCATCAACTGGTTCATTAGAAACTATCTCAATTACTAGTTTGTGAGGCAAACAAATACTTGTTTGGCCTGGTTTACTAATCCAACCCGTTCGAACGGCTATTTGATCAGGGCTATTATCTTCTTTTACCCGAATCTTCGTGCCTTCCATTTCAATTATATTATATTTATCCTTACCTGGATAATAGGTTTTTTCTTTGTGTTTTGTTTTTTCATTCAATTCAAAACGATCAACTTCTTTACCATCAATCGAAATGATAGCAATGTTGCCTTCTTTAGTTGCTTCATCTGTTTGATTCAATGAAAAAACAACAAGAGGAGCAAATGACAAAATTATCAGACAGATAATGACCACACCATCCATAAATCGCCACTGCTTTTTAAGTTCTTTCCATATCATATGCGTGTTTTTTCTCCTCATTTGTAAAATCTCTTCTTACTCTTAGTAACATATCCTGAAAAAAAAGGTACGTCAACTATTTAATTACTTATTAATATACCTTATCTTTGTGAATAAAGCACTTATGTTGCTATTTTATTCACCTCTAAATTATAATAGTTTGGTACAAACTAGAGGAGGAATTGCTTTGTCAAAATATCAAGTTTTATTATATTATTTATATGTTCCATTAGAAAACCCTGAAGAATTTGCTAAAGAACATTTAGCTTTTTGCCAATCGATTAATTTAAAAGGTCGTATTTTAGTTGCTAATGAAGGAATTAACGGAACTTTATCTGGCTTAACAGAAGATACCGAAAAATACATTGCTCATATGCGAGCAGATGAACGCTTCAAAGATATTTTCTTTAAAATAGATCCATCTGAGGAACAAGCTTTCAAAAAAATGTTTGTCAGACCTCGCCCTGAACTCGTTTCCTTATCCTTAGAAGATGATATTGATCCGTTAGAGTTAACTGGAGCTTATCTATCTCCTAAAGAATTTAAGGAAGCAATTCTAGATGAAGATACTGTGGTTATCGATGCTAGAAATGATTACGAATATGATTTAGGTCATTTTAAAGGTGCTGTTCGTCCTGATATTCGTTCTTTTAGAGAATTACCTCAATGGATTCGTGACAACAAAGAAGAATTCATGGACAAACGAGTTGTTACCTACTGTACTGGTGGTATTCGTTGTGAAAAATTCTCTGGTTGGCTAGTTCGTGAAGGCTTTAAAGATGTGGGACAACTTCACGGCGGGATTGCTACTTATGGTAGAGATCCTGAAGTTCAAGGTGAATTATGGGACGGAGCTATGTATGTCTTTGACGAGCGAATCAGCGTTCCTATCAATCACGTTAATCCCGTTATCGTTGGAAAAGACTGGTTTGATGGTACACCCTCAGAGCGCTACGTTAATTGCGCTAACCCAGAGTGTAACAGACAAATTTTATGTTCTGAAGAAAATGAACATAAATACCTTCGTGGTTGCTCTCATAACTGTCGCGTTCATGAACGTAATCGTTATGTGGTTGAAAATAATCTTTCTTTAACAGATTGGCAAGAACGTGTAGAAGCTCTTGGAGAAACTTTTAAAGAATTAGTCAAATAGCAATAGAAAATATTTGAAATTTTTTTCAGCATATGTAAAAATAAAAGTGAATAAATTGCAAGGTTAGGCGTTAGCTTCAAGGTGAACTCTTTCAGGGCGGGAAGAGACGCCTAAGCACGCCTTTTTTTAATTATTTTTTAGGAGGTCGAAATAAATGTTAATGGAATTATTACTCGCTTTAATCTTAATTATTGTTGGAACAAAGTTTGCCAGTCACCTGTGTCACAGAATCGGAATTCCTGCTGTTATCGGTGAATTATTAACTGGCGTTATTTTAGGACCTGCTCTTTTAGGATGGGTTGCACACACAGATACCATCTCTATTTTTGCAGAAGTTGGTGTTATCTTACTCATGTTTTTAGCTGGATTAGAAAGTGATTTAGAGAAACTAAAAAAATACCTCACACCTTCTGTTATGGTTGCCTTATTCGGGATTGTGTTTCCCATGATTTTTATCAGTGGAGCAGCCCATCTCTTTGATATTCCTTGGAAAGAAGCTATTTTTCTAGGAGTGATTTTTAGTGCCACATCAGTTAGTATCTCAGTTCAGGTGTTAAAAGAATACAAGCGTCTTGATACGGCTGAGGGTTCTGTCACTTTAGGAGCTGCAGTTGTTGATGACATTGCCGTTGTTTTAATTGTTAGTATTTTTAGTGCTGTCTTAAGTATGGATGGCAATACGTCTTCCATGGGAGTTGGCTTTATTTGGGACCTTTTAGGAACTAAAATTCTCTTTTTCATTGGTCTTTATCTATTTGCTAATTTCATTTTAGATCCTCTCTTGTCTTTAACTAAAAAAATTGTAGCTGTTGAGGCTGAAACAGCTTTTGCTCTAGCTCTTTGTTTTGGCTTTGCCATCCTTTCTGAGCATGTAGGAATGAGTGATGTGATTGGTGCTTTCTTTATTGGTCTATTACTATCTCGTCAAGAAGGTAAACATGAAATAGAGCATAACATCTCTGTGATTAGCTACTCGGTCTTTATTCCTGTCTTCTTTGTCTCTATTGGCCTTGATATTGAATTGTCAGCCTTTAAAGAGTATGCAGTCATCATTATCGTCTTCACACTTTTAGCAACGCTAACAAAGCTTATTGGTGGTTATTTAGGTGGTCGTGTGACGAAACTAGATCGTAGTCAATCACTTATCATTGGTGCTGGGATGGTGTCTCGAGGAGAGATGGCCCTTATTATTGTAAAAATGGGAGAAAATCTTGGTTTAATTAATGAAGGACTTTACTCAGCTATAGTTGTAGCGATTATTTTAACTACTCTATTTTCACCATTATTAATTAAATATGCCATTGAAAAAGGAACTCCAGCTTAAATGCTAGAGCTCCTTTTTTTCTCTTCTATAAAAGTCGTCTTAAAATAATAACCTGTTAAAACTAAACACAATAAAACTCCAATTAACGAATAACTAAAGCCAGAGAGATAATTATTTGTTTGTCCAGCAATTTTTTTAAATGCCCCTCCAATCAGTGCAACACCCATAATATTAGAAAAATACATGACCATATTAATAATAGAAGAAGCTAATCCACTAAATTCAGCAGAAACATCAATTAATATGATTCCTATTAAAGGCGTTGTTGTTATTCCTAAAAATAGACCATATAGGAATAATAAAAATAAATTGAAAAAAGTAAATAAATCTGGTTGATATTTCAGGCTAAATATAAGTATTACCAGACTTCCAAGCATGCCTAAAACACCAAGTAGCAGTAATTGATTGCCAATTTTTTTTAACCAGTCAGCTGAGGCAATAGAAGCAAATGTAAATCCTATCCCTAACGGTAAAAAGATAAAACCAGTTTGAAAAACACTTTTTCCTAAACCAAGTTGTGCGTAGTACGTCATCAAAAAGAATAAACCAAACATACTCATATAAACACAAAAAACACTCGCAATTCCTCTTAAAAAATTAGGCTCTTGGAATACTGAAAAATCCACTAATACAGTTTGTTTTTTATTTAATCTTACTTTTTCTACTTTTCTAAAGAAAAACAGCAAAGCTAATCCGATTAAAATAATAACGACTGACGTGATATTTTTAAAATAAATGATTTGATAGACTAAAAGAAAACTACCTAAAACAAGTAAACTACTTCCTTTTACATCAACCGAATCTTTTGTGATAGGCTCTCTTTTAGGTATTAAAGAACTCATACAAAGAATCAAAAGACATACAGGTAAATTAAAAAAGAATATATTTCGCCAACCCAAGTTAAACAAATTAAGTTTCATAATAATACCGCCTAACAGCAGCCCAAAAGTAAAACCCAATCCAATTACCATTCCGTAAAGTGAAAATATAAAAGGTTGTCGGTCTTTAGAAAAACCTTCTCGCATTAAAACCATTACTTGTGGTTGAATTAAAGCCCCTGAAATCCCTTGACCAATCCGCACAAGAATTAAAACTGTTTCACTAGATGTTATACCGCCTATAATAGATAGTACAAAAAAGAAACTTATTCCTAATAATAAAATATTTTTTTGTCCCCAACGATTTCCAAAGAAACTACTTAAAATTAAAAAAGTAGCGAGTCCTAACGAGTAACCAGTTAAAATAAACTGAGCATCACTAAATGTAATACCTAATGTTTTTTGAATCTCTGGAAGGGCAACTTGTAACATATAAGTATTCAGTGAAATCATTAAGTTAGGTAAAAAAATAATACTTAGTCTCAGCCATTCCTTCTTAGTTAATTGCTTCATGTTTTTTCCTTCTTCCTACAATGTTACAATATACTGCTCTTTTGAACGTTCACTTTTCAAAATATCGACATCTATTTCAAATACTTCTTTAATATTAGCAACAGTCATGACCTCTTTTGTCTCACCAGCATATTGAACGCAGCCATCCTTTAACATATAAATGACATCACAAAAATCATAAGCTAAATTCAAATCATGGAGGACACTAACTGTCGTTAAATTCAATTCCTTAATTAATCGAAGTATTAATTTTTGTTGATAAGCATCCAAATGATTAGTTGGTTCATCTAAAATAAGTAGTTCAGGTGTCTGAACTAAACTTCTTGCTAAAAGAACTCGTTGTTTTTCCCCACCAGAAAGTGTTGAAAAATACTCATTTGTCTTATCCTCTAACTGAAGCAATTTGATGACTTCATTAATTAATTCTTTGTCGCTCTTTAACAGGCCTAATCGACCTTCGTTAAATGGATATCTTCCCATTTCGATAATCTCGTTTGTTGTAAAATCAAAGGGAAAATGATTCACTTGATGCATCATCGCCATTTTTTGAGCTAACTCATTTTTTGAATAACTCTTAATACTTTGATCTAAAAACTGAATGTCACCTTCTACTTCTTGGTGTAAATTAGCTAGACATTTCAGTAAAGTTGTTTTTCCACAACCATTCATTCCAATAATTCCAACAGACGTCTTTTTTTCAATTTTTAAATTAATATCCTTTAAAATTTTCTTGCCATCTTTAGCCTGAAAGCTCAAATGAGTTGCTTCTAGCATGATACTCCCCCCTGATTCTTGTATTTATCCAAAATAATCATAAAGAAAAGTGGGGCACCAATAAGAGAAGTGACAACCCCAATTGGTAACTCGCTATTTTTAACTACTATTCGAGCCAGACAATCTGCCCAAATAAGTAAAATACTTCCTAATAGTAAAGAAGTTATAATAACTAATTGATGTTTGTTTCCCACTAATTTTCTAGCTAAGTGGGGAACGATTAAACCAATAAAACCGATTACTCCCGTTTGCGAAACCAAAACCGAAGTCAATACAGCAGAAGCTAGCATTAATTTTCTTTGATAAATTTGACTCTCAATCCCTAAAGACTCTGCTTGTTCATTTCCTAAAAGAAGTAAATCTAACACATGAGATTGCTTGAAAAAATAAATCGTTAAAATTAATAATGTCCCAGCCATTAATCCCAAGCCTTGATTTCCAATCCCTACTAGACTTCCCATCGTCCAATACGTCGCACTTTTGACGTACTCTGAATTAGGAGCTTTGTAAATAAAAAGAGATGTCAATGCCTGGCAAACTGAATTAATCACTACACCAATTAAAATTAGAATAATTAGCTGATTTTTAAACCAATGGGATAACCTTAAAATTAAACAAGTTGTTAAAATACCACCTAAAAAAGCACTAAAGGCAATCATCACGGATAAATGACTCATTATTAGAGTTGGTAGAATAACAATAGCAAACGTAGCTCCAGCAGTTGCTCCTGACGAAACGCCTAAAATGTAAGGATCTGCTAATGGATTTTGAATACAAGCTTGCATAACTAAACCTGCTAAAGCAAGACCTGAACCAGTAATAGCCGCAGCCATAATTCTAGGCAGTCTTAATTTTAAAATAATAGCTAATTCAGTTGTGGAAAATGTGCCTTCATTTAAAGCTTGCCATGTATCTAACCAATTAATTTCAGAAAGCTTGATTTGACCAAGTAAAGGCGAAATCAAAAGACTAACTACCAATAACAAACATAGAATGCTAAACACACGGTAATTCTTTTTGCTCATCTCTTACTTCTCCTTGCTCTCAACCTTTAAAAAATCATAAATCTCTTGATAAACGTTAGAAATATTTTCATTCCCACGAATCACGTCATCATAATTCATTTCTAAAATTTCTTTGTTTTTGATCGCTACTACATTTTTTAAAGAATCATGTTCCAACCATTTTAAACTATCTTTTCCTCCTTCACTTGCCATAAATGACGTAAAGATAATTTTTTCAGGATTTATTTTGATTAAACTTTCATAGGACAAATTAACAACCTCTTCTCCTAAATCTAGATAATTACCATCTAGTTCTCTAACAACCTCATCTACTAAACTATATTCATCTGGATAGTAATAATAATTACCACGACCATCACTTGCAACAAATAGAATACTTTCTCTTCCTACTTTTTTCTTTTGGTCTGTTACTTTTTTGATAGACTCTTTTTGCTCTTTAATAAATCGGTCTGTCTTTTGATTCATGTTGAAAATATGACCTAGTTCTTCTATTTCTAAGAAGTAATTATCTGGACTGATTCCATTTTTATAATTAGATGTGGTACCAATTGCAATTCCTTGTTCATTCCAAAAATTAAAATCACCCAGTCGATCTTTTTGAAAGGCTGTTGAAATTCCATATATTAAATCAGGTTTTGATTTAACCACAGCTTCTTTAGATGGCCATTCTTTAGCTAAAACAGAGATGCCCTTTATTTTTTTATTGTTAACTGATTCTAAATAAGCTAACTTATCAATTTTTTCTTCTAAACCAAAATAAATTAAACGTTCCGCATTTTTCTCACCAATCACTAGCACTTTGTTTGGTGATTTTTTCACATGTTGTTCTACTTTTTTACCTTCAAGATTAAGTGTTTCAAAAGAGTAGCCATCTTTTGATTGATCTGCTTTTGTTGTTTCATGACAACCAGAAATAATAAAACATGTTACAATAAGAGACAAACTTACTAATAATTTTTTATACATTTTAAATAACCCCTTTAAATAATTGATTGGAGATAAACTTATGAGTCGAACTGTAAAATCAGCTGACGAGCGAAAAAAAGACATTATACAAACCGCTGAGAAACTTTTTATTGAGGAAGGCTACAATAATGTAACGACTTCGGCCATTGCTAAAAAAACTGGTGTGGCAAAAGGAACTCTTTTTTATCATTTTGAAACAAAAGATAATCTGGCAGATGCTGTTATTAAGTATCAATTAGCTCCCTTAAAGGAAACCTACCAACAAATTAATGCAAAAAAAGAGTGGTCTGCTCTTAAAAAAATGAGCTGGTTCTTCTTATCAGAATTAGATGATTCCTTACAGCATGTTTCTTCATTTAACTATTTAAAAAATGATGACAATGCCATTTTAAGACAGAAACTTAGAGTTCAAATGACAACCGATTTTGTTCCATTTATCGAAAACTGGTTAACTCAGGGAGTAAAAGAAGATATTTTCCAAGTAGATGATCCTCATTTGATGGCTGAATTTATTTTCACTTCCTTTCATTCATGGGTTGAAAACTCCTTATTTGGTGATGATTTGAAAACTCGAAACCATCGAATAAACTATGTGCTTCCGTTATACAATCAAATGCTTCATTTACCTCAAAACACATTTTCACCTGAAAATATGCGGAAATTAATACAATAAAAAAGAGAATGATAATCATTCTCTTTTAAAAGAATATCATTTGACTGACCGTCAGTCAAATGATATTTAAAAAGAAAACTCTCATTTTCTTTTTTTCTATTATTTACATGCTACCGCTTCTATCTCGACTTTCAATTTAGGATTAGCTAATGCCTTGATATAAAGTAAGGTCATTGCTGTTTCTTCCCCTTCTAAAAAGCTCGCTAAACATTCTTTCCTTATTTCTAAGTCAATTTCATCTACTAAAAAAATGGTTAATTTAGTCATATGTTTAACTTCCATTTCAGCTGCTTTTAAATTAGCTTTGACATTACTTAAAGCTAATTTAAACTGTTCTGCACCAGTCTCTGGTATATCACCTTCTTTTGTCATACCAATTTGACCTGAAATAGTTACCCATTTTAATGGCATTCCTGTGTTAATCACTTGGTGGACATAGGGACCTACTGGTGAATGAACAGTCATCGGATTACTTGTTTTCTTCATATTTTTTCTCCTTTATAAAAAAAGTAATCTGACATGTCTTAAACATATCAGATTACCCCTTATTTTTTATTCATAATCGTAGTCATAGTCGTAATCATAGTCATCTTCATAACCATAATCGTCTTCTTCATCTTCTCCTGCTAGAACCTCCAAATGGCGACTCATCAGTACATAAGCTTTTAATTGATTGAAAGTTCCTTCTTCAATTTTATACTTACGTGAGAATAGTTTAGGTGCAACTACATCTTCTTCAAATTTATTTTTAAATTTATTGAATTTTTTCATTTTTGGTGTAACAAATGTTTTAAATTCAATATCTTCAGTTTTATCTAAACGACGTTTTAATTTATCTAAATGTTCTTCATAGACAGCGAAATCTTTTTTAGATACTTTTTCCGTACCTTCTTCATCAGCACTATCTAATAGTTCTTCAACATCTTCTCGAACTGTCTCAGGATCATATCCGATTAAATCATCAACTTCACTATAACCATAATCATCATCTTCATATTCGTCTTCATAGTCGTAGTCATAATCGTAATCATCTTCATAGTCATCATCGTAGCCATAGTCATCTTCATATTCTTCGTCGTAATCGTAATCATCCTCTGAATCTTCTTCATAAGAATAATAAGATTCCTCTTCATATGCTACATCTTCAACTTCTGGTGATAGTTTCGCTTTTGTCTTAACTTCTGGTTTCTCAAGACTAGCTACTTCATTATCAATCTCTTGCTGAACAGGATCTACTGCTACAACAGGTGTTTGAATAATTTCTTCTAATGATGGGGCCGCGACTTCTTCAACTACTGGTGTAATAACTGGTGTTGGAATCATTGTTGCTTTTCTATTCTCCATACCAGCTAAACGTTGTTCCAAACGTTGATTTTCTTGTACGAGGCGCGAAATTTCTTGTTCTAACTGACTAGATTTTTCACGAGCATTCTTATAGTTTGTTTCTAATAATTGATAATTTTCTTGCCAACTTGTTTGTGTTTCTGTGTTAGTTGCCATTAATTTATCCACTAATTGCTGTTGTTGTTCTAATCGTTCTGATAAACGTTTAATTTCTTGCTCCTTATTTCTAGCAAATTGTTCTTTTTCAATATTAGCTTGTTGTAGAATACGATCTTTTTCTCGTTGTTCATCTGCTACACGAGATTCCCATTTCGTTACAACACGTTGTTGCTCTAAACCTGCTTGTTGCAAGTTTTGTTCTAGTGTCATCAAACGATCTTTTAATTGAATCAACTCATTTTGGCGTTCCATTTCCAACTGTCTACTTGTGTTATAAGCAGTAGCTAATTCTTCTTTTTCTGTCGCTACTTTTTGGAAACGAGCTTCCCACTCATGAGTTAATAGAGAATTTTCTGTTTCTAATTGTTTCAAACTTTCACGGGTTGTATTTAAATCACGAGTTGTTTGAACCAAATCTTGTTGCGTTTTATCTTCAAATACTTGATTTTCTTTCAAAACAGTTCTAAGTTCATTATTTTCATACTCAACTCGTTGTAATTTTTGAGTTAATTCTTCTTGAATATTTTCTTTTTCAAGGCTAATTTGACGCATTTCATTTTTAAATGCTTGAACTTGTTGTTTGTCATTTAATTCATTGTTTTGATAAGTAATTAAGTCTGATTTTAATAAATCATTTTCTTGAAGTAATTGTTCTACTTGAGAATTATTAGACTCTCTTAATTGATCGTAATCAGCTTGTAAACTAGTCACATAACGTTCATTATCTGATACGACATTTTGTAGTTGTTGGATTTCACGTTGCTTTTCTAATAGCTCTTGACTACTTTGACGCAACTTATAGTTCAAATCATCTAGTTGTTCTTGTAGTTGACGATAGCGTTCATCTGATTCTGCATCGCGAGAGTCTTTACCTTCTGAAAGTTCATTTAATGTTCTTTGTTGTCTTTCAATTTGAAGTGTTAAGTGACCAATTGTTTCTTTTTGATTCAACTCATCAGCCTTACTTTGTTGTAAAGCCATTTGCAAATCACTATTTTCTTTTTTCAATGTATTGAACCTTTCTCTTAAGTCCAATTCAACTCTTCGATGTGTCTTTTCAGCATCACTTAATTTTTGTTGTGCTAAAGAAGCTTGATTGCTTATGTGTTTACTTTCTGCACGAACACTTCTTCTTTCACTTGGTTTAGTTGATGTATTATTAGACACATTTTTAATTTCTTTTACTAATAAATCTGAAATTGTTTTTTTAATATTTCTAATTTGTGTATTAGAAAAGATATTTGATGAGTCAAAAGTCACATAAACCTCAATTGTGCCTCTTGATGAGATATCTACAAAAGCTCTCTCAATTTTATATAGAGGAAAAATTCTTTCCCACTCTTTAAATACTACTTGTGATGCTTCATCGATATCTTTTTGAGTTAAATGTCCTTCTCTATCTGACCATTTTAATAACAATTGGTTAGTAACTTCACTTTTATTTTGAAGTGGTACTAAAACGATACTTGAGGTATTTGGTTTTTTAACTTCTTCTTGATATATCTGAACATCTATGTTTAATTCATCCAAAAACATAGATACTGTCCCCCTTTCAGCAGTAAAACACTCCACTTATCTAATTAATTTTTTCAATACCTAATCATATTAATAGTAACCTTTTAACGACATTCTGTAAAGATATTTTAAACATATATCATAAAATTCATATAACAAACAACTTTTTTTAAATGATATTAACAATCAAAAAAGTCTAGAACCTTTTCAGATTCCAGACTTACTAAAAAAATTTATTTTTTTAATTTACACGAACAGCGTCTGCGTTAATATAACCAATCCATTTTTGATTATCATATAATGAATAGTACGTATTACCGTTTACATGCTCATAGCGTCCTTTAGCTTTAAACGTTTGACCATATACATTGACACTTTTCTCTTTTACTTTCCAATCAAAATTAGAGTATATATTATAATTTTTACTTGTAATTGTCACATAACGGCCATCTGCGATATATGGTCCTTCTGCTGCTGTAATTTGACCAGCTTTAGCATCAAGGTATCCTTGCCATTTACCATTTGTATCATACAGTGAATAGTAAGTGTTGCCATTTACGTGTTCATATCGGCCACGTGCTTTGTAAATTTTGCCATATAAATTATCCGATGTATTTTTCTTATCTTCCTTAAATGATTGCCATACATCAAATCCTTTTTCTGTTACTTTAAAGTAACGGCCATCTGAGATATAAGGACCTTGTGGGCTAGTAATTTTAGTTGTTGCTCCTGATTCTAAATAGCCATACCATGCACCCTTACTATCGTATAAAGAGTAGTAAGTTGTTCCATTTACATGGTTATATTTTCCACGAGCTTGGTAGACTTTATCAAATAAAATATCACTAGTTGATTTTTTTGCCCAATTAAAGTTTTCATAAACATCGATACCTTTTTTAGTTACTTTTACATAACTACCATCTTTAATATAGTCACCTTCTGGTTTAGAAGCGTTTGTTGCGTCAGCATTAAGATAACCTTGCCATACGCCTGACAAATCATATAAAGAAAGATAAGTACTACCATTTGCGTGCTCGTAACGGCCTCTAGCTTCCAATGTCGTACCCATTAATTCATCACTACTATTACGGTATTTCCAATTGAAATTCGACCAAACACTATAACCTTTTTTATTAACAGTCACATAGCGTCCATCTTTAATATAAGGTCCTTCTGGTTTTGTTACGACACTAACTGCCTTAGCATCAATGTAACCTTGCCATTTACCTTGATTGTCATAAAGTGTGAAATACGTATTGCCATTAATATGTTCGTAACGCCCACGTGCTTGGAATGTATTACCCTTTAAGACGTCACTAGTATTTCGAATAGTCCATTTGAAATCTGAATAAACATTATATCCTAATTTATCAACTTTAACATAACGACCATCTGAAATATAATTTCCTTGAGGTTCGGCTTCTGTGGTTGCACCTGCATTAATATAGCCATACCAAGTACCTTTTACATCATATAATGAATAATAGGTATCACCATTAAAGTGTTCATATCTACCTCGTGCTTGGAGAGTTTGACCATAAATGGCATCACTTGATCCACGTTTTTTCCAATTAAAGTTTGACCAAGTACTATAGCCCTTTTTATTGATTTTAACGTAGCGTCCGTCTGAGATATAATCTCCTTGGTTTTCTCCATCTCCTACAGCATTAGCATTGATATACCCATACCATTTACCTTTTGAATCATACAATGAATAATAGGTATTTCCGTTAAAATGTTGGTATTTACCACGTGCTTTAAATGTTTTACCATAGATATCTTGACTTGGATGTCTTTCATCCCAGTTAAAATTTGACCAACTACTATAATTTTTACGATTCACTTTCACAATACGACCATCTGAAATATATGGTCCTTCTGGAGTTGTATTAGTTGTTGCATCAGCGTTTATATAACCTTGCCAAACATTTTTGTTATCAAATAATGAGTAATATGTATTACCATTAGCATGCTCATAACGTCCACGTGCTTCTAATGTTTGTCCGTATAATTGTGAGCTAGTTGTTTTTTTCTTCCAATCAAAATTAGAATAAGTATTGTAGCCTTTTTTACTAATCTTCACGTATCTACCATCTTTAATATAAGGTCCTTGTTTTACCTTTTTATAATGATGGAAAACAACTTGTGCTTCTTCATTGTAACTAGCTTCTAAATCGCCACTAACAAAAGCGTATCCTGTAATGTCTTGTTTATCTAAAGTAACTTTGTCGCCTTCTTTGACTGTGTAAGAAACTGGTTTCTTTATTTCTTTTTCGTTTTCATCAATGTATTTAACAGTGACTTTACTTGTTTTGATTTCTTTTTTGTACTCAAATGTTAAAGTTTGATCTGCTTCAGTATATGAGCCTTCTGAGTTACCTTCTTTAACTTTACTAAATGTGAACCCTTTGATTTCTTTAGGTTTCACTTTAAATTCTTCTCCAACCTTACCAGTTAGTGTTTCTGCTGGTGAGATAACTTCGTTTTTCTCATTCACATAATTAACAACTAGTTTACCTTCTACAATAGGGGCTTCTTTTTTAGTATAAGTCAACGTTAAAACTTGCTCAGTTGCTGTAAAAGTTCCTTTTAATTCTTTATCAACTTCCTTAAAAGTATAGCCATCAATTTCTTTAGGTGTAATTTCAAAAGGTGAAGCTAACTCTCCTTTGAATGTATCACTTTGAAAAATTTCAGTACCTGATTCATCCACATATTTAACAATAACAGGTTTAGATTCTTCTACTGGAGCAGTTGCAGTCGTTGTTGTTGAAGCTGAGTCTTCCGCAAAAGCAGTACTAACACCCACTAATGGGGTTAAAACCATTGTCGATAATAAAACCGATGTTAATAATTTTTTCTTCATATCCAACTCTCCTCTTCTTTTTATTAATCTTCTCCTTTATTTTAGCACTTATTTACAAAAAAAACAGTTTTTATTCATACAGATCAAGTTGATATAATTCTTTAAATTTAGTATTTTCTTCTAATAATGTTTTAGGAGAACCGTCCATACTAATTTGACCATCTTCTAAAAAAATAATTCGATTAGCATAATGAGTTCCAACCAAGTGATGGGTAATCCATAAAACGGTCTTTCCTTTTAGCACCTCAAACACAGTTTCTAGTAATTGTTTTTCTGTCATTGGATCGAGTCCTATAGTTGGTTCATCAATAATAATAATGGGTGTATCTTGAAGTAAGATTCTAGCTAATGCTATTCTTTGTTGCTCTCCTCCCGAGAATCGTTTTCCACCTTCTTCAACAACAGTGTCCAATCCAAGAGGTAATTTCTCAATAACAGGTGCTAATCCTGCTTGATGAGCTGCTTCTTCAATATCTTCTTCTGTTGCTTTTAAATTTCCTAAACGAATATTATTTCGCATCGTTGTATTAAATATATGAGGACTTTGATTAAGAACACCCATTACTTCAGATTGTTCCTCACCTAACTCACTTGATTCAATGCCACCAATTGTAATTGAACCTGATTCTGGTAATAAATCACCTCTTAAAAGCTTAGATAAGGTTGTCTTTCCTACACCACTTTTACCTAAAACTGCTACTACTTCTCCTTCTGAAACGGTTAAATTAAAATTTTGTAATAGCTGTTTTGACTGTTCATTATATCTAAAATCAACTTCTTTAAAAATAATTTCAGAGCCTTTTATTATCTCTTCTTCCTCATCATCTACCTTGCTAACTGGAGGGGTGGTATCTGGCAGTTGAGATAATCGCTGGACTGTATCTTCATACAAAGGTAATTCCTTAACCGAATCACTGATTGGAGCAAACGCATCAATTAATGGGAAGAATGCCAGAACAAAAGCTGCTATCCAGTTTAAATAAATAACTTCTCCAGTTTTACCAAAATAATTACCTGCCCAAACAAACATAATAATAACAATCAAACCAAAAATAACTTGTTTACCCAAACTTTCAAAACGGGAGTAACGATTCATCTCTTTGTCTTCATCTCGAACAAGACTTTCTGATTCATTGTACCCATTTAAAAACTCTTGATATCTGCCACTATATTGCCAATCTCCAACACCTAAAACAGCATCCGTTAATTGATTATACAAGACATGTCGTTTTGCTTTCTGACGATAAACACGAGCATTATTAACTAAAACAGCTGTTAAAGGTAGTAAGAAAATAATGACACCTAATAATAAAGCAATTAAAAGAGCTAGTGGTACTGAAAATACACCTAAAACAATTACAATCACACTGTATAAAATTAACGCCACAATAGCTGGAAAAATAGTTCTCAAATAGAGGTTTTGAATATGCTCTACATCTTCTGCTAAAATTCCTAAAATATTACCTGTTTGGTATTCTGATTTTGACTTAACCGCTCTAGTTTCCATCGCTTGATATAATTTCAAACGAATGTCTGAAGTCATTTTTAAAACCCAATTATGACTTCCTAAACGCTCTACATAACGTAATGTAGGTCTAGCAATCCCAAAAGCGCGAGTCAAAACAATTGGAACATAAACCATTAAGATATTTTCTGGTCTAGCTGCTGACTTACTAATCAAGTATCCTGACGTAAACATCAAAGCTGATGCTGCAAAGAAAGTTAAAAAACCTAAAAATAAAACTAAGGCTAGTAACCATTTATATTTCTTAAAAAATGGTCTTACCCAGTTATCTTCTTTTGAAAGTAATAAATAATTCTTTTTCATATTACTCCCCTTTCAGTTGCTCAACAAATTCATGATAAGCACCTTTTTTCTGACGTAATTCTGTATAAGTTCCTTGCTCAACAATTTGGCCATCTTTCATCACCAAGATATAATCCATCTCTTTCATCCAATGAAGTCGATGTGTGGCAAAAAAGACTAAATGATTCTCAAATAATGGTAACATGGTACTTTTTAATTCTGCTTCTGTTTCCACATCCAAGTGGGCAGTTGGTTCATCAAATAAAAGAATTTGGCGATTATTATCTAAAAAAGCACGGGCAATAGCAACACGTTGTAATTGTCCACCACTTAACGCATGAGCTCCCTCACCGATAATCGTCTCTAATCCTTCTGGTAAGTCTTTAACAACCTCTAACAGTCCAGCTCGCTCTACTGCAATCAATATGTCTCTTTCACTAGCCTGTGGTTGATAAAAACGAATATTATCCTTTAAAGACGCATGAAAAATATATGGGTCTTGAGGAACATATAATAATTGATCTTGCCAACTCTTTAATCTTAAATGATTAGTTAATTGACTATTTACTCGAATACTTGGTTCTTCTGCTTCTAAAAAACCACCTAGTAGTTTAATTAAAGTTGATTTACCTGAACCAGACAGTCCCACTACGCCAATTTTTCCGTATCCTTTCCAAGAAAAATTGATATCTTCTAATGTCTTTTCCGTCGCTTCTTCATCATACTTCAATGTTAATCCTGTTAAAGTTAAAGAATCAGCTTCAGACCATGCGTCTAAAGATAAGTTTTCTTGTTCTTCAAACTCTTTTTTATCTAATATATTAAAGATTGACTTCAGTGTGTTTCCACCATCTAGAGTCGCATGATAGTCACTTGAAAAATCTCTTAAAGGTAAAAAGAAATCCGGTGCTAAAATCAATGTGGTTAATGCAGGAAATAACATCATCTCTCCATTCATTAATTTAAACCCTAAAAAGACAGCTACAATCGCCACTGATAACGTGGTGAAAAAATCCAAAGCAAATGTTGAGAGTATCGCAATTTTTAACGTACTCATTGTTGCTTTTCGATAATCCTCACTGATGCCATATACATTTTTTTCGTATTTTTTACTTAACCCTAAAAAATTAAGGGTTTCAAGTCCTCTTAATGAATCTAAAAAGTGATTACTTAATAATTGATAGCCTTCGTACTGACGGTCAGCTTTGGCTCTAGCGGCATATCCTAAAATAATCATAAATAAAATAATTATTGGAAAAACGAGTAATAAAATAATTCCGGATCTAATGTCTTGAGTAAAAACAAAAATCAATATTACCCATGGAATCACCATCATATTGGTAATTTTAGGTAAGATTAAAGTTAAATAATTTTCAATTTGAGCAATTCCTTCGATTGCCATTGTTACCATATTGCCTGTTCCTTCTTTTTGAACAAAGTTTGGTCCTAGGCGAAATACTTTATCTAATAACTGTTGTCTAACAACCTTCGATTGCTCGTAAGCATAACTATCTAAATAACGGTCTCTTAAGAAATTGAGAACTTGTCTCAATAAGAAACAAATAAAAAAGATGCCCATCTCTGTTGTTTGAGAGGCAACACTACTACCATTCCATAGAGCGCTAATTGCTTTTGATAAAAAATAGGCTTGTCCAATAATCAATAAGGCTTGCAGAACACCAAGTCCTGCAAGCCCTATTAAGACTGGCCTAGTTTTATCGATGCGAAATAAATTCTTATCAATCAAATTAGGAGTCTCCTTATCTATTAATATCTATCAAGTACATCTACAGATACACGTTTTGAGAATTTTTTATAACTCCAAGCTGTGTAAAGTAAAACAATTGGTAGCAAGATAAGCGTTACAATTGTCATTACTTTTAAAGTGTAAGGTGTACTTGAAGCATTTTCAATTAACAAGTGGAATTCTGCATCTTTTGCTACCATCACTCGTGGGAATAATCCGTTGAAAAGGAAGGCAACAACTCCTGCAAATACTAAACCTGTTGAAATAAATGAAAATCCTTCTTTATCTTTATAGCTACCATAAGCAGCCATTGCTGCAAAGACAACAATTAAGACCAAGATGATTAATGATGACATCATTCTTTCTTTGAAGAAATCTGTATCAATAAATGAAAGAATAGCAAATGCTACTAAACCTGCAAACAATACTGGGTAAAGTTTTTTAGCTTGTGCATTAGCACGTTCTCTAATTTTTCCATCTGTTTTAAGACGTAAGTAGTTTAAGCCATGTAAATAAGAAATCAATGTCACAGCCACACCACCAACGATAGAATATAAGTTAACATAATCAGTAAAACTTGCATTCATTACGTTTTTAGACGCATCAAGTGGCATACCACGAACTAAGTCAACAAACATCATACCTAAGAAGAAAGTTGCTAGGACACTTCCTAAGAACATAGTCCATTCCCAAACATTTCTTTCTCTTGAATTTTCTGCACTTGATCTAAATTTGAAAGATACCCCGCGGATAATCAATCCAACTAAAACAAGTAATAAAAAGTTGTAAAAGCCACTAAATAATGACGCGTACCATTCAGGGAATGAAGCAAACATAGCTCCACCTGCTGTAATTAACCATACTTGGTTTGTTTCCCAGACAGGTTCGATTGTATGAATCACTTGGTCACGTTCACGTTTATTCTTAGCTAATAGCTTCACTGACATACCAACACCAAAGTCAAATCCTTCTAAGAAAAAGAATCCAGTAAATAATACTGCACTTAAAAGGAACCATAATAATTGTAAGTTACTCATATTAGAAGGCCTCCTTTGAAAATGGGTCTATTGCTTCTTTTTTAGCTTCAGATGGGCTAACATAATAAGGTCCTTTTTTAAGAGAACGTTTTGCATACATAATCATTACTCCACCTAAGAATAAGAATAATAAGAAGTACACAATGTTACTAAAGATTAATGAACCTTTTGTCACACTTGGAGACACACTGTCTGCAATCGTGAATAAACCATAAACAGTCCAAGGCGCACGTCCCATCTCAGTAATAATCCAACCAGTTGAATTAGAAATAAATGGGAAGAAAATACCTGCTGTAAATAGCATCAATAACCATTTCATTTTTTCTAAACGGTCATTCTTAAGTAAGAATAAACCAACAACTGCCATTAAAGCCATCAATGTTCCAAAGCCTGCCATGAAACGGAAATTCCAAAACATTGTTTTAACTGGTAAGTAGTAATTCATCTCTTCACCGAATTTTTCATCATATTCTTTATGAAGATCTGCATTAACTGCGTCCATTCCTTTGTAACTTTCTTTACCACCTAAAATACTTAACATAGAAGGAATTGCAATTTCCCAATCTGTTTTTTGATTTTTAGTATCGATACCTGCAATAATGTTCCAAGGAGCACTATCACCTTTTGTATCTTCATAAATACCTTCCATTGCTGCAAATTTCATTGGATGATCATCAGCCATGATTGTCATTTGTCTATGACCTGCTCCAATTGTTAAAACAGAACCAACTAATCCTAAAATCAAACCAAATTTAATTGATTTTTTAAAGAATGCTGTGTCTTGTTTTTTCATTAACTTCCAAGCTGAACAACCTGCAATAACAAAACCTGCTGTTACAACTGCTCCAAAGATAACGTGTGGAAACTCTAACCATAATTGATGATTTTTAAGTAATCCTGTAAAACTTGTTAATTCTGCTCGGTTTGTTGCTTCATTAATTTGATACGCAACTGGGTTTTGCATGAATGAGTTAGCAGCTAAAATCCATAAAGCTGACAATGTTGTTCCTAAAGAAACTAACCAAATAAATAATAAGTGCAACTTCTCGCTAAACTTATCCCAACCAAAAATCCATAAACCGATAAATGTTGATTCCAAGAAGAATGCTAGTAAAGCTTCTACCGCAAGAGGTGCTCCGAAGATATCCCCCATAAAACGAGAATATTCAGACCAGTTCATACCAAACTGGAACTCTTGGATAATCCCTGTTACTACACCTACCGCAAATCCTAATAGGAAAATATTTCCCCAGAATTTTGCCATGTCTTTATACATTTTATCTTTTTTCACAACATATAATGTTTCTAAAATTGCTACTGCAAATGCCATACCGATAGTCATTGGCACAAAGAAAAAGTGAAAGACTGTAGTCATTCCAAACTGGAATCTTGCCAAAGTTAATAAATCCATGTTATTTTTCCTCCTTATTTATTTTCATTAAATCATTCTTATTATACCCCATATAAAATAGACATTCAAAGAATATTTTGAATGTCTATTAAATGATAATCCTTACATTTTAGAAATATTTTTTTATCTCATTGTTACAAATTCCTCTGCACCAGTTGGATGAATTGCTACTGTATTATCAAAATCTTCTTTCGTTGCCCCCATCTTAATAGCAACTGCAAAGCCTTGAAGCATTTCATCAATACCTAGACCAATTCCATGAAGACCAACAATTTTTTCGTTCTCTCCTACACAAACTAGTTTCATATGGCATTTTTCCTTGAAGTCAGTTATAGCATATTGCATAGGAGTGAAACTAGATGTATATATCTTGATTGTTTCACCGCTATATTTCACACGAGCTTCTTTTTCTGTCAAACCAACTGTCCCTATTGTTGGATGAGAAAAGACAACTGTTGGGATTGTTTCATAATCTAAACGTGCATTAGTTTTTCCATTAAATAACCTCTCTGATAGACGACGACCTGCAGCAATGGCAACAGGCGTTAAATTAACTTTATCTATCACATCTCCCACAGCATAAATACCTTCTTGAGTCGTATTTTGATACGCATCAACTTGAATAGCACCTTGTTCATTAACAGTCACATTTGTATGTTCAAGACCGATATGATCTAGATTGGGTTTACGACCAATCGCCCAAATAATTTCTCCTACCAAAAGAGACTGACCGTTTTCAAAAACTAAACGATACCCTTCTTCTTCCTTTTGGACTTCTTTTGGAACTGAATGAGCATGTAGATGGATTCCTTGTTGGTTATAGCTTTCAGTTAAGCCTGAAATAACTAACTCATCAAACTCACGTAAAACTGTTTCTTTACGGTAAGCTAAATGAGTCTCTACTCCTAAACCATTTAATACACCTGCTATTTCAACCGCAATATATCCTGCTCCAACTACTGCAACTGATTTTGGTAATTCAGTTATTTCAAAGAACCCATTAGAGTCAATACCGTATTCAGAACCAGGGATATTTGGTCTCACAATTTTTCCACCTGTTGCAATTAACACATGAGGTGCATGATATTTCTCACCATTCACTTCTACTGTTTGTTTAGCAACAAATTTAGCATAACCATTCACTACTGTCACACCATTATTAGCTAAGCCTTTCATATACAACCCATGAAGACGTTCGATATAGGCTTGTCTGTTACTCACTAGATGAGAAAAATCAAAATCTTCAATGGTTACATTAAATCCGTAATCTTTTGCTTGTTTTAACATCATGCTATTCATTTCAGACGCTGACCACATGACTTTTTTAGGGACACAACCAACGTTAACACATGTCCCACCGATATGATTTCCCTCAATTAATAACACTTTTGCTCCACGCATACCCGCACGATTTGCTGAAGCAATACCGCCACTACCGCCACCAATTACAATATAATCAAATGTTTCCATCGCTTTATCACCCTTACTTTCGTTTTCTAATCATGTCTCCTGGTTTTACTGGATGCTCAACTGGCATTTTTACAATCATCATCGCATTTGGCGCTTTTTCAATTGGTTCATCCAATTCATTCCACATTTCTTTAATCGTTTGATGAGAATGAGTAAATCCAGGACCATAAAATTCAATTTCATCATTCACTCTAAAGTGATTTCTTTGTCTAATCGTTGCTATTTTAGTTGTTTCATCATATGACAGAACTTCACCAATAAATTTAAAGACAGGAATCTTACGGCGTTTACCAAATAATTGTTCCTCATCTGTTGGTGTTTGATAATAAAAACCAGTCGCCAACTCGCGCTGCGCTACTTTCCAAAGTTCATCAATCCACTCTTGTTTACACACATAATTTTCTGGATCTTCCATGTAACTATCTACAGCTTTTTTATATACATTAGAAACAGTTGAAACATAGTGAATTGATTTCATACGTCCTTCTATTTTTAAGCTGTCCACACCATTTTGAATTAAGTCAGGAATATGTTCAATCATTGACATATCCACAGCACTCATTGAAAAAGGTTCTTCCACTTCGCCTGAATCAATTAAAGACTGACGCTCTTTATCAAGTGTCATCTCAAATAAATCATATTTCCAACGACAAGATTGAGAGCATCCACCACGGTTCGCATCACGGTGTGACATATGGTTAGATAGCGTACATCTACCTGAATAAGAAATACACATGGCTCCGTGGATAAAAGCTTCAATTTCCACATCAGTATTTTCACGAATCGTTTTAACTTCTTCCATTGACACTTCACGACCTAAAACCACACGTTCTAATCCTTCATTCTTCCAAAATTCAAGTGTTTCAAAATTAGTAGCTGAAGATTGCGTTGATAAATGAACTGCTAAGCCAGGAGCTTCAGTAATGCAGATTTCAATCAATGCTGGATCAGAAACAATCACCGCATTAATCCCGACATCACGTAATTCTCTAAAAAATTCACCTGCGCCTTTTGCATCAAATTCATGAGTTACCATATTAGCCGCCACATAAATTTTGGCATTGTATTTTTTAGCAAAGGCAACACCTTCAGCCATATCTTCATAAGTAAAGTTACCCGCACGACTTCTTAGTCCATAGGCATTTCCACCAATATAAACCGCATCAGCACCATAGCTGATAGCTGTTTTTAATTTTTCTAATGTTCCCGCTGGCGCTAAAACCTCGGGTCGTTTTAATGTTTTTGTTGTCATTACTTCTTACTCCTCTTATCTAATATCATCCGGATTTAAATAATAAAAACCAGTATCTAAGCTACGTTCTTCGGGATGTAAACTCTTCACTTGTTCATTCAATTTTTCAGCTGCTTCAGCCGTCCATTTATCTGCTAAAATTAACTCTTTTGCTTGAATAAATAAAGAAACAATATCTACATAACTTTGTCCTGGAGTATAAATACCATCTAACTTCCAGTGAGTTAACCCAATCGTTTCCAATTCTTTTAACTCAAGCATTAAATCAACATCATTTGTCGCAAAAATATGAGTCCCATGTTCATCTTCATAAATTGAATAATGAGTTTCTTCATCTTTTGGCTCAGAAATAAATAAATTGCGTTCTTTATCTACTTTTTCATCAATTTTTGTAAAATTAAAGTAATTTTGAACCAATGGACGTTTTGATTGATGAATACAAGTTGCCCCGTAAACAAGCATTTCGCCAAATATATTTAGATTTTTAGCTAAATCCACTAATTCTAAATAGGGAATTTCGCGAGCTAATACTGCTCCAATAGCTCCTCTATCACCCCAAAAATTAATTTGACGTGAACTTGTCACCATTGTTGCTGCATCATAAATGAAAGGTAATTGATAATTATCTCGTCGGAGCACATGAATAACTCCTGTGTCCCCTACAACAATCTCATCTACCTTAAGCTCTTCTAAGAAATGAAGATAGTCTGGAAGTAACAACATTTTTTCCGGATGCATCATGGCATTAACTGCTATCCGTACTTTTTTTCCTTTCGCATGAGTCAATTGTACTAATTCTTTGATTTCCTCTCTACTAAAATGCTTAGGCAGTCGTAAGCCAAAAGAACTATCTCCAAAATATAAATAATCAATATCTAAGTTTAATAATTGTTGAGCTTGTTCAAACGACTCAACTGTTGCTGTAATCTCTATCATTTTCTATCTCCTTCTTCGAGTAATCAAAGTTATCCTACCACAATTAACTCAAGATTGACAATGTCATCACAAAGAAAAAAGCGCTAGTTATGAAACTAACGCTTTACTTTGTTACACTTTTTGCAATTGTTTATTTTCTGTCACTTTCACTTGAATCTTACCTTTTTTAGCGCCAACTACTACTTTACTACCTGGAACAATTTCTCCAGATAACAATAATTCGCTTAAACGATCTTCTATTTCTTTTTGAAGAGCACGTCTAATTGGTCTTGCACCATATTCTGGATCAAATCCTTCTTTACTAATAACCTCAATAGCTGCAGGAGTTAATTTTAATGATACTTTTTGTTCTTTTAATCTCTCAACTATCGACTGACTCATAATTTTAACAATACTATTTAACTCTGTTTGAGATAGTGAATGGAAGACTAACAATTCATCCACACGGTTTAAGAACTCTGGACGGAAACTCTTCTTCAATTCTTCTAAGATACGAGATTTCATCGCCTTGTAGTCTTTTTCTCCACCAGTTGACCCAAAACCAACTGTTTTTTCATCCCTAAGAGCTGTTGCTCCAATATTTGATGTCATAATTAAAATCGTATTTTTAAAATCAACCTTACGACCTTTCGAATCAGTTAAATGACCATCATCTAAGACTTGAAGTAAAATATTGAAGACATCTGGATGAGCTTTTTCAACCTCATCAAGTAAAATAACTGAGTAAGGTTTTTGGCGAATTCGTTCTGTTAATTGTCCACCCTCATCATAACCAACATAACCTGGAGGAGAACCTACCAAACGGCTTGTACTATGTTTTTCCATAAACTCAGACATATCCACGCGAATCAAGGCATCTTCAGAACCAAACATAACAGAAGCTAATGTCTTAGCTAATTCTGTTTTACCCACACCTGTAGGGCCTAAAAACATAAAGGAACCAATTGGTCGATTTGGATCTTTCAGACCACTTCTCGCACGACGAATCGCACGTGAAACAGATTCTACAGCTTCGTCTTGTCCGACTACACGTTCATGAAGAACTTTTTCAAGTTCTAATAAACGTTCAGATTCTTTTTTCTCAAGCTGTTCTAACGGAATACCTGTCCACTGAGCAACAACTGATACGATTGCTTCTTCAGACACTGAAGTTTCATATTCTTTATCACTATTTTTCTCTTCTTCAATTAATTGATCTAATTTTTTCAGAGCTCGTTTCTCTTTTTTACGAATACTTGCTGCGATTTCAAAATCTTGGGCTAAAATAGCTGCTTCTTTATCTTCTTTAATCTTAGCAATTTTTTCCTGTTGAATAGCAATTGGTGAGCGTGTATTAGCCACTTCAAGCCTTGCTCTAGCAGCGGACTCATCAATCAAATCAATTGCTTTATCAGGTAATTGACGATCACTAATGTATCTAGTAGCTAAATTAACTGCTGCAAAAACAGCTTCATCTGTAATTTTTACTTTATGGTGATCTTCATAACGTTTTCTAAGACCTAATAAAATTTCTTCAGCCTCTTCTACAGTTGGTTCGTCTACTTGAATTTTAGCAAAACGTCGTTCTAAAGCAGAATCTTTTTCAATATATTTTTGATACTCGTCTAAAGTAGTAGCTCCAATTGTTTGAAGTTCTCCACGTGCTAAAGCAGGTTTTAAAATATTAGAAGCATCAATAGCTCCTTCAGCTCCACCAGCACCAATTAACGTATGTAACTCATCAATAAAGAGAATTACCTCTCCATCACGATAAATTTCATCCACTACTTTTTTCATTCGGTCCTCAAACTCACCACGATACTTAGTACCTGCAACAACAGCCCCATATCAAGCATCATCAAACGTTTAGACAGCATTTCTTTAGGTACTCGCCCTTCAACAATACGCTGTGCTAATCCTTCTGCAATAGCGGTTTTACCAACACCAGGCTCACCAACTAAAACTGGATTATTTTTCGTACGACGACTTAAAATTTGAATCAGACGTTGAACCTCTTTATCACGTCCTACTAAAGGATCCAAACGATTATCTCTCGCTGATTGCGTTAAATCTCTGGCTAAAGAATCTAATGTTGGGGTTCCTTCCTCAGGAGCCGTTCTATTTCCTGAGCCCATCGGTTGTTTTCTTTGATTTTGTTTTCCAGTATTCTCAACTAGCCCAATTTTCTTAAAAATTAATTGGCGCAATTTATTCAAATTAACATCTAAATTAGTTAAAACACGAGTACCTAATATTTCTTCATCTTTAATTAAAGCTAATAGAATATGTTCAGTACCAACACTAGGAGCTCCAACATGTTTAGCTTCCATACTAGCAAAAGATAAAACTTGTTTTGCTCTAGGTGAATAAGGTAATAAACCATCCTTCTTTTTAGTTTTCTTACCGTATTGGATAATTTGCTCAACTTCCTCAAAAACTTGTTGGTCCGTTAAATCCATTTGACGAAGAGCCTTTCCAGCAATCCCCTTATCTTCTTTAATTAGGCCTAATAATAAATGTTCAGTAGCAACAGAGTCTTGTCTAAAATACTTGGCCTCATTTTGAGCATATTCTAAAGCAATTTTTGCTTTTTCTGTAAATAATTCACTCATACCCTCACTCCTTCTCTTCATAAGCTAATCGTTCTAACAACTCAAGCATCATATGCGCTCTTAACGAATTATTGTCCGAAATGCTTAAAAGTGGTTTGTTACTTAATAATGTAGCGAGTAGTTCTTTTTCTCTTAAATTAATAACCTCGCTCACATATAGTTGTTTCAACATAGCAAAAGCTTCACTTTCTGTCAATTCAGAACCCACAGAATCAGCTAAATGCATTAAATAATTCCCATGTTTTAAAAAATCAATTTTTATAATTCGAATATAGCCGCCTCCGCCTCGTTTACTCTCAACTTTATATCCCTGTGGAACAGTAAAACGTGTTTTTATAACATAATTTATTTGAGAAGGAACACAATCAAAAAGATTAGCCATTTCAGATCGCCTAATTTCAATTTCTTGATTTATTTCTAAAATTTCTTTTAAATAAGTTTCGATAATATCTGACATATTACGATTATCCAAGTAAAACACCACCTTAATTATCAATTGACTATCTCTGACCTTAATTATACAAAAAGATGGCCAAATAATACATTAAAAAGATTTCAAAAAATAAACCAAAAAAAAAAGCCATCACTGACTTTAAATATATATAACAATGCCGAGGACCGGAATCGAACCGGTACGGAGATCACTCTCCGCAGGATTTTAAGTCCTGTGCGTCTGCCAGTTCCGCCACCCCGGCTGAAACTTAAAAGAGCGGAAGACGGGGTTCGAACCCGCGACCCCCACCTTGGCAAGGTGATGTTCTACCACTGAACTACTTCCGCTTAAAGAAGTGCCGGCTAAAGGACTTGAACCCTCGACCCTCTGATTACAAATCAGATGCTCTACCAACTGAGCTAAGCCGGCGCATGTTTATGCATAAAAAAAATGACCCGTACTGGGCTCGAACCAGTGACCCTCTGATTAAAAGTCAGATGCTCTACCAACTGAGCTAACGAGTCTTTTTAAAATGGAGGTTAACGGGATCGAACCGCTGACCCCCTGCTTGTAAGGCAGGTGCTCTCCCAGCTGAGCTAAACCTCCAAATAAAAACGCAAATAGCATGGCGACGTCCTACTCTCACAAAGGGAAACCCTTCACTACCCTCGGCGCTAAGAAGCTTAACTTCTGTGTTCGGCATGGGAACAGGTGTATCCTTCTTGCCATCGTCACCACACTTACGTGCGTTATATTATATTGAGTGATTATTCACTCAAAACTGGATGTTTTAGTTATATTCAACATTGTCACCGATATTTTGGTTAAGTCCTCGACCGATTAGTACTAGTCCGCTCCGTACATCGCTGCACTTCCACTCCTAGCCTATCTACCTGATCATCTTTCAGGGGTCTTACTTTCTTAAAGAAATGGGAAATCTCATCTTGAGGGGGGCTTCACGCTTAGATGCTTTCAGCGTTTATCCCGTCCATACATAGCTACCCAGCAATGCCCTTGGCAGAACAACTGGTACACCAGAGGTATGTCCATCCCGGTCCTCTCGTACTAAGGACAGCTCCTCTCAAATTTCCAACGCCCGCGACGGATAGGGACCGAACTGTCTCACGACGTTCTGAACCCAGCTCGCGTGCCGCTTTAATGGGCGAACAGCCCAACCCTTGGGACCGACTACAGCCCCAGGATGCGACGAGCCGACATCGAGGTGCCAAACCTCCCCGTCGATGTGAACTCTTGGGGGAGATAAGCCTGTTATCCCCAGGGTAGCTTTTATCCGTTGAGCGATGG